>NZ_JAUYEY010000006.1:0-172500 GCF_030689685.1 Polaromonas sp. | reverse complement strand
CGGCAGTGACGGCCTTCGTCTGGGTGCCGCCTACTTTGACACCCGTTACAAACTGGGCCGGGAGTTTGCCCTGCTTGAAGCGCAAGGCAGTGCCAACTCTACCTCCGTCTTCGCCGCCTATCCCTTCATTCGCAGCCCAGCCAAGAATTTAAGCGGCACTCTCAGCTTTGAAAGTAAAAACCTCAACGACAAAGTCAATGCCACGGCCACCACCACTGACAAGAAGATCGGTTTGACCGGTCTTGGTTTGAGCGGTAATTTGCAAGACGCATTCATGGGTGGCGGTATCAACAGCTTTGACTTAGGCGCAGTCATGGGCAACCTGAACATTGCCTCAGCCGGTGCTTTGGCAATTGATGCCGCATCAGCCCAGACCAATGGCAGTTACAGCAAGGTGACTTACGGCCTGAGCCGACTCCAGCGCATCAACAACAGCACGCTGGTCTCAGTCTCACTGAATGGCCAGCAGGCCAGCAAGAACCTGGACTCCTCAGAGAAGTTCAGCCTGGGCGGGCCGACCGGGGTACGAGCCTACCCGGGCGGCGAGGCATCGGGCGATGAAGGCTTTAAAGGAACGCTGGAAGTGCGTCACAGCTTCACACAGGTTTGGCAGGGGACGGTGTTTTATGACGTGGGCGAGGTCACGATCAATAAGCGGCCTTTTGGTGTGCCCGCCTCTCCAGCCAAGCGCGCTCTGGCCGGTGCGGGTGTTGGCATAAACGCCAGCTTGGCAGCTCTGCAGCTGAAAGCCAGCCTGGCCTGGCGCACCCATGGCGGTCAGGCAGCCAGCATTCCGGCGTCTGCCGCAAAGACGCCGACGCTGTGGCTACAGGCGGTGGTGACATTTTGAGCTGAACTGCTCTCACCTTTTGGGAGAGGGTTGGGTTGGGGTGAGGGCATGAGCGTTCTGACGGGCATGGGTGTTGACTCAAGCACGCAGTTGTTCCAGCATGTCCGTCAACCCGCGCAGTCCGATGGCTTGCACGTCGGCACTGATGGGGTAGGGCCCTTGACCGTCCAGTCCCGCATGCACCACAAAACGCCTGGCCGGTTTCAGGTCGTCGCAGGCCTCGTAAAACCCACGGGCAGGTTTGGCGGCGCGGCTGCGTTTGACTTCAATGGCCCAGCGCTCGCCACCGGGCAGCTCTAACAGCAGGTCAATCTCTGCGCCGCCTGATGTGCGGTAAAAGCCTGGTACTGTCAGTGCCGGGGCGGCATTGATCAGGTTTTCGATGACAAAACCTTCCCAGCTTGCGCCTACCACCGGATGCCCGAGCAGGCTGTTGCGATCCTGCACATTGACCAATGCATGCAGCAATCCGCTGTCGCGGATGTACACCTTGGGCGACTTCACCAGTCGTTTGCCGACGTTGGCGTGGTAGGGCTGTAGCCTGCGCACCAGCAACAAATCAACCAGCAAATCGGTATAGCGACTGACGCTCTGGCTGCTCACTTCCAGCCCGGCGGCCAAACGCGAGGCGTTGTGCAATCCGCCCTGGTTGTGCGCCAGCATGGTCCAGAAGCGGCGCAGGGTTTCTGCCGGAATACGCGAGCCAAACATCGGCACATCGCGCTCCAGGTAAGTCCGCAGCAGATCTTTGCGCCAGTCCAGGCTCAGACGGTCGTCTTGCGCGAGAAAGCTGTCAGGAAAGCCGCCGCGCAGCCAGAGCGCTTCCAACGCCTCTGTGGGTACTTCCTGCACGCTCAAAGGCGTCATGTCGATGTAGCTGATGCGCCCGGCCAGACTTTCACCGCTTTGGCGCATCAGGTCGAGCGAAGCTGAGCCGAGCAGCAGAAAGCGCCCGGTGCGTCGGCCCCGGATGCGGCCTTGGTCAATCAGGCCACGTAGCGTCAAAAAAAGATCGGGCACACGGTGAATTTCGTCCAGGATCACCAGCCGGTCTTCGTAGGCAGACAAAAAAGCGCCGGGATTGCTGAGCTTGTCGCGCTCCTGAACGTCTTCCAGATCAAGGTACAGCCCGTTTTGCTGTTTGCCAATGTCCAGCGCCAAGGTGGTTTTGCCGACCTGGCGCGGGCCGATCAGCGCCACAGAGGCTTGCCGCGACAGTGCTTGTTGCACAGTTTTTAGGGCCTTACGAATCAACATACTTGCAAATTTACCACTTAATGGATGATTTGCACAGATAAATGTCTTTTGAAGGGCTTCAAAATAGTGACATGGCGGGCCTACGCTATGCACCTGCGGGATGCCACGATGGATCCCGGATCTAGTCCAGGACAATTTGGGTCTGAAATGCTACTTATTTAATAGCAAACTATTCCCGTCGTTAAAGGGCAAAGTGCCGATTTTGTTCCTCAACGCCGGTCAAGTGCCCTCTGAGCCGCGGTGCGCCCAGGCTGTGGTGTGTTTTTCAATGTAGCTGAACAGCTCGTACATGATCATCGCCATCGCGCCAATCACCACCAACCCGGCAAAGGCCAGCGACATGCGTTGTTGTGAGCCGGCGCTGAGCATCAGGTAGCCGATGCCTGAGTCGCCGGCGGTCATTTCGGCCAGCACGGTACCTACAAAAGCCAGCGTGATCGCGATTTTGAGCGAGCCGTAGAAGTAGGGCATGGAGCGGGGCAGGCCGACCTTGACCAGCACGTCCCAGCGTTTGGCGCCCAGCACGCGCAACACGTCTTCCAGCTCGGGCTCCAGCGTGGCCAGGCCGGTGGCCATGTTGACGGTGATCGGAAAAAACGAGATCAGAAAGGCGGTCAAAATGCCCGGGCCAACACCAATGCCGAACCAGACAATCAGGATGGGCACAATCGCCGCCTTGGGCACGGCGTTGAAGGCGACCAGCAGCGGGTACACCGCCGCATAGGCCAGGCGCGAGGAGCCGACCAGAAAGCCCAGCATGACGCCCACCACAATCGAAATGCCAAAGCCGACCATGGTGACCCAGAAGGTTTTCCAGGCGGCTTGCGCAATCGGCCCGGCAAACTCGGCCATGGCCTGCGCGATTGCGAGTGGGGCAGGAAAAATGTACTCGGCAATGCCAAACACCATCACCACCAACTGCCAAAGTGCCAGGATGACCAGCAGCAGGGCAAAGGGCGACCAGCGCTCCATCTGTTTTTTGGTCATGGTGTGAGGGCGGCTGGCGCTGAAGGTGGGGTGGCCGTCACCGGGCTGCGGATGGCGCCAATGTGGCTGCGCAGTTCATGCACGATGTCGCCAAAGGCCTGGGTGTAAGTCACTTCGAGGTCGCGCGGACGCGGCAGATCAATCTCGCGCTTGACCACAAACCGCCCGGGGCTTTTGCTCATCACATACACCGTGTCGGCCAGAAAAACCGACTCGCGCAAATCATGCGTGACCAGAATGACGTTGAAGCGCTGCTCGGCCCACAGGTCGCGCAAAATGCACCACAACTCTTCGCGCGTGAAGGCGTCCAGCGCGCCGAAAGGCTCATCGAGCAGCAGCATCTTGGGCTCATGAATCAGCGCGCGGCAGATGCTCACGCGCTGCTGCATGCCGCCGGACAGTTGCCACGGAAACTTGTCTTCATAACCACCGAGACCGACTTTTTGCAGCAGCTTGCGCGCCCGTTCTTCAAACTCCTTGCGCCGGGTTTTGAACTGGCTGCGAAAGGGCTCGACGATCTCCAGCGGCAGCAACACGTTGTCCACCGTGGTGCGCCACGGCAGCAGCGAGGGCGCCTGAAAGGCCATGCCCGATATCTTCAGCGGCCCGGTCACTGGCTGGCCGTCGATCAGGATGCGGCCCCGCGACGGCATCTTCAAGCCCGTCGTGAGTTTCATGAAGGTCGATTTGCCGCAGCCCGAAGGCCCGACGATGGCAATGAACTCGCCTTCGCGCACCTGCAGGTCAATCGCCTCTACCGCGAAGTGGTTTTGAGCCAGCAACTCGTCGTTGTAGGCGAGCCAGACATCGCTGAAGTCAACAAAATGGCTGCCGGGATGATCTTGCATGGATGGGATGGTTCGTGATTCGCTCGGGGTATTCAGGACAACGGCCAGCCTTTCAGGGAAAAGCTGGCCGTGTCAACTCAACGGCCATCAGGCTTGCGCCTGGACAGCGTTTGCAGGCTTATTTTTTGAGCGCGGGCAGAACATTGAGTTCGGCGACTGTGGGCAGGAAAGCACCGTTCCAGACGATATCGGGGTTGACGCGGGTCTTGGTGTTAAAGGCATCGGACACCTGGGAGGCCATCAGCGACAGGCGGGGCCCTTTGACCTGGCCAAAACCGTCGGCGCGTGCATCCGGGCTGTTGACCACGGTGTCGATGGCCAATTGCAGGCGGCGGGTTTCCAGCGCCACGTTGATGATGCCGTCGCGTGCTTTCACGTCTTCAATCGCAAGTGCCGGTTTGGCGATCACTTCTTTCACACCTTTGGTGAATGCCAGTAAAAAGGCTTTCACGGCGGCGGGGTTCTCCTTGATGATTTTTGGTGAGGCGATGATCACGTTGCCGTACAACTTGACGCCGTTTTCGGCATAGGGGAACACCACCACGTCTTCAGCTTTCACGCCGCGTGCTTCGAGGTTGAGCAGTGATGTGAAGGTAAAGCCAGTGATGGCGTCCACATCACCGCGCACCAGCATGGTTTCGCGCAAAGGGGGGTCCATGGCCGTCCATTGCACGCCGGTCACGTTGTTGGCTTTTGCAAAAATCGGGAAGGCGCGGCGGCCGGCGTCAAACACCGGCGCGCCGAGTTTTTTGTTGTTCAAGTCGGCCACGGTCTTGATGCCGGATTTTTTCAGGGCCATGACCGAGGCCGGCGTGTTGTTGTAAACCATCATCACGGCCACCGGCTTGTTGGGGGCGTCCGGGTTGTTGGCATGAAACTCCATCAGCGCGGCCAGGTCGGCAAAACCCATGTCGTAGGTGCCCGACGCCACGCGCGTCACAGTGCCGCCAGAGCCATTGCCCGCATCTATCGTCACATCGAGCTTGGCGTCTTTGAAGTAGCCCTTGGCAGCCGGTGTCAAAAACAGCGCGGCCGGGCCTTCAAAACGCCAGTCAAGCTGGAACTTGATGGGCGTGTTTTGCGCAAAGGCACTGCTGCAGGTGGCGGCAGTGACCGTCAGGGCGGCCAGGGTTTTGATGAAAACGCGTTTTGTCATGGGAACTCCAGATAGAAATGAATCGGCTGCTTCAAGCCAAGCAAAAACAATGCCTGTGTTTGTACACATGGGTTGTACACATTATTTTCAGGGTCTATTCTCGGGCAAGTTCGGCGGAATGGACGCAGCGAAATCTCCGTACATACCCCTTAAAACGGGGCAGGCGGAACGATTCGGGGCGTCTGGCCCCTGTTTATTCAGAAATTGCCGGCAGGCAAGGTCGTGGCCGCCTAGGCGTCGGGCGCCACCCGGTGCTGGGCCATGGCTTCCAGCGCCTTGACGAGTGCAGAATGATCGGCCTGGCCGTGGCCGAGTGCCACGCAGGACTGCATCAGTTGCGCCGCGCCGGCGGTTTGCGGCAGCGCAATGCCCAGCGCCCGCGCGCCCTGCAGCGCCAGGTTGAGGTCTTTCTGATGCAACGCGATGCGGAAACCCGGTGCAAAGGTCCGCTTGATCATGCGTTCGCCGTGCACTTCAAGAATGCGCGATGAGGCAAAGCCACCCATCAGTGCGGCGCGCACGCGGGCCGGGTCGGCACCGGCTTTGGAGGCGAACACCAGCGCTTCGCCGACAGCGGCAATCGTCAGCGCCACAATGATCTGGTTGGCCACCTTGCAGACCTGGCCGTCGCCGGGGCCGCCTACCAAGGTCACGTTCTTGCCCATCAAGTCGAACAGGGGTTTAACCCGCTCGAAGGTCGATGGCTCGCCGCCGACCATGATGGTCAGGCTGGCGGCTTTGGCGCCGACCTCGCCGCCGGACACCGGTGCATCCAGCCACTCGCAGCCGAGGGCCTGGATTTTTTTGGCGAAGCCGCGCGTGGCAATCGGGTCGATGGAGCTGCAGTCGACCACGGTCTTGCCGTGGGACAAGCCCGAGGCGACCCCTTCGTTGCCGAACAGCACGGCCTCTACGTCGGGTGTGTCGGGCACCATCACAAAGACGATGTCTGCGCGCTCGGCCACGCCGCGCGCCGTGGTGCAGAGGGTGGCGCCAGCGTCGGCCAGCGCCGAGGGCACCTTGCGAAGGGTGTTGACGAACAAGATGTGACCGGCTTGCAGCAGGTGCATGGCCATGGGCGCGCCCATGATGCCCAGTCCGATAAAACCGATCTTCAGTCCTGATTTGGTCATGTGTTTGCTCCTGCCAGCCAGCCCAGGCCTGCTGTCGTGGTGGTTTTGGGTTTGTATTCGCAACCGATCCAGCCCGCGTAGCCGGCCGCATCAATGTGTTTGAACAGCCAGGCGTAGTTGATCTCGCCGGTGCCTGGCTCGTTGCGTCCTGGGTTGTCGGCCAGCTGGATATGGCCTATGCGTGCCAGGTGTTTACTGAGGGTGCTGGCCAGTTCGCCCTCCATGCGCTGCGCATGGTAAATGTCGTA
Organism: Polaromonas sp.; assembly: GCF_030689685.1. Lineage (GTDB taxonomy): Bacteria > Pseudomonadota > Gammaproteobacteria > Burkholderiales > Burkholderiaceae_C > Polaromonas. The sequence goes on along the minus strand of NZ_JAUYEY010000006.1, from coordinate 166,021 downwards.
CTGCACAAACAGGTTGGGTGACGCCACTTCGTCCAGGATGGCCAGCGCCTGGTCGGTCCGTGACAGAAAGAAGCCGGGGATGTCGAAAGTGTTGATCGGCTCAATCAGCAGCCGGATGCCGGCCGCTTTCAGGGCCGATGCCGCAAAGCGCAAATTGGCCACCAGGGTGGCATGGGCCAGCGTGCTGCTGGCGCCTTCCGGCAGCTTGCCGGCCAGGCAGTTGAGCTGCGGGCAGCCCAGCGCCGTGGCGTAGGTTATCGCCCGATTAACGCCTTCGCGGAACTCGGAGGTGCGGCCGGCGTGGCAGGCAATGCCGCGTTCGCCGGCGGCCCAGTCGCCGGCCGGCAGGTTGTGCAGCACCTGCTTGAGCCCGTTGTCTTTCAAGGCGGTGACAAGTTCTTCCTTGCCGTAGTCGTAGGGAAAAAGGTATTCCACAGCTTCAAAGCCAGCGGCCCGTGCAGCGGCGAAGCGGTCCATGAAGGGCAGCTCGGTGAAGAGCATGGTGAGGTTGGCGGCGAATTTCGGCATGGATAGTCTTGTCCTAGTCCAGCATCGCAGCCACGGCGGTGGGTGCATCGTCACGGGTGGCGGCCAGGTCCTCGAACTCGATGATGTTGTCTATCTCGGTGCCCATGGCGATGTTGGTCACACGCTCGAGGATCACCTCGATCACCACCGGCACCTGGAACTCCTTCATCCAGGCCTCGGCCTGCTGGATCGCCGGCGCCAGCTCTTCCTGCCGATGCACACGAATGGCTTTGCAACCCAGGCCCTCGACCACCTTGACGTGGTCCACGCCGTAGGCCCGGACCGGTTCGTCCTGATCGGTGTTGATGTTGTCGAAACCGAGCTGCACGCAGTAGTCCATCTCGAAGCCGCGCTGCGCCTGGCGGATCAGCCCGAGGTAGGAGTTGTTCACCACCATGTGGATGTAGGGCAGCTTGAACTGCGCGCCCACGGCCAGCTCTTCGATCATGAACTGGAAGTCATAGTCGCCCGACAGCGCCACGATCTTGCGGGTTGGGTCAGCCGCGCGCACGCCGAGCGCGGCCGGCACGGTCCAGCCCAGCGGGCCGGCCTGGCCGCAATTGATCCAGTGGCGCGGCTTGTAGACATGCAGGAACTGCGCGCCGGCAATCTGCGACAGGCCGATGGTGCTGATGTAACAAACGTCTTCGCCGAAGGCACGGACCATGCACTGGTAGACGCGCTGCGGCTTCATCGGCACGCTGTCGTAATTGGTCTTGCGCAGCATGGTGCCCTTGCGGTGGCGGCAGGCCGACGCCCATTCGCCACGGTCTTTCAGCTTGCCCTGTGCTGCCCACTCGGTGGCGACCTCGACAAACAGTTCCAGCGCGGCCTTGGCGTCCGACACAATGCCGAAGTCGGGCGAAAACACGCGGCCGATCTGGGTCGGTTCGATGTCCACATGCACAAACTTGCGGCCCTTGGTGTAGACCTCGACCGAGCCGGTGTGGCGGTTCGCCCAGCGGTTGCCGATGCCGATCACAAAGTCCGAAGCCAGCATGGTCGCGTTGCCGTAGCGGTGGCTGGTCTGCAGTCCGCACATGCCGGCCATCAGCGGATGGCTGTCCGGAATCGTGCCCCAGCCCATCAGCGTGGGGATCACCGGGATGCCGGTGATCTCGGCGAACTGCACCAGCAAGTCCGACGCGTCGGCGTTGATGATGCCGCCGCCGGCCACGATCAGCGGTTTGTCCGCCTCGTTGAGCATCGTCAGAGCTTTCTCGATCTGTGCGCGTGTCGCTGCGGGTTTGTACACCGGCAGCGGCGAGTAGGTGTCAATGTCGAATTCGATCTCGCCCATCTGCACGTCAAAGGGCAGGTCAATCAGCACCGGGCCCGGGCGGCCCGAGCGCATCACATGGAAAGCCTGCTGGAACACACGCGGCACCAGCGCCGGCTCGCGCACGGTGACCGACCATTTGGTCACCGGTTTGGAGATGGACTCGATGTCCACCGCCTGGAAGTCTTCCTTGTACAGGCGGGCGCGCGGCGCCTGGCCGGTGATACAGAGGATGGGAATTGAGTCGGCCTGCGCCGAATACAGGCCGGTGATCATGTCGGTGCCGGCCGGGCCGGAGGTGCCGATGCAGACACCGATGTTGCCAGCGGCGGCCCGTGTGTAGCCCTCGGCCATGTGCGAGGCGCCTTCGACGTGGCGCGCCAGGATATGGCTGATCGTGCCCTGCTTGCGCAGCGCGGAATACAGCGGGTTGATCGCCGCACCGGGGATGCCGAAGGCCTGCGTCACGCCTTCCTTTTCCATCACCCAGACGGCGGCCTGGGCGGCTGTCATTTTTGCCATGTCTTGTCTCCTTTGTGGAGGCTCGACTGTAGGCAGCAGGACGAGGTTGCAGAAGATGCACACAAACCATAAAAGCTATTCCGTGGTGGAATAAGTGACTATCATCAGGCCATGGACAGATTGCAGGTCATGCACATGTTTGTGCGGGTGGTGGAAACCGGCAGCTTCTCAAAAGCGGCGCGGGAATTTTCGACCACCCAGCCCACGGTCTCCAAGCAGATTGCGGCGACCGAAGAGCGCCTGAACGTGCGCCTGCTCAACCGCAACACCCGTGGCGTGAGCCTCACGGAGTCGGGCGCGCTGTATTACGAAAAATGCAAGATCATCGTGCGCGAGACCGAAGAAGCCGACAACGTTGTGCGCCTGCGCCAGAACCAGGCCCAGGGCATGTTGCGCATAGGCACCTCGGTGGCGTTTGGCCGACGCGTGATCGTGCCGCTGGCACTGGACTTCATGAAAAGGCATCCGCAGGTGCAACTGGACCTGAGCTTCGAAGACCGCTACACCGATCTGGTGTCGCAAGGCCTGGATGTGGCGGTGCGCATGGGCAAGCTGGCCGACTCCAGCCTGGGCGCGCGTTACCTGGGCGTCAATCCCTGGGTGATGGTCGCGGCGCCGCGTTACCTCAAGAAGTACGGCACGCCGAAAAAACCCAGAGACCTGAGCGGTCACGCCGCGCTGATCTATAGCAGTGTGCTGGGCGACGATGTCTGGCGCCTGATCTCGGCCAAGGGTGAAGCGGTGACGGTACCGGTGGCTGGCCGTTTGCGATCCAACAACTTGTCGGCCGTGCTGGCGGCTGCGCGCAACGGCCTGGGCATCGCCGCCATGCCGCGTTATGTGGCCGCTGATTCGCTGGTATCCGGGCAGGTGCTGGAAGTGCTCGCCGACCACAGCCTGCCAGAGCAGGAAATCCATGCGGTTTTTCCCTCCCCCAAGTTGGTGCCCGGCAAGGTGCAGGCCTTTGTGGCCTACCTGCAGGGGCGCTTCGCCGAGCGCTGGTGGGAGACCTTGCCGAAAGCCTGAAACAGCCCTTTTTATGAAGAAAAAGGCCTTTAGCCCTTATCCAGCGTGCATCAACAGCTATCAAAAACAGAGCGTTGTCAGCTCAGTAACTCGCGCAGCGTGCGGGCAATCACCTGGGTTGCCTTGCGAAGGTCTTCCAGCGAGAGGCGTTCGTCAGCGCGTTTGGCGTGCGACTCAAGCACCGTACGCGGCCCGGCGCCGTAGATCACGCCGGGGATGCCGGCCTCGGCATACAGGCGCACATCGGTGTACAGCGGTGTGCCCATGGCGGGAATCGGCTCGCCGAACACGGCCTGCCCGTGTTTCTGGATGGCCTCGACCAGCGGCTGGTTGCCGGGCAGCGGCTTCATGGCGTTGGCCAGCAACAAACGCTTGATCTCGACCTGGATGCCCGGGCATGTCGCTGCCGCCTTCGCAATCACCTTGCGTATGCTGGCTTCGACCTCCGCCGGGTTTTCCTCGGGGATCATGCGGCGGTCCAGCTTGAACATCACCTTGCCGGGCACGACGTTGGTGTTGGTCCCGCCCTCGATACGGCCGACGTTCAGGTAAGGATGCGTGATGCCGGCGACTTGCGAGCTGACCTGCCGGTACAAGGTGTTCTGGGCGTAGAGCGCGGTCAGGATCTGCACTGCGCCTTGCAGGGCATCCACGCCAGTATCGGGAATGGCCGCATGCGCCATCTTGCCGTGCACGGTGACCTCCATTTGCAGACAGCCGTTGTGCGCGGTGACAACTTCGTAGCTGAAGCCGGCCGCGATCAGCAGGTCAGGGCGGGTCAACTTGTTGCGCAGCAGCCAGCCGGGGCCCATTTCGCCGCCGAACTCTTCGTCATAGGTGAAGTGCAATTCCACGCCGCCATGCAGCGGCAGGCCCAGGGACTCCAGCGCACGCACCGCAAACGTGAAGGTCGCGAAATCGGACTTGCTGACGGCCGAGGCGCGGCCATAGATGTGGCCGTCTTTTATTTCTCCGCCATACGGGTCGCAGCTCCAGCCTTCGCCGGGCGGCACCACGTCGCCATGCGCGTTCAGCGCAATGGTCCGGCCTTTGCCATAAGGACGACGCACGATCAAATTGGTCAGCGATTCCAGCCCATAGGCCTGCACCTCAGCAGCCGGTACCGGGTGTTTTTCGGCCTCGAAGCCGAAAGCCTTGAGCAGCTCGGCGGTGCGTTCGGCGTGCGGCGCATTGTCGCCGGGTGGGGTCGGTGTGGGAACGCGGATCAGTTCCTGCAGGAAGCGCACTTCTTCGTCGAAGTGCGCGTCGACCCAGGCATCAAGCTTGTCGTCATCGGTCATCAGTGTTCGGTCGCGAGTTGGTTCAGGAGATGCTGGAAGGCCTGGACCGCCAGCTCGATGTCGTCGCTGGTGGTGCTTTCCAGTGGGTTGTGGCTGATACCGGAGTTTTGCCCGCGCACAAACAGCATGGCCTGCGGCATGACCTCGTGCAACTTCATGGCGTCATGCCCCGCCCCGCTGGGCATGCGGTATAGCGGCACGCCCAGGCTGTCCACCGCACTTTCCCAGCGCTGCTGCCAGTCGGGCGCGCTGGGCGCTGCGGCAGCGCGCATGGTTTCTTCCACCGTGTGAGCTACACCGCGCCGTTCGCAGATGGCGTCCAGTTTTGCCAGCACGTCGCTGACGAGTGCATCACGCTGTGCGTCGTTGGGGGCACGCAGGTCCAGTGTGAACTGGCAGCGACCCGGCACCACATTGATGGAACCGCCGGGCACGTTCAGGATGCCGATGGTGCCAACCGAGTCACCGTCGCGGGCGGCGCGCTGCTCCACGTACAGCGCGAGTTCGGCCACAGCGACGGCCGCGTCGCGGCGCCGGTTCATCGGCGTGGTGCCGGCATGGCTGGCCATGCCACTGACTTCGCAGACATAACGCACGCCGCCATTGATGGAGGTGACGATGCCCAGCGGAATATCGAGTTCGTTGAGCACCGGCCCCTGCTCGATGTGGACCTCGACAAAACCGAGGTAGTCCGATGGCTGGCGCTGCAGCGCGCGGATGGCCTCCAGCGTTGCCGGCAGCCCGGCGTGCTGCATGGCTTCGCGCATGCTGATGCCGTCCGCGTCTTTCTGGTCCATCCAGGCCGGGTTGAACTGGCCAATCAGTGCGCCCGAGCCGAGAAACGTCGCCTTGTAACGCTGGCCTTCTTCTTCTGCAAAGGCAATCACTTCAAAGTGAAAGGGCAGGCGTGTGCCGGTGCGCGCCAACTCGCCCACGCAGGCGATGGGCGTGAAGATGCCAAGCCGACCGTCGTATTTGCCGCCGTTGCGCACCGTGTCGTAGTGCGAGCCAGTCATCAGAGTTTTTACTCCCTCTCCCTCTCTTTCTCCCTCTCCCTCCGGGAGAGGGCTGGGGTGAGGGCGCGCCTTGTAGCGCCCCACCACATTGCCAACCGCGTCAATGTTCACCTCATCAAAGCCGCTGCCCAGCATGGTGCGTTCAATCATCCCGGCAGCGGCGCGGTGTGCGTCGGTCAGGTAAGTCACCGTGAGCTGGCCTTGTTCCTTGTAGCCCGGGTCGCTGAAAGCGCCCAGTTCTTCCTGCCAGTCCCAGACCTGGTGGCCCAGTCGGGGCTCGACACCGAACTTGTCGTTCAGTCGCAGCTCCACGATGCGGTGGATGTTGCGCAGCGATTCGGCCAGCTCGAAGTCGGGGTGATTGGCCAGGCGCCGCTCGAAAGTGGCGATGATCTCCTGCCGGAGCAGGCCCGTGCCGCGCGGGCCGCGCACCGCAAGGATGAAGGGAAAACCGAATTTGGCGGTGTAGGCGGCATTGAACGCCTGGATTTTTTCGAACTCCTGGGGGCTGCAGTTTGCCAGCCCCGCCTTGTTTTGTTCATTGGTCGATTCTGCCGTCAGCGCCTGGCTGACCATGGCCTTGCCGGCGAGTTCCGGATGGGCGCGGATCAGGGCCAGTTGCGCTTCGCACCCGGCGTCATGAACAATGCGCGCCATCGCATGTTTGAGATGCGGCAGGGACCGGAAGGGCCGCTGCGCGAGCGCGGCTTCGGCGATCCACGGGGAGTGTTCGTACAGCCCGTCGAGCTGGGCGGCGGCCTCTGCAACAGGCGCCGTGTTGATGTGTTCCAGGGTCAGGGCCATGATCATTCTTTGAAAGGGTGGACGTGTTGCCAGTGTCTGGCAATGTCAATGCGGCGGCAGATCCAGACATACTCGTGTTGTTGGATGTGATCGAGAAATTTCTGCAGCGCCACGATGCGGCCGGGCCGGCCCAGCAGGCGGCAGTGCATGCCGATGCTGAGCATTTTGGGCGCGGTCTCGCCCTCGGCATACAGCGCATCAAAGCTGTCGCGCAGATAGATAAAAAAATCATCGGCCTGCGAGAAACCCTGGGGCAGGGCAAAGCGCATGTCGTTGGTGTCCAGCGTGTAGGGCACGACCAGGCGTGGCACCAGCGTGCCGTCGCTGCGCTCGACCTTCATCCAGAAGGGCAGGTCGTCGCCGTAATAATCGCTGTCGTAGGCGAGGCCACCGTCGTCGGCGACCAGCCGGCGCGTGCGCGGACTGTCCCGGCCGGTGTACCAGCCCAGTGGACGCTGGCCGGTCATCTGCGTGATGATGTCCAGGCCCAGGCGCATGTGTTCACGCTCGGTGGCTTCATCGACGTTCTGGTAATTGATCCAGCGCAGGCCGTGGCAGGCAATCTCATGGCCGAGTTCAACAAAAGCAGCGGTCAGCTCAGGGTGGCGCTGCAGCGCCATGCTGACACCAAACACCGTCAGCGGCAGCTGGCGTTTTTCAAACTCGCGCAGGATGCGCCAGACCCCGGCGCGCGAGCCGTATTCGTAAATGCCTTCCATGCTCAGGTGGCGATCCGGGTAGCTGGGCGGATTCGCCATCTCGGAGAGAAACTGCTCGGACCCGGCGTCGCCATGCAACACCGAGTTTTCGCCGCCTTCTTCGTAGTTGAGTACAAACTGCACGGCGATGCGGGCCTGGCCCGGCCATTGCGCATGCGGTGGGGTGCGGCCGTAACCAACAAGGTCGCGGGGGTAGGGCAGGGTGGTGTCGTAAGTGGTCGTGTTCATAACAGCGCCATCGAAATGGCGTTGAAAGTGTATACACTTTCAGTGGACCCACTATCGCCCCAGCGGCAACCAACAAGGAAATGACATGGGTTTGAGCACACATGTGCTGGACACCATGCACGGCACCCCGGCGGCCGGCATGTTGGTCGAGCTTTACACCACAGAGGGCGGGCTGGCAGTGCTGGTCAAAGCCTTTGCCCTCAACAGCGATGGCCGCAACCCGGACGGCCTGCTTTACGACAGCAGCAGCCTGCAACGCGGCACCTACCGGCTGGTGTTTGATGTGGCGGCGTACTTCAGCGGCTGCGGCGTCACGCTGCCAGAGCCCAACTTCCTGAACAAAGTCAGCATCGACTTCGGCGTGGCCGACACCAGCCAGCACTACCACGTACCCCTGCTGGTCAGCCCCTGGAGTTATTCGACGTACCGGGGGTCGTGAACCCGTTCGGGCCAACATGCGCGCGCCCTTCATGGGACAGCGAGCGAGTACGGCGGCTCTGATTCAAGCCGGGGCCGCGGATCTGGCTTTGCCAGTCCGCAGGCGCAGCGCCCCCTCGGGGGGCAGCGAGCTACACGCAGTGAGCGAGCGTGGGGGCTCTAGTACTTACCCGTGGTTTACGCCCTACCCCTGTCAACATTGACAGGGGTCAGCCACACGCCTACCTCGATTTGTAGATAAATCAGCATCGTTTCGCGATGTTTCAAACATATGCTGTGCGCATACGAATTGAGGGAGAGCTCACAAGCAGCTTGTGGGTAGGGGCATGAACAAAGAATATTCACAAACCGACTTTGTGTGGGCGCTGCAAACCTTGTGCGCGGTATACCGCCGCCCGTTTGACGCGCAATTGCTGCTACAGCAGTTTCCGCCGCCCTATGACGAGGCTGCCTTGGTGCGCGCGGCGCGCGGCTTGGGCTTTAAAACCCAGCTTCGCGCCATAGACCCCCAGGTGCTTGACCAGTTGCCCTTGCCCCTGCTGGTGGAGTTGCGCAACATCAACACCGCTGAGGCCAGCGCTGAGCCGAATGAGGGCATAGCAGACATCGGCCCGCCTGCCTTCACTGCCTTCACACTGGGCGTGGTGATTGCTGTGAGTGACGACCAGGCGGTCTGGCTACCCGCCCACACCAGCTTGCCAGTGACAAACGCCAGGGCTGAATTTGCCCAAACCCTGAGTGGCCAGGCCGTGTTGCTGTACCCGGAAGACGAAGCCGTGCGCGACCCTGATGCCACTGCCGCTATCGGCCCGTCCTTCGGCTTCAGCTGGTTTGTGCCCGAGTTGCTCAAGCACCGCAAAGTCTGGCACGAAGTATTGGGCGCCAGCCTGGTGCTGCAACTACTGGCGCTGGGCTTGCCCCTGTTTACCCAGGCCATCATAGATAAAGTGGTTACACATCGCACCGAGAGCACGCTGATTGCCCTGGCCATAGGCATGGCGGTGTTCATGTTGTTTGCTGCGCTGCTGACCTGGGTGCGCCAGTACGCAATTTTGCACACCGGCAACCGGGTTGATGCGGTGTTGGGTGCGGCAGTGTTTCAGCACCTGTTTCGTCTGCCACCCAGGTATTTTCAAAACCGGCCCACCGGCGTGATTGCCGCACGCTTGCACGGGGTGGAGGTCATACGTGAGTTCATTGCCTCAGCAGCCGTCACCATTATCTTGGACCTGCCATTTTTGCTGATCTGCGTGGGCGTGATGTTTTACTACTCGGTCACGCTGACGCTGATCGTGCTGGGCATTCTGGCCGTCATCGCGCTGCTGTCTTTTCTGGTGGCTCCCATCTTTCAAACGCGCCTGAACCAGCAGTTCATGCTGGGCGCGCGCAACCAGGCTTTCCTGACCGAATACATCGCCGGGCTGGAGACCGTCAAAAGTCTGCAGTTTGAGCCGCAATTGCAAACCCGTTATGACGGCTATCTGGCCACTTACCTGCAGTCAGACTTTCAGACCAAACAAATCGCCAACACCTACAACGTGGTGGCCAACACGCTGGAGCAGATGATGACGCTGCTGATACTGGTCACCGGCGCGTGGATTGTCATGCACCCCGACACCGTGGCCCTGGCCGCAGGCACGGGCAGCGTTTTCACCATTGGCATGCTGGTGGCTTTTCAGATGTTTGCCGGCAAGCTCAGCCAGCCCATGCTGCGCATGGTGGGCCTGTGGCAGCAGTTTCAGCAAGCCCGCCTGGCGGTGGACAGGCTGGGTGACCTGATGAACGTAGCCACCGAGCCCTACCGCCTGGCGCCCAGCCGCAAAAGCGAGGCCAGGGGCGCGATTGAACTGATAGACATCGGCTTTCGTTACGCGCCAGATTTACCGCTGCTCTACAAAAACGTCAACCTCACGATTGCGCCGGGCCAGACCGTCGCCATCATGGGGCCCAGCGGCACCGGCAAATCAACCCTGACCAAACTGCTACAGGGCTTTTACCGGCCCACCGAGGGGCAAATAAAAGTGGACGGCATCGACATCCTGCACCTGAGCGCCAACGAGCTGCGCGCCAACTTTGGTGTGGTGCCGCAAGAGACGGTGCTCTTCAGCGGCACGGTGTATGACAACCTGATCATGGCCAACCCGCACGCAAGCTTTGACCAGGTGGTGCAGGCCTGCCAGATGGCTGAAATTCATGACGCCATCCAGGCGCTGCCCCAGGGCTACCAGACCGAGATTGGCGAGCGCGGCGCTGGTTTATCGGGCGGGCAAAAGCAGCGCCTGGCCATTGCCCGTGCTTTGCTCAAAAAACCCAAGGTACTGATTTTTGACGAAGCCACCAGCGCGCTAGACGCACAAACCGCCAACTCTTTTGCCACCACGGTCAACGCCTTGCGCGGCAAGGTCAGCATGCTGTTTGTCACGCATGCGCTGCCCAAGACCTTGCAGGTGGACGAGATATTTGTGATTGGCGGCGGGCATGTGAAAAAGATCATCCAACCCAAGGCGGTCGCATGATAACTACTCAGGTCGCTGCATGCGCACGCTTTTCTTGCCCCCTCGCCCTCTGGGAGAGGGTTGGGGTGAGGGCCAGCAAGCCACAACATACGACAGCTCTATGCATAGACCGCCAGCCCTGTCTTGCAGACCGCAGCCCGGCCAGAGTCCGCGCCTCTTCACGCTGTCCAGATGCGCTCAAGTGCGTCTGGAACCGCAGCGTTCAGTCCCCGCCATCTCCCAGGAGGAGAGGGAGTAAAACCAACCCCGACCACCTGAGTAGTTACGTCAAATGAGCACTTTGTCCCAAGCCCTCACCAAACGCCTGCTGCCCGACGCCGCAGAGTTTTCCCCCGGCCTGCTGGCCATTCAGGAAAGCCCCATGCCCAAGCTGCCGCGGCTGATTTTTTACATCGTTGCTGCGCTCTTTACCATTTTGCTGGCCTGGGTCATCTTTGCCAAGGTAGATATTGTGGCGGTGGCCGAAGGCAAACTGGTGCCCATCAGCTACACAAAAATCGTGCAACCGGCCGAGGCCGGCGTGGTGGCTGAAATTCTGGTCAAAGAAGGCGACCTGGTGCAGGCCGGGCAGGTGCTGATTCGGCTCGACCCGACCATGACCAGCGCCGACAGCCGCAGCCTGGCCAGCGAATTGACTTTAAAACGCCTGACACTGCGCCGCGTCGACGCAGAGCTGGCGGGTGTACCGCTGGCCATCAAAAACGGTGACGAGCCGGCCATGATTGCCCAGGTGCAAGCCCAGGCCAAAGCGCATCTACAAGCTTTCACTGACTCACTGGCTCAAGAGGCAGCCACGCGCGAACGTGCGCAAAACGAATTGCGCGCAGCCCAGGAAACGTTAACCAAACTCAAAAGCACGCTGCCCAGTTATGAGCAAAGCGCCAAGGCCCACAGCAAGCTGGTGGCCGAAGGTTTTTTGAGCCCGATTGCCGGCAACGACAAAGAGCGTGAGGCGATTGAAAAATCACAAGACCTCAAAGCCCAGGCCGCCACCGTGCAAGGCCTGCTGTCCACCATCACCGCGCAAGACAAAAAAATTGCGGGCCTGGCCAGCACCTTTCGCAGCCAGTTGCTGATTGAGCGCACCGAGGCCATGGGCCAACTGGCCAAGCTGGAGCAAGACACCCAGAAGATGGGCTACAAGACCAGCCTGCTTGAGCTCAAGGCGCCGCAGGCCGGCATCGTCAAAGACGTGGCCACCACCAGCAAGGGCGCCGTGGTGCAGCCCGGCATGGTCTTGCTGACCCTGGTGCCCAAGGGCGAGCAACTGCTGGCCGAGGTGCAGGTTAAAAATGAAGACGTGGGTTTTGTGCGCGCAGGCCAGCAGGTCAGGGTCAAGGTGGCGGCCTACCCGTTTCAAAAACACGGGCTGATCGAAGGCCGCATCCAGACCCTGGCGCCCGACGCGCAATCAAACAACAACACCAACCCCGGCCAAGTTGCGCCGCAGGGCTACAAAGCGCTGGTCAAACTGGATACACAGTTTCTCGAATCCCTCAACGGCGACACCAGCCAGCGCAAGGGCCTGGAGGCCGGCATGCAAGTCGCCGCAGAGATTCACCAGGGGCGCCGGACCATCATGGCGTATTTGCTGAGCCCGGTGCAAAAGGTGTCGGCTGAAGCGGGGAGGGAGCGGTGAGGCGGGTGTCGAGTTCTGGAGATGCTATGAATTTAGTAGCTGCTTGTGCACACCCAATAAGGGCTATAGGCCGATTTTATCCAATAGTTTGTAGACTCAGCCTTCAAGCCAAATCGTGCCCTAGCCCACGCCAATGCTTGTTGGGTAGCTATCGAATTAGTAGCGGCTACAGACACAGCGACAAACCAGGGCTACTTGTTGCCCCGGACGGCATTTACTAGAAATACCGAGACCCAAAAAGGACTGAAATGAGTTACTTCAAAAAGTTGCTGCAAATATTGGTAACTTTGCTTGCTGCCCTGCAACTGACTGCCTGTTCCAGGACTGTGCAATGGGAGGAGGAGGTTCCGCTGAATACGGGGGAGATGATTGTGGTGAAACGCACTGGTAGCTACACGTTCAAGAGCGCACCCGGCAACCCGCTGGAATTTGGTTATGGGCCTGAGTGGCGCTCCACCATTGAGTTCACTTATAAGGGCAGGCGATATACACATACCGATGATGCAGGTTTGGTGCTTTTAGCGATTGCGCCGGATGGGACGCCGAATTTGGTAGCTTCGGCAGCAAACCACGACTGGCAATGGAAGAACAACTATTTCTGCACGACCCCATTTTATGTTCAGCTTAAGCCTGATAGCTCGGGCAAACAGTGGAGTTGGCCCGAACAAATCGATTCATGGCTATACAACTTGCCAACAAATTTGATCTTTGGACTAGTGCCTTTAGAAACCAGTGGGAGAAGACTTTCTCCGGCTGACCGCGTTGTAAGCAATGCGTCCGTCACGGTAGCGTTCAAACACTACCAAACCATCGATCCAACTCATACAACCCAAAGCTGCCCTAGGAGAAAGTAATCATGGCTACTGAAAAAGAATTTGCGTTGCTCTCGCTTAAAGCCTATGCCGCTAGTGAACCGAATGATCTTGTGCTTACCGATTGGCAAGAACTTAAGCCACGAACACAGGGCACCCAAGGCTTCGCGTACGCCGTCTTTCGCAACAGCAGCAGCAACGAGATCGTTATTGCTTTTCGCGGTACAGACGACTTAAGCGTTGACTGGTTGGGCAACGGTGGCCTACTCGTCGCCCAAGAGCGGCAAGCCGCCAAGGTCTATGCCCAAGTGCTGCGCGACTACGGCAGCGATGCGCAAGGCAGCAACATCAGCTTCACTGGTCACAGCCTGGGCGGCGGCCTGGCCGCCACCATGGGGGTGTGGTTCAACCGCCCAGCTACCGTGTTTGACCCTGCACCCACGCAAAGCGTCGCCACGGATTTTTCCATCGTCAACTCAGTGATCGGCATGCTGGGCAGCTTGGCCCCGCAAAGCATTCGGGACTATGCGGCGAGCGTCTCAGCACAATTCGCCGCCCGAGAAAGCAACGTCACCAGCTACTACGCCCCCGGCTCGCCAGTGCATACCATCAGCACAGACTCAAACACAATCACCGGCGCAGGCCAAGGCAACCCGGTGCAGTTTGGCTTTGCGGAAATGAACGGCGTGGCCGGGCTTGTCAATATGCACTCTCAGGCCCTGCTCACTGCAGGTCTGCTGACTCCGGCATTTGCTCAGGCCACCGTCGCCGTGCAGCGTGCGTTGCCTATGGTATTCGACAAAGCTTTTTATAACTTAAGAGCGGATGGCACTGAGCACAACTTCCTCATCGACCTCATCCGCAGCGAACAAGGCACAGGCGACAAACTCACTCACTTCGCTTCTGACCTCTCAAAGCTAGGCACCAACATCGCCGGTTTAAACAAAGTCGCCCAAGACGCATTAATCGCCCAAGGCATCGAGTGGTACTACTGGCAAGGCACAGACTACGCAGGCCAGGAATTCTTCACTAAAACCGGCGAGTTGCTGCAATACACCAGCGCCAAAGGCGAGGGTCTTGCAGGCGCACTGAACAAAGCCGATCTATACGCTCTACCGTGGATCACGGCCATTGCTGCCGAGCATGTCACCGGCGGCGTTGCATTTCCCGCCTTCGGTACTGTCTATGACCAATGGAACGTAGCCGCAGGCTCCAGCGGCGTGACCGGCACAGCGCGCAACGACGCCAAGGCACAGATATTCCTCGGAAACGCCGGCGCAGACAACTTCACCGGCGGCAGCCTGGACGATGTCATGTTTGCCGGCACCGGCAGCGACACACTCGACGGCGGCGCAGGCAACGACACACTGCACGGCGGCACGGGTGATGACCGCCTCACGGGCGGCACAGGCAGCGACCGGCTCTACGGCGGCGACGGCGACGACACCCTGACTGGCGCAGAGAACAACGACGCCCTGTATGGCGGCGAAGGCAGAGACACCTATATCGTCGGCACGGGCAAAGACACCATCCGAGACAACACAGACGGCGAAGGTTTGCTCAAAACCGAAGCTGGCGTCAGTCTGTCCGGCGGCAAAGCGGCAGGCAAGCGCAACACCTGGGTGGGCGAACAAGGCGAGACCTACACCTTCGCACCAACCCAGGTAGGCCAGGCAGGCACTTTGACCATCGCCAAACTCGATGCAGGCGGCAAAGTCAAGATCGAGAAATTCGATCTGGCGCAAGCCCTCGACAATGGCTATCTAGGCATCAAACTAGACAGCACGCCCAAGGTGGCGCTGACCGGCGACAGCATCGCCAACTTCTGGAGCGACGTCAACGCCGACATCGCCAGCCTGGCAGGCCAGTCATCGAACCTGGCCGAAGGCACCGGCAAGGGGTTCACCGTCTTCTTAAACGCAGCGGCCAAAGCCGGCGACACCCTCACCCTGGCGCTGGCCGATCTGGCCGACAAGTTCAAAGCCATCCTTGGCGACAGCAAAGTCAATGCCGACGGCGCCGTCATCACACTGGCTGAAGGCCAGACCCAAGTCAGCTTTGCCCTGGTGCAAGAAGGCGAAGTCACCGTAGACGCCAGCGCGCAACTCAGCGTCACATACCAGGGGACAAGCCAAAGCGCGACGTCCAACAACTGGGGCGTCAACCTGACGGACGCAGGCGAAGCCACCCACACCTACACCGGCGACCAGCGCGCCCCGTTGACTGGGAGCAGCCCGTATTACGAATGGCTGGAAACCAGTTGGGCTGCTGACGGCACCCTCCTGGGCGGGGTGATGGAAGAGAACTTCAACGACGTGATTGGCGGAGCGGCTGGAAACGACAAGATCAGCGGTCTGGGCGGCAACGATGCGCTGCTTGGCCGCGCGGGCAACGACGAAATTGACGGCGGAGACGGGGACGACCTGCTTCTTGGCGGCACCGGCTCAGACCGCATCCTGGGCGGCGAAGGCAAAGACCTCATCTTCGGCGCCACGTCATTGTCCCTGGGCCAGCGCATCAGAACGGATGATGCCTGGGAGCTGCCGGAAGGCCAGACAGTCTGGACCCAGGGCAGCACCTGGGGCATAGGGATAGACGCCCAGTACCGGCTGATTCTGCCTGGCGACAACGATGCGGTGCTGGACGATGCGCCCGACGTGATGGACGCTGGAGGCGGCGACGACAGGGTGTATGCCGGGCACGGCGCAGACAACATCCAGGGCGGGGGTGGCGCCGATGAAGTCTGGGGCAATGGCGGCAGCGATGTGATTGATGGGGGAGAAGGCAGCGATGTACTTTATGGCGATGGCTTCGACGGCGTGACCGGCTACAAGAGGGCACCTTGGGCGCTGCATGGCGGCGACTTTATGGATGGTGGGGCGGGTAACGACTACCTCTTTGGCTTAGGCCAAAATGATGCGCTGTTTGGCGGCGCCGAAGACGACTTTCTGGTTGGTGACTACTACTGGAACAGCATGCTGGCGGGTCAATACCACGGCGACGACTACCTGGACGGGGAAGATGGGGACGACACCCTGCTTGGCGGGGGCAAAGGCGACACCTTGTATGGCGGGGCCGGCAATGACCGCCTGGTGGGCGATGACCAGACAGACACGCTACTGGCGCCCTTCCATGGCGATGACTACCTGGATGGCGAGGGGGGTGACGACACCTTATTTGGTGGGGGGATGAACGACACCTTGTTTGGGGGTTCAGACGGCGACTCGCTTTATGGAGACGATACCGAGACTATTCTGGCCGGTGAGTTCCACGGCACAGATTATCTGGATGGCGAGGAGGGCAACGACTACCTGTTCGGTGGCGGCAAAGATGACACTTTGTTTGGCGGTGCGGGCAACGACCAGTTGCATGGAGACGATGCCTTCGCTCGGTTAGGCGGTGAGTTTCACGGAAACGACTACCTGGACGGCGAGGACGGTGACGATGTGCTATTTGGTGGCGGCGGCAACGACACCCTGTTGGGAGGTGTTGGCGCGGACCAACTACAAGGCGATGACAATCAGTTAGGCGGTCAATACCATGGCGATGACAACCTCGACGGCGGAGCAGGCGCTGACCGTTTGTATGGGCAAGGGGGCGATGACAACCTGCAAGGCGGCGAAGGCAATGACTTGCTGCTGGGCGATGAGCGCGAGGCGACGCTCGCCGGGCAGTATCACGGCAATGACTTCCTGGACGGTGGCAATGGTGACGATATTCTGGAAGGTGGAGGTGGCGCTGACACCCTGATCGGTGGGGCCGGTGATGATCTGCTGCATGGCGATGCGCCCACCGAACTGCTGGCCGGGCAGTGGCACGGCAACGACAACCTCTACGGCGGCGCTGGCAACGACACCCTGATTGGAGGTAGCGGTGCCGACTACATGGACGGCGGAGCAGGCGACGACCGATATGAAGCCGGAGCCGGCGACACCGTGACCGACAGCAGCGGTAGAAACACTTTGACCCTGGCCGATGGCGAGCCCCATGCGGTGAGCGCCAGCGGCAGCGACCTGGTGCTGGACTACGGCAGCAACGGCAGCCTGATCATCGCCGGGGCCTTGAGCGGCGGCATGGCCTCTATCGACGGCACCGCACTGAGCCAATGGCTGCAAGGCCGCCTGACAAATTCAGTGAGCGTGTCCACCACCGGGGACAACCAAACGCTGACCGGCGGATCAGGCGGTGATCAACTCACCGCACTGCATGGCGGGGCCATCTTGCTGGGCGGTGGGGGCGGTGACACGCTGTTAGGCAGTGCCGGCAACGACACGCTCAGCGGTGGCAGCGGCAACGACGTGCTGGACGCAGGCGATGGTGTCAACCTGCTGACGGGGGATGAAGGCAATGACACACTCAGCGCGGGCGCGGGCGACGACACACTCGATGGCGGGGAAGGCAACGACACCCTGTCAGGCGGCGCGGGCAACGACACACTGCGTGGCGGCGCGGGCAACGACGTGATCGACGGCGGCGCGGGCAACGACGTGATGGATGCCGGCAAAGGGGCCGACACCTTGATCGGCGGTGCGGGTTTGGACACTTACAGGCTGGGCTACGACATGGGCCAGGCTACTCTGCTGGACAGCTCGCCAGAAGGCTCGGTAATTGAGCTTGATGCGTCAGGGCTGCAACTGCAAAGCTTGACTGCCAAACGCAGCGCCAACGACCTGGTGGTGCAGGTACGCGGCACAGACACCAGCATGCGCATCAAGGACTATTACGGTGCGGTGCAGACCTCCTGGGTGTTCAAGGACGCTCAGGGCAATGCGCTGTCGGCGCAGGCGCTGATCGATGCGTCAAAACCCCAATGGGGCGATTTGCAAGCCAGTCTGATCCAGGAGTTCAAGGCCTGGGCGCGGGGCAGCATCGGCGAGAAATATGCTGGGGAGGGGTACATCCGGCAGGTTGATGGCACTTGGTTTCGAGCCGTTGATTCCGACCGCTTCAGGGGCACATTTTTCAACGATAGCCGTGAACTGACACAACAATCTTTATATACGCATCGGTTGCTTGCAGATCTCAACAACGTGTGGACGACGACTTCTTCTACTGCTCTCAGCACAACTTGGACCAAAAGCCAGTGGGCGCAATATGAAGCTTCGGCGTTTGACACCCTAATTTCCTTAGACGATCAATCCCAAGCCGTCTCTGCCGAACTCGTTACTTTGAATCCTGTAAGCAGTAGTTCTGCCAGCCAAGCGGCTTGGAGCGCTGTGACTTGGAACAACTATTCCACCTACACGCCAGCGACTTCTTGGGGCATGCCCTTCGCTTACCAGTGGCCGCAAAGCTCGCCAGTTGAATTGATTTCCGAGCAGAAAAAATACGTAGAAACCTATAAGAGCTATTCAGGTAGCGGGAGTACGCTCACTTTTAATACCCCGGCAACGGTGGCGCTGGCAGGGCCTTTGCCTGACTATATTCGGGTCACTCTCACGCACAACACTCTGAGCTACAACCTGGGGACAACCACGCTGACTGACGGCGACCATACGGTGATGGCCAACCGTTATTCGGCGGTCATTGGCGGCGTGGGCGACAACATCATTCACGGCGCAGGTTTTGCGTATGGTGGCACGGGCAACGCCAGACTCATTGGTGGTGAGACCCTGATGGCGGGCAACGGAGATCAGTACCTTGAAAATGGCCGAACCATGGTGGTGGGTGATGGCCGTACCACGGTGGCAGGTAAAGCCCTTGGGTACATCTATGAGGTCCCACATTACGAAAACTATGTTCAACGGCTGTATGAACAGCCCGACACCCGCATTTTGATAGATCCAAACAATACGGGGATGGATCTTTTGGTGAGCGATGACAATTCGCAGACTGATCGAAACAATGATTGGATAGATGATTCGGTTGAAGCCATTTATCGGGGGCAAGGTATTCGGGATGCGCGTGAAAGTTACCAGTATGGCGGCAAGTTTTTTGTAGGCTCGGAAGAGAGTTACGGGGGCTATCACGATACCCTTGAAGATGCACGTCGTGTCTATAGTGAGGTAACAGGGTCGGATGCTTTAGCTGGCTGGGCCCCCAGTTACTACGTCAAGCCACTTCCCGTGCTTTTAAAAAGCCTCACCTTTGACGCACAGGAGTGGGGCCCAGCCAGCAGCTACTACGCCACGTACCCGCTGCAGACCGTCATGCTGACGGCGAATAGTTTTGCAGCCCTGCAGCCTTACCTGGACGCCGGGCTGCTGCCTATGAAAACCGTCCACTTCGGGCAGGAACTGACGCTTGGCGACATCAGTTTGTCCTGGAGCACAGCCATCTCGCCGCTGGACGGCAGCGAGCGCGTAACGCTTGACCTGCAATGGGGCGCCGACCAGGGCGTGCGGGTCATGATTCCACGCGTCAACGACCCGCTCAACGGCATGATCGGACAGTTTGAGTTTGCGGACGGGCAGGTCATTTCGTTGGGAGGTCTGATTGCCCTGGCGCCATCTGCCCCCAGTTTTGATATTGGATTTACACGGTTTTATGCCGGAATGGGGCAGCAAACTGTAGCCGCAAATTTGCTGCAAGGCATTGATGCAGGGGCAATGGCGGCGGCGGATATTTTGGTGGAGAGTGACGGCGTGGATCTGGTTATTTCCGCCGGCAGTGGTCAAGACAGCTTGCGCCTCACGGGCTGGTACACCGATAGAGAGAACTATTCGGATATCTTTTTGACATTGAGCAATGGTTCCTTTATCTCATTCCAGGAGCTTGACGACAGAGGTCTGGTGAAAGACGGTAGCGCCGGTAACCTGACCCTGTACGGCGTGCCCGACTTCGCCACCACCTTCATTGCCGGTCCGAACACAACACTGATTGGCCAGTCCGGCAACGACACCTACGTGTACAACGCCGGAGCCGGTGAGGTGCATATCAGCGACCCCGGCGGCGGCACCTTGCGCTTCGGCGCCGGCATCACCCAGGGCATGGTCAGCCTCGGCCTGGGCTCACTGATGCTCACGGTAGGCGGCCCAGGCAACGCCATCCACTTGGACGGCTTCAACCCCCAGGACGCCGCCAACTTCTTAAGCGTGCAGAACTTCGAATTTGCCGACGGCAGCGCGCTGAATTTTGAAGAACTGCTGCAAAAAGGCTTTGACATTCGCGGAACGACCAATGCAGACACGCTTACCGGCACCAGTGTCAATGACCGTTTCCATGGCGGCGAAGGCGCAGACCGCATGACAGGTGGCCTGGGAGACGACACCTACCACATAGACAACACTGGTGACGTGGTGACCGAACTGGCTAACCAGGGTACAGACACCATCATCACCACGGTCAGCAGAACTCTGTCTGCGAATGTAGAGAACCTCACCCTGTCAGGCCTCGACGCCATCAACGCCACCGGCAACAGCCTGAACAACGTCCTCACAGGCAATGCCGCCAACAACACCCTGAACGGTGGTGCCGGTGCCGACACGATGCAAGGCCGTGCAGGCGACGACAGCTACTACGTTGACAACGTCGGTGACAACGTCACCGAAGCGCAAGGAGAAGGCACAGACCGCGTCATCTCATCGATCAGCTACGCACTGGGCGCCAACGTAGAAGACCTGCAACTCTCAGGCACAGCCAATATCAACGCCAGCGGCAATGCCCAGGCCAACAAACTCACCGGCAACAGCGGCGCCAACACCCTGTACGGGCTGGCCGGGGACGACCGCTTGACAGGTGGCCTGGGCGTTGACGCTCTGTACGGCGGAGCTGGCGACGATCTGTACGAGGTAGACAACGCAGGTGATACCGTGATTGAGCTGGCGGGCGAAGGCACAGACACGGTCGAAGCCACAGTGACCTACACCCTGAGCAGCGATGTTGAGAACCTGATCCTCACCGGCACAGCGGCAGTCAATGCCACAGGCAACGCGCTGAACAACCTGCTGCAAGGCAATGCGGCCGACAACACCTTGACCGGCGGCGCCGGCAACGACAGCTTGAACGGCATGAAAGGTGCAGACACCCTGATAGGCGGGCTGGGCAACGACACCTACCTGTTTGAAGACGATGTAGACACCATCGCAGAAGACGCTGGCGGCGGGCGCGACACCTTGGTCAGCCGTTTCTCCGCTACCCTGGCAGCCAACGTAGAAGACGGTGTGCTGTTGGGCTCAGCGATCAGCCTGACCGGCAACGAACTCTCCAACGTGTTAACCGGCAACAACGCCGCCAACACCCTGGACGGCGGTGCGGGCGCGGATGTGCTGATAGGCGGCAAAGGCAACGACACCTACATCGTGGGCAGCCAGGCCGACACCGTCATCGAGAATGCCGCAGAGGGTAGCGACACCGTGCAGTCCAGCGTCAACTACAGCCTGGCAGACAACGTCGAGCATCTGCTACTGACTGGCAATGCCGAGGCCGGCATGGGCAACGAGCTGGCCAACAAACTCACGGGCAATACTTCCTCCAACAAACTCTGGGGCCAGGCGGGCAACGACGAGCTTGACGGCGGCTTGGGCGCCGACATTCTGATAGGCGGGCTGGGCAATGACAAATACTGGGTTGACTCCTCTGACGATCTGGTGGTTGAAAGCGCCCTGGAAGGCACCGACACGGTGTATGCCAGCGTGTCTTACGCCCTGGCAGACAACATAGAGCGCCTGACCCTCATCGGCAGCGCCAACATCAACGCCATCGGCAACGCCGGCAACAACCGCCTGGAGGGCAATGCCGGCAACAACGTGCTGTTTGGCGGCCTGGGCAACGACACCTATATGTTTGGCCGGGGCAGTGGCCGCGACATCATTGCCAACTTCGACGTCGGCAAACCTTCGGGCGACACGGTGCAACTGGGTGCAGGCATCGTTGATGCCGACATCAGCCTGCTGCGCCAAGGCGATGACCTGGTCTTGAGCATCAACGGCAGCGCCGACCAGCTGACGGTAGCCAGCTACTTTGAAAACGGCGGCAAAGGCGCCAACGCGCTGGAGAAAATCCGCTTTGCCGACGGCAGCAGCCTGAACCATGCGGCAGTGCTGAGCCGAACCGCCGTGGACAGTGGAACATCCGCAGCCCAGGCTTTGCCGGCAGAAGTGCGCACCGGCAACCCGACAGCCCTGTTTGATGCACCTGCCGCAGCAGCCACAAAGACCAGCGATGCAGCAATCGAGCCACAAACCGTGGCCGAATCGATTGCAGCGGCCAGAGCGCGCTTTGAGCAAGGCCTGCAAGCCCTGAAATACAGCGTTGACGAGCAAAGCAGCTTAAGCCGCAGCGAGTTTGCCGAGCGCAGGGCTTTGCCGCTGCTGTGGAACCTGCAGGACGCCTTGCTGGATATGCAACTGGCCAAGAACCCTGACGGGCGCTTCACGGCAGACATCTCGATAGACAGCCGTGGCTCCAGAGACCTGGGCCTGACCATTGGCCTGCTGGGCGGTGTCAGCGGCATGGGCGGTCGGCTTGACCAGGTGGCCAGGCCAGCACAGGTGCAGCAGTTTGATTTGGCTCAGATGGGGTGAGCGGGGCTGGTTTTACTCCCTCTGCCAGAAGGAGAGGGAGCAAGACCAACGTGCTGCGTTTCATGGTTGAATACAAAAAAGTTATATTAAAATAAGATTTTTGTTGGAGTTCACCATGCTTAACGCATCCCTTCGCCGATCAGGCGGATCACTCATCTTGACGATTCCTCCGTCGTATGCGGAGCAAAATCACCTTGAGGCCGGGTCTCGCGTATTTGTTGAGATTAACGGGGCGGAACTCAAAGTGAAGCCGGGTCGCCAGCGTCCCAAACTCTCGGAGTTATTGGCGGCATCGCCCGAGAACCTGGCTCGGGTGGCCGATTGGGATGAAATGCCAGCCATCGGAACAGAGCTTTGATACCGGAACGGGGTGACATCCTTCACCTTCAATTTGATCCAGCCGCTGGCAAAGAGATGCTGGGCAAACACTTTTGCCTGGTGGTCTCCCCTTGGTCTTTCAACACCCGTTTTCGGTTGGCTATGGTGTGCCCCATTTCAGGCGGTGTGTCTGAGATCGCTCGCAATAGCGGGTTCCTGGTTTCCTTGATGGGGTATGGCTTGCGTACCGACGGCTCAGTGCATGCGCATCAACTCAAATCGTTGGACTGGACGGCAAGACAGGCTACTTTGGTTGAAAAAGTCCCCGATGCGGTCCTGCAAGAGGTGCTGGACTGCCTTGTCGCTGTTTTTGAAGATGAGTAGGCGCAACCCCGGCATCGCTCCCCTCGATCACGAGCTGGAACGCGCACAGATTGATTTGTTGTTGCTCGCTGAGGCCGGCAAAGCTGCTTGAGCAGCTTTGGACAGGCGACTGAGGCGAAGCGTCTGGCGAGCCGCGGCCTGCAAGGCCTCGGACGACACACGCAGTGAGCAACCGTGGGGGCTCTAATTCTGCCCCTCGGTCAAAGTATCCAGCTGAAACTTGCCGCTTTTGTGCCACAGCCAGGTGTCGGTATAAACCACCTTGCCCAGGCGCGTAGGGGCCGGGAAGGGGGATGCCTTCTGGATCATGCGTTCAATTTCGGCAATCACTTCGGGCGCATGGCGCGGTGCGCGCATCCAGTCCAGGCGGGTGACGATGCCGACCCGGTTGATCTCGACATTGAGCACGCCGATTGCATACAGCAGGGGTGGCATGCGGCCTTTGTAAATGCGGTCGGCATGCAGGCCGTAGATGTGGCTGGCGCCGCTTTCGCGGTAGGCGCGTGCTGTGGTGGCCGGGGAGCTGCGCGCCGAGCCCATGGGGCCGGCTATCGGGCCGACAATGGGTGTATCGGGTACTGGCGGGGCGGCTGCGGCTGGCTCGGCTGCGGGTGCGGTTGGCGGTGCAGTTTTACAGGCCGAGACGAGGGCGCCTACAGCGGTGGAGAGCAGGGCCAGCAGCCAGAAGCGGCGTTTGGAAGTGTCTGACATACATATCCTTGTGGGTTCATCCGAGCGGGGTCGCTGCTATCGTGCGGCCTGCGGGCGGCTTGGCAGGTCGCCGTCGGCGCATCAAGTTTCTCATTATGCGGTTCAGTGATCAAAAAATGGCGTCCGATTTCAAGGGGTTTGTACCGTGAACCAGATCAAAGAGCGGTTTTTGGAACGGCTGGCCCGCGAGCCCGCCGTGCTGGTGCACGTCGCCGCCACAGAGGGTTCGGTGCCGCGCGAAGCGGGCACCTGGATGGCGGTTTTTCCAGACGCTCTGGTGGGCACCATAGGCGGAGGGCATCTCGAATATCAAGCCGTGGCGAGCGCACGCGCACGCCTGGCGGGTGCTGTCGGCCCCGAGCTGCAGCGTGTGGTGCTTGGCCCCTCGCTCGGGCAGTGTTGTGGCGGCGTGGTGCAGCTACGCTTTGAGTCTGTGGATGGCGCGCATGTGAAGCGGCTGGAACAAGCGCTGACCGGCCAGTTACAACCGGTTGCGCTTTTTGGCGGCGGCCATGTGGGTCATGCGCTGGTTCGCGTGCTCTCAAACCTGCCTTTTGCCCTGACCTGGATTGACAGCCGGGACGGTATTTTTCCAGAGGCGGTACCGAAGCAAGTGGTTTGTGAATATTCCGATCCCGTGCAGCGCGCGGTCCCCCGCCTGGCACCTGGATCGCACGTGCTGATCATGAGTTTCAGCCACGCTGAAGACCTCGATATCGTGGCCGAATGCCTGAAGCGCCAGCGCGAGAAGGGCGACCTGCCCTATATCGGCCTGATTGGCAGCAAAACCAAATGGGCGAGCTTCCGGCAGCGGCTGGCAGCGCGCGGCTTCAGCGACAAGGAACTCGCCTATGTGACCTGCCCGATTGGCCTGCCCGGCATAAAAGGCAAGGAGCCGGAGGTGATTGCGGTGGCGGTGGCGGCACAGTTGTTGCAAGGCACTCCAAAGTAGATCGCATACACTTTTGGAATGGTCGCAGCGGAGCACTTGTTGTTCGTGGCCTTTGTCTGCTTACAGCGCCCGCAGTGGTGAGCAGCTTGCCGAGAGGTTGAGATCATGGAAAGCTATCTTCTGGACTGGGCCAATCTGCTGCTGCGCTGGGTCCACGTCATCACCGCCATCGCGTGGATTGGTTCTTCGTTTTATTTTGTTTTTCTCGATTCGAGCCTGACGCCGCCCGTGGACGATGACCTCAAGAAGCAGGGCGTGAGCGGCGAGTTGTGGGCGGTGCACGGCGGCGGTTTTTACCATCCCGTCAAATTTGCGGTCAAACCGCCTGAACTGCCGAAACACCTGCACTGGTTTTACTGGGAGAGTTACAGCACCTGGTTGTCGGGCTTTGCGCTGTTCACCGTGTCTTACCTGTGGAACGCTTCGACTTACCTGATCGACAAGTCGCTGATGAACTGGTCGCCCGGTGCCGCCATTGGTGTGGCCTTGTCGTTTTTTGTGGTGTTCTGGATGTTGTATGACGGCATATGCCAGATCTTCGGTAAAAGAAAGAACGGAGACGCCATCGTCGGCGCGCTGGTGCTGGTTCTGGTGTGTGTGGCGTCCTGGCTGGCTTGCCACTGGTTTGCCGGGCGTGCGGCCTTTTTGCTGGTGGGCGGGATGATCGCCACCGCCATGAGCGCCAACGTCTTTTTCTGGATCATTCCCGGCCAGCGCAAGGTGATCGCCAGCATCAAGGCCGGCCAGCCGGTGGACCCGGTGCATGGCCAGCGTGGCAAACAGCGCAGCGTGCACAACACCTACTTCACGCTGCCGGTGCTGTTTGCCATGCTCAGCAACCACTACAGCTTTACCTACAGCCATCCGCAGAACTGGCTGGTGCTCATTCTCATGATGCTGGCCGGTGCGCTGATCCGCCAGTTTTTTGTGATGCGCCACGGTTACAAGCTGGGGCGGAGCGGCAACCCCTTGCCATATGCGCTTGTCGGCGGGGCGCTGATTCTGGGGGCCATCGTCTGGATGAAGCCGCCGCTGGCGCCTCCAGCCGTACCGCTTGCTATTAATTCAATAGCTTCTCATGCAGGGCTGACGGGGGCTGAAAGCCAAAATGACTATATAAATCTGCAAAAAGTGATGGAGCAGCGCTGTTATCAGTGCCACGGCGCCCAGTTGCAGATGAAAAATGTCCGGCTCGATTCGCCCGCCTTGCTCAAGCAGCATGCGCAGTCGGTGTACCAGCAGGTGGTGGTGAGCAAAATCATGCCCATCAACAACGCCACCGGCATGCTCGATGCAGAACGCGCGCTGGTTCGGCAGTGGTTTGAAAGCGGCGCCAAAACGCCGTGAGCACCGCTCGTTGCCACGTTGCATTGGCGCGGGCCAAGCTTAAGGCTTACGTTGGCATGCCAACTGAGCTTGTAAGTTCTGCGTAATACCGCGTATCGACGCCGGCCTTGTGGCGTGCTTCAATGCGCTACCGCAGCAAACAGGTTGCTGCGAGCAGGCCAGGCACGGTCGAAGTGCCGCCGTCGTTGACCATCGAGGAGACAAAACATGATGCACATCCAGTTGCTGGTTCGCACGCTCGTTATCACCGGCTTCGTGGCTGCCTCGCTGGCAGCAGGCGCCGCCCAGATTGTCGTCGGGCAGGTCGCACCCCTGTCGGGGCTGGAAGGTACACAGGCCCGCGCTTACTCCACCGGTATCCAACTGGCCTTGACCAAGGCCAACAAGGCTGGCGGCGTCAACGGCCACACCTTCAGCCTGGTGCGCAAGGACGATGGCGGGCGCCTCGCCGACAACCTTGCCGCCACCAAGGCGCTGCTCAGCGAGAACCGTCCGCTGGTGCTGGCCGGATATTTCGGCGACCGTATCGTCGGCCAACTGGTGGCATCGAAACTGCTGGAAACCGAAAATATCGCCCTTGTGGGTTACCGCGTCGACGAGATTCGCGGCGAAGCCCCTCTGGTCTATAACGTGCGTGCCAACCTGCGCGATGAGATCAACAAAATCACTGAACACCTGGTCACGGTGGGGGTGACCCGCCTGGGCCTGTTTTACCCTGATGGCGCTGGCGCGGCAACGCTGCTGACGGCCATGGAAGAGGTGATGAAAGCCCGCGGTGCCAAACTCACCGCCAAGGCTACTTATGTGCAGGGAACCAACAAGGTGCCCAATGCCGTGGTCGACACTTTTATCAATGCCGCGCCGCAGGCCATCATCGTGGTCGCCAGCGGTGCCGCCGCCGCGGCCTTCATCGAGAAGTACCGGCTGGACGGCGGAACGGCACAGTTGTTTGCGCACTCCGGTGCGGACATTGAACAGATTTCCCAGCGTCTCGGTGAGGACCAGCTCAAAGGCCTGGCGATCGCGCAGGTCACTCCCAATCCCTACAAAATTTCAGGGCGGCTGAGCAAGGAGTTCAGCGACATCGCAACCAAGACCCCCAATCTGGAGGTGCCGATAAGCTACGCCATGATGGAGGGCTATATTGCCGGCGCGGTGATCGTGGAAGCCGCGCGCCGCATGGGGCCGAAGATATCGCGTGAAGGGTTTGTCAACGCGCTCGACAGCATTGATGTCGATCTGGGCGGCTACAAGGTCGGCTTCAAGCCCGGCATGCGGTCCGGCTCCAGGTTTGTCGAGTTGAGCATCGTGACCGCTACCGGACGCATCCGGCAGTAAGGCCTTGGGAAGGGGCGGCTCACCAAGTGCTCACCAGCCCTGCAGAGCGGGTCGAGGTTTTTTCGAAGTGGCTGGCCAGATAGTCGACAAAGGCCCTGACGCGGGCTGACACCTGGTGCCGCTGCGGCCAGACCGCATGAATGTCGGCCGGCGGCGACTGGTAGTTCTCCAGCACCTGGCGCAGGCGGCCGCTGCGCAGGTAACGCGCCACATCCCACTCGGCCCGCATCACAATGCCGTGGCCGGCCAGCGCCCAGTTCACCGCAATTTCGCCGTCGCTGGTGCTCAGGTTGCCGCGCACCTTGACAGTTTCCACGCGTTTGCCCGCGCTCAGGCGCCAGATGCCGTAAGCCTCGCCGCCTTGCCGTATGCCGATGCAGCTGTGTTGCGCCAGTTCATGCGGCAGTTTGGGCGCGCCGCGTTTGGCCAGGTAGGCGGGTGACGCGCACAACAGGCGGCGGTTCGGCGCCAGCTTGCGGGCGATCACGCGCGCGTCCGGCGGCTCGCCGAAACGCACACACACATCAAAGGCGTCGTCGTCGGCCGGCGGTGGGTCGACCGTGAGCTGAAGCTGGATCTGCACCTCGGGATGTAGCTTGGCAAAACCCGAGATCAGCGGCGCGATGTGGGTGCGGCCAAAACCCAGCGTGGCGTTCACGCGCAGCAAACCCTTGGGCGCGGCCACCGCGCTGGACACCAATTGTTCCATGTCGTCGATTTCGGCCAATATGCGCCGGGCATGGCCGAGGTACAGCTCACCTTCGGGCGTCAGGCTGACGCGCCGCGTCGTGCGGTTGAGAAGTTGCACGCCGAGCCGGCCTTCCATCTGCGCCAGGCGTTTGCTGACCGCTGGTGTCGTGACATCGAGTTCACGGGCGGTTGCCGAGAAACTGGCGCAGCGCGCCAGCAAGCTGAAAAACGCCATCTCGGAAGGGGCGGAGACCGGTGTGGACATGGAATAACTCTTAACTCAAAGTAAACAATAGGATAACTTTAGACGCTTCTTTTGAGCAGTGCAATCCGTAAAGTGAGTGGCATTGCTTTAACAGGAGAACCCGTGAAAACCTACAAGATCGCCTGCATCCCGGGCGACGGCATCGGCAAGGAAGTGGTGCCAGCCGGCCAGCAGGTGCTGCAGACGCTGGCCGCCTCGCAGAAAAATTTCAGCTTCGACTTCACGTCCTTCGGCTGGGGCGGTGACTGGTTCCGAGAGCACGGCGTGATGATGCCGGATGACGGCCTGGATGCGCTGCGCGGCATGGACGCCATTTTGTTCGGCTCGGCTGGCGACCCGCATATTCCCGACCACATCACGCTCTGGGGCCTGCGCCTGAAGATCTGCCAGGGGTTTGATCAGTACGCCAATGTGCGGCCCACGCGCATCCTGCCCGGCATCGACGCGCCGCTCAAGCGCTGCACAGCCAAAGACCTGGACTGGGTGATCGTGCGCGAAAACTCCGAGGGTGAGTACGCCGGTGTCGGTGGCCGCGTGCACCAGGGCCACCCGATCGAGGTGGCCACCGACCTGTCCATCCTGACGCGCGCTGGTGTCGAACGCATCATGCGTTTTGCCTTCCGGCTGGCGCAGTCGCGGCCGCGCAAACTGCTGACGGTGGTTACCAAATCCAACGCCCAGCGCCACGGCATGGTGATGTGGGACGAAATTGCGCTGCAAATCAGCAAGGAGTTTCCCGACGTGAGCTGGGACAAGGAACTGGTGGACGCCTGCACGGCACGCATGGTGAATCGCCCGGCCTCGCTGGACACGCTGGTGGCCACCAACCTGCACGCCGATGTGCTCAGCGACCTGGCTGCCGCGCTGGCCGGTAGCCTGGGCATTGCGCCCACCGGTAACATTGATCCCGAGCGGCGCTACCCGTCGATGTTCGAGCCCATCCACGGCTCGGCCTTCGACATCATGGGCAAGGGCCTGGCCAATCCGGTCGGCACTTTCTGGTCCTGTGTGATGTTGCTGGAGCACCTCGGTGAAAACGCTGCGGCGCAACGCCTGATGCAGGTGATCGAGCAGACCACCGCCGATACCTCGCTGCACACCCGCGACCTGGGCGGCAGCGCCACGATGGCGCAAGTGACCGAGGCCGTTTGCGAGCGCCTGTCCGGCATGCGGGAGGAAAACCGCCGCGCCGCCTGAGGCATGAGTCAAGAGTCAAGAGTTGATTAAGAAGCCATTAAAACCGAAGGAGACAAAACCATGAAGAAGCTGATTGCATCCCTGAGCCTTGCCCTGCTGGCGCCCCTGGCGCTGGCCCAACCCTGTCCCGACAAGAACCTCCTGTACTGGCAGGCCTTCCCGCCGGGCGGCGAGTCCGACCTGTCGGCACGCCATCAGCAGGTGGTGCTCAAAAAGAAATGCCCGGCCGTCGACACCGTCATCCAGTACAAGGCCGGCGCCGGTGGCGCCCTCATGTGGTCACAAATGAACCAGTTGCCCGGCGATGGCCTGAACGTGGTGGGCGTGAACCTGCCGCATATCGTGTTCCAGCCCATCGAGGGCGTGGTCCAGTACAAGACGGCCGACGTGACGCCGGTGTTCTGGTTCCACTTCACGCCGGACGCGCTGGTGGTGCCCGAGGCCAGCCCTTACAAAACCTTTGCCGATTTCATCGCTGCCGCAAAAAAAGACCCCGGCAAGATGAGCCTGGGCGGTTCGGGCCTGAATTCGGCCAACCACGCCTCGCACGAGCGGCTCAATGCCGCCTTCGGCATCAAGAGCATCTACGTGCCTTACAAGGGCACCGGGGACATGGCGCTGGCCGTGGTTGGCAACCAGATCGACGGCGCGGTGACCTACACCGCCTTTGCCATCAATAACAAGAGCAAGACGCGCGCCCTGGCCGTGGCCATGGAAAAACGCCATCCGCTGCTGCCGGACGTGCCGACCTTCAGGGAGCTCGGCGTGGACTGGGTGGACGGTGCCTACCGCGGCATCGGTGTGCCCAAATCCACCACGCCAGAAGCTCGCAAAAAGCTGTCTGACATGTGGGCCACGCTGAACAACGACCCCGAGATGAAGGAGCTGGCTGCCAAAAGCGGTTTCGAGCTCGTCAACGTGGGGGTGGACCAGATGGACACTTTCATGAAGGACAAGACCCGCCTGTATACCGAAGGTGCGCAGCGTTTGGGTCTGGGCAAGAAGTAAACGGCAGCACCCGCGCCGTCGTTACGGCGCAGGCTTCCGGCGGAGTTACCAGCGGGTTACGGCGGCACAATAGGGTCTGGAGATACCGAATGACCGCACCGAATCCCGCCAACAATCCCCGCGCCTTTCTTGAGCATCTTTATCAGGCCGCCGTGCAGCGCGCGCTGCCGCTGCACAACACCGCAGCGCATTTGCCGCCGCCACCGAAGGGTCGGACCATCGTCATAGGCGCCGGCAAGGCGGGCGGCTCCATGGCGCAGGCCGTCGAGGCCTTGTGGCCGGCGGAGGCGCCGCTGGAAGGTCTGGTTGTCACGCGTTACCAGCACATTCCGCCGCGCCCCGAGGGGCTGCCGCAACGCATCGAAATTGTCGAAGCCGCCCACCCGGTGCCTGATGCGGCCGGTCTTGCTGCCGCGCAGCGCATCCTGCAGATGACGCAGGGGCTCACGAAGGATGACCTGGTGCTGTGCCTGATCTCGGGCGGCGGCTCCGCACTCCTGACCCTGCCAGCCGAGGGCCTGAGCCTGGAAGACAAACAAGGCATCAACAAGGCGCTGCTCAACAGCGGCGCCAACATTGGGGAGATGAACTGCGTGCGCAAGCACCTGTCGCGCATCAAGGGCGGCCGGCTGGCGGCGGCGTGTGCGCCGGCCACGGTGGTGACGCTGACCATCAGCGACGTGCCGGGTGACGACCCGTCGGTGATTGCCAGCGGCCCGACCGTGCCCGATGTCAGCACCTGCGCGGATGCGCTGGCCATCCTGAAACGCTACAACATCGATGTGCCGCCGGCCCTGCGTGCGCAGCTCGAAAGCGGCGCGCTGGAAACACCCAAGCCCGGCGACAAGGCCTTTGCGGGCCATGCAGTTCACATGATTGCGACCCCCCAGCAGTCGCTGGAAGCTGCTGCTGCTGCGGCGCGCGCGGCGGGGCTGACGGCCTACATCCTCAGCGACGAGATGGAGGGCGAGTCGCGCGAGGTTGGCAAGGTGCACGCGGCGCTGGCCCGTGCGGTGGCGCTGCGTGGCCAGCCCTTCAGCCGGCCCTGTGTGATCCTCAGCGGCGGCGAGACCACCGTGACGGTCAGGCCCCGGCAGCCTGGTGACGCGAAAGGTAGGGGCGGGCGTGCCGGCGAATTTTGCCTGGGCCTGGCCTTGGGCCTGCAGGGGCAGGCCGGTGTGTATGCACTGGCAGCGGATACGGATGGCATCGACGGCATGGAAGACAACGCCGGGGCCTTTGTGACGCCTGACACGCTGGCGCGCGCGCTGGCAAAGGGCATGAAGATAGACCGCTTCCTGGACCGCAACGACGCCTATGCTTACTTTGAACCGCTAGGTGACCTGGTGCTCACCGGGCCGACGCATACCAATGTGAATGACTTCAGGGCGCTATTGATTTTATAGCTGCCGGCGCCCGTCGGGTAAGGGAAAAATGGAGATTTTGTCTTGAAGTGATGGATTGGGGCGGCACACGTCCGTGTTAGGCTCCCCTGCATGTTCAAGCGCGTTCCCTCCTTTCTGCGCCATGTCGGTCCAGGCGTTGTCGCCGGCGCCGCCGATGATGACCCGTCCGGCATTGCCACCTACACGCAGGCCGGTGCGCAGTTTGGCACGGGGCTGCTCTGGACCGTGTTTCTGTCGCTGCCTTTCATGATCGCCATCCAGCTGGTCAGCGCACGGATTGGGCGTGTCACCGGCAAGGGCGTGGCCGCCAACCTGCGCGAGCACACACCGCGCGCTTTTCTGATGACCATGGTGTTGTTGCTGGTGATTGCCAACACCATCAATATCGCCGCCGATATTGCCGCCATGGGCGAGGCGCTGCAGTTGGTGGTGGGCGGCCCCCAGCATTTTCATTCCATGGCCTTTGGTGTGATCACGGTGCTTCTCCAGGTGTTTGTGCCCTACCGCAAGCTTGCGCCCATCCTGAAGTGGTTGACGCTGTTTTTGTTTGCCTACGTGATTGCCGTGTTTCTGGTGAAGGTGCCGTGGGGCCAGGTGTTGTACGACCTGGTGATTCCCAAGCTGCAGTGGACATCAGGCTACTGGATGATGATTGTGGCGCTGCTGGGCACCACGATTTCGCCCTACCTGTTTTTCTGGCAAGCCTCGCAGGAGGTTGAAGAGCTGCGTCTGAAGGGCAAAGGGCAGGGCAGTGACGCAGAGATACGGAACGATTTGCGCCGTGTCAAGCAAGACACCTACATCGGCATGTTTTTCTCCAATATCGTTGCATTTTTTATCATGGTGCTCGGTGCCGTGGTGCTGTACGCGGCCGGTATCCGCGACGTCACCTCGGCGGCGCAGGCGGCGCAGGCGCTGCGCCCACTGGCCGGCGAATTTGCGTTTGCCCTGTTTGCCGGCGGCATCATTGCAACCGGCATGCTGGCCGTGCCGGTGCTGGCCTCCTCGGCAGCTTATGCGGTGGCCGAAGCGTTTGGCTGGCCCGAGGGCCTGGAGCGGCACTGGTTTGAGGCCAAGCGTTTTTACGCCATCATCATTCTCGCGACCCTGGTGGGAACGGGCCTGGACTTCACGCCCATCGATCCCATGAAAGCGCTGTACTGGAGTGCGGTAATCAACGGCGTGGTGGCGGTGCCCATCATGGTGGGCTTGATGCTACTGGCCGGTAAAAAGTCGGTGATGGGCAATTTCACCTCCGGCTTCAAGACGCGCTTGTTTGGCTGGGGCGGTGTGGGGGTGATGGGTTTTGCTGTGCTGATGATGTTCTGGGATGTGGTTCGCCAGCTCTGGCGTTGAAAACGATGCTGGCCAACGCCTGCAAAGGAGTCTGTCATTCCGGCGAAGGCCGGAATCCATGTCCCTGCCATTTCAATGGTGAAGTCGGGTCCATGGATTGCGGGTCTGGCCCGCAATGACAAGGGCAGAGGATTTGCGGGAATGACGACAGCGGCAATCACTTACTCACAAAGCCGCCGAATCTCCGGCGGAATCGGCAAGGCCCGGATTGCTTCCGGGTTGTCGGCGCGGCGGCCGGCGAAGATGCGTACCTCGTCGCACTCCATGATGAGTTCGTCGCCGCGCATGATGCGGTAACGCTGCACAAAACTTTTCTCGCGCCATTCAGGAATCGTCACTTGGATATCCAGCGTGTCGCCATAAGTGGCGGTGTGCAGAAAACGCGAATGCGTGTCCACCAGCGGTGTGCCGATCACGCCCATGGTTCTTTCAGTCTCCTGCCAGGATGGCACACCACACTGCACAAAGAAATTCCGCGAGGCGGCGTCTATCCAGCGGAAAAAATTTGGAAACCACACAATGCGCGCCGGGTCGCAGTCGCCGAATTCAACGCGGACGGTGTGGGTGATCTGTTTGCTCATGGGTTCATGATGTCGTCAGGCCCCCGGTCCGTTCGCCCTGAGCTTGTCGAAGGGAGGCTTCGACAGGCTCAGCCCGAACGGTGGGAGTGAGCTACCGGGGGCTAATCGCCTTTGATATTCCGCGCCCGGATCAAGGCGCCAAAACGCGCGCCGTCGATCAATGCGCGCATGTTGAAGTCCGATGGAGACATCGGTGCCGGAATGCCACCAATGGCCAGGATGCGGTCCTTCACGGCCTGGCTGCCGAGTATCTTGTTGATCTCGCGGTTCAGCCGGCTCACAACGTCGGCCGGTGTACCGGCGGGTGCGTAAAAACCGAACCAGGTGTCGGCGTCAAACCCTTTCAGCCCGACTTCGTCCAGCGTGGGCACATCGGGAAACAGCGGGGACCGTTTGGAACTGCCCACGGCCAGCAGCTTGAGCTTGCCGGCTCTCACGTGTTGCAGGCCGATGCCGGGGTCGAACATGAAGTCGAGCTGGCCGCCCAGCAGGTCTTGCATGGCCGGCGCCGCGCCCCTGTAGGGCACATGCACGGCAAAAGTGTTGGTCTGGGCCTTCATCATCTCGGCGGCCAGGTGGGGTGAGCTGCCGTTGCCCGGTGAGCCGAAGGACAACTTGCCGGGGTTGGCTTTCATGTAGGCCAGAAACTCCCTGATGTTGTTGACCGGAAGCGTTGGTTTGACTTCAAGAAACACCAGCACGCGCGCAGCAGCGGCCACAGGCACCAGGTCTTTGGCTGGATCAAAAGCCATTTTGGGATAGAGATGGGGATTGACCGACACCATGCCGCCTGAACTCATGAGCAGCGTGTAGCCGTCAGCCGGGGCTTTGGCGACCGCTTCGCCGCCGATGTTGCCGTTGGCACCGCCGCGGTTTTCCACCACCACTGGCTGCCCCAGCGCTTCGGCCAGCGGCACGCCGATGGCGCGCGCCAGCTGGTCGGCCGCGCCGCCCGGCGGAAAGTTGACGATGACGCGTACTGGCTTGGTTGGCCAAGCGGCGGTTTGTGCGTGGGCGGCGGGCAACATGGCGCCGGCAGCAAGTGCCAAGGCAAGCAATACGCGTCGCTGGGGATAGAAGCTGGTTTTCATGGTTTGTCCTTTTAAAGTGGAAGGTCTGTGGTGGTAACTCGGAGTGATCTATCAGGATGCCTTGGCAGCGCGCGGCTTGCGGTGCGGGTTGTCCATCCAGCGTATCGGCTGGGCCTTCACCGGCCGGGCCGGCGCGCCGTGCTGCACCAGGGTCTGGTCCAGCGCCTTGCCGGCTTCGTCTGCCAGCGCGGCCTCGCGCGCTTGGGCAATGGCCGCAGCGCGTGATTCGTTCGATGCAAAAGCGGCGCCTGTGGCCAGGTGCGCCAGCACATGCATCAGGTTGTCCTTGCCGCGCTCGTTGGTGCTGCCATAACCCT
This sequence comes from Polaromonas sp., assembly GCF_030689685.1. Lineage (GTDB taxonomy): Bacteria > Pseudomonadota > Gammaproteobacteria > Burkholderiales > Burkholderiaceae_C > Polaromonas. The sequence continues at coordinate 130,768 of NZ_JAUYEY010000006.1, read as the reverse complement.
TGATCAGACGGCCGCACAGTGCGATTTCATGGCCCAGTTGCCAATGGGTTTGTGTGCTGCGCACCACGCCGGCCAGCCATTGCTCGATCAGCGCCTGCTCGGTGGCATAACGGCTGCCGCGCACGCGCAGCCATTTCAGACTGGCCAGCAGACGCAGCGACACCATGCCGACCACCGAGTGTGTGCCGATCTTCAGCGGCAGGGCCCAAGGCGACTTGCCATGGGCCACGCGTTGGCGGTCCCAGCGTGTCACGCGCGCGGCCAGACCGGCTGGCAACAGCGCGGCAAATTCGGGTGCGCCGGGTTTGAAGTGGTCATACACCTGCAGCAAGTCGCCGTCACTGGCTTTGACCTCGCCGGCGACACGCTGCCAGCGGCTGGCGCTGCTTTTCAGCGCAGCCACACGCACGATGTCGTCAAAGGCCATCCACAGCGCCAGCCAGCGCGCCATCTCGCGCGTGGTGGCGTAGCCGTGCGCGAGGGCGGGGTCGGCCAGTTGCTCGGCTCGCAGTACCTGCTGCAGGCGCTGGACATAGAGGTCGGCGTAGTCGCGGTCCTGATAGTCCAGCATGCGCGCGTATCCCAGCGCCAGCATGGCATGCACCGGCGGCGGAAAAATATGAGCCAAATCGGCTTCCAGCCCATGACTGGCGGGCGTAGATAGCTCCCTATTTGATAGCAAACTGGAAACCAGCGCGGTCTGCGCCTGCTGGGTATGGACTTGTGCGAAAGCGCGGTCAAAGCCCCGCAGGCTGGCTTCGGCACCCTTGCCGCCGTGCCGGATCACGCTTTCATACGCCTGGCGCGCAAAAGGCAGCAGGCCGCTGGCGGCCATTGCACCCAGCATCACGGCGCTGACCACGGTGCCGCATTCCCTCGCCATCTCGCCCATGTCGAAGACCTGGGTGGCGCGGCTTTGATCGGCGATGACCTGCAGCAGCGGCGCGTTGTCAGTGCGGCCGTCGCCGGGCACCATACGCTCGGCCGTGGTCAGGGTGCGGCTGCTGGAGCTGATGACCAGCGTGCGCTGCGGCGAGGCCATGCCGTTGCCGACCTGGCGCGCAGTTTCCAGCAGCTCGGAAGAGATCAGACCGTCGAGCGCGCCAGGAACCGGGTTCAGGCTGAACACCGGGCGCTTGCCGCCCAGCTCTGCCAGCGGTACTGGAAAGACTTCCAGGTAGTAGGTGGTGGCGCCGGTGCGCTGCGCCACGCCGGGGATCGAAGTGCTTTGCGCCGCATAGCCGCTGGCCCACGCAATATCGACCAGCCATTCGGTCAGCACGCCGCCGCCCTCGCCGCCCAGGGCGCAGATCAGCAGGGTGATGGGTTTTTGTTGATGCATGGGACCGGGGGTCATGTCTGTAGCGCCCGCACCAATGCACCGCGTACGCTGCCAAACAGGCGCTCATGCCATCGGGGATTCTGGATCACTTCGGCCCGGTAAAACGAGGGGCACAGGGTCGCCGCATGCGCATTGGCGCCGCACAGGCCGCAGCCGACGCAGCCGTCGATCACCGTGGCCACCGGGTCCACCTTGAGCGGGTCGGGGTTGTCCTTGAGCGTCAGCGTCGGGCAGCCCGACAGGCGAATGCAGGCATGGTCGCCGTTGCAAATGTCTTCATCCACACCGTATTTCACACGCACCACGCGTTTGCCTTTTTTAAGCAGGCCGGCCAGCCAGGGCTTGATGCGGCGCTGGCGTTCGAGCTGGCATTCACCCTCGGCAATGATGACCTTCAAGCCATTGAAGTCGGTGGTAAACGCTTCGTTCAGCGTCTGGCGCATCTCTTCCACCTCGTAGGTGTGCACCGTGCGCAGCCACTGGATGCCCAGGCCCTGCAGCGTTTTTTCAATCGTGGTGTTGGTGGCCGTCAGGCTTTGCAGCTTGTCGGTCGCGTTGAATTTGGCGTCATCGCTCGGTGTGGAAATGATGTCCTGCGTGCCGGTGGCCGAGGTGTAGCCGTTCTTGAAGATCAGCAGCACCGCATCGTCGCCATTGAATAGCGCCGACTGCACACCGGTCAGCAGGCCGTTGTGCCAGAAACCGCCGTCCCCCATGATGGACAGGGTGCGGCGCGCCATCATGGGCGAGACGCCGGCGCGGCTGGCCAGGCTCATGCCATAGCCGAGGATGGAGTGGCCGAAAGAGAAGGGCGCAAAGGTGCCGAAGGCATGGCAGCCGATGTCGGCCGCGATGTGCACCGGCCCCACATCTTGCTGCGCCAGCTTGAGGGCCGAAAACACCGGGCGCTCCGGGCAGCCAATACAAAAGCCGGGCGGGCGCACCGGAAGGGCCTGGTTCAGCTGCGCCGCGATCTGTGTGCCCACGGCGCTGCGGCGTTCGGTGTTGCCCTGCAGCCAGGCCTTGGCCCCTTCCAGACTCCCTCTCCCGCTGGGGGAGCCCTCACCCCCGCCCTCTCCCAGAGGGAGAGGGAGCAAGTCCAAAGGGAGAGGGAGCAAATACTTCTCGACGAAGTGCACGAGTCCCTGCGCCACCACCTCCACCGAGTACTCGCCGCCAGAGGGCAACATGTCCTTGCCGTGCAGCGGCGTGTTGATGTCGCGTCGCCGCAAAAAGGTGGCAATCTCCTGCTCGATGTATTCGGGCTGGCCTTCCTCCACCACCAGTACTGCGCGTTTGCCGAGTGCAAATTCCGCCACCTGTTCGGGCACCAGCGGGTAGGTCACGTTGAGCACGAGGATGGGTATCTCGCTCTGGCCGAACGCATCACACAGGCCGAACTGCTGCAGCGCGCGTATCAGCGAGTTGTAAATACCGCCCTGCACGATGATGCCGATGTCTTTGCGTGGCCCGTCCATCAGCTCGTTGAGTTGCTGCTCAATGATGTAGCGCCGCGCCGCGGGGATGCGCTCCTCGGTCTTGAGTTTTTCGTGGCGGAAGGTGACCGGCGGATGCGCCAGCTTGGCGTAGTCGAAGGCGGCGGGTTCTTCCATCAATTGCCGCTTGGAGATGGCGGGCGGCTGGTTGTCCTTGCATTCAAAGCTGCCGCGCACATGGCAGGCGCGTATGCGCAGCTCCAGAATGGCCGGCATGTTCGACGCTTCGGAAATGCGAAAACCGTGCTCGACCATGTCCACCATCTTGCCCAGGTCAGGCCGTGGGTCCAGCAGGCACATGGTCGATTTGAGCGCGTAGGCATGGGTGCGCTCCTGAATCACGCTGGCGCCTTCGCCGTAGTCTTCGCCAACCACAATCAGTGCACCGCCCAGCACGCCGGGCGAGGACAGGTTGGACAGCGCGTCGGCCGCGACGTTGGTGCCCACTATCGACTTCCAGGTCACGGCGCCGCGCAGCGGGTAGTGGATGGACGCGCCCAGCATGGCTGCGGCCGACGCTTCGTTGGCGCAGGCCTCGACGTGTACGCCAAGTTCGTCCATATAGGGCTTGGCCTGCACCATGACGTCGAGCAGGTGCGACACCGGGGCGCCCTGGTAGCCGCCTACATAGGCCACACCGGACTGGAGCAGTGCTTTGGTGATCGCGAGAATGCCCTCGCCATGGAAAGTTTCGCCGCTTTTCAGCCGCAGCGACTCGATTTCCTTGCTGAATGAAACTTCCAAGGCTGTCTCCGTGTTTTATTTTCGTGGAAAACAAGGAGTTTGGTGGCCAATCGACTATCCATCAATAAAATAACAAGACTATCTGGTATTCATTCAATGCATATAAAAGACATCGACCTGAACCTGCTGCGGCTGTTTGACGCGGTTTACCGCACGCGCAATGTCAGCCGCGCCGCCGAACTGATGGACCTGACGCAGCCGGCCGCCAGCCAGGGCCTGACGCGCTTGCGCTTGCTGATCAAGGACCCGCTGTTTGTGCGCGCAGGCGGTGGCGTGCAGCCCACGCCGAAGGCCGACCGGCTCGCCGACGCGGTGCGCAGCGCGCTGGCCACGCTGGAGCTGGCGCTCAATGAATCGGCGTTGTTTGAGCCATTGCAGTCGCGCAAGGTGTTTCGCATCCACATGAGCGACATTGGCGAGGCGCGCTTTCTGCCGGAGCTGATGGTGGCACTGCGCCGGTTGGCGCCTGGCGTGCGCATCGAAACCTCGCCCTTGCCCGGCAGCGACATTGCCGCCGCGCTGGACAGCGGGCGCATCGATTTTGCTTTCGGTTTTTTGCCGACGGTCAAAGACACCCAGCGTCTTCAATTGCTCAAAGACAGGTACATCGTGTTGCTGCGGGAGGGCCACCCCTTTGTCAAAAAGCGGCGGAGCAGCCAGGCACTGCTGGACGATCTGCGCCAGCTTGAATTTGTCGCGGTACGCACACATTCCGACACGCTGCGCATTTTGCAGATGCTGCAGATCGAAGACCGCTTGCGCCTGACGACCGAACACTTCATGGTCCTGCCCTCCATCGTCAAGGCCACCGACCTGGCGGTGGTGATGCCGCGCAACATCGCACAAATTTTTGCGGCCGACGGCGGCTACGCCATCATCGAGCCACCGTTTCCGCTGCGCGACTTCACGGTAGCGCTGCACTGGAGCAAACGCTTTGAGGCTGATCCGGGGAACAGGTGGTTGCGCGGGGTGATTGAGGCGTTGTTCAGGGAATAAGGTTGGTGAGCTCGCGCCATGCGAAGCCCGGCAAAGCCTCTATGGCATACGTTTTTAGGGGGTAACACCAGATGAACAAAACGCAATGCCTTTAAAGCCCCTTGAGTCCGCTTCGTATCGTCTCCAAGAAAGAGGTGAACCGTACAGCGCGCCCTGAGTCCGTCAAGTTGGGGCGAGGCTGGCTCTAATCAGCGCTTCGTCGAGAGCCGCGAAGGTGGTATTGTGCCGGTCAGTGAGTGGGCCCCCGCCGGGAATGACATCACCATTCGGGTCGTAACCAATAGCCTTGAACTTCCATACCCCGTTGATCAACTTCAGGTTTCCCACATGCTCACCCTGGTCTGAGAGGACGAGATAAACGTGGTTATTCAACCTGTTGAGCGTCAGCTTGTTCAAGGAATTTCACCATTTTTAGAATCGGAGACAACACGTGCAACTTCGTCTTCGCTCATCGTTCTCCAACTGCGTTTTATTTTTTATCAACCAGACAATCAGACGATTCCTGCTCTTGCTGCCTGCTGATCCGCGTGGTAAGAACTGCGAACCATCGGGCCCGACGCTGCGTTCAAGAACCCCATTTTGTAGGCTTCATCCTCATACATCATGAAGGTGTCCGGATTCACGTAGCGGCGCACCGGCATGTGGCCGCTGGATGGCTGCAGGTACTGGCCGATGGTCAGCATATTCACGTCGTGGGCGCGCAGGTCACGCATCACCTGCAAAATTTCAGCATCGGTCTCGCCCAGCCCCACCATGAGACCGGACTTGGTCGGTATGGCGGGATGCGCGTGCTTGAAATTCTTTAACAGGTTGAGCGAGTTTTGGAAATCCGCGCCAGGACGGGCTTCTTTGTACAGGCGCGGCACGGTTTCGATGTTGTGGTTCAACACGTCCGGCGGTACGACGCTGAGGATTCCCAGCGCCAAGTCCAGGCGGCCACCAAAGTCGGGCGTGAGGATTTCGATGCGCGTATTCGGTGACAGTGCGCGGATATGGCGGATGCAGGCGACGAAATGGCTGGCCCCGCCGTCACGCAAATCATCGCGATCAACTGAAGTAATAACGACGTAATTGAGTTTCATCAAGGCAATGGTTTGGGCAAGCCGTTGCGGTTCGTGGGCATCCAGCTCATCGGGGCGACCGGTGCTGACGTTGCAGAACCGGCAGCGCCGCGTGCATTTGTCACCCATGATCATGAAGGTCGCGGTGCCTTTGCTCCAGCATTCGCCGATGTTGGGACAGGATGCTTCTTCGCACACAGTCACCAACTGGTTGGCGCGTACGATGTGCTTGATATCACTGAAGCGGCCCGAGGATGACGCCGCCTTGACGCGAATCCAGTTTGGCTTGGGCAGTCTTTCGACGGCAAGGTTCTCGTCGCGCTTGGTCTTGAGGGAACCTCTTTGCTGGTCCGGCCGAGGGCTGATCGCGGACGCGTGCGGTAACACCGACACGATATTTCTGAAGCGGATGGTTTCAATGGCCATGATGGGGTTGTCCTGGTAACGTGAAAATCGCGCAGCGACTCTCAGTGCTCCCCTCGCCCGCTTGCGGGAGAGGGGTTGGGGTGAGGGGGAATTGCTTGTTGGAATCAATCCCAGCGGCTATCGCGTATCTGAATCTCACCATTTTCGATGCGCAGCGGGAAGGTTCTGGTCGGCTCGTAAGCTGGCGCGGACAATGCCGCGCCGGTGCGGATGCAAAAGCGTGCCCCGTGTCGAGGGCAAACTATCTGATCACCCTCGACGGTGCCGCCGGTGAGCTGTCCCCCATCATGGGTGCAGACGTCTTCGATGGCGAAGTACTGACCGTCGAGGTTGAATACGGCGATCTGCGCGTTGTCCACCTCTGTAGCCCGCCGCTCGCCTGGCGTGAGCTCTTCGGCCCGCGCTACCGTGATCCATTCGCTCATTTCAATCCTTCATTCACAAATTCAATTACCTTGGCGGTCATGGGGGTCTTTGTTGCGTGGACTGACTGCGCGCGGGTAGAACGGCTTCTTCCCCGCTGCGTGGTCTGTCGCATCGACGATTTCCTCGATTTCCGGGGCGACCCTTTTCACCATGACTTCGAAGCCCTGCCTCAGCGTCACCTGAGAGGACGAGCAGCCCTGGCAGCCGCCACTCATGCTGATGAAAAGCTTGCCTTCGCGGACCTCCACGAGCGAAATCTTCCCGCCGTGGTTCGCGATGGAACGATTGACTTCCTTGTCCAGCAGTTGTTGAACGACCACGCCAAGCTCGGCGTCGGACCTGCCCTGCGTGCTGGCGCAGGTCGCCATCTCCAGGATCGCCGGCACGCCGGTGAGCAGCTGCGTCCGGATGGCCGTTCCGATGGCCGCTTTCAGACCCGCCCACGAGGCGCCCGACTCCTTGCCGATGGTCACCACGTTTTCCGCGATGAGCACATTGGCCACACCGGAGAGCGCGAACAGTCGCTCGACCAGCGGCGAGCCGGCAGCCCTTTCCTTGTTTCGGAAGAAGAAGGGGCCACCGGGGTGCAAGCTGCGGCTCACGGTGAACTTGCAGGTGTCGGGGTCGGCCAGCGAAGTCTCCGCGCGGATGCGGATCGGCTGCTCCACCAGCGTCGGATTCTCAGCCGTCCTATCCACAGTCAGGGCTTCAGACATTTTCGACGCTCTTCGCCGCAGCGCGCTCGCCCATGGCGCGCAGGTCGTTGAAAGAATGGATACCGCTGTTATGACCATCGTTCCAATCGAACCCGATCGCGTAGTTGCCTACGCTCACGATCTGGCGCGGGCTCACATCAGCGCGCACCGTCTTGGGATCGAGCAGCTTGCGTCCGCTCATCTCCTCGACGCACAGGGCGCAATGACACGCCAGGCGCAGGTCGCGAACGTCGAAGTCGTCGCGATGACCGTCCTCCCACAAGATGGACAAGGTACGCGGATCGCGGCGCAGGAGTCCGATGGGCGTGTTGCGCGCTCCGGAGGGCCGCACCGCGTCTTCCAGCCAGGCCGGTGCACCATCGTTGCTGTCCCACTTCCAGACAAAGGGCTTCAGCGTCGCGACCGCCGCGTGGAGCTGCTCCACCAGCGCTGCGGCGATGGCGGCATACACCAGAGAGCTGACCGACGTCGGCTGGTCCACCACGATGGGCCTGCCCTCATCACCGCAGGTGACGACATCGGCATCGAGAGGCAGGGCGCCGAGGAACGGGACGCCGAGCTCCTGGCTCATCTGCTCGCCGCCACCGTGACGGAAGATATCCGTGCTCTCGCCGCAGTGGGGGCAGGTGAAGGTACGCATGTTCTCGACGATCCCGAGAATCGGGACCTGCACTTTCTCAAACATCCGCAAGCCGCGGCGGGCGATCTTGAGGCTCACGGCCTGGGGTGTCGTCACGATCACCACGCCCGACAGCGGCATGCTCTGCGCCAGCGTCAACTGGGTGTCGCCGGTGCCTGGCGGAAGGTCGAGGATCAGATAGTCCAGCGCTCCACATTGCACGCCGCCGACGAACATCTTCAGGTATTTGCCCACCATCGGCCCGCGCAAGACGGCCGGTTTGTCGTCGCCGGTGAGCATGCCCATAGACACCACCTTGAGGCCGTGCCGCTCCGCCGGGATCATCCTGCCCTCCGGGGTCATCGCTGGCGGCTCACCCGTCGGAATGCCAAGCATGCCGGGGATGCTGGGGCCAAGAATGTCGGCGTCTACTATCCCGACACTCGCCCCGAGCTGCTGCAGCGCGAGCGCCAGATTGACGCTCACCGTGGATTTTCCGACGCCGCCTTTGCCGCTGCCGACGGCGATGATGTGACGGATTCCGGGCAGCTTCTCGGGGCCGACGGGCGGCTGGGATAACGCGTCAGGCGCGTGCTGCTGTGGGTCGTGCTCAGTGGTCTGCATGGCTAAGTTCCTTGTCTCTTCAATGATTCTCCAGGCTATCTTTGCTCAGGGTGTCCGGGTCTTCAGACTGTCGACGGCATGCACCGGCGCCATGTCCCCTTTCATTAAATCGGTGATAGCGCTGTACACCAAGCGCTGGCTCTGCAGCATGTTCTTGCCGGCGAACGCGGGCGACGTGACCTCGATGGTGTAATGGCCGCCGCCGCCGTTTACTTCGGCCCGTGAATCAGGAACCTGGCGCTCGATGGCCTCGCGCAGGGCATCGATGACGGAACCTTGGAACTCAGTTGGATGGGATGACATGTGACTCTCCTTATTGGTAGCGCGGCAGGGGGATTCGATGCCGCCTTTTACAGAAACAAAATTACGCTTTACGCTCAACAGCGAAAAATTCCGCGCGCAATGCGTGGTTGGATTGCAATGTGCCGAGCATGGATGAGGTGACGGTTTCTTCTCCCTGGGTGCGAATGCCGCGACTTTCTATGCACAGGTGGCGACAGCGAATGACTACGCCAACGGCTTGCGGTTCCAGGTGCGTCATCAGGGCAGTGGCAATCTGGATGGTGAGTCGCTCTTGCACTTGCAATCGATGGACAAAGCAATCGACCAGGTGCGTCAGCTTTGACAAGCCTACTATTTTTCCGTTGGGTACATAGCCGATCGTGGCACTGCCAAAGAATGGCGCTAGATGGTGCTCGCAATGGCTGTACACAGGGATGCCGCGTAGCACGATGAGTTCGTTGTACTCCTGCGCGCCGTCTTCAAATACTTTGAGACATTCAGCCGGGTCTTTGGCGTAGCCGGAAGTCCAGTGCTTCCAGGCTTTTGCAACGCGGGACGGTGTTTCTACCAGGCCCGCTCTATCGGGATTCTCCCCCAAGCTGATCAGGAGTCGGCGCCAGTCCTGCTCGGTAAACCCTTGTTCTAGCCTCTGTGCTTTTTCTGTCGGGGACGGTGCCTGTAAAACAGATTCTTCGATGGCTCGCGCCGTGAAATTTTGACTCATGCGATTTTTTAGTCTTTTCAAGTTTTTAGCCAGTCGGGCACTAGTACTGCAACCCGGAAGTAGCGAAACATAATGAAAGTGATGGCTTCGTGCCCAGGGCAAGGCGCAAGCCGCAGCGAAGGCTGGCCGCCTTCGCAAGAGTTGCAACGCCGCCATGGGTGCGAAGACGCGCTTTCATGTTTGGATATTTTCGGGTTGCAGTACTAGCCCAACTAAGCGTGGGAAAGTAGCCGTGGGATAGAACAGCGATTGCTAATCTAAACAGCCACGACTTCGATGTCCGGCTCTATGGTTCGAACCAGGTTCTCGATGCCTTTGAGCGTGCCGGATATCGAGCTTGGACAGGTGCCGCATGCGCCCTGGTAGTGCACGCTGAGTTGGTTGCCGGCCAGACCAACCACATGCAGATCGCCGCCATCGCTTTTCAGATAGGGGCGTATCTGGGCATCCAGTAGCACGTTGATATGCTCAAGCCGCTCCTGATCTTCGACATCAAGGTCGGCAATTGCCGTGCGCGCTGCGAAAACTGAAGCGGCGGACTGCGCGGCCGCCGCCGGTGCGGCGCGCAATGGCACGGCAATCAGGCGCACCAGCTCCGGCCAGTCGGCGCCGCCATCCTGCGTCACGGTGAGCCAGCGATCCACGTAAAACACATTGCTGACATGCTCAATGTCGAACAGCGTGGAGGCGAGCGCATCGTCCTGGGCCTGGATTGCGTTCTCGTAGGAATGCGAAATGCCCCAGGTCAGAGGCTCATGAAGCGTGAACTTCACCGCATTCGGGTTGGGGGTATCTTCGATGTCAGCAATTTTTGGCATGTTGATTTCCTCAAACTTATCCCTCTGCTGCCTGCAGCAATTGTTGCAGTTCACCTTGCTCGAACATCTCGCGCATGATGTCCGAACCACCCACAAATTCGCCCTTGATATAAAGCTGCGGAATGGTCGGCCAGTTGCCGTAGGACTTGATGCCATCCCGGATTTCCGGGTCGGCCAGCACGTCTACCGTGAAGAGGCTCGGTCCGCCGCAGGCCCTCAGCATCTGGATCGCCGAGCCCGAGAAGCCACACTGCGGGAACTGCGGCGTGCCCTTCATGTAAAGCACGACCGGGTTGGTCGTCACTTGCTGGTTGATTCTGGTCTGCGCATCCGTCATGTTCATTCTCCAAAGTTGTTTAGTTGCCGTCTTTACGGGTGAATTAGCCAGGCGTCCGGCGTGAAGCGCTGTGTACGCCATGAGGGGAAATTATTTTCATCTTCATGCATTACCGATCGTCACGTGCATCGGATCAAGTTCCGCCTCGGTCGATGTGCTCTCAACGGCGTTTAATGCGGCGTGCAGCGTGTGCCACGGCAAAATCGCGCATTTGACGCGCACCGGCAAGTCGGCTATGCCGGCAAACACCACCAGCCGCCCGATGTGATGATCGCCGCTCAGATCAAGTTTGCCGGTCGACATAGCGGTAAATTCGTGAATCAGTGTTTCTGCCTCGGCCCGGGTCTTGCCCTTGACAGCCACCGTCATCATCGACGCCGACGCCTTGCAGATCGCGCACGATGCACCTTGAAACGCGATGCAGTCGATGCATTTGTCACTGAGATGGAGTGCCACGTCGATCTGGTCGCCGCACAGCGGGTTGTGGCCCGCCGCCTGGTGACTGGCGTGCGCGAGCGTGCCGTAATTGCGCGGCTTCTTGTTGTGGTCGAGGATGACCTCTTGATACAAAGCTCTGGGGTCGGCCATTATGAAAACACTTTCTGCACACTGCGAATGCCGGCGATCAGGGCGTCGACTTCGGCAAAGGTGTTGTAAAACGCAAACGAGGCGCGCGAGGTGGCAGGCACCTTGAAGCGCTGCATCACCGGCTGCGCGCAATGATGTCCGGTGCGCACTGCGACGCCCTCCTGATTGAGCAGGGTGCCGATGTCGTGCGGATGCACGCCGTCAACTGCGAACGATATGACCGAGGCCTTGTCGCGGGCGGTGCCGATAATGCGCACGCCCGGCATCCGGTTCATCTGTTCGGTCGCGTAATTGAGCAGGTCGAGTTCGTGGTCAGCAATGGCGTCCATGCCGATGGCCGACAAATAATCCACTGCGGCGGCCAGTCCGATGGCCGCCGCAATAGGGGGTGTTCCGGCCTCGAATTTATGCGGGATCGTGTTGTAGGTGGTTTTCTCGAACGTCACCGACATGATCATGTCGCCACCGCCCTTGAAGGGCTGCATCCGCTCCAGCAGCGCCGCCTTGCCGTAGAGGATTCCGATGCCGGTCGGGCCACACAGCTTGTGACCCGAAAATGCGTAAAAGTCGCAGTCGAGATCCTGCACATCGACCTGCATGTGCGGCACGGCCTGCGCGCCATCGACCAGCACCGGCACGCCGCGCGCATGGGCAAAGGCGATCATCTGCTTGATCGGGTTGATCGTGCCCAGCGCGTTCGAGACCTGCATCACGCCGACGAACTTGGTGCGCTTGTTGAACAACTTCTCGTAGTCCTCAATCACCAGCTCACCAGCGTCGTTGATCGGCACCACACGAATCGTTGCGCCCTTTTCCTCGGCCAGCATCTGCCACGGCACGATGTTGGAATGGTGCTCCATCGTGGTCAGGATAATTTCGTCGCCAGGCCCGATGAACTTGCGGCCGTAGCCGTGCATCACCAGATTGATGGCATCGGTGGTACCGCTGGTGAAGATCACTTCGCGCTCTTCCCGCGCATGGATGAAATGCTGCAGCTTGCGCCGCGCCTGCTCATACTCGTTGGTCGCGATCTCCGACAGGCTATGCACCGCACGATTGATATTGGCGTGCTGCGTGGCCTGATACCGCACCAGCCGATCAATGACCTGCTGCGGCATCTGGCTCGACGCCGCATTGTCGAGGTAGACCAGCGGCTTGCCGTTGACCTGCAATTTAAGGATCGGAAAATCGGCGCGAATCCGCTCGACGTCCAGGCCTGGCGCCGCTGGTGCTTTGCGTACCGCTTGCAGGGCGTTCATGGCAGACTTGTTGTTTGTTCGAGCACCGTCTGCTCGAGTTGCCGCTTGAGCGATGCGATCGGAATGCGGTCGATGATCTCGGCACCGAACGCATAGGTCAGCAGGTTTCGGGCCGCCGCCTCGGTCAGCCCGCGGCTTTGCAGATAAAACACCTCTTCGCTGTCGAGCTGGCCAACGGTTGCGCCGTGCGTGCACTTGACGTCGGAGGCAAAAATCTCCAGTTGCGGCTTGGTATCGATGTGCGCCTTGGCGGTCAAGAGCAGGTTGCGGTTGGTCTGCTGGGCGTCGGTACGCTGCGCGCCTTCGCGCACCATGACCTTGCCGTTGAAGACGGCATGTGCGTTGCCGCCGACGATGCATTTGTGCAGTTGGCGGCTGCTGCCGTTGGCATGAGCATGGTCCATACAGCTATGGGTGTCGGCCAACTGCCTGCCAGAGATCAGCGCCAGGCCGTCAAGCGCACAGGTGGCGCCCTCGGCTGTTTGCAGCACGTTCAGGTTGTAGCGAGAAATGCGCGCACCCAGCGCGACACTGACCGACTGGTAGTTGCTGGCGCGCCCAAGCGACACCGCGCAGTTGGCAATATGAAACGCTTTACTGCCTTCGCGCTGAACCCGGATGTGCGTCACATGCGCATTGTCTGCCAGCACGACCTCGGTAACGGCGTTGGTGAAATGGGCTTCTTCCTGCCAGCCCAGTTGGTACAACACGACGTAATCTTCGATCACGGTCACGGCGCTGCCAGCCTCGGCAAGCACCAGACAGCGCGGGGTACTCACAACATCTTTTTGGGTCGCAATAAACAGCAAATGGACTGGCGCTGCCACCGCTACGTCACGCGGCACGATGACCACGGCGGCATCGTGCAGAAATGCGGTATTTTGCGCGGCGAATACGTCGTTTTTGAATGCTGTGTGGCGGCCCAGATGAGGCTCTATCGCCGCTGCGTGCGCAGTCATCGCGGCCGTCAGGTTGGACACCACCACGCCGCTGTGGCTAGCACTACCTGCATTGGGACTGGACAACTCCGGCGCATAGATACCATCCACAAACACCAGTCGGGTGCTTGCTTCTTCGATATAAAAGGGGGCGGCATCTGCCGCTTCCAGACAAGTGGCACTGAGCGCTGACGCAAACGACATTTTGCTGAGAAGGGAAATATCGGTAAAACGCCACTCCTCGTCTCGCGTGGTGGGAAGTTTCAACACGCCCACGCGCTCAACCGCCTCCGCGCGCAGCGCCTTGAGCCACGCCAAGGGGCTTGCCTCCAGTTGCGGCTGTCCTGCCAACAGGCTTTCGAGATAAGGCCCGATAAGTGACGACGCCGGCGCCGGCGTCGGTGCGGTGGCATCAATCATGCGGGCACACTCGCCGCGGACTGGTACTCGGCGCTGACCCACTCGTAGCCGCGCGTCTCAAGCTCCAGTGCCAGCGCCTTGCCGCCGGTCTTGATGATGCGGCCGCCATCCATCACGTGCACGTAATCGGGCACGATATAGTTCAACAGACGCTGATAATGCGTCACCATCACCATCGCATTGTCTTGGGTGGTGAGCTGATTCACACCGTGGGCGACGACCCTCAGCGCGTCGATGTCAAGGCCGGAATCGGTCTCATCAAGGATGGCCAGACGGGGCTCGAGCAGTGCCATCTGCAGTATTTCGTTGCGCTTCTTCTCGCCACCGGAGAAACCTTCATTGACGCTGCGGTCCAGAAAATCGGGATTCATTTCCAGCAGCTTCATCTTTTCGCGCACGAAGTCGTCAAACTCAAGCGGGTCGAGTTCTTCCTTGCCACGCTGTTTTTGAAGCGTGTTGTAGGTGAGGCGCAGGAACTGGCCGTTACCGACGCCGGGCACCTCGATTGGATACTGAAAGGCCAGAAAAAAGCCGGCTCGCGCACGTTCTTCGGGTTTCAGCGCCAACAGGTTCTGGCCTTCGAACAGCACGCTGCCACTGGTCACTTCATAGGCAGGGTGGCCCGCGAGTACCTTGGCGAAGGTGCTCTTGCCCGAACCGTTTTGGCCCATGATGGCGTGAACTTCACCGCTCCTGACCGTGAAGTCAAGGTCCTTCAGAATTTCGACGCCATTGACGCTCGCGCACAGTCCACGCACTTCGAGTAATACTTTGCTGTTCGGGTAAATCATCCGACACTTCCTTCCAGTTTGAAGCTCAGGAGATTGGTCGCCTCGACTGCAAACTCCAGAGGTAATTGTTGAAATACGTCTTTGCAGAAGCCGTTGATGATCATCGACACCGCTGCCTCGGCATCGACGCCGCGCTGGGCAAAGTAAAACATCTGGTCTTCACCGATCTTCGAGGTTGACGCCTCGTGCTCAACCTGGGCGCTGTTGTTGAGGACCTGGATATAAGGGAAGGTATTGGCGCCGCACTCTTCGCCAATCAGCATCGAGTCGCACTGTGAGTAATTGCGCGCAGCGGTGGCACTGGCTGCAATTTTGACCAGCCCCCGGTAGCTGTTGTTCGACTTGCCGGCGGAAATGCCTTTGCTGACAATCGTGCTGCGCGTATTTTTTCCAATGTGGATCATCTTGGTGCCGGTGTCGGCTTGCTGGTAGTTGTTGGTGACCGCGACCGAATAGAACTCACCAACCGAGTTGTCACCCAGCAAGACCACCGAGGGATACTTCCAGGTGATCGCTGCACCGGTCTCGACCTGGGTCCACGAAATACGCGCGTTGACACCTTTGGCCAGCCCCCGCTTGGTGACAAAGTTGTAAATGCCGCCGACACCGTTTTCATCACCCGCATACCAGTTCTGTACCGTTGAATATTTGATGTCGGCATTGTCAAGCGCGACCAGTTCGACCACCGCCGCATGCAACTGATTGGTGCTGAACGCCGGCGCGGTACAACCTTCCAGATAAGACACGGACGCCCCCTCCTCGGCGATGATCAGCGTGCGTTCGAATTGCCCCGACTCCTCGGTATTGATACGGAAGTAGGTCGACAAATCCATCGGGCACTTGACACCCTTGGGAATAAAACAGAACGAGCCGTCGGTAAATACCGCCGAATTGAGCGCCGCGTAAAAGTTGTCGCCAGTGGGAACCACGGTGCCAAGATACTTCTGCACCAGCTCGGGATGCTCCAGCACCGCTTCCGACATGGAGCAGAAAATGACGCCGACTTCGGCCAGCTTGTGTTTGTAGGTGGTGGCGACCGAGACACTGTCAAAAATCACATCGACCGCAACGCCCGCCAGCGCCATGCGCTCATGCAGCGGCACACCCAGCTTCTCGAAGGTACGCAGCAACTCGGGATCGACCTCATCGATACTGTTTAACTTGGCTTTGATCTTGGGTGCGGCGTAGTAGCTGATCGCCTGATAATCGATCTTCGGGTGATGACAGTTTTGCCACTCGGGCTCGGTCATCTTGAGCCATGCCTGGTAGGATTTGAGGCGAAAGTCGAGCAGCCACCCGGGCTCTTTTTTCTTGCTCGAAATCATGCGAATGATGTCTTCATTGAGACCCTTGGGCGCGACCTCCGATTCGATGTCGGTGACGAAGCCGTGCCTGTAGGGCTGGTTGACCAAGTTTTGCAGTACTGCACTCATTGAACTTACCTCTGGTTGTTTTCCGGGCCACGCTCATGCGCGTCCCCAGTGACGATTTACGGTTTGGCGTTGCTTATTTTTTTAGATTGAAGCTTTCACCACAACCGCATTCACCTTGGGCGTTGGGGTTGTCAAACTTGAAGCTTTCATTGAAACCCTCCTTGACGAAATCAAGGTGTGAACCATCGATAAATGGCAGGCTGACAGCATCAACCACCAGCATCGTGTTGTGCGACTCGAACACCTGGTCGCCAGCCAGCGCTTCGGCGGCGTAGTCAAAAGTGTAGGCAAAACCGTTACAGCCGACCTTTTTTATGCCCAGGCGCAACCCAATCCCGCTGCCGTTTTTCGCCAGCTGCGATTGAATTTTTTTCGCTGCTTTTTCCGTCAAGGTGATTGCCATAACCATTTACCTCTCAAATTGAACCTGTATTGTTGACTATTTTAGTCAACAATACATCGGACCATGCTTGAGTAATTGAGTCAACCATGTTGACCAAGCGGGTAAGAGGCCAAAAAGACGCAGGTTGTTTAGCGTGACCTTGGCGTTCAAGGCCACGGCTTCGTGCTTGTGTAGGTAGGCAAATGCCTCGACGCGGCTGGGTGGTCGCTGCCGAGGTTGATGAAGACAGCTCGGGATTATTTTGTTGCGTACTTGCCCATGCAGCCCGGCATTCTCAGGCCCCCGGCTTGCGCCACACGCTGGCCAGCCAGGGCTGCTGGTTGAGCGGCAGGCCGGCGGGGCGGTAGTAGTGCGTCAGTTCGACGAAGCCCGCTGCTGACAAATAGGTGCGCCACGCCTCCAAGTCATGAAAGACGCCGTAGCGCTCGCCGCTCCACCCCTCCCGCCCATCGCCGCGCGGGTTGGAGCTGAAGAGTACGCCGCCTGGTTTCAGGGTCGCATACAGCTCATTGAGTAGCTGTGGCAAGGCCTGGCTGGGGATATGGAACAGCACGGCGTTGGCGAACACGCCGTCGAAGTGCGCGGCAGGCAAATTGAGTTCGAGAAAATTCTGCTGCAGCACGTCGCAGCCGCTGTAGGCGCGCGCCATCGTGGCAAGCCGCGCTGCTCCCTCAAGACCGGTGGGGTGGTGGCCGAGCTCCTGGAAGGTCTTGAGATCGCGTCCTGGACCGCACCCGAAGTCGAGCAGCTCAAACGGCGGGGGTGCCTCAATGTAGTGCAGCAGCGCGGCGATGTTTTGACTGACGTCATGATCGCGCGTGCCTTGCCAGAACTCGTCTGCGTGACGCTCATAATGCGCCAGCGTCAGTGCGGCGGTGTGTTCGATAGCTTCGGAGGTCATGGTCATAGCCGTCATGCTATTCGATTGCTGACGGGGCGGAAACGGTGAGAATTCGGATGGGCTGATGCCATGAACGCCTCAGGCTTTAAGTGCCCTCAGTACGTTCTCGGCAGTCGCCGGCGCATCCAGCCGAACAGCTCCGGCGCGCGCCGCAGACACAGCCTCCCTGAGCGCTTCCAGCACACTGATCGCCAGCATAAAGGGCGGCTCGCCGACCGCCTTGCTGCCGAAAACATTGTCTTCACGATTCGGCTCCGGCCAGAAATCGACTTTGAAGTGTTCCGGAATGTCGCCGGTCGCGGGGATTTTGTAGGTGCTGGGCGCGTGGGTGCTGAGGTAGCCCTTGTCATTCCACACCAACTGCTCGGTGGTCAGCCAACCCATGCCCTGCACAAAACCACCCTCGATCTGGCCGATGTCGATGGCCGGGTTGATGCTTGTACCCACGTCGTGCAGGATGTCCACCTTGAGCACGCGGCTTTCGCCGGTCAGCGTGTCGATGGCGACTTCCGTGCACGCGGCGCCGTAGGCGAAGTAATAGAACGGCCGCCCAGTCAGGGTGGTTTTGTCATAGTGGATTTTTGGCGTGCGGTAGAAGCCGTCGCTCCAGAGCTGGATGCGGTTGGCATAGGCCAGGCGCACCACTTCGGGAAAGGGCCGGCTGGCTTGGGGCGAACTGATGGTGCCACTCGCAAAGCGCACGGCGCCGGCGCCGCAGTTGTCCAGGCCGGCCACAAACTGCGCCAGGTTGTCACGCACATTGCGCGCGGCGTACTGCGCGGCCCGGGCGTTCAGGTCGGTGCCGGCAGAAGCGGCAGTGGCTGAGGCATTCGGGATTTTGCTGGTGTCGCTGGCCGTCGCCAGCACGTCTTCAAAGGCCACGCCCAGTTCATCGGCGACGATTTGCGCCACCTTGGTGTTCAGGCCCTGACCCATTTCGGTGCCGCCGTGGTTCACCTGCACGCTGCCGTCGGTGTACACATGCACCAGCGCGCCGGCCTGGTTGAACAGCGTGGCGGTGAACGAGATGCCAAACTTGACCGGCGTGATGGCCATGCCGCGCTTGATCACCGGGCTGCGCGCGTTCCATGCCGAAATGGCCTTTTGCCGACGCCGGTATTGCGCAGTCAGCTCCAGTTTTGATAGCAGAGGTTGGAGGATATTGTCTTCAACCTTCATCTGGTAATGGGTGATGTTGCGGTCTTCAACACCGTACAGGTTGCGCATGCGCACATCGAGCGGGTCCAGGCCCAACTGCCGGGCGATGTCGCCGAGTATGGTTTCAATCAGCACCACCCCTTGTGGCCCGCCGAATCCTCGGAAGGCTGTGTGGCTTTGTGTGTTGGTCTTGCAGCGGTAAGACGCAATCTCCACGTCTTCGAGAAAGTAGGCGTTGTCGGTGTGGAAAATCGCGCGGTCGGCCACCGGCCCGCTCAGGTCGGCGCTGAAGCCGCAGTTGGCGGCCATCATCAGCTTCAGGCCGGCCAGACGCCCGCTGTCGTCGAAGCCCACCGTGTAATCGTAGGCAAAGGGGTGGCGCTTGCCGGTGACCAGAAAGTCGTCGTCGCGGTCCAGCCGCAGCTTCACCGGGCATTTCAGTTTGTTGGCGGCAATGGCCGCCCACACGGCCAGATGGCCGGCCTGGGTCTCCTTGCCGCCAAAGCCGCCGCCCATGCGCCGGCATTCAACACGCACCGCATGGTTGCTGATGCCCAGCGCGTGCGAGACCCAGTGTTGCACCTCACCGGGGTGCTGGGTGCTGGAGTACACCAGCCACTGGTTCTGCTCTTGCGGCAGCACGTAGGCGACCTGGCCTTCCAGGTAGAAATGCTCCTGGCCGCCAACTTCGAGTTGGCCGCTCAGCGTGTGCGGGGCCGACTTCAAGGCCTGCGCGGCGTCGCCACGTTTGACGAATACCGGCGGAAGCACATAGTTTTCGGCCTTGAGCGCATCGCGCACCTTCAGGATGGCTGGTAGTTCCTCGATGTCGAGCACCACCCGCCGTGCGGCACGCCGTGCCTGCATCACCGAAGCCGCGACCACCAGACCAATGACCTGGCCGATGTGCTCGACGGTGCCCGAGGCAAACACCGGCTCGTCATGCACAAAGGTGGCGAGCAGCGGGTCGCCCGGTACGTCGCGCACCAGAATCACATCGCGCACGCCCGGCATGAGCAGTGCGGCGCGGGCGTCCACACCGCGCAGTCGGCCGTGTGCGACGGTCGACAGGATGGGCGCGGCGTGCAGGGTGCCGCGCACCTCGGGAATGTCGTCCACATAAGTCGCGGCTCCGGCCACCTGGGCGCGTGCGCTTTCGTGTTTGTGCGAGCGTCCGGCCGCGCCGCGGGCGGGCGACTGTGGCCCAGGAGGCGGCGTCACCGGCGGCACCGCCATCTGTGGCCCGGACGGGTTGTCGGCGCGGCTGACCGGGCCTTCGTTATGAGGTTGTTCGCGGGCGTTCACGGCGTCACCTCTTCGAGTACAAACGATTCCAGGTTGATCTGCTGCAGCCCCTGGCTTTCGAGCCAGAAACGCTGCAGCAGATTGCCCAGCACCTCGCTGCGGTAGGCGCCGGAGGCACGCATGTCCGAGATGGGTGAAAACTCGGTGCGCAGCGTGTTGATGGCCTGCTGTACGGTTTGCAGCGTCCAGGGCTGGCCGGTGAGGGCGGCTTCGGTTTGTAGGGCGCGTACCGGCGTGGCGGCGACACCGCCTGCACCTATCGAGGCGCGTGCCACCGCGCCGGCCTCTATCTGCAGGTTCACGGCCAGGCAAACGGCGGAGATGTCGTCGTCGTAGCGTTTGGAAATCTTGTACACACGCAGCAGCTCCTGCCCCTCACCCCAGCCCTCTCCCCGAAGGGGCGAGGGAGCAAGAGCGCTCTGGTTTACCTCCTCCTCCTCTCCTCCCCTGAGGGGCGAGGGAGCAGGAGCGCGCTGGCTTTTCCCCTCTCCCCCCGGGAGAGGGTGAGGGCGCTCCGGCTTCGGCACCTTGACCCACGCCAGCACCTCATCGGGCGCCATGACGTTTTTCCGGTACCCCGTGTACAGCGCTTCCAGCGGCAGCTCGCGGTGGCCGCGCTGGCTCATCAGCACCACGCTGGCACCGAGCGCAATCAGCAGCGGCATCGAGTCGCCAATCGGCGAGCCGTTGGCCACGTTGCCGCCCAGCGTGCCGGCATTGCGCACGGGCAGGCCCGCAAAACGCGCGGTAAAAGTTTGCAGTTGCGGCCGGTCGGCCACCAGCGCGGCAAAAGCGTCGCTGAGCGTGACGGCTGCGCCTATGGCGATGTGATGGGGGTAGTGCTCCACATGCCTGAGCTCTTGCACCTGGGTGATGTCCAGCACCTGGTCGAACTGTCGGTGCATCTTGGTGACCCACAGGCCCACGTCGGTGCAGCCGGCGACAAGCTGAGCCTCTGGGTGGGCGGCGCGCGCTTCCAGCAGTGCAGCCAGAGAACGCGGGGACTTATAAGCCAAATCGGCGTCCAGCCTATGACTGGTGGGCGTCAGCAGCTCCAGTTTTGATAGCAAATCGGCTTCATCAAGCTTGACGGGAGGCAGTGCCGCCATCTGCTGCGCGGCGTCAAGAATTGGCCGGTAACCAGTGCAGCGGCACAGGTTGCCCGACAGGTCCTGCTGCGCCAGCTCGCGTGTGATGGCCTTGCCCTGGCAAACATGGTTTTGGTACATGCCGAACAAACTCATGACAAAACCGGGCGTGCAAAAGCCGCACTGGGAGCCGTGGCACTGAACCATGGCCTCTTGAGCCGGGTGCAGGCTGCCGTCCGTGGCAGCCAGGTCTTCCACCGTCCACAACGCCTGGCCGTCGAGCGAATGCGCCAACTTGATGCAGCTATTGACAGCCCGGTAAGCCATGCGCCCGCCCTCGGCCTGGCCGACCACGACGGTGCAGGCACCGCAGTCCCCTTCGCCGCAACCTTCCTTGGTGCCGGTGAGTCCGAGGTCTTCGCGCAGCACCTCCAGCAGCGTGCGGCTGGGTGGTACATTGGCGAGCGAGACCAGCTCGCCACCCCTGATAAATTGAATGATTTTGAGAGGCGATTGAATGTCCATGCGCACTAGGGTAAGACTATTTGCCTTCAGCCGGTATACCGATCGTCATATCAGGCCAATGTGCAAAAAGGTATGAAAGATCAGGCCTTATTCGACAAGATAGACCTCCATCTGATAAGGGTCTTGAACATCGTGCTGACCGAACGCAGCGTTTCGCGCGCCGCCATCCGCCTGGGAATGTACCAACCCGCCGTCAGTGCGGCGCTCAAGCGCTTGCGCGAGCTGGCTGGTGACCCACTGTTGGTGCGTTCGGGTGCCGGCATGGTGCCCACCGACGCCGGTTTGCGCATGATCGAACCGTCGGCGAGCATTTTGCGTGCCGCCGAAGTGATGTTCAGCGATGCGCGCGGGTTTGATCCCGCCACGGCCACCCACACTTTCAGCCTGGCCTGCAGCGACTACATGGACCCGTTGTTCCTGCCGCAACTGGTGGCGCAGATCAAACAGCA
The DNA here is from genome assembly GCF_030689685.1 of Polaromonas sp. GTDB lineage: Bacteria > Pseudomonadota > Gammaproteobacteria > Burkholderiales > Burkholderiaceae_C > Polaromonas. The sequence continues at coordinate 108,899 of NZ_JAUYEY010000006.1, read as the reverse complement.
GGCGCCGCTGTGCCAGATCGACATCCATGCGCTGTCCGGCGAGTCCGACTACCGTGCGCGTCTGGCCCAGGGCGAGTTTGACCTGGTGGTGGGCAACTGGCCGGCACCGCCCGACGACCTGCACATGGCGCGGCTGTTTGCTGACGAGGTGGTCTGCCTGGTCGCCAGTCATCACCCGGCCATGCGCCGCGGCTGGGACAGTGCCACCTGGCTGGCGGCCGAACATATTGCGCCGACACCGACGCACCCCGGCGCCAAAGGGGTGATTGATGTGTACCTGGACGGCTTGGGCCTGCAGCGCAACATCACCGCGCGTTGCCCGCATTTCGGCCTGATCCCGGCCATGGTGGCTTTCAGCCTGCTGGTGCTGACGACGGGCCGGCAGTATTGCGAGCGCTTCACGGACACGCTGGCGGTGAAGGTTTTGCCCTGCCCGATCGCCTTTCCGCAAATGGTGTATTACCAGCTCTGGCATGAACGCACGCACGCCTCGGCATCGGCCAAATGGTTGCGCGAACGGGTCAAGGCGGTGGCGGCATCGCTACAAAAACAATAGCTACTTATTCTTGCCAGATAAGGGCTAGAGCCCTAAAACACACATAAAAACTATTCCACACGAGACAATGACCCCTTTGACCCCTTTCACCCCCTCAGCCGGGATAGCTGCTGGCACGGTACCGCGCCTTCAGCTCACTGGCATCACCAAAGCCTATCCGGCGGTGGTTGCCAACAGCGATGTCGCGCTGACGGTGCAGCCCGGTGAGATCCACGCCGTGCTGGGTGAAAATGGTGCCGGCAAATCGACGCTGATGAAAATCATCTACGGCGCCGTCAAACCCGATGCCGGCACGGTGCGCATGGATGGCCGGGACGTGGTGGTGCGCAACCCGCAGGAAGCGCGCGCACTCGGCATCGCCATGGTGTTTCAGCACTTCAGCCTGTTTGACACCCTGACCGTGGCCGAAAACGTCTGGCTGGGCCTGGACAAAAGCTTGAGCCTCGCGGAGGTGTCGCGGCGCATAGCGACCACCACGCGGGAATATGGCCTGCAGCTCGATCCGATGCGGCCGGTGCATACGCTGGGCGTCGGTGAGCGCCAGCGCGTGGAAATTGTCCGGTCGCTGCTGACCGACCCCCGGCTGCTGATCCTTGACGAACCGACCTCGGTGCTGACGCCGCAGGCGGTGGACAACCTGTTTGTCACCTTGCGACGGCTCGCCGCACGCGGTTGCAGTATTTTGTACATCAGCCACAAGCTGCATGAGATACGCGAACTGTGCACCGCTTGCACCGTGCTGCGGGCCGGCTTGGTCACTGGCGTCTGCGACCCGCGCCAGGAGTCCAATGCCTCGTTGAGCCGGCTGATGATTGGCGCCGAGCCGCCGGCACTGGAGCACCGCGAGGTGGCGCTGGGCGCGACCGTGCTCGATGTGCGCGATTTGAGCTTGAGCCGCGAAGACCAGTTTGGCGTGGACTTGCAGCAGATTGCGCTGCATGTGCGCGCCGGTGAGGTGGTGGGTATCGCAGGCGTCTCGGGCAACGGGCAAAAAGAGCTGCTGTACGCGCTGTCTGGCGAAGACACGCGCGCTCCAGCAGCGGCCATCCAGCTCGCGGGGCAGGGCGCGGGTCGGCTCAACCCGGCGCAGCGCCGCGCACTGGGTCTGCATTTTGTGCCTGAAGAACGGCTGGGCCGCGGCGCGGTGCCGGCGCTGAGCCTGGCGCACAACCTGCTGCTCACGCGCAAGAACGCGGTCGGACGCGGCGGCTGGTTGCAACTGAGCACGCTGCGCGCGCAGGCGGCGGCCATCATCGAGCGCTTCAAGGTCAAGGCCGGCGGGCCGGGCGCGGCCGCGCAATCCTTGTCGGGCGGCAACTTGCAGAAGTTCATCGTCGGCCGCGAGATCGCGGCGAACCCGGCGCTGCTGATCGTCTCGCAACCGACCTGGGGCGTGGACGTGGGCGCGGCCGCGCAAATCCGCGGCGAAATCTTGAAGCTGGCCGGCAGCGGCTGCGCCGTGCTGGTGGTCAGCGAGGAGCTGGAAGAGTTGTTTGACATTTGCGACCGGTTTTACGTGATGGCAAAGGGCCAGATCTCTCCGCCTCTGCCGCGTGCCGAAGCCACGGTGGCGCTGGTGGGGCAGTGGATGAGTGGGCTGTGGCATGACGCCCCGCTGGCGGCAACTGAAAGCGGGGTCGGCCATGCTCAAGCTTGAAGCGCGCCCGCAGCCCTCGAAGCTCTGGAGTTTTGGCTCGCCGCTGCTGGCGTTGCTGATCACGGTGCTGATAGGCGTGGTCCTGTTCATGGCGCTCGGCAAGGACCCGGTGCGCGGTTTGCAGATATTCTTCTGGGAGCCGATCAAGTCGCCATATGCGCTGGGCGAACTGATGGTCAAGGCCACGCCGCTGCTGATCATCGCGCTCGGGCTGGCCGTGTGTTTTCGCTCCAACGTCTGGAACATCGGTGCCGAAGGGCAGTTTGTGATTGGCGCCGTGGCTGCCGGCGGTGTCGCGCTGCTGGCCGACAAGACGACGGGTCCATGGATCGTCCCGGCCATCATCGTTGCCGGCGTGCTGGGCGGCATGGTCTGGGCCGGTATCACCGCCTTGCTGCGCGACCGCTTCAATGCCAATGAAATTCTGGTCAGCCTGATGCTGGTCTATGTGGCCGACATGGTGCTGAGCTACCTCGTCTTTGGGCCGTGGAAGGACCCGCAGGGCTACAACTTTCCGCAGACCAAAACCTTCGAGGCGGTCACGCAGATCCCGCGCCTGATGGACGGTTCGCGCGTCAGCATCGGCTTGCTGATCGCCCTGGCTGGCGCGGCGGCGCTGTGGATCTTCCTGTTTCGTACCTACGCCGGTTTTGCCCAGCAGGTCGGTGGCCTGGCCCCCAGCGCCGCGCGGTATGCGGGCTTTTCGTCGCGCAAGGCCCTGTGGGTCGCGCTCTTGAGCTCGGGTGGCGCTGCCGGGCTGGCCGGGGCACTGGAGGTGGCCGGGCCGATTGGCCAGCTCACGCCCTATGTGCCGGCCGGTTATGGTTTTGCTGCCATCATCGTGGCCTTTGTCGGGCGCCTGCATCCGGCGGGCATGGTGTTTTCGGCCATCCTGATGAGCATGTTTTATATCGGCGGGGAGCTTGCGCAGTCGCGGCTGGGCCTGCCCAAGTCGCTGACCGGGGTGTTCCAGGGCCTGCTGCTGTTCAGCTTGCTGGCCTGCGACACGCTGATCGCCTACCGCATCACTTTGCGCAAGGGAGCACGCTGATGGACGCCACCGCATTGCTGCTGGCCGCGACGCTGAGCGCGGGCACCGTGCTGGCGATTGCCGCGCTGGGCCTGCTGATCAATGAAAAGGCCGGGATCGTCAATCTCGGCGCCGAAGGCATGATGCTGTGCGCCGCCATCGCCGGTTTTGCCACCGTGGTGCACACCGGCAATAGCTGGTTGGGTTTTGCCGCCGGCATGGCCGCCGGCGCGGTACTGGCCGCGATCTTCGGGGTGCTGGTGATCTGGCTGAACACCAACCAGTACGCGACCGGGCTGGCGCTGAGCCTGTTTGGCGCGGGATTTTCAGCCTTTGCCGGCATCAAGTACGTGCAGGAAAAACTGCCTGAACAGGCGCAGCACGTGATTCCCTGGTTGAGTGATCTGCCCTTTATCGGACCGGCGCTGTTCCGCCAGCACCCGATGGTCTACATCGCCATGGCGCTGACAGCGGGACTGATCTGGTTTTTGTACCGCACCCGCGCCGGCCTGGTGCTGCGTTCGGTCGGTGAAAGTCCGGAGTCGGCGCACGCGCTCGGTTACCCGGTGCGGCGTATCCGGCTGGCGGCAGTGGTGGCGGGCGGCGCGCTGTGCGGCCTGGCCGGCGCTTATGTTTCGGTCGTTTACACGCCGCTGTGGGTCGAAGGCATGATCGCCGGCAAGGGCTGGATCGCGCTGGCGTTGACCACTTTTGCAACCTGGCGCCCGGCACGGGTGTTGCTTGGAGCCTACCTGTTTGGTGGCGTGACCATGCTGCAGTTTCATCTGCAGGGCCTGGGGGTGGATGTGCCGCCCCAGTTCCTGACGATGTTGCCCTACCTGGCCACCATCGTGGTGCTGGTGCTGATCTCGCGCAACCCGCGCTGGATCAGGCTGAACATGCCAACTTCGATTGGAAAATCTTTCTACCCCGGTACATAATCGGGATTTTTAACCGTCGCAACAGGAGACGACATGACTGACTTGCAAAAACGTTCTTGGCTCAAGCTGGCTGCCCTTTCGGCAGTTGCTTCGGCCACACTGATGGGTTGCGGCAAAAAAGAAGCGCCCGCACCCGCGCCTGCCCCAGCGCCCGTGGCTGCCCCGGCACCGGCCAAGCCCGAACCTTTGAGAATTGCGTTTGCCTATGTCGGCCCGGTCGGCGACGGCGGCTGGACTTTTGCGCACGACAATGGACGCAAGGCGATTGAAAAAGAGTTTGGCGACAAGGTGGTCACCAGCTTTGTCGAGAAAGTACCCGAGTCGGCCGATGCCGAACGTGTGATCCGCGACATGGCAGGCCAGGGCAACAAGCTGATTTTTGGCACCACCTTTGGTTATATGGAGCCCATGCTCAAAGTGGCGCCCGACTTCAAGGACGTGAAGTTTGAACACGCCACCGGCTACAAAACCGCCGACAACATGCGCACCTATGACAGCCGCACTTACGAAGGCGCGTATATGGCCGGTGTGATTGCCGGCAAGATGACCAAAACCGGTACGCTGGGCGTGGTCGGCTCCATCCCGATTCCTGAGGTGGTGCGCAACATCAACAGCTTCACGCTGGGCGCGCAGTCGGTCAACCCCAAGATCAAGACCAAGGTGGTCTGGGTCAACGAGTGGTTCAATCCACCGAAGGAAACCGAAGCCGCCACTGCCCTGATCAATGGCGGTGCTGACGTGTTGTTCCAGAACACCGATTCGTCGGCCGTGCTGCAGACGGCCGAGAAGATGAACAAGCGCGCCTTCGGCTGGGACTCGGACATGACCGCTTACGGCCCCAAGGCCCACCTGGGTTCGGCCATCATCAACTGGGCGCCGTATTACATCAAAACCACGCGCGAGGTGCTGGACGGTAAATGGACCACCGGTCAGACCTGGTGGGGCGTGAAAGAAGGCGCGATCGACATGGTGTCGGTTGCTGCCGACGTGCCGGACGACACCAAAAAGCGGGTTGACGAGATCCGGGCGGGCCTGAAAGACGGCTCGTTCTCGATCTGGAAAGGCCCGATCATGGACAACACCGGCAAAGAGCTGATTGCCAAGGACACGGTCGCTGACGACAAGTTTCTCGGTGGGCTCAAGACTTATGTCAAGGGCGTGGAAGGCAAAGTACCCGGCGGCGAGAAAAAGTAAGCAGCCACTGGCCACACAGGGTCGCCCTTGGGCGGCCCTTTTTTCTTGGAAAACGCCATTGAAGAAAGCAGCCATGTACACCTTCGCCCCCCCCCTTGCACCTGAGCGCTTGCCCGAACTGCTGCGCCTGATGCCCAAGGCCGAGTTGCACATTCACATTGAAGGTTCGCTCGAGCCGGAGCTGATTTTTGCGCTGGCCCAACGCAACGGCGTGGCGCTGCCTTATGCCAGTGTGGACGAATTGCGCGCCGCTTATGCGTTTACCAACCTGCAGAGTTTTCTGGACATTTATTACGCCGGTGCCAGCGTGCTGGTCACCGAGCAGGACTTTTACGACATGACGCGGGCCTACCTGCTCAGGGCCGCGCAGGATAACGTGATCCACACCGAAATTTTTTTCGACCCGCAGACCCACACGGCCCGTGGCGTGGCCATGGAGACGGTCGTCAAGGGCCTGCACCGCGCTTGCGCCGATGCGCAGGCCGAACTGGGTGTCAGTGCCTCGCTAATCCTGTGTTTTTTGCGCCATCTGAGCGAAGAAGAAGCCTTTGAAACGCTGGAGCAGGCACTCCCGTACCGGGACAAAATCATCGGTGTCGGCCTGGACTCCGGTGAAGTCGGCAACCCGCCGGAAAAGTTTGCCCGCGTGTTTGCACGCTGCCGCGAACTCGGCCTGCACCTGGTGGCGCATGCCGGTGAGGAGGGCCCGCCTGCATACATCTGGACGGCGCTGGACGTTCTCAAGGTCGAGCGCATCGACCACGGCGTGCAGGCCATCAAAGACCCGGCACTGATGCAGCGGCTGGCGCAGGAACGCATCGCGCTGACGGTGTGCCCGCTGTCCAACCTCAAGCTCTGTGTGTTTCCGGAGCTGGCGCAGCACAACCTGCGCCAGCTGCTGGATGCCGGGCTGGCCGCGACCGTCAATTCGGACGACCCGGCCTACTTTGGCGGCTACATGAACGACAACTTCACGCAGGTTTTTGCAGCCACCGGCATGGATGCGCGGCACGCCTACACGCTGGCACGCAACAGTTTCGAGGCGAGTTTTATCGACGAGACGACGCTAAGCCGCTACATCGGTCAGCTAGACGCCTGCTTCGAGTCGTTCCGCTGAAAAACCGTCAGGGCTTGGCGTCTTTGTTAACCCAGGGGTCGCTGGAGCCGGTTCGCGGTTTGGGCAATCCGATCACGGTCCTGACTGCCTCCATCAGCGCATCCGCCTCGAAAGGCTTGGTGATGTAGCCGTCGGCGCCGCCGGCCAGGCCCTTGATCACGGCTTCGCGTGTGGCTTTTCCGGTCAGCATGATGACAGGTACGTTTTTCAGTGCCGGGTGCTGGCGCAGCCTGAGCAGGATGTCAAAGCCGTCGGCGTCGGGCAGCACCACGTCCAGCAAAATCAGGTCGGGAACTGGCTGCTTGCGAAACTCGGCCACCACCTCCGCGCGGTTGCCGGCCAAGCGGACATTAAAGCCTTCAAAAGACAGGTAGGTCTGAATAAATTTGGCGAGCATGGGTTCGTCGTCGACCACAATCGCCGAGAGCACCTCGCCTGGTGCCAGCGTGCGTGCAGGACCGCGCTGGCGCGCGATGCTGACGTAGTAGCCGGCCTTTTTGAGTGAAGCGGCCCCCGCATCGGCCTCATTTTCGGCTTGGCTCAAGGCCATCCTGTTGAGCTGTATCTGGAACTGCGCGGCAAAAGGGTCAGTCTCTGCTGGTGCGAGCATGCCCCGTGTCAGCAGGCGTTGGCATGCCGATGTGAACGCCGCATGTGAAACCGCCGGCATACCTGCTTCGATTTGCGCAAGCGTCAAAAGGCCATCTATTCGGACCAGCAATTCAATCTCGTCGGGCGCCAGGGTGGTTGCGTTGCCATGCAGCTCCTGATGGCCCGCAGGAGTCAGCGCGTAAATACTGCTGTTTTGCATTGTCTCGGACTCTCCTGGAGGGCGGGGGGAAGTTGCCAATTATCGTTCTTGATGTGCAGTTTAGGAAGCGCTGAACAAGTTCCCTGCGGCGCGCGGTCATCCGGGGGCTGTTACGACTCGCAACATCGGATTATGATAATTCGCATTTACCACAAACCGCATGAAACGCCTGATTCTGTCCCTTGTCCTGCTGTGCATGAGTGCGACTGCCTTGGCCCAGTGGACGCCAGTGATTGTCGACGAAATGGTCATAACCTATATTGACCGCAATACCTTGCGGGGCCCCCGCGACAAAAGCGGCATGGTCCGGATGTGGTGGCTGATGGACTACCAACTGGTGCAAATCGCCGATGAAAGGGGCTACTTCTCCAGGCTTCATCACAGCGAATTCGACTGCAAGGGCCAGCGCATGCGCCTGCTGTCGGTGGCGCTGTTGTCCGAGCGCATGGGCCACGGTGATGTCGTGTTCGAAGACCCGGTACCGCGCAAATGGACGCCGGTGCAGGATCAGTCTTTTCAGGACGCGCTCCGGGATATTGCCTGCGTGGCTTATTAGCCCCGCAGATATAGCGCCCCCACGCTCCCCCACTGTGTGTGGGTCGCTGCCCCCCGAGGGGGCCGCTGCGCCTGCGGCCCGGCGAAGCCGGTTCTGCGGCCCCGGCTTGAAAATACCGGCCTCCGTGTTCGTCTTACTCCCTCTCCCTCTGGGAGAGGGCTGGGGTGAGGGCTGTTAGTTCCGGAAATCCCATGGTCCCCACGTTCGCTGGCTGTGTGTTGCCTCACCCGTTAAAATAGCGCTTCACCCGCGTGCTGTCCCGGCGCGCTGGTGTTTTTTATTTTCCGGGGCCATGTAGAGGACCACCATGTATAAAAACCTCGCTGCTGCGCTTGCGGCTGCCTGTTTTATGTCACCCGTTTTCCCCCAGGCTGCGGCGCCTGCGAAACCGCCGCTGAAGATCGGGTTTGTCTATGTCGCACCGATCACCGAGGCCGGTTGGGTGCGCCAGCACGAGGAGGGCCGCAAGGCCGTCGAGGCCGCGCTGGGCGGCAAGGTCAAAACCAGTTATGTCGAGAACGTGGCTGAAGGCGCGGATGCCGAACGGGTGATCCGCGATCTGGCCCAGCAGGGCCACCAGCTGATCTTCACGCCGAGCTTTGGCTACATGGAGCCCACGCTCAAGGTCGCCAAAGACTTTCCCGACGTGAAGTTCGAGTCCATCACCGGCTATAAGACCGCCGCCAATGTGGCCGTCGCCAATGCGCGTTATTACGAAGGCCGTTACCTGGCTGGCATCGCCGCCGGGCGCCTGGCGTCCAACGCCGGATATGTCGCGGGTTTCGCCATTCCCGAGGTGATCCAAGGCATCAACGCCTTCACCCTGGGCATGCGTTCGGTCAATCCGGCGGCCGAGGTCAAGGTGGTCTGGCTGGGCGCCTGGTTCGACCCGCCGCGTGAGCGCGAAGCGGCGATGACGCTGTTCAATCAGGGCGTGGAGCTGATCGCTTTTCACACCGGCTCCACCGCTGTCATGGCTGCTGCGCAGGAGCGCGGCAAACTCGCGATTGCCTACCACTCGGACATGCGCAAGGTCGCGCCCGACGCTCAGGTGCTGGCCGTGACACATCAGTGGGGCGACTACTACACCCGGCGCGCGCAGGCGGTGCTGGACGGCAGTTGGAAAAGCGCGGCGCTTTGGGGCGGTGTGAAGCAGGGCATGGTCCGCGTCGACAGCTTTGGCCCCAAAGTGCCGAAGAAGGTCGCCGACGAGGTACTGGCACGCCAGAAGGACATCGCTGCCGGTAGGCTGCATCCGTTCCGGACACACTCCGCGCTGCGGGACAACGGGGGCCGCGAAGTGCTGGCCGCCGGCCAGACGCTGTCGGATGCGCAGATCCTGGGCATGAACTTTCTGGTGCACGGCGTTCAGGGCAAGCTGGCCCAATAAGCGGGCCACACACCATGAGCTATCAGATCAAGGAGATTTTCTACACGCTGCAGGGGGAGGGGGCCAACGCCGGTCGACCTGCGGTTTTCTGCCGCTTTGCCGGTTGCAACCTGTGGTCGGGCCGTGAACAGGACCGGGCGGCAGCGGTCTGCCGGTTCTGCGACACGGACTTTGTCGGCACGGACGGCACCTTGGGCGGCAAGTTCACCGAGGCTGATGAACTTGCGCGCCGGATCGAAACCTTGTGGCCCCTCGGTGCCCGACATCGCTTCGTGGTGATGACCGGTGGTGAGCCCCTGCTTCAGGTGGATGCCGCATTGATTGACGCTTTACATGCGCGGGACTTTGCCATTGCGGTGGAAACCAATGGAACCCTCGCGGCGCCGGCCGGCATCGACTGGCTTTGCGTCAGTCCGAAGACCGGTGCACCCTGGGTGCAGCGTGAGGGTCAGGAGCTCAAGGTGGTGTGGCCGCAGCCGCAACTGGCGCTTGACGAATTGGAAGCAGCACGTTTCACCCATCGCTACCTACAGCCCATGGACAACCCCGAGCGGCAGCGCAACACCGAAGCCTGCATCCAGCTGTGCCTGGAACGACCGGCTTGGCGGCTCAGCCTGCAGACCCACAAAATCACCGGCATACGCTAATGAACTACACCATCAGCCAGAAATTTTTCTTTGACGCAGCGCACACTCTCAAGCGTGAGATGGAGGCCGACAGCAGCCGCCGCGTGCACGGCCACACCTACAACGCGGAAGTGTTTCTGTGCGGGCAGCCTGATCTGCAGACGGGCATGGTGATGGACCTGGGACGGGTGCGGCGCGAGGTCGAGCAGCTTCGCGGGAAACTGGACCATCATTTGCTCGACGACGTTGCCGGCCTGGGCCCGCCCACGCTGGAAAACCTGTGCCGCTTTATTCTTGAAAATCTCCAGCCGCGCCTGCCCGCCCTGAGTGCCGTGCGTGTCTGGCGCGAGTCGGCGGGTGACAGCTGCACACTGAGCCTATAGTGCCTATAGGCTCGGGCTTATGAACTAGGCCGGCTGCTGCAGTATTCTTGCAAGCATGAAAGCCTGGCGCGCCTCCCTTCTTCGTTTTCCCGAGCCAGCGCAGGCTGTGCTGGAGACCGACGGCCTGTTGGTGGTCGGCCCGGACAGCGCCGGACGCCAGGTGGTGCAGGCTGCAGGCAAGTACAGCGCTCTGGCGCCACGCTTTCCCGATCTGGACATCAGCCCCCTGCCTGGCCGCATCATCGCGCCGGGTTTTGTAGACATGCACATCCATTACCCGCAGCTCGATGTGATCGGCTCGCCCGCCGAAGGCCTGCTGCCCTGGCTGGAAAATTACACCTTTCCGCATGAAAGCCGTTTTTCGGATGCCGCGCACAACAGCGAAGCGGCCGCCTTCTTCGTGGACGAGCTGCTGCGCCACGGCGTGACGACGGCGCTGGCTTTTGCCACCTCGCACCCGGCCTCGGTCAACGCGCTGCTGGGCGAGGCGCAGCGCCGCAGCCTGCGCATGATTGCCGGCAAGGTCCTGCAGGACCAGCATTCGCCAGATGGCGTGCGCGACGAAACCGAACAAAGCCTGCTCGACTCCGAGGCGTTGATTACGCGTTGGCACGGTTTGGACCGCCTCGGCTACGCGATCACGCCGCGTTTTGTGCCGAGCTGCAGCGAGGCGCAATTGCGTGGCGCCGGCGAGCTGGCTGCGCGTTACGCCGATGTCTGGATCCAGTCGCATGTGGCCGAGAACAAGGACGAGGTCGCCTGGGTGCGTGCGCTGTATCCGCAGGCGCGCAGCTACCTCAGTGTGTACGAGCAGTTCGGCCTGCTGCGCCCGCGCGCCGTCTATGCGCACTGCATCCACATCGACGACGAGGACCGCGCGTTGATGCGCGGTACCGGCACGGCCGCAGCCGTCAGCCCGACCAGCAACCTGTTTCTGGGCAGTGGTTTTTTCGACTACCAGGCAGCGGACCGGACCGGTTTTCTGTACGGCCTGGCCAGCGATGTCGGCGGTGGCACCAGTTTCAGCCCTTTTCACACCATGCTGGCCGCCTATTACGTGGGCCGCGAGGGGCAGACCAAGGCCGGCCTGTCCTTGAGCCCGCAGCACCTGTGGTGGCAACACACCGGCGGCGCGGCGCGCGCGCTGGGCCTCGAAGGTGTGGTCGGCAACCTGTTGCCTGGCTGCGAGGCCGATTTCGTGGTCCTCAACCCGCAGGCCACGCCGCTGCTGGCACGCAAGACCGCGCAGGCCGCCAGCCTGGACGAGCTGTTGTTTGCGCTGATTGTGCTGGGCGACGACCGGGTGATCGAGAACACCGTGATTTCTCAAGCCGAATCGGCCTCGGGCCCATAACTGGCGGGCACATGCAGCTATTAAAACGATAGCGAGTCAGCCGTTGATCGGTACCTGTTCTCGCTTGCCTACAATCTAGGAGCCTGGGCGGCAGAAGGTACGTCGGCTGCAAAGCGGCCGCGCCGGCAAAAACTGTCCTCGCCGGGACCACTTTTCGCTTCGACGCCTTCTGCCGCCCAGACTCCTAGCCACACCGAGGGAAACACCGCAATGAGCATCAAAAGCGACAAATGGATACGCCGCATGGCCGAGAGCACCGGCATGATCGAACCTTTCGAGCCAGGTCAGATCCGCGAAAGCGAGGGCAAAAAGATCATCAGCTACGGCACCAGCAGCTACGGCTACGACATCCGCTGCGCGCCCGAGTTCAAGGTCTTCACCAACATCCACAGCACGGTGGTCGACCCGAAAAACTTTGATGAAAGGAGTTTTGTCGACTTCCACGGCGACAGTTGCATCATTCCGCCCAACAGCTTCGCGCTGGCCCGCACGCTGGAGTACTTTCGCATCCCGCGCAACGTGCTGACCATCTGCCTGGGCAAAAGCACGTATGCCCGCTGCGGCATCATCGTCAACGTCACACCCTTCGAGCCCGAGTGGGAAGGGTATGTGACGCTGGAGTTTTCCAACACCACGCCGTTGCCCGCGAAGATTTACGCTGGCGAAGGCTGTGCGCAGGTGCTGTTCTTTGAAAGCGACAAGGACGATGTCTGCGAGGTCAGCTACAAGGACCGTGGTGGCAAGTACCAGGGGCAGGTGGGAGTGACGCTGCCGAAGGCCTGAGAGGCCGAATGGCTCTGCTTTGGGAAACAGGAAAGCGCGGTGTATCGGGGTGTCAACCCATGTTTCATTCATCCGCGCATTTTCTTAAAAACAATTCCCAAGGGAGATTTCCATGTCCATCCGTCTTTATGCCACGCTTGTGGCCTGTGTTGCCATGACCGGCTGCGCGTCCATCGTCAACGACTCGACGAATCCTGTCCGGTTTGAAACCTACGGCGCCAACGGTACCGAGATCAAGGACGCGGAATGCAAATACGAGAATGACTATGGCATGCAAGTTGTCAAGACGCCTGCAACCGTCAATGTTCGCCGCTCGTCGAAAGACCTGCAGATCACCTGTGTCAAGGCTGGTGAATCTGACGGCCGCGGTGTTGCCATTTCGCGCGCCAACGCGGGCATGGCCGGCAACATTATTTTTGGTGGCGGCATCGGCGCCATCATCGACCACAACAAAGGCACGGCTTACACCTACCCGATGTGGGTGCAGGTCGTGATGGGAAAACTACTCACCTTTGACCGCAGGGCTGATGTCGAAGGCCAACCCAATCGCGGTGTGGAAATGCCCACGCCGGTGGCTGTCAAATAGCAAGAACTTGCACTTACAAAAAAAGCTGACAACGTCAGCTTTTTTTCTTAATTCCCGGAAGGGCCTGCCACCTACTTCACCAGCAGCACCGGCACCTCGGCATCCGTCACCACGCGCTGCGCCACACTGCCCATGATGGCGCGGCCGAGCAGGCCGTGACCGTGGGTGCCCATGACGATCAGGTGCGCCTTTTCGCGCTTGGCCGCACGCAGAATTTCGGCGGTGGGCGCACCCACCACCGCCAATGTTTTGAATGCCATCTCGTGGCGCTTGAGAAAGCGTTCGATGGGCGCGAGCACCTTTTGAGATTCCTCCGCATGGTAGGCGGCGACTTCGGCGGATCCGAGCATGGACTTAACGCGTCCCGGCACCGGTGCCTGCACATTGAGCACAACCACTTCACCGTCAGGGCCCGCCAGGCTGTCATGGGTAACAAGAAAAGCCAACGCTTTTTTGGTGTATTTGCTGCCATCGGCGGCGAACAGAATTTTCATGAGTTTTCCTGGGTCGTAAAGTGTTCAGCGTAACACCAGTACAGGCACGCTGCTGTGCGTGAGAACATGCTGGGTCTCGCTGCCCAGCAGCAGGCGCTTGATGCCCTTGCGCCCATGCGAGGCCATGACGATCAGGTCACACTTGTGTTTTTTGGCTGCGGCCATGATGGACTCGGCCACAAAGTCGGAGCGCGTGATCACGGTCTTGACCTTGACACCTGCGGCCTGTGCCGTTTTTTCGACGGCGTTCACGATGGCCTGGCCGTCCTCGGCCCACCTTTTCTCGATGCGGCCGACATCCTCACTGGAGATGGACACGCCGCCTTCGAAATAACTCATGGGGTAACGCGGAACCACGTTGAGCGTCACCAAGCTGGCGCCTGTGGCCGCCGCGAGGTCAATCGCGCTACGCACGGCTTTTTTCGAGAGGGTGGAACCGTCGGTGGTGACAAGAATGCGCTGGTACATGTCTGACTCCTAGTGTGAACTGATTAGGACCTGAGCTTAAGCCAGTGCGCCTGCGCTGCGTTGATCCATGTCAAGTCAAACTGTGCTTGCGCTGGTTAGCCTTGGGTATGCCCAATGTCCTTGCTTTTCCAGGTGCCGAAAAGGCCGTTGCCCTGGCCGGAGCGGTAGCGCAACGGGCGGTACTCGACGATCCTGCGGAATGGACAGGCTTTAGCCGTCCCGTGGTCGGGCGGGAAGGCTGGTGGGAGTCTTACTTGTCGATCAACGGCATGTATTGCGCGGCCTGCTCGCTCACGGTGGAGCAGGCCCTGTGCGGCCTGCCCGGCGTGGATGGCGTGCAGGTCAATGGCGCCGCTGCGACCGCGCGCCTGCTGTGGCAGGCTGGCGTCAGCCGCCCTTCGGCCTGGGTCGACGCCCTGCAACGCGCCGGTTACGGCGCCCTGCCTGCCGGAGACATGTTGTCGGCGGCGCCGCGCCTGCAGGCACAACGCCTGCTGCTCTGGCGCTGGCTGGTGGCCGGGTTCTGCATGATGCAGGTGATGATGTATGCAACGCCAGCCTATGTGGCCGCGCCCGGCGAGATCACGCCGGACATGCAGGCCCTGCTGCGCTGGGCTTCCTGGGTGCTGACCCTCCCGGTGCTGCTGTTTTCCTGCACGCCGTTTTTCTCGTCGGCGCTGCGCGACCTGCGCCACTGGCGTATCGGTATGGATGTGCCGGTGGCGCTCGGCATCCTGATCGCCTTCGGCGCCAGTTCGGCTGCTACTTTCGATTCGTCCTCGTCCTGGGCCACAGAGGTATGGTACGACTCGGTCACCATGTTTGTGTTCTTCCTGCTGTCGGGCCGGCTGCTCGAGCAGCGCCTGCGTGAGCGCACCGCAGGCTCGCTTGAGGCGTTGATGCGGCGTCTGCCGGACAGCGTGGAGCGGCAAGGAGCCGCCGGCGGCTTCGAGCGCGTGGCGGTGCGGCGCCTGCTTGCCGGCGACCTGATCCGGGTGCTGCCCGGCGAGGTGATCCCCGCCGACGGCCAGGTGACGGCTGGTGAAAGTCGCGTTGATGAAGCTCTGCTGACCGGCGAGTCCACGCCCTTGCTGCGCGCGGCGGGCAACGCCGTGATCGCCGGCAGCCACAACCTGACCGGCATGCTGCTGGTGCGGGTGGGCTGCGCCGGGCGCGACACGCGTTATGCCGCGATGGTGGCCTTGATGGAGCAGGCCTCGGTGCAGAAGCCAGCGCTGGCGCAGATCGCCGACCGCATCGCCAGCCCTTTTTTACTGGGGGTGCTGCTGGCCAGCGCGGCAGCGGCTGCCTGGTGGTGGCCGCATGATCCGGCACACGCCATCGGCGTGGCGGTGGCGGTGCTGATTGTCACCTGCCCCTGCGCGCTATCGTTGGCCACGCCGGCCGCCACGCTGGCGGCTGCCGGTGCGCTGGCACGCCGCGGCGTGATGGTACGCCGCCTGCAAGCTTTTGAAGCTTGCGCGGCGGTGGACACGGTGGTATTCGACAAAACCGGCACGCTGACCGACGACCGAATGAAGGTGGTGCGGGTGTTTGCGCCTGTCGGCGTGGATGCCTCCGCCATGGGGGTGCTGGCGGCGGCGCTGGCCCGGCAGTCGCTGCATCCGCTGTCACGCGCTATCGCAGACAGTTATGCCGCAGGCGAGGTTCTGGTCACCGGGGTCGAAGAAGTGGCCGGCGGCGGCGTGCAGGCCAGGGTCAGCCTGGCCGACGGCGGCGCGTCGCGACAGATGCTCCTCGGCTCGGCGGCATTTTGCGGTTTTCCTGCCGCTGCGCGGCAGTCCGAGGGACCCCAGGTGCATCTGGCCGATACGCAGCACTGGCTGGCCAGCTTCGAACTTGACGAGGGCCTGCGTCCGGACGCGGCTGCCGCCGCCCGCGCGCTGCTTGCGCAGGACTACCGGGTTGAACTGCTGTCGGGCGACCAGCAGGGCGCGGTCACGCGCCTGGGGGCGCGCGTGGGCATCGCACACTGCTTCGGCGAGCATTCGCCGGAAGACAAGCTCGCCCATGTGCGGCAGTTGCAACAAGAGGGTCACCGCGTACTCATGGTCGGTGACGGCATGAATGACGGGCCGGTGCTGGCTTGTGCCGATGTGTCGATTGCCATGGGCCAGGCCGTTCCGCTGGCGCAGGCGAAGTCCGACTTCGTGGTGCTGGGCGGCCAGTTGTCTGCCGTGCCCGCATTGCTACAGCTAGCCCGCCGCACCCGCAGTGTCGTGCGACAGAACCTGGCCTGGGCCGCGCTGTACAACGCCGTGTGTGTGCCGCTGGCCATCGCCGGCCTGATGCCGCCGTGGCTGGCCGGCCTGGGTATGGCCGGCAGTTCGCTGCTGGTGGTACTCAATTCCGCGCGCCTGTCCCGCACGCGCGCAGGAGGCTGAATGGACATCCTGTTTCTGCTGATTCCTTTTTCAGTCGTGCTGGCGCTGCTGATCGTGGTCGCGCTCGGCTGGGCGGTGTGGCGCGGCCAGTTTGAGTCACTGGAGCCCGAAGGCGAACGCATTCTGCATTCGGATTGACTTGCATCAAGCTGTCGGCTGTCCGCGGCACAGACACTCGAAGCGTCAAGAAAAAGGTGCTTCATGAACGATCAAATAACTCCAGCGGCCATGTACCACGATACCGCTGTCCGGCAATTTGCCCTGATGTCGGTGGTATGGGGGGTGGTCGGCATGCTGGTCGGCGTCATCATTGCCGCGCAATTGGCCTGGCCGGAGCTGAACTTCGGCATCTCCTGGCTCAGTTACGGACGGCTCAGGCCGCTGCACACCAATGCGGTGATTTTTGCGTTTGGCGGCTGCGCCTTGATGGCCACCAGCCTGCATGTGGTGCAGCGCACCTGCCAGGTGCGGCTGTTTGCGCCGGCGCTGGCCTCTTTTGTGTTCTGGGGCTGGCAGGCCGTTATTGTGGCGGCCGCCATCAGCCTGCCGCTGGGCTATACGTCCGGCAAGGAGTATGCCGAACTCGAGTGGCCAATCGACATTCTGATCACGCTGGTCTGGGTGGCTTACGCCATTGTGTTTTTTGGCACCATCGGCACGCGCAAGGTCCGCCACATTTACGTGGCCAACTGGTTTTACGCCTCGTTCATCATCGCTGTGGCGCTATTGCATATTGTCAACAGCGCGGCGATTCCCGCCGGCTGGATGAAAAGTTACTCCGCGTATGCCGGTGTGCAGGACGCCATGGTTCAGTGGTGGTACGGGCACAATGCCGTCGGCTTTTTGCTGACCACGGGGTTCCTCGGGATGATGTATTACTACATTCCCAAACAGGCGGGCCGGCCGGTGTATTCCTACCGGCTGTCCATCGTCCACTTCTGGGCGCTGATCTTCACCTACATGTGGGCTGGTCCCCACCACCTGCACTACACCGCGCTGCCGGACTGGACCCAGTCCATCGGCATGGTGTTCTCGCTGATCCTGCTGGCGCCGAGCTGGGGCGGCATGATCAACGGCGTCATGACGCTGTCGGGCGCATGGCACAAGCTGCGCACCGACCCCATCCTGCGTTTCCTGATTGTTGCCTTGTCCTTCTACGGCATGGCCACCTTCGAGGGACCGATGATGTCGATCAAGACCGTCAACGCGCTGAGCCACTACACCGACTGGACCGTGGGCCATGTGCATGCCGGGGCGCTCGGCTGGGTCGGGCTGATCACCATGGGCTCGCTGTATTACCTGATCCCCCGCATGTATGGCCGCACCACCATGTACAGCATCCCGGCCATTGAGGTCCATTTCTGGGTGTCCACCATCGGCATCGTGCTGTACATCGCCGCGATGTGGATTGCCGGCGTGATGCAGGGCCTGATGTGGCGCTCGGTCAACGCCGACGGCACCTTGACCTACACCTTTGTCGAAAGCGTGAAAGCCACCTACCCCTACTACGTGGTGCGCCTGCTGGGTGGCCTGCTGTACCTGGGCGGCATGCTGGTGATGGCTTGGAACGTCTGGATGACCGTGCTTTCCGGCAAGAAGGCCGATGCGCCGATCCCCCTGATGTCCGCTGCCGCCGCCTGAGGAAAAAAAATGAGCCCCAACACCCCGAAAACAAAAACCGGTTTCTCGCACGAGAAGATCGAAACCAACAACCTGTTGATGATCGTGCTGATCCTGCTGGTGATCGCCGTCGGCGGTCTGGTGGAAATCGTTCCGCTGTTTTTTCAAAAATCCACCACGCAGCCGATCACCGGCATGTTGCCTCCGACCTCGCTGCAGGTGCTGGGCCGCGACGTCTACGTACGGGAAGGCTGCTATACCTGCCACTCGCAGATGATCCGGCCGTTTCGCGCCGAAACCTTGCGTTATGGCCACTACTCGGTCGCCGGTGAATTTGTCTACGACCATCCTTTCCAGTGGGGCAGCAAACGCACCGGACCGGACCTGCACCGCGTGGGCGGCAAGTACAGCGACGAGTGGCACCGCCTCCATCTGGTCAACCCGCGCGACCTGGTGCCCGAGTCCAACATGCCGGCCTACCCGTGGCTGGAGAAGGCGCCGCTCAGCGGGGACCAAGCCGCAACCCACATGCGCGCGCTGCGTAAGGTTGGCGTGCCTTTTACCGACGAACAGATCGCCGCAGCGCCGGCCGACATCAAGGGCAAGACCGAGATGGATGCCCTGGTCGCCTATCTGCAATCACTCGGCCTAGCGCTGAAATAAGGAGCCGGACATGGACATCACCATCCTGCGCATCGCGGCCACGCTGGTTTCGTTTTTGACCTTCATCGGCATCCTTGTCTGGGCCTGTGCGCGCCGCAACTCGGCCGGTTTCGACGAAGCGGCCCGTTTGCCTTTTGAACAGGATTGAGAAAGCACCATGAGCGATTTTTTCAACGACTTCTGGTCGTATTACGTGGCCGTGCTGTCGCTGGCCAGCATTCTGGCCTGCGGCCTGCTGCTGTGGCTCACGGCACGCGTGCGTGCCAAGCCGAGCGCCGACAACACCACCGGCCATGTCTGGGACGAAGACCTGCGCGAAGCCAACAACCCGATGCCGCGCTGGTGGATGGGCCTGTTCGTGCTCACTATCGTGTTTGGGCTCGGCTACCTCGTGGCCTACCCGGGCCTGGGCAGCTACCAGGGTAAACTTGGCTGGAGCACAGACGGCGAGTATGCGAAGGACATGGCCACCGCCAAGCGCGAACTCGAACCCGTTTACGCCGCCTACACGGCATTGTCGGCTGACAAGGTGGCAGCCGATCCTCAAGCCATGGCCATCGGCGAGCGCTTGTTCCTGAACAACTGCGCGCAGTGCCACGGCTCCGACGGCCGTGGCAGCAAGGGTTTTCCGAACCTGACCGACAGCGACTGGCTGTATGGTGGCTCTCCGGAAAAAATCAGCGAGAGCATTCACAAGGGGCGCATCGGCGTCATGCCACCCATGGCCGCTGCCGTGGGCACGCCCGACGATGTCAAAAACCTCGCCAACTATGTGCTGAGCCTGTCGGGCAGCCCGCATGATTCCCTGCGCGCGGGCCTGGGCAAGAGCAAATTTAACGCCTGCGCCGCCTGCCATGGCGTCGTCGGCGCGGGTAACCCGGCGCTGGGCGCGCCCAACCTGAGCGACAAGGTGTGGCTGCATGGTTATGGCCAGGAAGCCATCATCGCCATAATCAACACCGGCAAGACCAACCCGATGCCGGCGCAGCAGGGTCGGCTCACCGATGCGCAGATCCATGTGCTGGCCGCCTATGTCTGGAGTCTCTCTACCGGACCGCTACCGGCCCGCTAACCCAGGCACCGACGGATTTCATGCCCAACCCCATCCCGCGCCCGCGCAAGGTCATTCCCATTGCCGTGGCCCCGGCCGAGGGGGATGCCGGCAGCGCGCTCTACGCGGCGCACCGCAAGATTTACCCGCGCACCGTTCAAGGCCTGTTTGCACGCTGGCGCTGGGCCATGGTGTTCCTGACGCAACTGGTGTTTTACGGCATGCCGTGGCTGGAGTGGGGGCAGCGCCAGTCGGTGTTGTTCGATCTCGCGGCCCGCCGCTTCTACATCTTCGGGCTGGTGTTGTACCCGCAGGATCTGATTTACCTGACCGGGCTGCTGGTGGTGTCGGCGCTGTCCTTGTTCCTGTTCACGGCGGTCGCTGGCCGCCTGTGGTGCGGTTATGCCTGCCCGCAGACGGTGTACACCGAAATCTTCATGTGGGTCGAGCAGAAGATAGAGGGCAACCGGGTGGCGCGCATGCGCCTCGACGGCGAGGCTTTTTCGGCCAAAAAGCTGGTCAAAAAATGGTTCAAGCACATGGTCTGGCTGGGCATTGCCCTGTGGACCGGCTTCACCTTTGTCGGCTACTTCTCTCCGATCCGGGAGCTTGGCATGGAATTTTTGCAGACAGGCATGAGCTCCTGGGAGGTGTTCTGGGTGGTTTTCTACGGCCTGGCCACCTACGGCAACGCCGGCTTCATGCGCGAGCAGGTCTGCAAGTACATGTGCCCCTACGCGCGTTTCCAGGGCGCCATGTTTGACCGCGACACGCTGATCGTCAGTTACGACACGGCGCGCGGCGAACCGCGTGGTGTGCATGCCAAAGGCAGCGATGCGCGGGCCCAGGGCCTGGGCGACTGCATAGACTGCGGCCTGTGCGTGCAGGTCTGCCCCACCGGCATCGACATCCGCGACGGGCTGCAGTACGAATGCATTGGTTGCGGCCTGTGCATTGACGCCTGCGACACTGTGATGGACCGCATGGCCACGCCGCGCGGTCTGGTTCGTTACGCCACACAAAACAGCATGGCTGCGCGCTGGACGCCAGCGCAGGTGATGCGCCGCGTGTTGCGGCCGCGGGTGCTGCTCTACACCGGGGTGCTGGCCCTTCTGTGTGTCGGCCTGCTGGCCAGCCTGGTGGTGCGTACGCCGCTCAAGGTCGATGTGGTGCGTGACCGCGCCTCGCTGGCCCGCATTGCCGAAGGGGGGCAAGTCGAAAACGTCTATCGGCTGCAGATCATGAATGCGACCGAGCAGTTGCAGCGCTACCGCATTGAGGCCAGCGGCTTGCCGGGGTTGAGTGTTTTTCCGCTAGAGCCGGTAGAGGTGGAGGCGGCCCAGTCGCGTTGGGTCGCGGTACGCCTGCAACTGCCTTACGGCAGCGCGTCGGCTGGTTCACATGCTGTTGATATCGATGTTTATTCGACCACTGGCAACGCGCGGGTTTCAGAAAAAGCCGCTTTCCTCGTACCCCGCTGACCCCCAAGGAGACAAGATGCAAACTGACCCATCCTCAGAGCCGGGCGCACCCTGGTGGAAGTTTCCGCTGGTGTGGATGGTGATCGCCGGGCCGGCCATCGTGGTGGTGGCGGGTTTTGTCACGCTCTGGCTGGCGCTGCGCGCATCCGACCCGCTGGTGGCCGGGGACTACTACCGGCGCGGGATGGAAATCAACAAGACATTGGCCGAGAGAGACAAGGCGCTGATGCCCGCAGTGCAGGGCCGCAACCATGCGGCCACGCCGGTACCCGCACCCACCGGTCGTTGAAGGAAGGCAGCATGTTCAAGCAAAAATTGATGTGGGTGGCATGGCCCGCTTTTTTGACGGCCTGTGGCCTTGAGTTGCTGGTGTTCGCGCTGATCGATCCGCAGGATCTGCATTGGTCGGGTCATGCCCTGGGCTGGTCGCGACAGGCTGTGTATACCGCCGCCTTCTTCGTGTTCTGGGCCGTCTGCATGGCCTCAAGCGCCCTGACCGCCTTGCTGTGCAGCTCGTCGGCAGAGCTCAATCGTGTCGCTCTTTCTGGCGAGGGCCGAAGCGACCCCTCTGCTTAGCAGGTCGCAGTTGCAGCAGCGCAGCTTGCTACACTGCGACATGCATCCTTCTCCTCCCGGCAGCCTGGCCGCGACTTCTTTTGAGAGCCATCCCGCCGATGCGGCGGCCATGCTTGCCGGCGTGCTGGACTCGGCAATGGACGGCATCGTCACGGTGGACCACACGCAGCGCATCGTGCTCTACAACCGCACGGCCGAAAAAATGTTCGGCTGGCCCAGTTCGCAGGTGTTGGGCCAGCCGCTGGACCAACTGATGCCGGCCAGATTTCAGGCCACCCACAGCCAGCACATCCACCGTTTTGCAAGTACCGGCGTGACCTCCCGCCGCATGGGTGACGGCACCGTGGTTTACGGACTGCGTGCCAGCGGGGAGGAGTTTCCGATGGATGCATCCATCTCGCAGCTGGATACCGCCGACGGCAAGCTTTACACCGTGATCCTGCGCGATGTGACCGAGCGCGTCCGTGCCCAGGAAGAGCGCAGCGCCTTTGTCGCTGCCGTCAATACCGCGCGTGAGGAAGAAAAAACCCGCGTCGCCCGTGAACTACATGACGAATTGGCGCAGTCGCTGACCGCGCTGAAGATGGACACCATGTGGTTGCGCAATCACTTTGCCGGGGTTCCCGCAGTGGCCGATACACGCTTGACCGACATGCTGCAGATGCTCGATCACACCATTGCCGCCACGCGCCGCATCGCGGCTGACTTGCGCCCGCTGTTGCTCGATGACCTGGGGCTGGTGCCCGCCATCGAATGGCTGGTGCACAACTTTGGCCAGCGTACCGGGGTGGCCTGCACACTGACCGCCGACGAAGCACTGGAGCTGCGGGAGCCCTACGCCACTGCCATATTTCGCATCGTGCAGGAGTCGCTGGCCAACGTGGCCAAACACGCCGGGGCGTCGGCGGTGAGTGTGGCCCTGGAAAGGCTGCCGGACGCCATCAAGCTTGCCGTGAGTGACAACGGTCGCGGTTTTGTGGCAGACGCACCGCGCAAGCCCCAGTCGCTGGGGCTGATGGGTCTGCGTGAGCGCGCGGTGCTGCTCAAGGGCAGACTGTCCATCACCAGCACCACCGGGCAGGGCACACGTATCGATGTCTTCATCCCCGTGCCAGACCCCCAGGAGTCGCCGTGATCCGGATCGTGATTGCAGACGACCACGCCATTGTGCGCGAGGGCCTCAAGCGGATTGTCTCTGCGGCGGGGGACATGGAACTGGTGGCTGAGGCGGCCGACGGCACCGAAGTCATGCAGCGGGTGCGTGAGTTGTCGTTTGATGTACTGATGCTGGATTTGTCGATGCCGGGGCGTAGTGGCATGGAGCTGATCAAGCTGGTTCACGCCGAAAAGCCGAAGCTGCGTATTCTGGTGCTCAGCATGCACCAGGAGCTGCAATACGCAGTGCGTGCCATCAAGTCAGGGGCCAGCGGCTACCTGACCAAAGAAAGCGCACCGGCGCTGCTGGAGCAAGCCATTCGCAAACTGGCGGGCGGCGGTGCCTTTATCAGTGCCGAAGTCGCCGAACAGCTGGCCCTGGGCGCAATGCCAGGCAGCAAGACTTTGCCGCATGAACATCTGTCCAACCGCGAGTTCGAGGTGTTTCGCCTGCTCGTGGCGGGGGTGTCGGTGACGGACATCGCAGCGCGGCTCAAGCTGTCGGTGAAAACAGTCAGCTCCCACAAGGCCAACCTGACGCAGAAGATGGGTCTGCATAACCAGAGCGAGTTGATCCGATATGCCCTCAAGCATGGGCTGACCGACGCGCTGTAGGCTGCTGTACTGTACGGGACCTTCGGAAAAGTCCTAGTCGGTCATGGTATCGGCTGACGCGGTTTTTAAGACAACACGGGCAGCGCTTTTCAGCCGGCGCCTATGGCGTGAAGAGGTACTGGCAGCCACAGTAGAGGCATGCCAGAGTCACACCGCTTCAAGTTCAAGGTCTTTCTTGCAGAAGACTCCGCGCTGATTCGCGAGCGGGTTTGCGGCTTGCTTGCGGCCGGCGGCATCACGGTCACGGGCCACGCGGCAACGCCGCAGAGCGCGATTGAAGGCATTCTTGCCAGCTCCCCCGATGTGGTGGTGCTGGACGTTCAGCTAGAAGGTGGTTCGGGCTTGCAGGTGCTGCGCGCTGTGCGGCATGCCGCGCCCGACATTGCTTTTGTGGTGTTCAGCGGCAACTCGGGCCCAGCCTACCGCAAGCTGTATCTTGGCGCAGGCGCTGAGACCTTTCTCGACAAAAGCACGCAATTTGATCAGCTTGTACAGGCTGTAACAAATGCATCGCAGCATGTTCATTGATTCAGATGCTCTCGCCACCCTGGCGACGACGCCCATGCACACGCGCCAGTATCCACGGTCAAGTGTTGCGCGGTGCTGCGGTCCGGTGCGGGTTTGGGTGCGCTGGCGTACAGACGCTGGCCGGCATCGGGCGCACCGTGAAAGCAACGTCCTCTTTGCAATTGCCTGTCCGGCTCCGCGCTCGCTGTAGCCCGGACTTGGTTCCATCTCCCACTTTGATCCCCGCACATCCCGCAAAGGAAAACACCATGTCCACAGCCACTTTGGAAGCTCCCGTTTCTCCCGTCCGCATGGTGGCGCGCCTGACGACGGGCAGCAGCGCGGCGATTACACCCCTGGTGACACATTGTTCCAAATGCCACTTGCGTGACCTCTGTCTTCCCTGCGGCATGACAGGCGGCGACGTGGAACGTCTGGACAGCCTCATGTTCGGCCGGCGCCGGGTCATGGCCGGTCAGACGCTGTACCGTGAAGGTGATGGCTTTCAGTTCATCTTTGCGGTGCGCAGCGGCACCTTCAAGTCCAGCCTGATGCTGAGCGACGGGCGTGAGCAAGTCAGCGGTTTCTATATGGCGGGTGAGCTCATGGGCCTGGACGGCGTGGCCCACGGCGCCCATGCCAGCAGCACGATTGCGCTGGAAGACGCTGAGGTCTGCTCGATCCCGTACACCCACTTCACCGAGATGGCGGCCGCCAATTCGGGCATGCAGCATGTGGTCAGTCGGCTCATGAGCCGCGAGATTGTGCGCGAGCACAGCCTGATGGTGCTGCTGGGCAGCATGAACGCAGAAGAGCGGCTGGCAGCCTTTTTGCTGAACCTGTCGCAGCGGCTGAAGGCGCGCGGTTACTCGGCCAGTGAATTTCATCTGCGTATGTCGCGCGCAGAAATTGGCAGCTATCTGGGCATGACGCTGGAGACGGTCAGCCGGACCTTCTCCGCTTTTCAGCAGCAGCGCCTGCTGGAGGTGGACAAGCGCCACATCCGCATCACCGACCTGGAAGGCCTGACCCGCGCTTTCGAGACGCGCGAGCACTGACAACACCCAGCGCAATGAAGTACAAGGACTACTACGCCGAGCTGGGCGTAGCGCGCGACGCGGATACCGAAGAGATCAAGAAGGCCTACCGCAAGCTCGCGCGCCAGCACCACCCGGACATGTCCAAGGCGCCAGACGCCGAAGCCAAGTTCAAGGAAGCCGGCGAGGCCTATGCCACGCTGAAAGATGCCGACAAACGCGCTGCCTATGACGAGCTCGGGCGCCATCCCGCTGGTGAAGACTTCACGCCGCCGCAGTGGCGGCAGGCGCATGCATCGGCCGGGCAGGCGTTCGACGAGATGGACCTTGCCGACCTGCTGGCAGCCATGGGCAGGGGTCAGCGCGGCGGCCAGCGAGGTCCAGTGCCGATGGATGGCCGTGACTACGACACCTCGGTGCAGATCAGCCTCGAAGACGCCCATCGGGGCAAGCGCATCAGCCTGAGCCTGGCCGGCGAGGGCGCAGACTCGCTGCTAGAGGTCACCGTTCCGCCTGGTGTTCATGAAGGCCAGAAGCTGCGCTTGCGCGGCAAGGGCGGCAAGGGCATCAACGGCGGGGCCGATGGCGACATCTACTTGCACATCCTGTTGCAGGTACATCCGGTGTTTCGTCCGGACCACCACGATTTGTATTTCGACCTGGTGCTGACCCCCTGGGAAGCAGCCTTGGGTGCTGAGGTAGAGGTCCCCACACTGGACGGGCCGGTGCTGCTGACGGTACCGGCCGGAACCCGCGCAGGCCGCAAACTGCGGCTGCGGGGTCGGGGGCTGGCCAAGGGTCAAGGCGCTGCCGGTGATCTGTACGCTGCAATCCGCATCGACGTGCCGGCCAGCCTGACCGACCGTGAACGTGAATTGTTTGAAGAACTGGCGCGCACCTCGCGCTTTCAACCGCGGGCATCGCCGAAGGAGAATGAGCATGACAGCCCAGCAGCAAGCTGAATGGATGTGGCTGGACGAGCGCACCACGGTGACCTTGTCCGAGTTGTCGCGGTTTTGCGCCATGAGCCCGACCGAGGTGGATGAACTCGTCGAGTACGGTGCCCTGCTGCCGCTGCCGCAGGGAAGCGAGGAGCTTGTCTTCAGCGCCCAGTGTATTGCGCCCTTGCGCACGGCGGGCAAGCTCAGGCTGGATTTTGATCTCGACATGTTCTCGGTGGCCATGCTGCTGGGCTACCTCAACCGCATCGAAGCGCTGGAACGGCAGGTGCGGTCACTTCAGGCGCATTTGCCTTCAGCGCGCTGAGTGGCAACGACCTGTGTGCGCGCTGTTCAACTCAGGAGACTCACATGATCAGAAGTAGGCAATTGATCTACTCGGGCGCAGTCGCAGCGTGGGGACCATCGGTCTGGAGTGGGCGCTCTCCCGCAGACGGTCCCCCCGGCTATGAGGATGTAGCCCGTCAGACCTGGCGCCATACGGCAGAGCCGCTCAGTAGCAGCGCGGCGGTTCAGCGCGAGCTGTTTCAAGTCAATGGTCATTTTTTTCCTTTTCGAGGTGTTGCAAAACTGCCTGACGTCGGTACGGCGCGCTGCGGCTTTTCCGGGGGCGATGCCCACAGCCGTGCTGATTCTGCCTTCAGTGCAGATCAATATCCGCACCGGCGAGATGCCACCCTCGGAAGACAATGGCGTGTCTTGCCTGAAGATTCCGATCAATGCGCTGTGAGCGCTGCAACCCATCATCCGCGCCCAGAAGCCTGGGCGAAGAAAGGCCAATACCATGAGTGACAAGCAAGTTCTGGTTCATCTCACACAAGAAAAAAACTACCGTTTCCAGATTGCATTTGACGATGGTGTACCTGATCTGGCAGTTGACGAGCCGCCACCGCTGGGTGGCGCAACCGGGCCGTCGCCGGTGCAGTTGCTCACGGCGGCCGTGGGTAGCTGCCTGTCAGACTCCTTGCTGTTTGCCTTGCGCAAGTTCAAACAGAACCCTGAGCCAATGCGTTGTGAGGTGCAGGCGGACGTGGGCCGCAACCCTGAAGGGCGCATGCGGGTGCTGCGCATGAAGGCGGTGCTGACGCTGGGGGTCGCCGCCGCTCAACTTGAACACCTGCAACGCGCGCTAGACCAGTTCGAGGAGTTTTGCACCGTCACCCAGAGCGTGAGACAAGGGATACCGGTCACAGTTGAGGTGTACGACGCGAGCGGCGTACGGGTGAAATGACCTGTGGCGCCGCCTTCGCACGGCTCATTCCTTGTCTGGGGCCGGGCGTATGAGCCTTCAATACGGCATCTGGGTCAAGCGCTGCCAAGGGACTGCATGAGTTGCCGCAGAGGCTGCCCGTCGGCGTTGCGCTTGGAATGCTGTTGACCCTGTGACGCATGCACATTTTTTGGCAAGGCATTGATCTTTCGCAAGCTCACCTGCGGGGCAGCTACTTAAGCTTTCAACTATCTTTGGAGATTGACATGAAACAGACCGGCAGACTTCTTATTGCGTTGGTCATTGGTTGCGGGGTAACTGTAGGCGCGGTTGCCCAAGTCCCCAAGGACTGGCAGGCGCCCGACATTACAAAGCTTCCCGACGACAAGTACGGCCAGGCGGTACGCAAGGGCAAAGCCCTCATGGAAGAAACCTACAAGCACATCGGGCCCGAGGTGAAGGACGTGAGCAAGCGTTATGCCGGCAATAATTTGGCCTGTGTTTCATGCCATGTAGATGCGGGCGGTCGCAAGTTCGGAAATCCGTGGGTAGGTACGTTTGTGAGTTTCCCGCAGTACCGCGGGCGCGAAGACGCGATCTCCACCACTGAGGAGCGTATCAACGGCTGCATGGAGCGCAGCATGAACGGCAAGAAGCTGCCGCTCGATAGCGAAGAAATGAAGTTGATGACGACGTATCTGCAATTTCTTTCGACCGGCGTTCCAGTTGGGGCGAAACTCGAGGGAGGCGGCACCTTGCGGCTTAAAACCCTTGCTCGCGCTGCCAACCCTGTGGCGGGCAAGCAGGTCTACGCGGCCACCTGCGTGGCCTGCCATGGCGATAACGGCCAGGGTGTGCGGCGCGGCAAGGCGGGGGATGCCAACGGATATCTGTTTCCGCCGCTATGGGGCGCCGACAGCTATAACAACGGCGCCGGCATGGCGCGGGTAACCTTGGCCGCGGGGTTCATCAAGGGCAATATGCCCAGCGGGGTCACCCACACCAGTACGGTGTTAACGGATGAGCAGGCCTTCGACGTGGCAGCTTACATCAACAGCCAGCCGCGGCCAGTCAAGGCGAATCTCGAAGCCGATTTCCCGGCGCGCAAAAACAAGCCGGTGGATGCCGCGTTCCCGCCATACACCCCGGGCTTCTCGGCAGAGCAGCACAAGTTCGGCCCCTGGCAGCCGATTTTGGAGGCGCGCGAAAAAGGTATCTATCCGGCCAAATGAGAGCAAACGGTCTTATTAATCGGGTCTTTCCTAAAAAAGTGGCAGCAAGGTCGAACTAAGTTTTGAAACTGAAGATTAGATTACTCCACGCTGTCGCGGCGTTCATCGGCGCAGCGTCTTCCCCCGACGGGGGCGCAGGGACGCCGGGGCTCATCATCGCCAACCCCTGGTGGACCGGGCCGTCTGGATGAAGGTCTGTCGTTCGCGTGCAGTCTGCTCGAATTGACGGGCGATGCTGCCGCACACGAGATCGCACAGCGCGTACACCGAATCATCGGCGATGCGGTAATACACGCTGGTGCCGCGATGGTCGCGCGCGACCAGGCCGTGCTTGTTTTGGCGGTTTCGGCACACTGGAATGGGAGAGGGACCATGCGAAGGACGTTTCGATTTGGCGCAGTCATCGTGGCGGCTTGTTTGCACGCGTCCGTGGTGCTGGCGGCGGCTGGTGAGTTGGCGAGCGCGTCCGTGCAGACCGGCGGCGCCGCAGACAGCGCCGGCTTTGACGGCGTGGTGGAAGCGGTGCGGCAGACGGTCCTCGCCGCGCAGGTGCCGGGCGGGGTGGTCGAACTTGCGGTCAAGGTCGGCGATACGGTCAGGCAAGGCCAGGTGCTGCTGCGCATCGATGCGCGTGCCGCCGCCCAGAATAGCGCGGCGAGCGCGGCGCAGGTGCAGGCGGCGCGTTCGGCGCTCGACGTCGCAACCAGGGACTATGAGCGGCAGCGGCAGCTCTTCCAGAAGCAATACATCAGCCAGGCCGCGCTGGAACGTGCAGAAGCGCAGTTTCGCGCAAGCTCGGCGCAGTTGACCGCCCAGAGCGCGCAGGCCAGTGCCGCGCATATTCAGTCGGATTTCTTCGTCGTCAAGGCCCCGTACGCGGGCGTGATCGCCGACCTGCCCGTTGCGCTGGGCGACATGGCCATGCCGGGCCGGCCACTCCTGACGCTGTATGACCCGGCGGCATTGCGCGTGACGGCCCCGGTGCCGCAAACCGCGCTGGCACGCCTGGCCGCCGAACAGTCGGCCCGGGTCGAGTTGCCCGGCCTGCCAGCCGAACGCCAATGGTTGACGCGTCTGCAGGTGCAGGTACTGCCGACGATTGACGTCGGCACCCATTCGGCGCAGGTGCGCATCAATCTGCCGGGCGGCATCAAGGGCGTGACGCCGGGCATGTTTGCCCGCGTGTGGCTGCCGACTGAAGGCGGGACTGCGAGCCGCCTGTATGTGCCGGCCGCGGCGATCGTGCGGCGCGCGGAAATGACCGGCTTGTATGTGATTGATTCGACTGGCCGGCCGGCGTTGCGGCAGGTGCGTCTTGGGCGCACGCAAAACGACCTGGTCGAGGTGCTGGCCGGCGTCGCCGCAGGCGAACGCGTGGCGCTCGATCCGCAAGCGGCGGCGAAAGACCGGCGATGATCCCAACGCTTGGAATTTCCGGCCGTATCGCGGCCTTCTTCCAGACTGCGCGCATCACGCCGCTGCTGGCACTGGCGGCACTGTTGCTCGGCGCCTTTGCCGTCATCGTCACACCGCGCGAGGAAGAACCGCAGATCAATGTGACCATGGCCAATGTGCTGATCCCCTTTCCGGGCGCATCGGTGCGCGATGTCGAGCAGATGGTTGCTACGCCCGCCGAGCAGGTGCTCTCGCAGATCGCCGGCGTCGAGCATGTGATGTCGCTGTCGCGCCCCGGCATCGCGGTGCTGACGGTCCAGTTCAAGGTCGGCGTGCCGCGCACCGAGGCGCTGGTGAAGCTGTATGACACGGTCAACTCCAACGCCGACTGGCTGCCCAAAGGGCTGGGGGTGGGCGAGCCGCTGATCAAGCCCAAGGGCATCGACGACGTACCCATCGTCGCGTTGACGCTCTACAGCCAAAACGACAGCACCGGTGCTTACGATCTCGAACGCATCGCGCACAGCCTTGAAGCCGACCTCAAGCGGGTGCCGGGCACGCGCGAGGTCAGCACCATGGGTGGCCCAGGGCGCGCCGTGCTGATCGAGATGGACCCAACGCGTATGGCCAGCACGGGGGTCACCGTGCCAGACTTGCGGGCGGCGCTGCAGGCGGCCAATCTTGGCCTGCCGGTTGGCGAACTGCTGACGGGCAACCGCTCGGTGGCGATCGAATCGGGGCCCTTTCTCAGGGACGCGCGCGACGTCGCCGAACTGGTGGTTTCCGTGCGCGAGAGGAAGCCGGTGTTTTTGCAGGACCTTGCCACCGTGCGCGACGGTCCGCTGCCGGCGGCACGCTATGTCTGGCACGGTAAGGTCGGCAAGGGGGACGGCGAGTTCCCCGCAGTCACCATTACCGTCACAAAAAAGCCGGGTGAAAACGCCATCGACGTTGCCGACGCAGTGATGGCGCGTGTCGAATCCCTGAAAAACACCGTCATTCCGCCCGAGGTGCAGGTGGCTGAAACGCGCAACTACGGCGCCACCGCCAATGACAAGGCGCAAAAACTGATTCAAAAACTGCTGTTCGCCACCTTGTCGGTGGTGGCGCTGGTTTTCATCGCGTTGGGTCGTCGCGAGGCCGCCATCGTCGGGGCGGCGGTGGGGCTGACGCTGGCCGCCACCTTGTTCGCTTCATGGGCCTGGGGTTTCACGCTGAACCGGGTTTCGCTGTTTGCGCTGATCTTCTCGATCGGCATTCTGGTCGACGACGCGATTGTGGTGGTCGAGAACATTCACCGGCACCAGCAGTTGTTCCCTGGCAAGACCCTGACAGAAATTATTCCCGGCGCGGTTGACGAGGTCGGTGGCCCCACCATCCTGGCGACCCTGACGGTCATCGCGGCCTTGCTGCCCATGGCTTTCGTCTCGGGATTGATGGGGCCGTACATGAGCCCGATCCCCATCAACGCCAGCATGGGCATGCTGATTTCGCTGGCCATCGCCTTCACGGTCACGCCGTGGCTGGCGCGGCTGTGGATGAAGGCTGCGCCTGCCACCGCTCACGCCGTCAACGCCAATGCCAATGCCAAGGCCGAAAATGAAATCGCCACGCCACAACTCCATGGACTAAGCGCCAGGCTCGCCCCGCTGTTCAAGCGCATTTTCCGCCCCTTGCTGGACGATGCGCGCGGCGCACGCAATCGCCGCTGGCTGGGCTTGGGCGTTGCAGCACTGATCGCCGTGTCGATGGCTCTGCCAGCGCTGGGCCTGGTGCTGCTGAAAATGCTGCCCTTTGACAACAAGTCGGAATTCCAGGTGGTTGTCGATATGCCTGCGGGAACGCCGGTCGAGCAAACCGCCGCAGTGCTGCGCGAGCTGGGTGCGTACCTGGCCAGCGTGCCCGAGGTCACCGACTACCAGGCTTATGCCGGCACGGCCGCGCCGATCAATTTCAATGGTTTGCTGCGCCAGTACTACCTGCGCGCCGGCGGCGAAGTGGGCGACCTGCAAGTCAATCTGGTCGACAAGCATCAGCGTTCGGCGCAGAGCCACGAGATCGCGACCCGCGTGCGGCCGGCGCTGCAGAAAATCGGCCAGCGCTTCGGCGCCAATGTGAAGGTGGTTGAAGTCCCGCCCGGTCCGCCCGTGCTGGCGCCAATTGTCGCCGAGATATACGGACCCGAGGCCGAAGGGCGGCAGCAGATGGCCAAGGCGGTGCGCGCGGTGTTCGAAAAAACTGCCGGCGTGGTCGACGTCGACGACAGCAGCATTGCCGCGGCGCCCAAAACCGTGCTGCTGGTGGACCGGCGAAAAGCGGCGATGCTGGGTGTGTCGCAGCAGGCCATCGTGAGCACCTTGCGCGCCGGTCTGGCCGGCGAGGCAACCACCTATCTGCACGACGGCGCCAAGTACCCGGCGGCGGCCCTGCTGCAATTGCCGGCCGAGCAGCACGGCGACCTCGGCGCCTTGCTGCAACTGGCGGTGCGCTCGGCCTCCGGCAGTCTGGTGCCCATTCGCGAA
Organism: Polaromonas sp.; assembly: GCF_030689685.1. Classification (GTDB taxonomy): domain Bacteria; phylum Pseudomonadota; class Gammaproteobacteria; order Burkholderiales; family Burkholderiaceae_C; genus Polaromonas. Next base: position 76,525 of record NZ_JAUYEY010000006.1, on the reverse strand, counting down.
CTGGTCAACGTCAGCGACTCGCTGCGCGAGCAGCCGGTGTATCACAAAGACCTGTTGCCGGTGAACTTTGTGGTGGCTGACATGGCCGGCAAAGTCGACAGTCCCTTGTATGGCATGTTCAGCATGCGCCAGGAGATTGCAGCCATTGCCACACCCGGAGGCGGAACGCTGGCCGAATACTTCATTCGGCAACCCGAAGATCCGTACCGCGACTACGCCATCAAGTGGGACGGCGAGTGGCAAATCACCTACGAAACCTTCCGCGACATGGGTGCGGCCTATGCCGTCGGCTTGATTCTGATTTATCTGTTGGTGGTGGCGCAGTTCGGCTCGTACCTGACGCCGCTGATCATCATGGCGCCGATTCCCCTGACCATCATCGGAGTCATGCCAGGCCATGCGCTGCTGGGCGAACAGTACACCGCCACCAGCATGATCGGCATGATCGCGCTGGCCGGCATCATTGTGCGAAATTCGATCTTGCTGGTTGATTTCATCAACCTGCAGGTGCGTGCCGGGCTGCCCCTCAAAGACGCGGTGGTGAACTCGGCCATCACGCGCGCACAACCGATCATGCTGACCGGCGTGGCTGCCATGCTGGGTGCGTTTTTCATCCTCGACGACCCGATCTTCAATGGCTTGGCGATCTCGCTTATCTTCGGCATCCTGGTGTCCACCGTGCTGACGCTGGTGGTGATCCCGCTGCTGTATTTCATGGCATACCGCAACCGTCTCGCTTTCATTACCCATCAAGGAAAATCTTCATGAGTTCCTGGCAAATCGTTCGCATCATCGCCGGCGCGTTTATCCTGCTGTCGCTGGCCCTGGGCATTCCTGGCAGCCCGTTGTATGTCAGCCCGTGGTGGCTGGCCTTTACCGCGTTTGTCGGAGTCAACCTGTTGCAAAGCGGGCTGACGAAATGGTGCCTGATGGAAGTCATCGTGCGCAAGCTGGGCGCCCGCACCGGTTCGTGAAGGAGCGACGCCATGCGTCTTTTCATTCGACAGCCTTTGCGGCAGGGACGCGCGTGATGCGCCGGGCACGCTGGTCTGCCGTGGCCGTGTCTGCAGCCTGGCTGCTCGCCATGGCCCTGCCTGCAGGGGCCACCGACCTGATCGACGCCTGGCGCGCAGCCCAGCAGCATGACCTGGACTACACCGCCGCACGTGCCGCCCAGCAGGCCAGCGCCGCCAAGCGCAGCCAGGCGGCTGCACTGTGGCGACCGAGCGTGATGCTGACGGGCACGGCCGGCGTGGGCGGCAGCGACACCAGCGCCACCGGGGCGCAGTTCTCGGCGCCGGGCCTCGGTACTTCGACGGACGTGGCTTTTGACACCTCGGTCAACCGCGGCGCGTTGGGGCGCTGGGCGCTGGCGGCGAGCCTGCCGCTGCTCAGCCGCGAGCGCGATGCGCAGGGCCGGCAGCTCGAGCTGTCGGCAGACGTCAGCGACCTCGAGTGGCAGAACGCCCAGCAAACGCTGATGCTCAACACCGCACAGCGCTATTTCGATGTCGTTCTGGCCAGCGATTCACTGCGGGTGCTGCGCCAGCAGCAGGCCGCAGTCGAGCAGGCGCTGGTGGAAACGCAGGACCGCTTTCGCCTCGGCGATGCGCCCGTGACGGACACGCACGAGGCCGCAGCCCGCTCCGGGGCCATTGCAGCCCAGCGGCTCGCGCTTGAAACTGATTTACACCTGAAGCAGGCAGATATCGCTGACGCCACGGGCATGCCCCCAGCGGCCGTGCAGCTGCTGCTGCCGTCTAGGGAGGCAACGCCAGCCGAGGCACAGGCGCTGGAATTCTGGCTGTCCGAAGCCGAGCTTCGCAATCCACAACTGCGCATGCAGATCACTGCCGTGGAGGTGGCCAGGCAAGAGGCCGCCAAATCCAGTGGAGTGCTGTCACCCAGCGTCGAGCTGGTTGCGCAGGTTGGCCGCGATCGCCTGAGCGGCAGCGGCGACTTTGGCAGCGCCAGCAATCGGGCCGGCAACCGGATGATCGGGGTGCAACTTTCGGTGCCGCTTTACACTGGCGGCATGCGCAGTGCGCGCCAGCAAGAGGCGCTGTACGGGATCGAGAAGGCCCAGGCGCAAGCCGACCGCACCCGCCAGCAGGTCACGCAGAAAACCCGCGCTGCCTGGCTGGGGCTGACGGTAGGTGGCGGCCGGGTCGCGGCGCTGTCGCAGGCGCTGGTGTCGAGCCGGTCGCGCCTGGACGCCACGCGTCTGGGCCGCCAAGTCGGCGACCGTACCACGCTGGACCTGCTCAATGCCGAGAACGATGCCGCCAGCGCCGAGCTGACATTGCTGCAAGCCCGGATCGAATTGTTGATGAATCGCCTGCGACTGGCGGCTGTGGCTGGCCGGCTCGACGAGGCATGGTTGCAGTCCGTTAACGCCTCTTTGCACGCGCCGGGTGGACGCTGAGTGCGCCTGCTCGCCGTCGCGACATTCTCCGTCTCTCATGTGTGAACTCCTCGCCATGTCGAGCCGGCGCTCGACGCAGTTAAACTTCTCGCTGCAGACGCTGGCCGATCACAGCGGCGACGGCAGCACAACCCGCGACGGTTGGGGAGTCGCCTTCTACCAAGGCAGCGATGTCGCCCTGTTTCGGGAACCGAAGGCGGCCAGCGACAGTCCTCTCGTGCACTTCCTCCAATCGCAGAATTTAGGCACGACACTGGCGATATCGCACATCCGGCATGCCACGCGCGGGGTGCTCAATCTGTCCAATACCCAGCCCTTCCTGCGCGAACTGGGCGGGCGAATGCATGTGTTCGCGCACAACGGCAATCTGCCGAATATCGAAGGCGCCGCAAACATGGCTTACGACCGCTACCGTCCCGTAGGTGCGACCGACTCCGAACACGCTTTCTGCGCGCTGCTGGAGCGCCTTCACAGCTTGTGGAACCCGGCATCCCCGCCGCCCACTTTGCAGGAACGGCGTTCGGTGGTAGCGGCATTCGCTGCCGATCTGTGCAAGCTCGGACCCGCCAACTTCCTCTATGCCGATGGCGAAGTCCTGTTCGCCCACGGACATCGCCGCATCCAGGCCGCCACTGGCCGTATCGCGCCGCCCGGTCTTTTTCTCATGTCGTGCCACTGCCCGGATCCGCAAGAGCCGGTCCACGCCAGCGGCGTGACGGTCGCGCCCGGTTTCCAGGAGATGGTGCTGGTGGCCAGTGTTCCGCTAACGGGTGAGGTATGGCGCCCGCTCGATGAAGGCGAACTGGTGGCAGTGTCGGCAGGGCGGCTGGTCGATGGCACCGGACCGTGACCAACCGCCTGGGGTGGAGACCTCCCTTGCGGTCAGTGTGCGTGTCCAGCAGCGCCCGCTTTACCGCTCCCGCCTATGCCAGCGTGGTGGCCGCTGTGCTTCGGCAGCGTGATGCCTTTTTCCTTCGCCCGTTTCTCCACTGTACGACCGTATGACAGCCGCGGCAGGCGTGCCTTACCTCCCCGATTGGGGCCGTGTTCGTATCACGGACGGTTTGTATTTTTGCGCAGCAGCGCGAGTTTGCTCGCCAATGAGGCTGCCGACAGCTCACCCAGATGGGTGTCGACCAAGCGGCCGTTGGCGTCGTAGAACAGGGTGGTGGGCAACGCCCTCAAGCCGATCTCGCGGCCAAGACTGGCGCCCGGATCGAGTACAACGTTGACAAGGCTGAGCTGCCCTGCCATGAGATAGCGCTGAGCTGCCAATGCACCTTCGCCTTGGTGGGCAAAAACAAAGCGCACGCCAACTTCCTTTTTCTGCGCGGGAGCAAGGACCGGCATCTCGCGCCGGCATGGGGGACACCAGCTGGCCCAAAGATTGACGACTATCGGTTCTCCGCCGGCCAGCGCGGCAAGGCTCGTCGATTCACCTTAGGACCAGGGATATGGCGAGTGCGTCTGCTCGTGCTGCCTGCGTTCTGGTTGTCTTTGGCGTGCCGGTAAGCACGTCAGCGCTCTCTAGGAGTCTGGGCGGCAGAAGGCGTCGAAGCGAAAAGTGGACCGGCGCGGCCGCTTTGCAGCCGACGTGCCTTCTGCCGCCCAGGCTCCTACTTCCGTGATGCTGGACAGGTGTTGATGCCCAGCAGGCTGTAAACAGGGCACATGCCGACAGCCCCCGTGATCAGCGGGATGATGCCGATGTAGCCCCAGAGTCCGACGGTTCCAGTGGCAGCCAGTCCAATCAGAACCAGACCCAGGATGACACGCAGGCTGCGGTCGATCACACCTTCATTGGTTTTCATTTTCAGATTCCTTTTCGATTGAAGAACGGCTATTGGTACGGAGGGTGCGGACGGAAGCACAACTACAGACTACCGCTTAGTCGCCTTCAGCGCGTTGACCTGGATCAAGCAGCTTGCGTCATATACCCCATCCACGGCCAGTAGGTCAGCGCAAAGATGACCAGCAGCACCGCTGCTGCCAGTGTGATCACCAAGCCGGTGCAAATGAAATCCCGCGCGTCGAAAGTGCCGGTGCCGTAGGCGATCATGTTTTGTGGCGCATTCACCGGCAGGATGAAACCAAAACTCACCACAAACTGCGGCAGCATGGTCATGCCAATCACGTTGATGCCACGGTGCCCATGTCTGCCCCGGCGGGTTTGGCCGCATCGGGCGCGTAGGCCAGCAGAAAGACCATCAAGGCGCCTATCACGACCGAGCTCACCGCATAGTCCAGCGCCTCGGTCATCCAGACGATCACGGCGAAAGCGAGGATGGCCAGCATCACCTGCCCGGCGGCAGGCAGGCCCTGCGCGCTGGGCATCCACAGCACCGCCAGCAGGGCAGCCACTGCCGCCAGCAGCCCCGCCTGTTTGAACCGGCTGCCTTTGGCACCCGTGCCGTCCGCTGCGGCGGTGCCGGAGGAAGGGGTGGGGTTCAACAGTGGGTTCATGGGGCTCTCCTTGCTTCCAGGGAAACTATCGGTGTTTTGCGGCGCTGGTCACGCCCTGGTCGATCTCGGCTGCTACCGGTTTGACAACGTGACCAGCGTTCTGGGTGCAGGGTTCTGCGCCAGCGGGCAACGAAACAGTGTCAGTCATGTGCGGCGCAATCAAGGTGTCGCGCCGAAAAGCGAGCCCACGGCCGCCGTGATGCCCATGGCAAGTGCGCCCCAAAATGTCACCCGCCACGCACCAGCCAGCACCGGCGCGCCACCCGCCCGCGCGGCGACCACGCCCAGCACCGCCAGAAAGACCAGTGAGGTGCCCGAAACCCACGCCGGGAGGTTTTGCGCTGGCGCCAGCGCGGTGACGGCCAGCGGCAGCGCCGCGCCCACCGCGAAGCTGACGGCCGATGCCACTGCGGCCTGAATCGGTCGTGCACTGAAGGCCTCCGAAATACCCAGCTCATCTCGGGCATGGGCGCCGAGGGCATCGTGCGCCATCAACTGGCTGGCGACCTGTGCTGCAAGGGCGCCGTCAAGGCCCCGCTTGACGTAGATGGCCGTCAACTCGCGCTGCTCGGCCAGGGCGTCGTTGGCAAGCTCGGCGCGTTCGCGCGACAGGTCGGCGCGTTCCGTATCGGCCTGTGAGTGCACCGACACGTACTCTCCTGCAGCCATCGACATGGCGCCCGCCACCAGGCCGGCAACCCCGGTCAGCAGCAAGGTGTGTTGATCGGAACTCGCCGCCGCCACACCCACGATGAGGCTTGCAGTGGACACAATGCCGTCGTTGGCGCCCAGCACGGCGGCGCGCAGCCAGCCGATGCGTTCGGTGCGGTGTCGCTCAAGGTGGCGCATGGTGTTTCCTCAGGTTTATGAAAGCGCAGAAAGCTGGTTGGGGGTGGCGTGTTCAGGTTAAACGCTATCAAAGTAATAGCTGTTTGCGCAGGTGCTCATTGGGTTACAGCTTGTTTTGATGCTGAAGTGGCCCCGTTTAACGTCGCCCCGGCAGCATGCGCTTGAGCGTATTGTCCCGCACGGCATAGGGGTGAAACAAGGCGGCAGCGGCGTGCAGAGCAATCAGCAAGTAGCCGACGACGGCGCCAGTTTCGTGAACTTCCTTGATGATCTCTGCAAAATTTTCGTTTGCCGCCATCAATGTCGGCAGTTGCAGGCCGAAGAACGCAGTGGCTTGTCCCTCCGCGCTGAGCGCAGGCCAACCGGCCAGAGGCATGAGGATCATGAACACATAGAGCGCGCCTTGCCCCCCATGCGACGCCAGCGGCTGCCAGCTTGGCGGTTCGGGCGTGATCTCTGGCGCGGTGGTGGATGCCGGGAGTGCGCGCGCATGGCCAGACCAGTAGCCCCATGGCGATGTCCACCATCAGCCCGACCGCCAGAAAGTAAGGGCGGCGAGTGTCGTCGGATGGCTGTACCGGCACGATGAATGACCAAGTGCCGTCATTGGGCCGCCTCCTTCGGTGCGAGGGGTTCAGGCGCCTTGGGTCCCGAACGCAGGCGTTCAAACAGGGCCACCGCCAGCTTGCGCCCTTCTTCCAGCAGCAAGATGGTGGCTGCTGTGCCGGTGGCGATGCCCCATTGACCGAGAGACAGGGACTGGGTCCCAAAAATGGACTGGGCGGGTGGCCAATGCACGGCAATGACCTGCAAGCCGATCACACCCGCCAGTGAGGCCCAGAGCATCGTGTTTTTGAAGAAATGCCGGTTGAACGCCGTGCCGCGCTCGACGCGCGCGTTGAACACGTTGAAAAACTGAAACAGCACGAAGGTGGTGAATGCCAGGGTGGGGGCCTGCTGCGCCATGCCGGCCTGCAGGCCGAAGTGCAGCACCGCCAGCGTTCCCATCATCATGGTGACGCCGTAGGCGATGATTTTGCCCAGGCGCCTGAGCGTCAGCAGCGGCTTGCTGCGGCTGCGCGGCGGCTCGTGCATGAGGCCAGGGCGTGCGGCGTCCATCGCGAGTGACACGGCAGGCGGGCCGTCCATGATGATGGCGACCCACAAAATCTGCACCGCCGTAAAAGGTTCGGGCAGCCCCAGTAAAGGCGCAAAGAACACGCACAGGATGGCGCCTATGGTGGTGGACAGCTGGAAGCGCACGAACTTCACGATGTTGTCGTAAAGCGTGCGCCCCTGCCGTACCGCGCTGACCAGCGTCGCGAAGTTGTCATCAAGCAAGACCATGGTGGCGGCGGCCTTGGCGACTGCTGTGCCGCTGCCCATGGCGACGCCAATGTCGGCGCTTTTCAAAGCCGGCGCGTCATTTACACCGTCGCCGGTCATGGCCACCACCGCGCCTTTTTTTTGCAGCACGCGCACGATCTTGACCTTGTTGCTGGGTGTCACGCGGGCGAACACGGCAACATCGTCGATGGCGGCGGCCAGCTGTTCTGCATTCAGGCGCTCCAGCTCTGCGCCCGTCATGGCTGTGCCCTTGAGCCCGAGTTCAGCCGCGATGGCCGATGCGGTGAGTTGGTGGTCGCCAGTGATCATCTTGACGGTAATGCCCGCCGCCCGACATTCGGCGATGGCCACCTTGGCCTCTGCGCGTGGCGGGTCCATCAGCCCGATCAAGCCGACGAAGCTGAGGTCGCTGACCCATGCAGAGAGATCGCCTGCTGCATCAAACGCGCTGTTGGCAATGCTGCGCGAGGCGACCAGCAGACCGCGCAGGCCCTGGCTGCCGAGCTCGGTGTAGTGCGCCTCGATCTGCTGGCGGGCGGCCCCGTCCAGCGGGCCTTCAGTGCTTGCGTTGAGCGCCTGCGTACAGAGCGCCAGCAACACGTCGGGCGCGCCTTTGACGAACATCCGGACCTGACCGTCCTCCTGATGGAAAGTGGCCATGAACTTGTGGGCCGCATCGAAAGGAATTTCCGCCAGACGCGGCAGTGCCTCGGTGGCCGTGCCGGGATCGAGGCCACCCTTGTGCGCCAGCACCAGCAAGGCCGCCTCCATCGGGTCGCCAATGACTTTGCCATGGTCAACCCGGCTGTCGTTGCAGGCGACCAGCGGCAGCAGCAGCGCCTGCAGATCGGGAAGTCTCGAAGCCGAGCCCGCAGAGCCAGTCGCGCTGATTTCGCCATCTGTCGCGTACCCCTCACCAGAAACGTTGAAGCGTTGCTCCCGGTAAAAAAACGCGCGCGCCGTCATCTGGTTAAGTGTCAGCGTGCCCGTCTTGTCCGAGCAGATCACCGTGGTGCATCCCAGGGTCTCCACACTGGCCAGGCGCTTGACGATGGCCTGGTGGCGCGCCATGTTGCGCATGCCCAGCGCCAGCGTCACCGTCACCACCACCGGCAGGCCTTCGGGCATGGCCGCAACGGCCAGCGCAATCGCGTCCAGCGCAATGTGCGCCAGGGTGTCGCCGCGCCAGAGCGCCAGGGCGGACAGCAGGCCAACCAGCGTTAACGCAATGGCGCCCAGCCGTTTGCCCAACTGGTCGAGTTGAAGCTGCAGCGGCGTGGGTACTTCGGGCGTGGCGGCAAGTTCTTGCGACAGCTGCCCCATCTCGCTTTGCGCGCCCGTTGCCGTGACGATGATTTCTGCCCGGCCCCGCGTGAGCAAGGTGTTCATGTAGAGCATGTTGCTGCGCTCGGCCAGCGGCAGGTCAGTCGCCTGTAGCGCGTCAAGCTGCTTGCCGACCGGCTGCGACTCGCCCGTCAGGGCCGACTCGTCAACCTCCAGCCCCGCTGAGAGGAGCAATCTTCCGTCAGCCGGCACCGGGTCACCCGCCTCCAGCAGCACCACGTCCCCGGGCACCAGGTCTTCGGCAGCGACTTCAATTTTTTTGCTTTCGCGGCGCACACGCGCCCGCACCGGCAACATGGCCTTGAGGGCCGCCAGGCTTTGCTCGGCGCGGTACTCCTGGTAAAAGCCGACGGTGGCATTGATCAGGACGACGGCCAGGATCACGAGTGCATCTTTGGTGTTGCCAATCAGCGCCGCCAGCGTCGCCGCACCGATCAAAATCATGATCAAAATACTTTTGAACTGCGCGAGGAACACCCGCCAGGCCGAACGCGGCGGCGCCTCGGGCAGTTGATTGGGACCGTATTTTTCTTTGCGCTGGCGAATATCCTCACCCGACAGGCCCTCGTCGGGTTGAACCTGAAGTTGCGCGACGAGCGCGTCAAGCGCCAGCACATGCGGCGCTACCGACGGGTCCTTGCCGGTCGCCCCGTCACTGTTCTGATCAACGCTCATCGGATATTTTCATTTTCTGCGTTGGAGACATCAGGCCGATGCGTGACCGATGCACCGGGAAGAGTCAAACGGCGCGGTCGGGCAGAAGTGTTTTAGGCCGCCAGCCCATGTATTACCTGCGTCAGCAGCTATAAAAACAATAGCAGACTGACTGCCACTGCCACGCAGATTGACCCACACCTGCGGGCCATGTCGGCGGCAAACAAGTCCCCGGCGTTTGTTCATCACGCTTCAATGATCACCTTCAGTGCTTTGGTGTCGGCAGCTTTGCCAAAGGTGTCGTAGGCCTGCAGGATGTTGTCCAGCTTGAAGCGGTGCGTGATGAGTTGGGCTGCATCAATACGTTTTGATTGCACGGTTTTAAGCAGCATCGGGATCGAGAAGGTGTCCACCAGCCCGGTGGTGATGGTCACGTTGTGCGACCAGAGCCGCTCCAGGTGCAGGTCTGCCTTGACCCCGTGCACACCGACGTTGGCAATGGTGCCGCCCGGTGCCACGATGTCCTGGCACAGGCCAAAGGTTGCCGGTATGCCCACCGCCTCGATTGCGGTGTCCACCCCGCGCCCGCCGGTCAGCGCCATCACCTGCCGGGCCGCGTCGCCGGCAGAGCTGTTCACGCTGTGGGTGGCGCCAAAGCGCTTGGCCACGGCCAGGCGGTTGTCATCAATGTCCACCATGATCAAGGTGGCAGGTGCATAAAACTGCGCAGTGAGCAGGGCAGCCAGCCCGATAGGCCCGGAGCCGACGATGGCCACGCTGGCGCCGGGAGAAATTTTGCCGTTCAGCACACCGCACTCGAAGCCAGTTGGCAGGATGTCGCTGAGCATGACCAGCGCTTCTTCGTCGGCGCCGGGCGGAATCGGGTGCAAGCTGGTGTCGGCATGCGGAATACGCACAAATTCGGCCTGCGTGCCGTTGATGCGGTGGCCCAGTAGCCAGCCGCCGGTGGTGCAATGCGAGTACATGCTTTTGCGGCAGTACTCACAGCGGCCACAAGCGCTGATGCAGGAGATCAACACCCTGTCGCCCGGCTTGAAGGTGGTCACGCCGGCACCCACACTTTCCACCACGCCGACGCCCTCGTGCCCCAGGGTGGTGCCGGGCAGGCAGGTGGCCACGTCGCCCTTGAGAATGTGCAGGTCGGTGCCGCAAATGGTCGTTCGGGTGATCTGGATGATCGCGTCGGTGCCCGCCTCAATGACGGGTTTGGGGCGTTCTTGCAGATTTTTTTGGCCGGGGCCGTTGTACACAAGGGCTTTCATGGGGTGTCCTTATTGATCATTGGGCGGCGGTTCCCCAGCGGATCGCAGGAGGCGCCGTGTCGGCTGGCTGATGTATCTGTATGTTTCTCGGCTGGATCGGTGTGCTGACTGTCATTCTGTGGGGCGCCAGCGTCGGTCTGCTTGATCTAAAACAACTGCAAGCCCTTGCCCCGCGCTAAGCTGCTTTCGTCATGCGGAAACCCTGCGTGTGTGCAAGGATTTTCATGAGCGTACGCCATCTCGAAGCCCTGTTCCATCCCGGATCGGTAGCTGTCATCGGCGCCTCAGACCGGAAGGGCAGCGTGGGGTCTGTGGTGCTGCGCAACCTCAAACTCGGCGGTTTCAAGGGCGCGATCTGGCCTGTCAATCGCCGGCATACGCTTGTGGACGGCGGACCGGCCTGGCCCGATGTCGCGTCGCTGCCGCAGGCCCCGGACCTGGCGGTGATCTGTACCCCCGCAGCGACGCTGCCAGAACTGATTGACGCCTTGGGTCGCAAGGGCACAAAGGCCGCCATCGTACTCAGCGCCGGACTGAAGCAGCCTTCCGTGGGCGGTGGCCCTTCGCTGGAGCAGGCGATGCTTGATGCGGCGCGTCCCTGGCTGCTGCGCATCCTCGGGCCGAACTGCATCGGTGCGCTGGTCCCTGGCGTCGGCCTGAATGCCAGTTTTGCGCCCGGCAACGCCCTTCCCGGAGGCCTGGCCTTTGTGACGCAGTCTGGTGCGCTGGCGACGGCGATGCTGGACTGGGCCAACACGCGGGGTATCGGGTTTTCCCATTTCATCTCGCTGGGCGACAGCGCGGATGTGGATTTTGGTGACGTGATTAATTACCTCGCCAGCGATCCCACCACCCGGGCCATCCTGCTCTACATGGAGTCTGTCAAGGCGGCGCGCAAGTTCATGTCGGCGGCGCGGGCGGCGGCACGCAACAAGCCGGTGATCATCGTCAAGGCCGGGCGCGCCCCGGACGGTGCCCGGGCGGCTGCATCGCACACCGGCGCCCTGGCGGGGTCGGACACCGTGTTTGACGCCGCCGTCCGGCGCGCCGGCATGTTGCGGGTGGACACCCTGGAGTCGCTGTTCGACGCGGCCGAAACATTAACCCACGCGAAACACTGGCACGGCGAGCAGCTGGCCGTGCTGACCAACGGCGGTGGTGCCGGGGTGCTGGCTGCTGATGCACTTTCGATGGGGGGTGGTGTGCTGGCGCTACTCACAGACAACACCTTGCATCTGCTCGACCAATGCCTGCCGTCCACCTGGTCGCACGGCAATCCGGTGGACATCGTGGGTGACGCGCCTGTTGGCCGCTACGTCGACAGCCTGCGGGTGTTGCTGGCAGCGCCCGAGGTCGATGGTGTGCTGTTCATCCATGCCCCCACTGCCATTGTTCCGGCAGCCGATATTGCGCTCGCCTGTCTGCCGCTGATGCAGACGGCGCCCAAGCCGGTGCTGACCTGCTGGCTGGGCGGTGCAGCGGTAGCGGCAGCGCGAAAAGCCAGTGCTGAATCGGGTGTCGCCAGTTATGACACGCCCGAACGCGCGACAGCAGCCTGGCTGCAACTGGCCACTTATGCGCGAAATCAGCAGGCGCTGCAGCAGCTTGCCACCGACACGCTGGATGACTTCACGCCCGACCGGGGGCTTGTGCAGACGCTGCTGGAAGACGCGCTGCGTGAAGGCCGTGAGTGGCTGGGCGATGCCCAGGCCCAGGCGGTGCTGCGGGCTTATGGCATTCCCACGGTGGAAACCGTGCAGACCCGCGACGTGGAGGAGGCGGTGGTGGTGGCGGCTGAAAAAATCGGCTATCCGGTGGCGCTGAAGATCATTTCGCCCCAGGTCATCCACAAGTCCGATGTGGGCGGCGTGGCGCTGGGTCTGGCATCTGGCGACGAGCTCAGGGCTGCAGCGGCCAACATGTGCCAGCAGCTCACACGCCTTCTGCCCCAGGCGCGGGTGCTGGGCTTCACCGTGCAGGCGATGGCGCATCGCCCCGGCGCCCATGAATTGATAGTGGGAATTGCCACCGATGCCGTGTTCGGACCGGTCCTCCTGTTCGGCAGCGGGGGCACTGCGGTTGAACTGAACCGGCAACACGCCGTCGCCCTGCCGCCGCTCAACAGTCCGCTGGCGCGTGACTTGGTTGCCGCAAGCGGGCTGTCGACCCTGCTGGCGGGTTACCGAGGGCGCCCGCCGTCCAACGAGCAGGCCTTGCTGGCCACCTTGCTGAAGGTGTCGCAGATGGCTTGTGACCTGGCCTGGCTGGTTGAGCTCGACATCAACCCGCTGCTGGTGGATGAGCGCGGCGTGCTCGCAGTTGATGCCCGCATCAAGCTGCGGCGGGTGCCGCCCAACGAGGTTAGCCGGTTGGCCATCCGCCCGTATCCGTCGGCGCTGGAAGAGCGTGTTGAGCTGGCGGGACAGCAATTGCTGCTGCGACCAATCCGGCCAGAAGATGGCCAGCGCCTGATGGCCTTTTACGCCGGGGCCTCGCCCGGCGACATGCGGCTACGTTTTTTCATGGCGCGCCGGGAAGTGCCGCATTCAGAGCTCGCCCGTTACAGCCAGATTGACTACGACCGTGAAATGACTTTTGTGGCGATCATCGACCACGCCGGCGCTGCGCCGCGTATGGTGGCTGAAGCCCGGGCCGTGTGCGACCCTGACAACCGGGTGGCGGAATTCGCGATTCAGGTGGCCACCGAGTGGCAGAGCAAGGGCCTGGGCCGCGTGCTGCTTGACAAACTGACAGCTTACCTGCGGGAGCGCGGCACCATGGAAGTGGTGGGGCAATGTCTGCCGGAGAACTCGGGCATGGCGGCTCTGGCGCGGCAGGCCGGTTTCGAGGTGTCGACCGGACCCCTGCCGGAGGCCATTGCCATGCGACTGTTGCTGCGCTGACGCGGCTGTCAGCCTGCCTGCTGGTTCACGATGCGTTGCAACGCGGCCAGGTCCAGAATGCGCACCTGGCGCTGCCTGACATCCAGAATGCCGTCATCGGCAAACCGCGAGAAGGTGCGGCTTACGGTTTCGAGTTTCATGCCAAGGTAGCTGCCGATCTCTTCGCGTGTCATGCGCAGCACCAGCTCAGAGCTGGAAAAGCCGCGCGCATGCAGCCGCTGCACCAGGTTCAGCAAAAACACGGCCAGCCGCTCTTCGGCGCGCATGCTGCCCAGCAGCAGCATCACGCCGTGCTCGCGCACAATTTCGCGGCTCATGACGCGGTGCAGGTGTTGCTGCAAAGGCGCGATCTCGCGTGCCATCTCAGCAATGCGGGCAAACGGCATGACGCAGACCTCGGCATCTTCCAGGGCCACTGCATCGCAGCTATGCCGGTCGTTGACAATGCCGTCCAGCCCGATGATCTCGCCGGCCATCTGGAAGCCGGTCACCTGGTCCCGGCCATCCTCGGCGTTCAGGCAGGTTTTGAAAAAACCGCTGCGGATGGCAAACAGGGCGTCGAAGGCTTCACCGCTGCGAAACAGCGTGGCACCGCGCTTGACTTTGCGGCGTGTGCTCACCAGGGTGTCGATGTGGGCGAGGTCTTGCGGGCTCAGGCCCACCGGCATACACAGCTCGCGCAGATTGCAGTTAGAGCAGGCCACTTTCATGGCCGGTAGGTCCATTGGCGTTTTATCCAGGGGAGAGTGCTGGTTCACGGTGCACGTCCTTCATTACAGTGCTTTCTGATCTGCATCAAATTGTCCCGGGCACAGCGCGGGCGGGATTGATCCAGATCAAACCGCCATGTGAGCGGGCGCGTCACAGTCGGGCATCACCCTGAGAAGTCTGCAATGTCCCATGCCACCGCCACCCTGACCCAGGTATCTCCCAAGCTGTTGAGCCGCTTCGACGTTGCCGGACCGCGCTACACGTCTTATCCGACCGCCGACCGTTTTGTCGAAGCATTTTCTGCCGCCGACCACGGGCAGGCGCTGGCCCAGCGCCGCGAAGGGCCTTCTGCGCTGGCGTTGCCGCTGTCGGTGTATGTGCACATTCCGTTTTGCGAGTCGCTGTGTTACTACTGCGCGTGCAACAAGATCATCACCAGGCACCACAGCCGCTCAACCAGCTATTTGCGTTATCTGGCCCGCGAGATAGACCTGACCACAGCGCAGCTTGGCACTTGCCAGACGGTGACCCAGCTGCATCTGGGCGGAGGCACCCCGACTTTTCTGACTGACGCCGAATTGCGCGAGCTGATGGCCATGTTGCGGCGCAGTTTCACGCTGGCCCCCGGGGGCGAATATTCGATAGAGATCGACCCGCGCACCGTCGATGCCTCGCGTTTGCGCACGCTGGCTGATCTTGGTTTTAACCGCCTGAGTTTCGGCGTGCAGGATTTCGATCCGGAGGTGCAAAAAGCCGTGCACCGGATACAGCCGTTTGAGCAGGTCAGCGCTCTGATGGCGCAGGCGCGTGAGATTGGTTTTGACTCGATCAACATGGACCTGATTTATGGCCTGCCGCGCCAGACGCCCGAGTCTTTTGCGCGCACGCTGGCCCAGGTGGTGCAATTGCGGCCAGACCGCATCGCGCTGTATGCCTACGCCCATCTGCCCGAGCGTTTCAAACCGCAACGCCGTATTGTCTCGGCCGACCTGCCGGGCGGTGCCGCCAAGGTGGCCATGTTGTCCGAGTCGCTGGCGACGTTTCTGGCGGCGGGTTATGCGTACATCGGCATGGACCACTTTGCCTTGCCCAATGATGCACTGGCAGTGGCCAAGCGCCAGGGCCGCCTGCACCGCAACTTTCAGGGCTACAGCACCCAGCCCGATTGCGACCTGATTGGTCTGGGCGTCTCGGCCATTGGGCGCACAGGCGCCACCTACAGCCAGAACGCCAAGACTCTGGACGAGTACTGCGACCATCTGGACCAGGGGCGCCTGCCGGTGGTTCGCGGGCTGGCGCTCAACCGCGACGACCTGGCGCGCCGGGCCGTGATCATGGCGCTGATGTGCCAGGGGCAGGTGATTTTTGAATCGATCGAGCAGGCCTGGCTGCTGGACTTCAGAAGCTATTTCACGGCTGAGCTCGAACAGTTGCGTGAGTTTGCAGAATTGGGGCTGGTGGTGCTTGACGAGTCGGGCATCGAGGTGACCGCCCAGGGCTGGTTTTTTGTGCGGGCCGTGGCCATGGTGTTTGACCGTTATCTCCAAGCAGACCGCCACCGCGCGAAGTTTTCGCGCATCATCTAGAAGACGCGCCGGGCATGTCCACCACGCTGGCTGTCACCGCCCTGTTGATGGGGCTGGCCGGCGGGCCGCATTGTGCGGCCATGTGTGGCGCCGCCTGTGCCGGCATCTCCCGGCTGGGGCCGCGCGAAGGCGGGGCTTCGCGTATGCGTTCGCTGCTGGGTTTTCAGGCAGGCCGGCTGGTGGGGTATTCGTTGGCCGGTGCGGCCGCAGCGCTGGCCGTGCAAAGCCTGGCCTGGCTCAGCTCTGCGACCTCAGCGTTGCGACCGGTCTGGACCCTGTTTCATTTGCTGGTGCTGCTCTGGGGGCTGATGTTGCTGGCCCAGGCGCGCCAGCCGGAGTGGGTCAGTGCAGCGGGCCGCTCGGTCTGGGCGCGCATCCGCCCCCTGGCCAGCGCGCGCGGCGGGGTTTTTGCCACCGGCGCCCTGTGGGCTTTCATGCCTTGCGGCCTGCTGTATTCGGCGCTGCTGGTGGCTTCGCTCAGTGGTGGGCCACTGGCCGGGGCCTTGTCCATGGCGCTGTTCGCCGCCGGCAGCAGCGTCTCGCTGATGCTGGTGCCCTGGCTGTATGACAAGCTGCAGGACCGCGGCAACCGGCTGCGCCAGGACTGGGGCACACGCGCGGCTGGTGGGCTGCTGGTTCTTGCGGCGGCCTGGGCGCTGTGGGCCGATGCCTTTCACCGCTTTGCCGAATGGTGCGGGCTGGCCTGAAGCGGCAATACCCGCCCGAGTTTGAGTTCAGCTTGTGGCGCCAGACCGTAACGCGGTGCGCGCGGCTGCCAGGTCCCAGCCGGCCCAGCCGCAGCTTTTGAACAGCACGGGACCTGCAGACGGGGGAAGACCGCCGCGCACCACGGCGGCCAAGGTGGCGAAGCGGCCCACGGCCAGCCCGGCTTGCAGCAGGTCGCCGGCTTCGTGCAGGGCGTCGGCTGTATCCACAAACACCGCGCCGGTCTCTGCGACATGGCGGCACAGGCCGGCGCCGAGTTCCACCATCATCGGCGTGAAGGCGCCGACCACAGCGATAAAACCGTCCCGACGCGGCAAGGCCTCCAGCACCACGCCGCAGGCCGGTGTGCAGGTCACCGCCAGCGGGCAGTCGGCCAACGCGGTGTTGGCATCCTGCGTGACCCGCGCATGCAGGCCCAGCCTCTGCGCCTGTGCAGCGAGCGCCTGCGCGCTGGCGGAGCTGCGCGAAGCGATCACCACTTCGGTGATGCCCAGGCCTTCGGCAAACGCCTCCAGGTGCGCCCGGCCCTGCACGCCGGCGCCGACGATCAGCAGCGGGCCATTTTGATTGGGCGCGAGCCGCTGCGCCGCGAGCAGCGACACCGCAGCGGTGCGCCTGGCCGTGACGGTCGGGCCGTCCAGCACCAGCCGGCGCGCGCCGCTGGCAATGTCAAACACCACCACATCGCCCTGGATGGTCGCGCGCGGCGTGCCCGCGTTGGCCGGTGTGAAGGTGATCAGCTTGGTGATAGCCACCTGGCTGTCCATGGCCGGCATGACAAACAGGCTGCCACCACCGGCCAGCGGTTGCACCAGCCGCTCCGGCACCTGTACCGAGTCATCGTCCAGCAGTCTCACAATTTCTGCGACCAGCGCAGGGTAAGGCAGACGGTCTGCGGTTTGCGCGGCGTCGAGCTGGGGGGATGCGTCTTTCATGCCCGGATGTTAAGCCGGAAGGCGCAGGGGGCCAGGCGATTTTTTCCTACAGCGCAACGGGCCGTGCACCGGGTTGTCCACGCCCCCTGCCGGCCTACCATCACATCTGTCGTCACCAGGAGCCTTCCATGTTTTCCAGCCACTTGCCCAAAGTCCACACCGTGCCACGCGAATATATTTTTGCCGGCGCCGGGCTCTTGCTGGTGGTCAGCCTGCTGGTCGGCATTGCGATGGTGGCGAGCGGTCAGGTGAAAAAGGCTGAACTGCGTGAAGCCATGCTGGCTTCGCAGCGGACCGCGATGGTTCAGTGCATCGAAACGCTCGGTGGCGCGCAACTCAACAAATGCATGATCCAGGCGCAAGCCGCGCCCGATGCTGTCGGCCGTACCACCACGCTGGCGGACAACAGTGGCAGCTTCAGCCGCAGCACAGCGGTAGCGGCTGGCGGTAGCCAGGGGTTCATCCCGGTTTCCTTCAGCACGCACCGCTAACTGTCCGGGTCGCAGCGAGGCAGGGCAGAAATGCGGTTAGCATGACCGCCATGAAATTGTCCCGCTTGATTCAACCGCGCAATCCCCTGTTCTGGATGATGTTGGCGCTCAACGCTTTATCGGCTGCGCTGGCCTGGATTGTCCATAACCGTCCCCTCAATACTTTTGCCATGATCGTGGTGGGTGTGTTTGCGCTTTGCAACGCGTTGATAGGCACCTGGCTGATGTGGCGGCTTGTGCGCGACGAACCTGAGCCTCCGAAGCCCTCCTAACTGATCGCACCCGCGCCTTGGGCGATGTCTTCTGGCGTGGCCAGTGCTGTGGCAATGAGCAGCCGCAGGCCGCGTACCAGTTCATCGGTGGTCATGCTGGGCTGGCCCTGTTCGGGCAGCCAGGGCACATGGACAAAACCGCCGCGTGTGCGCTTGAAGCCCCGCCGCGTCGAGAGGTGGTGCATCAATCCGTAAAACACATGGTTGCAGACGAAGGTGCCGGCCGTTTGCGACACCTCGGCGGGAATGCCCTCGCCCTGCAGCGCCAACAGCATGGCCTTGATTGGCAGCGTCGTGAAATAGGCCGCCGGTCCGCCGGCTACCACCGGCGTGTCCACCGGTTGAGCGGCAGCGTTGTCTGCAATGCGCGCGTCGTTGACATTGATGGCGATGCGCTCCAGCGAGATCGCGGCGCGCCCGCCGGCTTGCCCCACGCAAATCACCAGCGTGGGCCGATGTTCGCGCAGCAAACGCGCCAGCTCGACCAGCGAAGAGCCAAACACCGTGGGCAGTTGCGCCGCAACGACCTTGTGGCCGGCGATGCGTCGGCCTTGCAGCGTCTCGACGGCCAGCCAGCTCGGGTTCAGGCTGTCGCCCCCGAACGGATCGAAACCGGTCAGCAAGACCGTTGGAGGCGACGTGGTTGCGGTAGGTGTGCTCATGCTGGTATTGTGCGCAGCTTGCATGATCCGTGCTCTGGGCCGGTGCGGTTTTTGGCTAATATGGGCGCATGACCATTTCAACACCACTGGCCGGCCTTGTGGCTGATATTTCTCAAGCTCGCCTGCAAGCCCGTCCCCTCACCTGGCCGCCGGGTGTTCCTGCCGATTTGCCAGCCGCCTACACCGCTGCGTTGGCCGTGCGCGCGGAGCGTATCGCTGCGGGTGAGCAAGCTGTCGGCTACAAGGTTGGGTTCACCAACCGCACGATCTGGCCGCGTTACGGGGTGTTTGCACCGATCTGGGGGACGGTCTGGCAAAGCACCTTGAGCCGCGTTGATGCGGCGGGACCGAATGCCGGCGTGGTGTCTCTGACCGGGCTGTGCGAGCCGCGCATCGAACCCGAGATTGTGTTCGGCCTGCGTGCCGCCCCGATGCCCGGCTGTACCTTGACGCAACTGGTCGATGCGATGGCCTGGGTGGCGCATGGCTTTGAGATTGTGCACACGCATTTTCCGGGCTGGAAATTCAGCGCCGCGCAGGCCGTGGCCGACGAAGGCCTGCACGGGCGTCTGCTGGTGGGGCGACCGGTGGCGATGCCGCGCGGCACCGCGCCCGACGCGCTCGCGCAGGCGCTGTCCGGCATCCGCCTCAAACTCTATGGCGACGGTGTGTTGAAAGACGAAGGATTCGGCGCCAACGTGCTCGACGGCCCGCTGCAGGCGCTGCTGCATTTTGTGCAGGAGTTACGCGCCACGCCCGGCACACCGCCGTTGCAGGCGGGCGACATCATCACCACCGGCACGCTGACCGACGCCTGGCCGGTGTTGTCGGGGCAGACCTGGCACACCGCGCTGGAAGCTTCCGGGCCGGTCGCCGGCCAGCTCGAAGGCCTGTCTGTCCGGTTCGACTGACGGTTTACTTCCGGATCACCGCACCGGTTTCCCGATCAAAGTTGACGCGCCGGACCTGCCCGTTCTGGCCCGGAAAGCCGTCGAACACCGCGCGCACCAGGTAGGCTGCCATGGTGGGCAGCGTGGCCTGGCCCTCATACACCGCATGCGACTCGAACACAGCGCGGGGCTGGCCCGGCGGGCTGCCCTGCTTGTCGAGTATGCGCAGGTTGATCTGGTTGAACTGCACGGTGTAGGCCACCAGCCGGTCGCCGAGGTAGGCCGGGCCAAAGCGGCTGGGCGCCCAGTAACCCGGAAACACCTGGCCGGCCGCATTGCGGTAGGGCGGGTAGAACACCAGCCGATCATCGTAAATCGGTTGGCGGTAGGTGCGATCTTGCGGCTGGGTGATCCAGCCGAGCTCCACCAGCAGGCGCGCGGCCTGACCAGTGGGCGCGCGCCGCAGGCCCAGTTTTTCGAGCTCCTGTTGCGCATAGGCTTGGTAAGTTGCCAATTCCAGCTCGGGTGGCGGCTGCGACGGGCTGGACGGTGGCTTGATGAAGGTGAAGCTGCTGCCGGTCGCGTCTGACGGCCATTGGTTGAAATTGCTGACTTGGGTGACGATGGGGCTGGCACATGCTGTGAGCAGCGTTGCCACCAGTACAGCCAGCCAAACGCGCAAGCGGGGAAGTGTAGTCATGAGGGATAGACATTTTGAAGCAAGAAATCGTTCCCCTGACGCCGCGCCGGCAAGTAAAGTGGCGGCCCGCATCCGACCGCCCGCTCCCACTTACTGAAAGCCGCACATGAAATGGGAAGGCAACCGCCAGTCTGACAATGTCGAAGACCGTCGCAGCGGCGGGGGTTTTGGCGGAGGCGGCATATTGGGCGGCCGCAGCATAGGCATAGGCACGATTGTGATCGCGCTGGTGGGTGGCTGGATCTTCGGCATCAACCCGATGACCATCCTGAGCCTGCTTAGCGGCGGCACGCCCACGGCACAGGTCCAGCAGGGTCCGGCCCAGCGGCCGCCAGCCGATGACCGCATGGCGGGATTTGTTTCGACCGTGCTGGCGGACACCGAAGACGTCTGGAAAGATGTGTTTGCCAAGGGCGGCAGCACCTACCGGGAACCGACCCTGGTGCTGTTTCGTGGTGCCACGCAGACCGCCTGCGGCCAGGGCCAGGCGGCGATGGGGCCGTTTTACTGCCCGGCCGACCAGAAGGTCTACATCGACCTCGGTTTTTATGAAACCCTGCAGAAACGGCTGGGCGCGCCCGGCGACTTTGCCCAGGCCTATGTGATTGCGCACGAGGTCAGCCACCATGTGCAGAACCTGCTCGGCATCACCGGCAAGATGGACCAGATGCGCGGGCGCATCAGCAAGGTCGAGTACAACGCAATGAGCGTCAAGCTCGAACTGCAGGCCGACTGTTTTGCCGGTGTCTGGGCCAACCAGGCGCAGCGCGCCCGAGCCATCCTGGAGCAGGGCGACGTCGAGGAAGCCATGAACGCGGCAGCCAAGATTGGCGACGACGCGCTGCAGCAGGGCGGCGGAGGCAAGATCGTCCCGGAAAGTTTCACCCACGGTACCAGTGCCCAACGGGCGCGCTGGTTCAACAACGGTCTGCAACAGGGCAGCGTCAAGGCCTGCGACACCTTCAATGCCCGAAATTTATAAGAAATCGCACTCTAGCCCATATCCGGCGGAGATAAGTAGCTATTAAATTGGTAGCATGCCGTGATCCGTCCGCAGTCTGGCGCGGCGTGCCCGGCGCGCCATCGGGGTGTTGTTTGGCATTTGGCGGGTGTTTTCGCCCAAAGTGCGACAATAGGGGCTTGAGGAAGCGCTGCTCACGCCCTGCGATCAATGATCGCGCTCCGGCAGTCTGCAGCGCTCCCTTTGCCACCAGCCGTGCTGTTGGCTCCCAACGCGCCCCGGCAAACCCGTCCCGGCCCGCGCGACCATCCGCTACCTACAAACGCTGGAGTTACGCCGGGCCTTGCTTATGACATCCTCTTTTTCCAACCTCTCGCTGGCAGAACCGCTGGCACGCGCCGTCGCCGAGATGGGCTACGAAACCATGACACCCATCCAGGAGCAGGCCATTCCGGTCGTGCTGCAGGGCAAGGATGTGATGGGCGCCGCCCAGACCGGCACTGGTAAAACCGCCGCTTTCGCCTTGCCGCTGCTGCAGCGCATGATGAAACACGAAAACGCTTCCACCTCGCCAGCGCGGCACCCGGTGCGCGCCCTGGTGCTGCTACCCACACGCGAGTTGGCGGTTCAGGTGGCCGAGCAGGTGGAGCTGTATGCCAAATACACCAATCTGCGCAGCACGGTGGTGTTTGGCGGCATGGACATGAAGCCGCAGACGGCCGAGCTGAAAAAAGGTGTGGAAGTGCTGGTGGCCACGCCCGGCCGCTTGCTGGACCATATCGAGGCCAAAAACACCGTGCTCAACCAGGTTGAGTACGTGGTGCTCGACGAGGCCGACCGCATGCTGGACATCGGCTTTTTGCCCGACCTGCAGCGCATCCTCAGTTACTTGCCCAAGCAGCGCATCACGCTGCTGTTTTCTGCCACTTTCTCCCCCGAGATCAAACGCCTGGCGTCCAGCTACCTGCAGGACCCGGTGACGATTGAAGTGGCGCGCTCCAACGCCACCGCCTCCACGGTGGAGCAGCATTTTTATGCGGTCAACGCCGACGACAAACGCCGGGCCCTGCACCAGATCCTCAAACAACGCGGTCTCAAGCAGGCCTTCGTGTTTGTCAACAGCAAACTTGGCTGCGCGCGTCTGGCCCGCTCGCTGGAGCGCGAAGGCCTGAAGACCACCGCCCTGCACGGCGACAAAAGCCAGGACGAGCGCCTCAAGGCCCTCGAGTCTTTCAAAAAGGGCGAGGTCGATCTGCTGGTCTGTACCGATGTGGCTGCGCGCGGTCTGGACATCAAGGACGTACCGGCGGTATTCAACTTTGATGTGCCCTTCAATGCCGAAGACTATGTGCACCGCATTGGCCGCACTGGCCGTGCTGGCGCGTCTGGCCTGGCCGTGAGTTTTGCGGCCAGCAGCGACCAGCGCCTGGTGGCAGACATCGAAAAGCTCATCAAGACAAAAATCGAGATCGAACCGATGGAGTTCGAAGAAGACCAGCCGCGCAAGGATCAGGGCCGGATCAACGACGGCCGCCGCATGTACCGCGACAGCGGCGATCAGGCGGTGCGTGACGCAGAAGACGCGCCGCAGGGCCGGGCCGAGCGTCCAGAGCGGCGCGAGCGCCGTGAAGCCCCGCCGCAGCGCCATGCGGTATCGCGCGATCCGTTTTTTGACAAGCCTTATGAGTCCACCCTGGCCGCCGAGACACAGCCCGCCTGGGAAGCCAGCGCCAAGGGCGCCGCGCCGCGCAGCAGCGTGTCGGCCAACATCAAGCCCAAGAAAAAAGTCGCCGCGCTGTTCAAGACTGCGGCTTTGTGATCTTTTCCAAATACACGACAGTGAATTGGACGGCTCTCACCCTCGCCCTTTGGGAGAGGGATGGGGTGAGGGATTGAGCGTTCCGACGGTCATGAATTCTGAAACGCTCAATAGGAAGTGCGGGGCCTGCGCCCCGCAGTCAGGCGTCGGCCTGCACCTACTTTTTTCGGCGTCGGCGTCCGAGCCGCCGAGGCCCGCTGCCGGCCTAAGATCTTGCCATGATTACCCAGTTCACTGCACTGCGGCAGGCCTACCAGAAGTCTACTGTTCCCATGCTGATTCGCCCCGCGCGTCGCGCGATTGGCTTGTGGATCGATGCGGACGGCCTGCGCATGAGTGCCGCCATGTCCTTCTATGGCATTCTCAGCCTCGCGCCGCTTCTGGTGCTGCTGGTCGCGGTGCTGGGCTGGTGGCTGGACCGCAGCTACATCGAGACCGGCCTGATCCAGCAGATAGGCGGCGTGATTGGTGAGCAGGGCGCGGAGCTGATCAAGCAGGCGCTGGCAAGTGCGCAGGAACCCGCCGATGGTCTTCTTGCGTCGCTGATCGCCTTTGTCTTGCTGTTGTCGGGTGCGACCGGGGTGTTTGCCGAGTTGCAGGATGCCTTTGAACGGCTCTGGCGCCATGACACCGGCGTGGCGCCGCAGCAGAAGTGGTGGTACAGCGCCTCGCTGCGGCTGCGCGGGATTGCCTACATCCTTGCTTTCGGTTTTCTGTTGATGGTGTCCCTGGCCATTTCCGCAATATTGAGTTTCTTCACGACCTGGGCCGGCTCCTACATGCCGCTGGAGCGCATTGCCGTGGCGGTCAACGAGCTGGTGTCCATGGGCTTTTCGGCTGCATTGTTTGTGGCTCTGATGCGCATGAGTGCCGGGCCCAAACCTGCGCTGCGTTACCTGGTCATGGGCGGCATTGCGGGCGGTATTTTATTTTCGCTCGGCAAGTACCTGATGGCGCTGTACCTGTCCACCGCTGCCGTGGTGTCTGCCTATGGCGCGGCCGGCTCGCTGGTGGTGCTGCTGATGTGGATTTATTTCTCATCGGCGGTGCTGCTGCTGTCCGCCAGCGTGGCGCGCAGCCTGTCCGACGAGGCCGCCCTGCACGCGGCCAACAAGGCGGGGGAGCTGGCAACAAGCTCCCAGGCAAGTCAAAAGCGCTATTGAATTCATAGCTGCTTGTGCCCGTCGGGTATGGGCTGGAGGCCTAAAATGCCTGAAAACCCGTCAGCCTGGCGCCTGTGCCCACTCGCATCTCACCGCAATGAGCTCGAACGCTCCGGGCGCGTCGCCGATACGCGCGGCCGTCAGGCAGCCGCCCCAGACACAGCCGGTGTCCAGCGGCAAGGTGTTGGCCAGCAGGCCGCCGCCGGCTGCCGCCGTGTCGGCACCCAGTGTGGACCAGTGGCCAAACGCGATGGGCACGCCGGTGGTCTGCCGGCCCGGCACCTCAAACCAGGGCAGGTAGCCGGGCAGCGCGGTCTGTGTGCCGCCGGTGCTGGCAAATTCCATCGCGCCGTCGGCCGTGCAAAAACGCATACGCGTCAGCGCATTGACAATCACGCGCAGGCGTTCGGCGCCTGCCAGTGAATCGTCCCAGCGGGCTGGCGTGTTGCCGTACATGCCGTGCAGAAAACCGGCCAGGTCTGGACCGCGCAGCGCGCGCTCGACTTCGCCGGCCAGCGCCAGTGTCTGCGCCACGCTCCATTGCGGTAGCACGCCGGCATGCACCATCAGCCAGCCGCGCGCAAACATGGCCATGCGGCGATGCCGCAGCCAGTCGAGCAGCGCCTCGCTGTCGGGTGCGTCCAGCACCTGCTGCACGGTGTCGCCGCGATGCGGTTTGCGCAGGCCGTGGCGGATGCCGAGCAGGTTCAGGTCGTGATTGCCAAGCAGGCATTGCGCCGCGTCGCCGAGTTGTTCAAGGCTGCGCAGCACCGCCAGCGAGTCAGGGCCGCGGTTGACCAGGTCGCCGAGCAGGTAGAGCGTGTCGCGGCTGGGGGAGAAGTCAATCTTGCGCAGCAGGCGCTGCAAAGGGTCATGGCAGCCTTGCAGGTCGCCGATCATGTAAAGTGCCATGTGTTCATTCTGCCTCCGGATTCATGGATTTCATCCTCATTGCCTTTTTGACGCTGCTCAACGGCGTCTTCGCCATGTCGGAGCTGGCGCTGGCCTCCAGCCGCAAGGCCAGACTTAATGCCATGTCGGAGTCGGGTGACAAGGGCGCACGCGCGGCGCTGACGCTGCTGGACAACCCGACCCAGTTTTTGTCGTCGGTACAGGTCGGCATCACCTCCATCGGCATGCTCAACGGCATCATCGGCGAGGCGGCTTTCAGCGACGACCTGTCGGCGTGGATCCAGTCTTTCGGCGCGTCCGTGCGTGCCGCCGACATTTCGGCCACGGCACTGGTGGTCACCATCATCACCTTCATCACCATCGTGTTCGGCGAGCTGGTGCCCAAGCGCATCGGCCAGCTTTACCCCGAAACCGTCGCGCGCCTGGTCTCACGGCCCATGATGTGGGTGGCCACCGGCACCAAGCCTTTTGTGCGCCTGCTGTCCTTCAGTACCCATGCCGTGCTCAAGCTGCTGCGGGTGGACAACGCCGGCGAGCGCACCGTGACCGATGAAGAAATTGCAGCCAGCCTGGAAGAAGGCCTGGACGCCGGCCTGATCGAGGAGCACGAACACCAGATGGTGCAGAACGTGTTTTTGCTTGACGACCGGCTTCTCACGTCACTGATGCTGCCGCGCTCGGACATTGAGTGGATTGACGCCAACGACACCGTGGCCCAGGCGATTGCCAAGGCCGGTGCCACCGGGCATTCGTGGTACCCGGTATGCCGCGGCAGCCTCGACGATGTGGTCGGGGTGGTGAACGTCGCCAAGCTGCTGGCGCTGCGCGGTCGGATCCAGCCGGTGGGTGAAAGCACTGGCACGGGCACCACGCCCACGCTGGCCGACCGCATCGATGTCTATGCCATTCCCGCCGTGTTTGTGCCCGAAACCCTGACCGGCATGGAGTTGCTTGAGCAGTTTCGCAAGCGCTCCACCCGCATCGTGTTTGTGGTCGATGAATACGGCGTGGTCCAGGGGCTGATGACGCCGATGGACATGTTGGAGGCGATTACCGGCGAGTTGCAACCCGGCGCCCAGGTCGATGCCTGGGCCACCCAGCGGCCCGACGGTAGCTGGTTGATTGACGGCGTGATGCCGGTGTCCGAATTGAAGGCCAGGTTGGACATCAAGGACCTGCCCGACGAGGACAAGGGGCGCTACAACACCGTGGCCGGCTTGCTCCAAAGCGTGTCGGGGCGGCTGCTGGCCGTCGGTGAGTGCGTCGAGGCGGCGGACTGGCGTTTTGAAGTGCTGGACCTGGACGGCAAACGCATCGACAAGGTGCTGGTCAGCAGCATCTCCGACGCGCGGTCACCCAAAAACGAGGCGGCTTGAAACCAGGTGGATCAGGGTCGGCTGGTGGGGCTGGCCGGCTTGACCGCCGGGGCCACGGTGATCAGCACTTCGTTGCCACCGCCAAAACCTGAGCCTTGCATCTGCACCGTGGCGATGCGTTCTGCCTTGGTGAAGGTCAGCAGGCTCAGTTTTGAAAAAGAACTTGACGTCAGCGTCCAGCCGGCGCCTGGCAGGCTGTCGCGGAAGTAGGCAAACACCGACTGCGGCTCGCCCGCCACCGTCAGGCTCAGGCGCCCGGTCCAGGAGCTGCCCGTGCCCATCACCAGCGTGTCCTGCTGTTTGATCACCGCGCCCTGCGGCAGCGGCACATCACCCGCCAGTTGTTTCGCGGTGTTGCCGCTGACCGTGCTGTCGTTGGCAATCGGCGCATTGCCCAGGGTGTTGCAGCCCAGCATCAGGCAAGCGGTGGACAACACGAACAGGGTTTTGATGGCGGTCATGGCTTGAACCTTGGAAGTGGCAAGAGGCCTGGTGCGGGGCCGCTTCAGGCAGCGCGATTGTAGCGGTGGCTGTGCGCACTGCCCAGCCTGCGACGGGCCACTGCGGACGCGGTATCCTGAAGCAGCCCGACTTTTTTCCGAGGAGCTCTCATGCCCAGCATCCGCCGTTTTGTCCTGGCCCTGTTCATGCTTGCTGCGGTGGCCTGTTCATGGTTCGCGCCGCTGGATGCGCCAGCGATGGCGCAGGTCGATGCCGGCTTGAAGCGCGCTTTGGTCAGTTTTGCCACGGCACGCGCCCTCAATGCCGTGATCTCGGTGGCGCAGGGCACCGCACTGTCGGTGCAGCCGCTGGGTGTGGGCGTCACGCTCACGCCGGGTCAGTTGCTCGATCCGGTTAACGACCTGGTGGAGAAGTTCTCCACACTGATGCTGGCGGCCAGTGTGGCTTTTGGTGTGCAGAAAGCGCTGATTGCCATGGGCGGCTACTGGGTGATCTCGCTGGCGCTGACGGCCGTGGCGCTGGGCTGGGCGTGGGTGCACTTCAGGCGGCAAGCGCCGCCGCCCTGGTTGTCGCGCGTGCTGGTGATCCTGCTGATGCTGCGCTTCGCGGTTCCCGTGGTGACGCTGGGTACCGACCTGCTGTGGCAAAAATTCCTGGCGCCCGACTACGCAGCCAGCCAGTTGCAGATCGACACCTCGTCCACCCAGGCCGCCCGCCTCGGCCCGCCCGTGGCGGTACCGGACAATCCCGGCGTGCTCGACCGGATGAAGGGCTGGCTGTCCGACACTGCCGATGTGAAGGCACGCTTTGAAGCCCTGAAGCTGGCGGCCGAGCAGGCGACCGAACACATCATCCGGTTGATCGTGATTTTTTTGCTACAGACTTTGGTGATTCCGCTGCTGCTGCTCTGGGCGTTGTATGCTCTGGTCAGAGGTGTGTTTGAGCGGGCCGGGCGATGGCCTGAACCCCTTGCGCGAAGCCCGTGAATCAGGATGAGGTAGCTTGGCACCGTAAGATAGGTGTTTCTTTTATCTGGAACAAAGGCCCATGCCCAATATAGCAAGCGTTTTGAAAGAAGAAATTGCCCGCGTTTCCCGCAAAGAAGCACGCGCTGAAACACAACAGCTGAAAAAGTCCTCGGCCCACTTCCGGTCAGACATCGCCGCGCTGAAGCGCCGCATTGCCGCGCTGGAACAACTGGTCGGTCGCCTGGGCAAAGCTGCTGGCAAAAAGCCAGCAGAGGCTTTGTCTGACGACCTGGCAGCTGGTTCCTTCCGTTTCAGCGCCAGCGGCCTGCTGGCGCAGAGAAAACGCCTGGGCTTGTCAGCGGCTGAAGCCGGCCTCCTGCTTGGCGTGTCGGACCAGTCGGTTTATAAATGGGAAAACGGCAAAACACGGCCCCGTGCCAGCCAATTTCCGGCGATTGCCGCACTGCGAAGCCTGAGCAAAAAACAGGCCGCAGCGCGCCTCGACGCCTGACGCGTGGCGCCCACCGTTTGCGCTTGTCATGCGTAAAAATCCTGAGCGTCTACAGGCTCTGAAAAGCCTTGCATTGCTAGATACCGCCGCCGAGGTGGCGTATGACGACCTGACCCGTACGCTTGCCAAGGCCTTCGATGTCCCCATCGCCATGGTGAGTCTGCTGGACGCAGACCGCGACTGGTTCAAGTCATGCATAGGCGTGTCCCTCACCGAGTCGCCGGCCGAGACTTCATTTTGCGAAATCCTCTTTCATTGTGAAGACGACTTCCTCGTGATCCCCGACACCACCGCCGACGCACAGTTTGCCGACCATCCCCTCGTCGTCAATGCACCTTTCATCCGCTTCTACGCCTCCGCGCGGCTGGCATTTGATGGGCACACCGTCGGCACGCTGTGTATCTATGACGTCAAAGCAAAGCAGGTTTCCGCAGAGCAGCTGGAGATACTCGGCGCGATGCGCTTGGCGGCCATGGAAACGCTGGCGCGGCGGGCGCGCGGCGTTTAGTCGGATCTGATCGACAGATATATTTCCAGGAGCGGGCAAACGCCCTCGGCGTTTTGCTTTGCGGCTACCGCGACGCCGTGTTTTAGGTATCGAAGCCGCACCGGCCGCGTTGCACCACGCTTGACGGCTGGCTGGAACTATCGTAACTACAAATATTCCTTGCAATTCAAATAAACGTAACTACAATAAATTGTGAATGTGACGTTTGACCCAGCCAAAGATGCCGCGAATCTGGCCAAGCATGGCTTTTCATTGCTGGACGCTGTGGGCTTTGAATGGGAGGCTGCTGTGGTGTGGCCTGACAAGCGACGCGTGTATGACGAGGCCCGCATGGTGGCGTTGGGCTACATCGGCCTGCGCATCATGGTTGTGGTGTTCGTTGACCGCCCACCCGAGCTGCCCACAGAGCGCCGCGTCATCAGCTTGAGAAAAGCCAACACACGAGAGGTGAAACGTTATGCCAAAACTTAAAACCGGAATCATCCTTCCCACTCCTGCCGAGGACGCCGCCATCACTGCCGCCGCCCTGGCAGACCCTGACGCCGTCCCCTTCACGGATGCCGAATGGTTGCAAGTCAAACCACTGCTGCGTCGTGGCCGCCCGCTGGGCAGTGGCAGCAAAACGCAGATCACCCTGCGCATTGACGTGGAGGTGGTGGAGAAATTCAAGGCATCGGGTGATGGCTGGCAAACCCGCATGAACGACGTCTTGAAAAGCTGGGTGCGGGCGCAGGCGTGAAATTTCGCCTTTCTGCGCCTGTAGCTGGCCAGAGCGGGCGTTGCCAGTTGCTATATTATTAATAGCTGCCTACGCCCGTCAGATAAGGGCTGGAGGTCGATTTTGTTCGTAAGGTCAGTGGGGAAGCCCGTCCCAGGGT
The DNA here is from genome assembly GCF_030689685.1 of Polaromonas sp. Taxonomy (GTDB): domain Bacteria; phylum Pseudomonadota; class Gammaproteobacteria; order Burkholderiales; family Burkholderiaceae_C; genus Polaromonas. The sequence continues at coordinate 46,726 of NZ_JAUYEY010000006.1, read as the reverse complement.
TTTCTAGGGTGTCAGCCCGGACTGGATCGAAATCCCCGTGGGCGTGCAAAAGAACGGAGTCAACAAGATGACTGAAAAAAACTGACGATCTACGATCCTGCTGCCGCGCTGGTCTTATGCGGTAGCCGAAACTTTGGCGGTCAGCTCGATGCCCAGAGCTTGCATGACTGCCAAAGTGGTCTTCAGGGTAGGGTTGCCGTTCTCACTGAAAGAGCGGTAAAGCTGTTCGCGGGAAAGCCCGGTTTGCCCAGCTATTTGGGTCATGCCTTTGGCGCGGGCGACAACCCCCAGCGCGTGCGCGATGTAGCCAGCATCGTTCGTCTGGAACGCTTCCGCCATGAAGCTTGCAATCGCTTCGTCAGAAGTCAGGTCCTCGGCGGGATCGTAGGGGGTCAGTTTTTCAGCCATGTCATTCACTCCATTCTTCAGCCAGGTGCTTTGCCATCTTGATGTCCTTTGCCTGCGTGCTTTTGTCTCCCCCGCACAGCAAAACAATGATCGCGTTCCCCCTTTTGCGGAAGTAGATGCGGTATCCCGGGCCATGATGGACGCGCAATTCGCTGACGCCTTGACCCACTGGCTCCGCATCGCCCACAAATCCAAAAGCAAGACGGTCCAGGCGGGATGCGATCAAAGCGCCCACCCGTGCGTCCTTGAGCTCTGTCCGCCACTTCTTGAATGTTTCGGTTTGCTTTAACTCGATCATCGGGATATATTGTAGTTTTTAGACTACTGTATTGTCAATCATTCTTTCCCCGCTGAGCCGGTGCGAGTAATCCAATTATCCAAGTCAACGCGAAGACATAGCGCAATCCTTTGCAGGGAGCGGGCATCGAGGATTTTCGCTGGCATGACCTACGGAACACCTTTGCGACATGGCATCGCGAGGCCGGAACGCCGACGCATGAACTTCAGCGGCTGGGCGGCTGGAAAACCCAATCTATGGTGGAGCGTTATGTACACGTTGCGCTGGAAGGGCTTCAATTTACAGCAAGTCGGCTAGACTCACTGATAAAAAGCTGCACTCGTTCCTCTTCAACGTTTTGACTCAAGATACTCCAAATCATATGACTGCAATCGATCCGAGGACGCTACCGTTCCTGCCTGTTGAACCCGGTAATACGCTCGTTCTCACGGATGCGAAATCCGCACAGCGAAAGGGTATGGACAACGATGATGACTTTTACGAAGAAGTAAACGCAGAAGGAATGGTGGTCGCAAAATATCACGTTTGGCACTATTTGAATATTTATCCCCCTCAGAATGTTGATCATGGCTGGCGCAAGACTTTGCCAGATGGCGAGTTCATTGCGGCCGGAAAAAAAGCTTAACGCTCACGCTCTAGATTGCAGCATCCAAAAAATTGGATAAAAGGTCGTAGAAATGAAATTGATTCTTCTGCCAAGTGTTCGATTTGCCGCCATCGCTACGCTCTTGTTCACATCGGCAGTGTGCGGTGCCATTGACTACAAATCCAGCGAATTCATGGATAAAAATAGTCGAATCTCAAACGTCTACATCTGCGCCATTGTTGGATTCAGTATGAAATACGAGCCGAATGCATATCAACTTCTGGAGAAGTTTGAACGCATTTCTAAAGTTCCGGTGGCCAAATCCGAACTTTGGAAATCTGACGCTGTATTGTGGTGGGACTCCGAGCGCAAGGACTTTGACCTGAAGGGCTTTTGGAATGGCGAATGCGCTGCGCCGTTCGAAAGAATCAGAAAACAATGAACTGTGCGATCAATAACGCGCTGACGCCTAACCTGCGTCGCACCGAGTCTCAGTGGACGTACGCCGCTCAGCCTTACGTCGAACGCTCGGCTTGAACAAAAAATCGAGTTGGGATCGTAATTAGCCAGCGGTTACGTACTGACTACGTGAAGAAGGGGATAGACCCGGAAGCCTACCCCCTTTTCATTGGTGCCGGAGAGATGAATCGAACACCCGACCTTCTCATTACGAATGAGCTGCTCTACCGACTGAGCTACACCGGCGTTTTTGGAGGAAGCGCTGAACAAGCCCCTTGCGGCGCGCCATCAGTCGGGCTTGGGCGGCCTGCTTCGTTGAACTTCTTGCCAATAGCTGACTATTGGCTGCGAAATCCGCCTTGCATCCCATCCCAATCCGCCTGCCGCGCATCCACAAGGACTTATTCAGCGCTTCCTGAATACAGCCTGCGATTATAGCTGGGGCTATTTGGCGTGGTAGCTCGTCACCCGCTCCACCTCGTTCTTCGAACCCAGGATCACGCTCACACGTTCATGCAGCTTGGTCGGCTGAATGTCCAGGATGCGCTGCTTGCCGTTGGTGGCGGCGCCGCCGGCCTGCTCGATCAGCCAGCTCATGGGGTTGGCCTCGTACATCAGGCGCAGCTTGCCGGCCTTGTCGGGCTCACGGTTGTCCCACGGGTATAAAAAGACGCCACCACGGCACAAGATGCGGTGTACGTCGGCCACCATGGCGGCGATCCAGCGCATGTTGAAGTTCTTGCCGCGCGGACCGTCCTTGCCGGCCAGCAGCTCGTCGATGTAGCGTTTGACCGGTTCGTCCCAGTGCCGCATGTTGCTCATGTTGATGGCGAACTCTTTGGTGTCTTCCGGGATCTGCACATTCTCTTCGATCAGCACAAACGAGCCCTGCTCGCGGTCGAGCGTGAACATGGCGACGCCGTCACCGACGGTCAGCACCAGCGTGGTCTGCGGGCCGTAGATGCAATAACCTGCGGCGACCTGTTTGTTGCCGGCTTGTAAAAAATCAGACTCGTCCACCCCCCGGTCACCTTCGGGCATCTTCAGTACGCTGAAGATGGTGCCAATGCTGACATTGATGTCGATGTTGCTGGAGCCGTCGAGCGGGTCGAACAGCAACAGGTATTCACCTTGCGGGTAACGGTTGGGCACCACGTAGATGCCTTCCATTTCTTCACTGGCCATGCCGGCCAGGTGGCCGCCCCACTCGTTGGCTTCGATCAGCACCTCGTTGGCAATGATGTCGAGCTTTTTCTGGATCTCGCCCTGCACGTTTTCGCTCTCGGCGCTGCCCATGACACTGCCCAGCGCGCCCTTGTTGACAGCCTGGCTGATGCTTTTGCAGGCGCGGGCGACTACCTCGAGCAGCAGACGAAGCTGCGAGGGAATGTGGCCGTCGATGCGTTGCTGCTCGACCAGATAACGCGTGAGAGATACTTTTGAAGACATCGTGAAGCTCCTCGGTTTGTCATCCCGGACTTGATCCGGGATCCATGGATTGCGGATCAAGTCCGCACTGACGGGTTGTATTAGTCGGCTAAAGCGCGCGAGACCACCTCGTGCGTGTCCTTGCTCAAATCAGACTTGGCGGCAACCCGGGCAATCGCTTCGCGGGCGGCGCTGCGATACGGTTCAGCCAGCTTGCTCCAGCGGTCCAGCGCGCGCGCCAGCCGGGCGGCGACTTGCGGGTTGATCACGTCGAGCTCAATCACGCGCTCACTCCAGAAGACGTAGCCTGCTGCGTCTGCGCGGTGGAAAGCCGCCGGGTTGCCCTGGCAGTAGGTGCTGACGACGCTGCGCGCGCGGTTCGGGTTGCGCAGGCTGAAGTCGGCGTGTTTCATGAGCTGCTTGACGGCCGGCAGGATGTTGCCGCTGCGGTCCGGCGCGCCGGCCTGCAAGCTGAACCATTTGTCGATGACCAGCGCTTCGTCCTTGAACATGGCGTGGAAGCGGGGCAGGGCCTGGTCCGCCAGCGGGTGGCCGCTGGAGACCAGCGCCGCCAGCGCGTTGAAGCGGTCGGTCATGTTGCCCGCGTCCTTGAAGCGCTGGAAGGTCTTGCCGGGCCAGACGGTATCGCCGCTGGCGACGGCGGCAAGGCACAAGTGCGTGAGCGCCATGCCGGCCAGCGCGCGCCGTCCCGAAGACAGTGGGTCGGGCGTGTAGGCGCCGTTGTCCTGGTTGGCTGCGTACACCACGGCCCAGTCCTCGGCCAGCGCGGTGGCGAGTTGTGCGCGCATGGCTTCGCGCACCGCGTGAATGCGCTGCGGGTCCACCACGTCAAGCTGTTCGGCGATGTAGGTTTCACCCGGCAGCGTCAGCACCAGATCCTTGAAGGCGGCGTCCAGTGCAGGGTCGCGCAGCACGCTGCGCATGGCCTCGAGATAAGCATCATTCAGCGGCTCAGCCCCTGCCGGATAAGCACTGGCAGCTATGGATTTGATAGCGCTGCGAACCGCCAGGCGTTGCCCGGCTTCCCAGCGGTTGAAGGGGTCGATGTCCTTGTCCAGCAGGTGCAGCAGGTGTGCGTCGCTGTAGTCGAACTCCAGCACCACCGGCGCGCTGAAGCCGCGCAGGATGGATGGCACGGGTTGCGCATCCATGTTGATGAAGCTCAGCGCCTGGCTGGCTTCGGTCAGCACAAAAGTGCGCGGCGCGGCCACTGGCGCGGCTTCGCCTTCGAGCTGCAGCGGCAGGTCAGCGCCGTCGGCGCCGAGCAGACCCAGGCCAACCGGGATCACAAAGGGTTCCTTGGCGGCCTGGCCCGGTGTGGGCGCGCAGCTTTGCGACAGGGTCAGCGTGTAAGTGCGCGCGGCGGCGTCATACACCCCCGTGCCATACACACGCGGCGTGCCGGCCTGGCTGTACCAGCGCTTGAACTGCGGCAACAGGCCTGCCAGGTCGGATGCGGGGTTGGCGTCGGCTATCGCCTGTGCAAAGTCGTCGCAGGTCACGGCCTGGCCGTCGTGGCGCTCAAAGTAGAGCTTCATGCCTTTTGCAAAACCATCCCTGCCCACAAGCGTTTGCATCATGCGCACAACTTCGGCGCCTTTTTCGTAAATCGTGACGGTGTAGAAGTTGCTGATCTCGATATAGCTGTCAGGCCGTACCGGGTGCGCCATCGGGCCCGCGTCCTCGGGGAACTGCGCGGTGCGCAGCACACGCACGTCTTCAATGCGTTTGACGGCGCGGGCCGACGGTGCCGCGCAAAGGTCCTGCGAAAACTCCTGATCACGGAAAACAGTCAGGCCCTCTTTCAGGCTCAGCTGAAACCAGTCCCGGCAGGTAATGCGGTTGCCGGTCCAGTTGTGAAAGTATTCGTGACCCACCACACTTTCGATGTTCGAATAATCGGTGTCTGTGGCGGTGGCCTGACTCGCCAGCACGTACTTGGTGTTGAAGATGTTCAGGCCCTTGTTTTCCATCGCGCCCATGTTGAAGTCGCTGGTGGCAACAATCATGAAACGCTCCAGGTCCAGACTCAGGCCAAAACGCGCTTCGTCCCAGGCCACCGAATGCATCAGCGAGGCCATCGCGTGTTCGGTTTTGTCCAGGTCACCGGGCCGCACATAGACCTGTAGCAAATGGTCTTTGCCGGCGCGTGAGGTGATGCGCTGTTCGCGCGCAACCAGCTGACCGGCCACCAGGGCAAACAGGTAGGCGGGTTTTTTGTGCGGGTCTACCCACTTGGCAAAGTGGCGGCCATCATCCAGAGTGCCCTGCTCGACCAGGTTGCCGTTGGACAGCAGCACCGGGTAGGCCGCTGGGTCGGCGCGCAGCGTCACCGTGTAGCTGGCCATCACGTCCGGGCGGTCCAGAAAGTAGGTGATACGCCTGAAGCCTTCGGCCTCGCACTGCGTGAAGAAAGAGTTGTTGCTGACGTACAAGCCCATCAGCTTGGTGTTTTTGGCAGGCGCGCAGGTGGTAAAAATTTCCAGCTCGAAAGTATCCGGAAGATTGTCCAGCACCAGTTTGTCGCCTTCCATGCGGAAGGACGCACCCTGGCCATTGACCAGCACGCGCGCCAGGTTGAGCTCTTCGCCGTCGAGCTGGAGCGGCTGCATCGCAACATCCGGATTGCGCCGCAGCGTCATTTTGTTCAGTACGCGCGTTTTGGCTGGGTCCAGGTCAAATGACAGATCGACGGTGTCAATCCAGTAGGCGGGGGCGGTGTAGTCGGCGCGGTGGATGACGGCGGGTTGGCCTTCTCGGAGCATTTTTTTCTTTCGGATGATGTGCGGATGGAGCGCTGAAGGGGTGTCCTGAAGCGTAGAGCGCCTCAGGTGAAAGATGCAGCTTGCGGGCTCAAGTCCAGAATCTCCATGGAAGACTCCTCAGCGGCGCGTAGCAACTGACGGTCGGCGGAGACCATCAGAACAGCGCCGGTTGCCTTGGCGCAAGCCAGGTGGATCGCATCGAGCGTGCCGAGTGGAGAAGACAGCCCTTCGATAAGCTCACCCGCCAGGCTAAATATGGCCGCGTCGATGGTGTGAAAACGCAAGGCACCGCTGGCTATCTCTTGCAGTAACTGCTCGGTTGCCCTGTGCGTGAATTCGGCGCTTGTGGTCCCCAGACGCTGGCCTCGTTTCATGACTGAACGGAACTCGGTCACCGTCAGGGATGAGATTGCCAGTTGATACTGGCTGGAGGTCGCAAAAGCCTCCATCTCGGCCGAGCGGTGCTCTAACAGAAAGCGTTTAAGAAACGCGCTCGTATCCACGTAAGCCACAGGCATCATGTGCCGCGCCTGTCACGTTCCTCGCGGATCATCGCGGTGGAGTCGGTTTGCATGCCGCCCATCTGATCGCGCAACCATTTGAGTGACTGAAGCTTTGGCCGTTTTGTGATCGGTAAAATGCGTGCAATCGGCTCGCCGTTAGACACGAGCAGCAACTCGTGCTCACGTTCCAGCGTTTCGCGCAAGTGCGGAATGGTGTTGCGAAGCTCGCGGACGTTGATGGTTTGCATAATGTGTCACCATTGTTAATATCGTGTCACGATTATAGGCTGGGTATGTCTTACACGCCTTGTTTTAACGAAGCCTCTATGAACGGGTCCAAGTCACCGTCCAGCACTTTCTGCGTGGCCGAGGTCTCGTAGTTGGTGCGCAAATCCTTGATGCGGCTCTGGTCCAGCACATAGCTGCGGGTCTGGTGGCCCCAGCCCACGTCGGTTTTGGTGTCTTCCAGCTTTTGCTGCGCTTCCTGCTGTTTGCGCAGCTCAAAGTCATACAGGCGTGAGCGCAGGCGTTTCCAGGCCACGTCGCGGTTGCTGTGCTGGCTGCGGCCGTCCTGGCACTGCACCACAATGCCGGTCGGAATGTGCGTCAGGCGCACCGCCGAGTCGGTCTTGTTGATGTGCTGGCCACCGGCGCCGCTGGCGCGGAAGGTGTCCACACGCACGTCCGAGGGGTTGATGTCGATCTCGATCGAGTCGTCGATCTCGGGATAGACAAACACCGACGCAAACGAGGTGTGACGACCGCCCGATGAGTCAAACGGCGACTTGCGCACCAGGCGGTGCACGCCGGTTTCGGTGCGCAGCAGGCCGAAGGCGTATTCGCCCTCGATCTTGATGGTGGCGCCTTTGATGCCCGCCGTGTCGCCGGCGGTTTCGTCTTCAATCTGCGTCTTGAAGCCCTTGCGCTCGGCGTATTTGAGGTACTGGCGCAGCAGCATGCTGGCCCAGTCGCAGGCTTCGGTGCCGCCAGCACCGGCCTGGATGTCCAGAAAAGCGTTGAGCGGATCGGCCGGGTTGTTGAACATCCGGCGGAATTCCATTTTTTCGACTTCTACCGCGACCTGCGCCGTCTCGCCTTCAATCGAGATCATGCCGGCTTCGTCGCCTTCGCCTTTGGACATCTCGAACAACTCGCTGTTGTCCGCCAGCTCGGCGCTCAGGCGGTCGATCACATACACCACGTCTTCCAGCGATTTCTTTTCCCGGCCCAGCTCTTGCGCGCGTTTGGGGTTGTCCCAGACTTTCGTGTCTTCCAGTGCGGCGTTGACCTCGTTTAATTTACGTTCTTTGGCAGGGTAGTCAAAGATACCCCCGAAGCTCGTTGACCCGGTTGCTCAGGTCGGCGAGCTGATTGGCGATGGTGTTGATGCGTTCTGCTTCCATGGGAAATCCTGTGTGGTCTGGGGTCAACCAGCTATTTTCTCATGCTCCGCAAGTCCTCATTTTTTCAATGGCGTCAGGGGTTGCGGCAGCGGCAATTGGCGCTGCCGCAAAACGTCGCGCAGGCGGTCCGGGTAATCGGTGATCAGCCCGTCCACGCCCCAGCCTATCAGCCGCTCCATGTCGGCCGCCTGGTTGATGGTCCAGGGAATGACTTTCAGGCCCAGCGCCTGCGCTTGCTGCACCAGCGCCTGTGTCACCGCGCCGCCATTGGGCGACCAGACCGCGCCGCCGGCGGCTTTGACCATGGCCGGCACGCTGGGGTGCTCGGCGATTTTGAAACCCGCCGTCCAGGCGCCGTTGCGAATGGTGTCGTTGTTGGCGCTCTGCAGACTCAGGTAAACCGTGGGCACGCTTGGCTCCAGCCGCTGCACAATTTGCAGCGCGCGCCAGTCAAAGCTCTGGATGCTGACGCGCTCCAGCACACCGGCATCGCGCACGACCTTCAGCAGTGCTTCCGTCATCAACTCAGGGCTCGCGGTATCGTCCGGCTGCTCCGGGTTGAGCTTGGTTTCGATGTTGAAACGCACATTGCCAGCGCCCATCAACTTCACACGCTCGAACAGCGCGGCCAGCGTCGGGATGCGGGCACCATCCAGCGGCTGCTGGTTGCTGAAGGTGGTGGCGTAGGGCGTGCCCGGCTGAATGCGGCCCACGTCATAGCCCTGCAATTGCGCGAAGCTCAGCGAACGGATCAGCGGGCCGCGGCTGGCGGCCAGCCACTGGCCACCAGCGTCGCGCGTGATCAGCGGGTTCAGGTAGGGGTCATGCGCGATCACCACCACGCCATCCGCAGTCAGGCCGACGTCCAGCTCCAGCGTGCTGACACCGATAGCCAGTGCCCGCTCGAAGGCTGGCAGGGTGTTCTCCGGCGCGAGGCCGCGCGCGCCGCGGTGGCCCTGCAGGTCAAATGCGTCGGCGGCTTGGGCAGTCAGCGCCGCCAGAGCCACAATTACAAGCCAAATCGAGCTCCTGCCCATATCCAGTGGGCGTAGATAGCTATCAAAAAGTGAGTAAACTGCAGAGCGTGGAGACGGCGATGCGGGACGACGGAGGTGTTGCATGCCTGCATTTTGCCCCTGCCGGCAGGCTGCAGCCTGCCTTTTTCAGGCCGGGGGTTCAACGCTCGAATTCAGCGGCAGAATGATGCTGAAGACAGAGCCTTCGCCGGGCGTGCTTTGCACGCTGATGCTGCCGCCGTGTGCTTCCACCAGTTGCCGGGTGATGTACAGGCCCAGGCCCAAGCCACCGGTATCGTCATTGATGGCGATGCGCTCGAACTGCTCGAAAATCCGTTGCTGGTCAGACGCGGAGATGCCCCGGCCCCGGTCCCGCACGCTGATACAGGCGCCCTGCGGCAGCAAACTCAGGCTGACGGACACCGGCTTGCCTTCGCCGTAACGCAGGGCGTTGGTCAGCAGGTTGATGACCACCTGTTCAATCCGGAATTCATCCCACAGGGCCGTGACTGGCACATCGGCATGCAGCGTGATGGCGCTGCCTGCAGCCAGGGCCTGGTTGGACAGGTTGTCCACCACACGGGCCAGCAAGGCGGGCAGATCGACCATTTCAGGCCGGATCGACAGCCGGTTGCTGCGAATGCGCGCGACATCCATCATGTCGTCGATCAGCCGCATCATGGCCTGGACCTGGCGTTTGTCGCGCGCCACCATGGTTTGCAGGTACGCGGGGTCAAACAGGTCGGTGCGCCCCCGGTCCAGTTGCATCTTGCGCAGCTGCGCTTCGAGAAACAGGGTGTTGAGCGGCGTGCGCAGCTCATGCGCCACCATGGACATGAAGTCGTCGCGCATGCGTATGGATGCCTGCAACTCTGCCTGGGAGGCTTGCAGCTCTTGCAACAAGGCTTCCTGCGCCAGCCGGCTTTTTTCCAGGGCCTGCACCTGCCGGCGGGTTTCATTGCGCTGGCGATGAAGTTCCACGAACACGCTGACCTTGCTTTTGACGGCCTCCATGTCCAGTGGCTTGTACAGAAAGTCCACCGCACCGGTTTCGTAACCCTTGAAAGCGTAGTTGGACTCCTTGCCGGCGGCCGTCACAAAAATGATCGGAATATGGCGGGTCTTCTCGGTGCCGCGCATCAGCTCGGCCAGCTCAAACCCGTTCATGCCTGGCATCTGAACATCCAGAATCGCCAGTGCAAACTCGTGCTCCAGCAGCAGGTTCAGCGCGTCTTCACCGCGCGAGGCCTGGACAATCGTCCGGTCCTTGTGGCGGATCAGCGCGTTCAGGGCCAGCAGGTTCTCCTGCAAATCGTCGACGATGAGGATGCGGGTGGTATTTTCTTCGACCATGAGCTGGGGGTCCGTAGACTCAGACGGGGGCAGATATTTCTTCGAGTGTAGAGGCGGCTCCGGCGGTGAGTGGGTAGGCGCTGTGTCAAAACTGGCCATTGTCATGGGGACTGCGTGGCCTGTGGGGCCAAAATAGGGATGAAAAGTTTCATGGGTGTTTTTCCCAAGCGTGCAAGTTAGCAAATAGACCGTCTGTGCGCTAACACACACAAGGTATTTGAGGTACGGCGCTCAAACATCATGGACTGCCAAGTCTAAACAGTAAATCACGGATGCCAGCCAGCTTGAGAACGACATCTGGTTTGAGCCTGGCGATAGCCGCCTCCGGCATGGTAGACACCTCCGCCTCGGCGGGGTCCTGCACCACAGTCAGGCCGCCTTGCTGCTTGATGCGTGCCAGGCCGGCAGCGCCGTCTTCGTTGGCGCCCGTCAACACGACACCCGCCAAGGCGGAGCCATAACAATCGGCCGCGGACGCCATCAGAACGTCGATCGAGGGGCGCGAATAGTGCACGGCCTCTTCGCAACTGAGTGAAAACGTGCGGTCCATCTCCACCGACAGGTGATACCCCGAACCGGCAAAATACAAGGTGGCCGGGGCGATGCTTTCCTTGTCGGCGGCTTCGCGAACGGCGATGGGCAGCCGGTACTGAAAAATCTCGGCCAACTGGCTCTCGCGGTCTTCCGGTAGATGTATCACCACCATCAGCGGCAGGCGAAAGCTGCGCGGCAAATCTGCCAGCACGACCAGCAAGGCATGCACACCACCGGCAGAAGCGCCGATGACGACGGCTTCGATGGCCTGCTTTTTTTTTGCCGTGGCTTTCATGGTGCTCAGATCGGCGCCACCTTGAGCTTGCGGAAAATCCGGGCTGGCTTGTCCAGCACTGCAAAATGGTCCGCATAAGCCGAGAACTCGATGCTTTCCTTGCTGCCCAGGGCCATGAAGCCGCGGTGGCTCAGCGATTCATGAAACAGCCCGAGGGCGCGGTTCTGCAGGGTCTTGTTGAAATAAATCAGCACATTGCGGCACAGCACCAGCTGCGTTTCGGAAAACACGCTGTCGGTGGCCAGGCTGTGGTCGGAGAATGTGACATTTTCGCAGAGTGAGGGGTCAAAAACGGCGGCGTCGTACGCGGCGCTGTAGTAGTCAGAAAATGCCTGCTTGCCACCAGCCTGCTGGTAGTTGACCGTGTGCCCCTTGATACTGCCAAGGGGGAAAATGCCCCGCCTGGCCTTTTCCAGCGCCATTGGATTGATGTCTGTCGCGTAGATCAGCGACTTGTCCAGCAGACCTTCCTCACGCAGCAAAATAGCCAGCGAATACACCTCTTCCCCCGTGCTGCAACCAGCAATCCAGATCTTGAGCGACGGGTAGGTTTGCAGCACCGGCATGACCTTCTGACGCAGCGCCAGAAAAAACGCAGGATCGCGAAACATCTCGCTGACCGGGATCGTCAGGTACTGCAGCAACTCCATGAAAAGTGTGGCGTCCTTCAGCACCAGGGTCTGCAACGTCCCAACGGTGGGGCACTCAAAGTGGGCCATGGCCTGCAGAAGGCGGCGCTTTTGCGATGCGCCGGAATAATCTCTGAAGTCGTAGCTGTAGGTGAGGTAAATCGCTTCCATCAGCAGGTGCAGCTCGGACTCGCTGACGCTGGCCCGCGAATGATGGGCCGATGCTGTGGCCAGAACCGGCTTTGGCGTAGCGCTCTTTCTGGGCACGCTCAAACCCGTTCCACGTTAGGCATCCAGACGCGCAACAGCGAGAACAGGCGGTCCAGATCAATCGGCTTGGCCAAGTAGTCGTTGGTACCGGCTTTCAGGCATTGCTCCTGGTCGTCCTTCATGGCTTTGGCGGTGACGGCGATGATGGGCAGCTTCTGGAAGCGCGGGTCCTGGCGGATACGGCGCGTGGCTTCCAGGCCGTCCATGCCGGGCATCATGACGTCCATCAGCACCAGGTCAATACTCTCGACTTCATTGAGCTTGCTGATCGCCTCAAAGCCGTTGCGGCCGATCTCGACCAATATGCCTTTTTGCTCCAGCGCGCTGGTCAATGCAAAGATGTTGCGCACGTCGTCGTCCACCAGCAGCACGCGGCGGCCTTCAAACACCTTGTCGCGGCTGCGCACGGCCTTGAGCATGACCTGGCGCTCGGCCGACAGGTCGGCTTCGACCTTGTGCAGAAACAGCGTCACCTCGTCGAGCAGGCGCTCGGGCGAGCGCGCGCCCTTGATGATGATGGAGCGAGAATATTTCAGAAGATCGGCTTCTTCCTGCCGCGACAGGTTGCGCCCGGTATACACAATCACCGGCGGGAACGATGAAATCTCTTCAGTGGCCATGCGCTGCAGCAGCTCATAGCCCTGGATGTCGGGAAGCTTCAGGTCAATGATCATGCAGTCGTAGATCGTTTGGGACAGCAGCACCAGCGCTTCTTCGCCGGTTTCCACCGCTGTGATCTCCACGTCGTCGTCGCCGATCAGGCTGGTCACGCTGGCGCGCTGCAAGGCATCGTCTTCCACCAGCAGCACACGTTTGACCTTTTGCGTGAGTTTGTCTTCCAGCTTCTTGAACACCGCCTGGAGCTGCTCGCGTGTGGTGGGCTTGATGGTGTAGCCGATGGCGCCCATTTGCAAGGCGGGCTCACGTGGCTCTTCACCCGACACCACATGCACCGGCAAATGGCGGGTCAGCGGGTTGTGTTTGAGCTGCTCCAGCACCGTCAGGCCGTTGCGATCGGGCAGACCCATGTCGAGCAAAATGGCGGCCGGTAAAAACTGCGTGGCCAGCGCAAGGCCGTGTTCTGCGCCATGTGCGACCAGGCAGTCGTAACCCAGCTCATGGGCCAGGTCGTAGAGGATTTGTGCGAAGGTGGGATCGTCCTCAATCACCAACACCAGCCGGCTGGTCAGCGGCTTGTGCCTGTCATCGGCGAACACCGGCACGGGCGAGATATCCGTCGCCGAGGACGCGCCGCCGAAGGGGCTTGCGGGCATGGCCATGCGCGCGGGCGGGGCGGGGCGGCGCGGCGCTGGCGCAGACGGCAGCACCTGGGCTGGCGTCCAGACGGTGGGCAGCAGCAGCGTGAAGCAGCTGCCCTGGCCTTCTCGGCTTTGCAGCGTGATGGAGCCGCCCAGCAAACCGCTGAGATCGCGTGAAATCGACAGGCCCAGGCCGGTTCCGCCATAACGGCGGCTGGTCGTGCCATCGGCCTGGTGGAAGGCATCGAAAATGATGCTTTGCTGATCGGGGTGTATGCCTATGCCCGTGTCCTGCACTGCAAAAGCAATCTGCCCATCACTTCGCTGCGACACATTCAGGCTGACCTTGCCTGCGTCGGTGAACTTGATTGCGTTGGACAGCAGGTTTTTCAGCACCTGCTCCACGCGCTGGCGGTCACTGACCAGGGTGATGGGCGTGCCGGGGTTGATGGTGATTTCGAACTTCAGCTGCTTCTGGTTGGCCATGGGCTCAAAGGTGTTTTTCAGCGAATTCACCAGATGGCTCAGCAGGATGTCTTCCGGCATCAGCTCCAGTTTGCCGGCTTCGACCTTGGAGATGTCGAGAATGTCATTGATCAGGTTCAGCAGATCGTTACCGGCAGAGTAAATTGATTGTGCAAACCGCACCTGTTCTTCGTTCAGGTTGCCCTTGGGGTTGTCTGCCAGCAGCTTGGCCAGAATCAGCGAGCTGTTCAGCGGTGTACGCAGCTCATGCGACATGTTGGCCAGAAACTCCGACTTGTAGCGGCTGGCGCGGCTGAGTTCTTCGGCGCGTTCTTCCAGCAGGGTCTGCGCCTGGTTGAGAGCGCCGTTTTTCTGGTCCAGCGAGGTGGCCAGTTCGGACAACTGCTCATTGGTCTGCTCCAGCTCGGCTTGCTGGTTCTCCAGATTAACCTGGTACTCCTTGAGCACGCGCGATTTTTCTTCGAGTTCGTCGTTGACGCTGCGCAGCTCTTCCTGCTGCGACTGCAGGTCTTCATTGAGCTGCTGGCTTTCTGCCAGCACGTCTTGCAGCCGCCTTCGGTACAGCGCCGCGTGGATGGAGTTGCCGATGTTGTTGGCAATCATGTTGACGAACTCAAGGTCGCGCGCGCCCAGCGCGCGCAGAAAACCGAGTTCGACCACGCCGTTGACCTGGCCGTCGTTGTGCACGGGTATCAAGAGCACATGGCGCGGTGAACCCTTGCCCAGGCCGGAGACAATTTTCAGGTAGTTGTCAGGCAGGTTGTCAAGTTGCATCACCTGGTTTGCAAGCGCTGCCTGACCCACCATGCCCTCGGCGCTGTAAAAGCTGTGCCCTTTGGCTTCGTCGCCGGCACTGAAGCCGTAACCCGCCACGCGCCGCAGGTCGCCATTGTCTTCCCGCACATACAGCGCGGCTACGGCAACGTCCAGATACCGCGCCACGAATTCGAGCACGCTGCGGCCCAGGGACTCCAGCGCCTGCTGACCAATGGTGTGTTCGGCCAGTTGCCGCTGACCGGTGCGCAGCCAGAGCTGCTGGTCCAGCAGCAGTGCGGTAGCCGCCTGTTTTTGTTCTGCCGCGCCGTAAGAGTCGGACAAACGTTGCAACTCACGGTGGCCCAACAGCGCCAGCAGCCCGCTCATGCCCAGGCTCAGGAGCAGATAGCCTGCCATGCCCCAGGCGGTGTTGTTGCGAGCCTGTGCGTTGCGCTCTTGCAGCAGGCGCTCTTCGGTGCTGATGAACCCGGTGAACTCGCGCCGGATTTCATCGGTCAGGCTTTTGCCGCCTGCGGACCGCACCGGCGCCTGGTAGTCCAGGTCCTTGCGCCGCAGGTCCACAATGTTTTGTGCAAACTCGTTCCATTGGGTTTGCAAGGCGGCAATACGCCTGAGCCGGCTGACCTGCGGCGGGTTGTTGCGCACCAGCTCGGCCAATGTGGCGGTTTCTGCGGCAATACGCGGTTTGCCAATTTCAAATGGTTGCAGCAGGGGCTCTTCACCCGTGACCAGGTAGCCGTACATGCTGGCTTCCATGTCGGCGCCCAGCTTGGCGATCTGGTTGGCGCTGCTGATGGCGCGTTCGGCCTGCCCTACACCGCTCAGCGCGGACAGCAGGTAGAAGATGAGGCTGACAAAAACGGCGGCACTGAAAGTGCCCACCGCCAGCGGCAGGCTGACGTTGCGCGTCAGAGTGCGGCGCAGGTGGTCCTGCGGGTTATGGACTGGCTCGCTCATCGTGGGTCCCCGCGCCAGGCGCTGCAAAGCTTCGAGTATGCGCTAAGCGCGAAACTTCTTATGTGCGCTGGCCCACATAGGGCTGCGTGACTCAGCCTTATTCGCCCAGAAAACCGGTGATCAATTCGGCCAATTGTTCGGGCTGGTCGTGGTGCAGCATGTGGCCGGCGTCCTGAACCACGGCGGTACTGACCTGCGGCACGGATTTGAGGCGTTCATGGTACTCGGCCAAGGTGTATTTGCCCTGCCACCATTTGCCCAGCGAGTCGTCCGAGGCTTCAATGGCCAGCGTGGGGGCGCTGATACGCTGGTAGATCTCCAGCACCTCATCGACGCGGTAGAGCTGCGCGTTGACGATTTTGTGGGCCGCATCGCCCAGGATGTTCCATTGGCCCTGCGCGTCCGGCGCAGCCCAATGCCGCGCCAGCCAGTCGGCCTTGTCTGCAGGCAGCCTGGGGTTGGTGCGCATCAGGCGCCTGGCCACGCCGTCGGCGTCCTTATAGGGTTTGAGCGCCAGCTCGCCCTTGTGCAGGCTTTTGAGCTCATCCATCCATTTGGCAAAGCGCCCGGCTGCCTGGCTGGGCCGCGTGGCCGGCATGCCAAAACCTTCGAGGTTGACCAGTTTGCGAATGCGCTCGGGCCGCACGCCGGCGTACAACATGGCCACATTGCCGCCCATGCTGTGGCCGACCAGGTCTACAGCCTGGCCGGGGGCGTAATGATCCAGCAGAAAATCCAGGTCGGCCAGGTAGTCGGGAAACCAGAAGCAATCGGGTGCTCCCGCGCTCCCCACTGCATCCGTCCGTTCGTCCTGAGCTTGTCGAAGGATGCCCCCGTTGCCGGTTTTTCCATAACCACGCCAGTCGGGCGCGATGATGCTGCGGCCTTGCACGAAGGTATCGGACAGGGCATCGACCACAAACTGGTAGGACGCGGCCACGTCCATCCAGCCGTGCACCAGCACCAGCGGCGGCAGGCTGCTTGAAGCCTCGCCCCAGTGACGAACGTGGTAGTCGATGCCGCGTATAGGGACTAACTCGCTGCGGGAGAGGCGCTTTTCTTTGTACATTGGAGTGATGATAAAGAGACTTGCAACGCAACACAGTCAAGGCAGGGACATCGCGTCCGCAGCGCCACCCGATCATTACGCCGCCCTGCACGGCGCTTTCCGCTGGCAGGTCGATGACGACTTCAACATTGCCGAGGTCTGCTGCAGGCGCTGGGCGCACACCGATGGTGGTAAAAATGCTATTAAAAGAGTAGCTATCCACGCCCACCAGCCGGGGGCGGAGACCACTTTTTATACCTATTTGCAACTTCAGCAGGGGGCCGATGCACTGAGCCATGCGCTGGTGCAGCTCGGCGTGAAAGGCGGCGACCGGGTCGCCATCGTGATGCCGCAGCGCTTTGAGACTGCCGTCGCCTACATGGCGGTGTTCCAGATGGGTGCCGTGGCCATGCCGCTGTCCATGCTGTTCGGACCCGAGGCGCTGGAATACCGGCTGCAGGACAGCGACGCGGTGCTGGCGATTTGCGACGAGAGCTCGATGGCCAACATCCAGGCGATACGCAGCCGCTGCCCGGCCCTGCGCACGGTGATCGCCGCTGGTGCGGCGGCGGGGCGGGGCGACCTCGATTACGACACTGCCCTGGCCGCGCAACAGCGTGCCTTCACCGCCGTCAAAACCAAAGCCGACGATGCGGCCATATTGATCTACACCAGTGGCACCACCGGACCGCCCAAGGGCGCGCTGCTGGCGCACCGCGCGCTGATCGGCAACCTGCCGGGTTTTGTTTGCAGCCAGAACTGGTTTGGGTTCAGCCCTCACCCTGACCCTCACCCCAACCCTCTCCCGCAAGCGGGAGAGGGAGAAGGAGACGGAGACGGAGAGGGTGAGGGAGAGGGAGCTTATACCTCCCTCTCCCCGGGGGAGAGGGTTGGGGTGAGGGACGACAGCAGCGCTGTCTTCTGGAGCCCCGCAGACTGGGCCTGGACCGGCGGGCTGATCGACGCCTTGTTGCCCACGCTGTATTTCGGCCGGCCCATCGTTGCCTTCAACGGGCGCTTCAGCCCCGAGCTGGCCTTCACGCTGATGCAAGAGCAGGGCGTGACGCACACCTTCCTGTTCCCTACGGCGCTCAAAGCCATGATGAAGGCCTACCCGCAGCCGCGCCAGCAGTTCACCCTCAAGCTGCAAGCCATGATGAGCGCGGGAGAAGCGGTCGGCGACGCAGTGTTTGCGTACTGCCGCGATGAACTTGGCGTCACCGTCAACGAGATGTTTGGCCAGACCGAGATCAACTACGTGATTGGCAATTGTTCTGCGCTCTGGCCGGCCAAGCCAGGCAGCATGGGCAAGGGCTACCCGGGCCATCGGGTCGCGGTGATCGATGATGAAGGGCATGAATGCCCGGTCGGTGTGCCGGGCGATGTGGCGGTCAACCGCTTTGACATTCACGGCGACCCAGACCCGATCTTTTTTCTGGGTTACTGGAAAAAAGAAGCCGCCACGCAGGCCAAGTTCACAGGTGACTGGTGCCGCACCGGCGACCTGGCCGTGCGTGATGCAGACGGTTATCTCTGGTACGAAGGCCGGGCCGACGATGTGTTCAAGGCGGCGGGCTACCGCATCGGCCCCGGCGAGATCGAGAACTGTCTGGTCAAGCACCCGGCGGTGGCCAATGCCGCCGTGGTGCCCAAGCCGCACAGCGAGCGCGGCGCGGTGGTCAAGGCCTATGTGGTACTTGCTCCTGATTTCATAGCTGCTCGCGCACAACAGACGGGGGCTACAGGCCAATTTGACTTGAAACTGGTGGCAGAACTGCAAGCCCACGTCAGGGCGCTGCTGGCCCCTTACGAGTACCCCAAAGAGATCGAATTCATTGATGCCTTGCCCATGACCACCACCGGCAAGGTGCAGCGGCGTGTGCTCAGGCTGCAGGAAGAAGAACGATATAGAAACACCCCCGTGGCCCTCACTTCGTGAGTGCCTCCCCCTCAAGGGGGCGGGCGCCTATGGACCGGCAAAGCCGGATCCATGGCCCCCACTGGCAGATTCAATGCGCACCGAATAAAAAGCACCCAGCAAGGGTGCTTTTTTGTTTACCAGCAGGGGCCGCAGAACTGGCTTTGCCAGGCCGCAGGCGCCGTCCCCTGGAAGGGGAGAGGGCGCTACACGCAGTGAGCGCCGATAGGGGTGAACTTAGCCACGCGGCAGTTTGACGATGAAGGAAGTGCCTCTGGATTCGTCCGATGTGAGGTGGATGGTTCCGCCGTGGGCGCGAACAATTTCCTGACAAATAAACAGACCCAGACCCAGCCCGTTGGGCACCCTGCGTTCGCCCCTTTCTGCCGCCGAGCCGCGAACCAGGGGCTTGAAAATCCGCGCCTGCTCCTCAACCGAAATCGGTGCGCCAAAGTTGTGGACCGAAAAAGCCACCTGGTCGGCCAGCTCCCAGAGGCGCACGGTAACGGGCTCACCTCGGGCGCCGTAGGAGATGGCGTTGGCAAGCAGGTTGGACAGCAGTTGCCCCATGCGCCCTTCATCCCATCTGCCCTCGAAACTTCCGCTGCTGTCCATGCGCAGGATGCTTTGCGGGTTGCGCACGCGCGTTTCTTCCATGATCTTGGAAAACTGGGTCACCAGATTGCCTGGCTTGGGATTGATGGGCATCAATCCTTCTGACTGCGCGCGTGTGAAGTCGACCACGTGTTCGATCACGCTGTTGATGCGGACCACGCTATTGATGATGGGCTCTGCGGCGTTGGCGGCGAGTTGCCCGGACCGCACAAGGTACTGTGCCGACATGGAGATGGTGCCCAGCGGGTTGCGGATGTCGTGGCCGAGGATGCCGATGAACAGGTCGGTGGATTTGCGGGTCTGGTCGGTGTAGCGGGCCACCGACTCGGCAATCGCCTGGTCCATCGCGTCGTGGAAACGGACCAGGTCCTCCATGTCCCGAGGCTGGTCCCGCCCGCCGCCTGCGTCCACCCACTGCCGGACCACGTTGCTCCGGAATGCCCGGTATTCGGTAATCATGGTATCGATCGCAAAACCCGAGACCATGCGGGTGTCGGCATGGGTCTCGGCGGCTGACTCCAGATCTTCCGAGGGCCCTTTGCCCGCGTCGGGGGGTGTGTCCGGATTCTCGCTGGCGGGCGGGCGATCAAGCTCGTCGGCGATCGCCGCGAGGATTTCGCCGGCATGATCCCGCAAGGTAGCCTGGTCCAGCAGGCTGCCGTCATGCACTAGGGTGGCGGCAAAGGCGTCCCAGGCCGCAAGAATGTCTTGCGCGTTCGCACGCAGGTGGGTTGAAAGTCGCATGATGAGCCCTTTGGTGAAGAAGCGTCAGGCACCACAGTGCGTGTCTGACCGGCAAAAAAAAACCCTCCGGTGGCCCGAAGAGTTTTGTCATCAGTACCCCCAGGACCGGGGGTGTCTGGAAACGCAGTTGGTCAGCGGGCAGCCGCCTGGACGGGTTCAGCCACATAAATTTCCACGCGGCGATTCTTGTCGCGGCCCGCAGCGGTGTTGTTGTCGGCCACAGGCTGGCGTGAGCCGGCGCCGTCGGTGCCGATGCGGTTGGCGGCCACACCGCGACCGACCAGGTAGTTGCGGGTGCTGTTGGCGCGGTCCATCGACAGCGGGTTGTTGATGGCATCGCTGCCGGTGCTGTCAGTGTGACCGATGATGGTCACGGTGGTCACCGGGTTCTGGTTCAGGCTGGTGGCGAACTGCGTCAGGATGGGCGCGAAGCTGGAATTGATCTCCGAACGGCCGGTGGCAAACGAGATGTCCGAAGGAATGTCCAGCTTCAGGCGGTTGTCGGCTGTCTGGCTCACGGCCACACCGGTACCGACGGTGGCTCGTTCCATGGCAGCCTTTTGTTGCTGCATGCGCTGCGACCACAGATAACCGCCACCAGCGCCCACAGCGCCGCCAAGGACAGCGCCGGTGGCCGCGCCTTTGGAGCCGCCAGTGGCTGCGCCGAGCACAGCGCCTGCCACAGCACCGATGCCGGCGCCTTTGGCCGTGCCCTGCTGCGTTTCATTCATGTTGGCGCAGCCGCTGAGGAAGAGGGCGGCGCAAGCGAGGGTGGTGAGGACCAGTTTCATGGAAATTCTCCGGAGAAGTGTTTGAATTTTTTAAAGCGCGCGGTGGCCCGCTTGCTGATCGATGGTAGGCCCGCTGGCTTCTTCCGCATGTAGGGCAAATGCCCGACCCACTGAGCGCCGAGGTCGTAACTGTGCCTATAAACTAGTCCCACCCCCTCCGCATCTCCGTTTTCTACCTGTTTTGTATTGAACCCATGAACAAAGTCCAACTCGGCAGCAGCGACCTGCAGGTCACCCCCATTTGCCTGGGCACCATGACCTTTGGTGAGCAGGTCAATGAAGCCACCGCCCACACCATTCTTGACCGCTCGCTGGAGCGCGGCGTCAATTTTCTCGATGCGGCGGAAATGTATTCGGTACCGGCCCGCGCCGAAACCTTTGGCGCGACCGAAACCATCATCGGCAACTGGTTGGTCAAACGCCCCAGTGCGCGCAAAAAGATGGTGGTGGCGACCAAAGTGGCCGGCCCCGCGCGCGGCATGGACTGGATCCGCCAGGGCAGCCCGGACCTGACGGCCAAAGACATCGTGCAGGCCTGCGAGGACAGCCTCCAGCGCCTGCATATCGAGACCATCGACCTGTACCAGATCCACTGGCCGGCACGCCATGTGCCGGCTTTTGGCATGGTGTATTTCGACCCGGCCAAAGACAAGCCGGTCAGCAGCATTCAGCACCAGCTTGAAGCTCTGAGCGGCCTGGTCAAGGCCGGCAAGGTGCGCGCCATTGGCCTGTCCAACGAAACGCCTTATGGTGTGCACGAGTTTGTGCGCCTGGCCGACCAGCATGGCCTGACCAAAGTCGCGACGGTGCAAAACCCTTTTTGCCTCGTCAACCGCACCGTGGAAAACGGCCTGGACGAAAGCATGCATCGACTTGGCGTGTCCTTGCTGGCCTACTCGCCGCTGGGCTTCGGCCTGCTGACCGGCAAGTATGACAAGAGCGGAACCACCGGTCCGGATGCGCCGGCCGAAGGGCGCATTGCCAAATTCGAAAGCGTGCGCAAGCAGCGCTGGGGCCGGCCCGAGGCACTGGTCGCGGCGCGACGTTACAACGCGCTCGCTCGCGAGTACGGCCTGACGCCCACACAGATGGCACTGGCGTTCTGCTATACCAAGTGGCAGGTCGCCAGCACCATCATCGGCGTGACATCGGTCGCCCAGCTCGACGACAACCTGGACGCCTGGGGCACCAAGCTGCCCCCGGAACTGCTGGCCGCCATCGACGGGATTCGCTGGGAGTTGCGCGACCCGGCGCTCTGACGGAATCGCCGAAGTGAGCAAAAAAGACCACGTGTCGGAGACACTGGCCACGCAGTTGCTGAAGGCCGCCAAAGTACTTTTCACCGAGCATCCCTACGAGTACCTGGAGCACGGCGGCGCGCAGCACAGCGCCGAGGTGCTGGGGTTTGATCCCTTCACCGTCGTCAAGACCCTGGTGATCCAGGACCAGGACGCCAAACCGCTGCTGGTTCTGATGCACGGCAACCGCAAGGTCTCGACGAAAAACCTGGCGCGCCAGATTGGCGCCAAGTCGGTCGAGCCCTGTAAGCCCGAGGTGGCGAATCGGCACAGCGGTTACCTGGTCGGCGGGACCTCACCCTTCGGTACGCGCAAGCTCATGCCGGTGTATATCGAGGAAAGCATTCTGGCCTTGCCTAAAATCGCCATCAACGGTGGCCGGCGCGGCTACCTCGTGGGACTGGACCCGCAGGTGTGTGTCGCGCTGCTGGGTGCAAAATCCGTCAACTGCGCGCTCGAAGACTGACGCCATAACAATATCTGGAGAACACCATGGACTACCTTTATTCCGCCCTCGCCGTCGTGGCGGCCTACCTGGTGGGCTCACTGTCGTTTGCGGTCATTGTCAGCAAGTTGATGGGTCTGAACGATCCGCGCAGCTACGGCAGCAAGAATCCGGGCGCGACCAATGTGCTGCGTTCGGGCAACAAGGCGGCCGCCGTTGCCACCTTGCTGCTGG
Organism: Polaromonas sp.; assembly: GCF_030689685.1. Taxonomy (GTDB): domain Bacteria; phylum Pseudomonadota; class Gammaproteobacteria; order Burkholderiales; family Burkholderiaceae_C; genus Polaromonas. The sequence goes on along the minus strand of NZ_JAUYEY010000006.1, from coordinate 24,186 downwards.
ACGGCCTCAAGGGTTGGTTGCCGATGGCGCTGGTGACCTGGTTCGGCCGCGACTACGGCCTGCGGGAAGGCACGCTGGCGGCGGTCGGGCTGGCGGCCTTCATCGGTCACCTGTACCCGGTGTTTTTCAGGTTCGAGGGCGGCAAGGGCGTGGCCACCGCAGCTGGCGTGTTGTTTGGTGTGCACTGGGTGCTGGGGCTGGCCACGCTCGCGACCTGGGTCATCGTCGCCTTCTTTTCGCGCTACTCGTCGCTGGCCTCGCTGGCCTGCGCGCTGTTTGCGCCCTGGTATTACCTGGTGGGCGACCGCAGCTTCTGGTACGCAGACAAAACCATGACGCTGGCGATATTTGTGATGAGTGCCTGTCTCGCTTACCGGCACCGCGAAAATATCAACAAACTGCTCAGGGGCGAGGAGTCCAGACTGGGCAGCAAGGCCAAACGCTGAGCCGGGGCGGGGTCACGCCTAATAACGCCTGACCAGAATCATCTGCTCGTTCTCGCGCAGCATCTGAAAGCGTGTCAGAAAGCTGTTGCCGAGCAGCATGTAGGGCATAGGCTGCGGCGAGACCACGGCATCCACGTCATAGACCTCGACGTCCCCGACCCGTACCGAATTGAGTTTCACACGAAAACCCTGGGTGATGCCATTGGCGGTGCTCATGCGGACCGGCTGGCCGTCCTTGTAGCTGATGCCGGTGCGTTCAGCGTCGGCCGCGCTCATGGCGATGCTGGTGGCGCCAGTGTCCACCATGAACTGCACCGCACGGCCGTTGATTTGGCCGGACGTCATGAAATGCCCGCCGCTGCCGGCGTTCAGTACGATGCGGTTGCTCTTGCCCGCTCCGCCGCCTGCCCCCCCGCCGGCGCCAACGCTGACCGGCGCGTCGCCGACCCGCAGCACATGGCGCTTGCCGTTGAGCTCAAGCACAGCCTGATCGCCGGAGGTGGAAATCACTTTGACATTCATGTGGGTTTCGCCGGCTGCCACCGACTTGGGCGGCGCACCGTTCACGACCAACAGCGCCTTGTTGCCCAGCATGCCGGCCAAAGCTACGCTTTGGGCGTGCGCCATGCCGCTAAAAGCCGTCAGCGCTACGAACCACAGCGCGAGGTGGCGAGCGTGAGATCCCCATCCCATTCCAGCCGGGGCCGCAGAACCGGCTTCGCCGGGCCGCAGGCGCAGCGCCCCCTCGGGGCTGGAGCCTGCGGCTCCAATGCTGCTTGAGCAGCTTTGGACTGGCGGCAGAAGCGACGCCTCTGGCGAGCGGCGGCCTGCAAGGTGCAGCGAACCACACGCAGTGGGGAGCGTGGGGGCCATATTCAGTCCCTGAAGTTGTTGAAGCTCAAGGGCATGTCGGGCAGCTCGGCCTTGATCATGGCCATGGCCTCCTGCAGGTCGTCGCGGTTTTTGCCAGTCACCCGCACCGCGTCGCCCTGGATGGAGGCCTGCACCTTGACCTTGCTGCCCTTGATGAGCTGCGAGATTTTCTTGGCCTGTTCGGTCTCGATGCCGTTGCGTACCTTGGTGATTTGCTTGACCTTGTCGCCGCCAATTTTTTCGACCTTGCCGGCGTCGAAGAAGCGCACATCGACGCCGCTTTTGGTCGCCTTGTTGCGCAGAATGTCGGTGATCTGGTCGATCTGGAAGTCGCTGTCGCCGATCAGCGTGATTTCCTTGTCCTTGAGCTCGATGGCCGCAGAGGTGCCTTTGAAGTCAAACCGGGTGCCGATTTCCTTGCCGGTGTTTTCCACGGCGTTTTTGACCTTGACCAGATCAGCTTCGAGGACGGTGTCAAAAGAGGGCATGGTTTTCCGGCTTCCGGGGTTGCGTTGCGGAGATGTCGGGGTGCGACAATCCCGTGATGTTAGTCGAGAAAAACGTTCCCCTGCAGTTTTCCAACACCTTTGGCATCATGGCCAAGGCCCTGACCCTGGTGCGCATCCGCAGCGAGCTCGACGTGGCTGCGGTGCTGGCCGACCCGGCGCTGCGGGGGGCGCCCAAGTTTGTGCTTGGCGGCGGCAGCAACATCGTGATCACTGGCGACGTGAAGCCGCTGGTGCTCAAGGTCGAGATCATGGGCAAAAAGCTGCTTGGCGAGACCGCCAAAGCCTGGATCGTCGAGGCCGGCGCCGGCGAAAGCTGGCACGACATCGTGGACTGGACCGTGCACCAGGGCTACCCCGGGCTGGAAAACCTGGCGCTGATTCCTGGCACCGTCGGTGGCTCGCCGGTGCAGAACATTGGCGCTTACGGCGTGGAGTTGCAGGACCGTTTTGATTCGCTGGATGCGATTGACTTGAGCACCGGAAAAAGCTTCACGCTGGACGCCGCGCAGTGCGCGTTTGGCTACCGCGACTCGGTGTTCAAACACGGCAGCACTGGCCCCAACGGTTTGGGTCTGGCCGGCAAGGCGCTGATCACGCGCGTGCGTTTTGCGCTGCCGAAGGCCTGGAAGCCGGTGCTCGGTTATGCCGACATCGAGAAAAAAATGGCGCAATCGCCGTCCATTCAGCCCGATGCGCTGCAAATCTACGACTGGATCTGCGAGATCCGCCGCGCCAAGCTGCCCGACCCAAAGGTGATTGGCAATGCCGGCAGCTTCTTCAAAAACCCCACCGTCACGCCCGAGCAGTGCGCAGACATCATCCAGCGCGAACCGAAAATCGTTCATTACTCGCTGGCTGATGGCTCGGTCAAGCTGGCGGCAGGCTGGCTGATCGACGCCTGCGGCTGGAAGGGCAAAACCATCGGCAATGCCGGCGTCTACGACAAGCAGGCGCTGGTGCTGGTGAACCGTGGCGGCGCGATGCAGCCGGTGACAGGTGGCGAAGTGATGACGCTGGCGAAGGCGATTCAGACCAGTGTGTATGAACGCTTCGGCATCCTGCTGGAGCATGAGCCGGTCGTGGTTTGAGGTTTCGGTTCGCGCCACAATCGCTATTAATTTAGTAGCTGCTTGCGCAGGTAATACCAGGGTTAGAGGGTGATTTGTCTCTTAAATAAAGGCTGCAGGCCGGCAAAGCCTCACGGCGCACGCCGTTTCTCACGAGCGCCACTTGAGCGTGACTTCAAACTCGAAGACGGTTCCACAAAACGCCCTGACACATACTTGTGCAAAACGCTGGCAATCAGCGTTTGGTATGGCATTCCCTCTTCAAGCGCGCGAGCCTGAATGTCCATCAAATCCGGCGTTGAAATGCGAATGTTGACCCGTTTTTCTTTCAGGAACGTAGCGCTTGCGGCAGCCTTGAACTTGGCTAGTTTGGCTCTGGAAGGAGACGTCGACTTGAGTTCGCCTTTCTCATAGGCATTCAAGACGTCTTGTTCAAACAGATCAGGTTTTTTCATCTGGATTGCTCCGCAGTAGGTAGTCCCGGGTTGCTTTTCTGCTGGGAATCACGGTTTTCAAAAAGTAATAGTCTGGCTCTTCAACGTAAGGCACCAGATAGACATACGCCTCAAGCGCAATGACCAGAACTCCTGGAGCGCCGCAAAGAATCATCCCAGGGTGTCGGCCGGCGCGACAAGATGACATCGCTGGTTTCAGCGTCCTGGCGGATAAACACTTCCTTGGTATCAAGACGATAAGCGGCAGGCAGGCGAACAGCCTGGCTGCGGCCGTTGGTGAAAATTTTGGCGACTTGGGTCATGACGGGCTCCTTGCTCAAGAGTGGTGTCTATCAAAGTAGATATCACTTGCGCCGCACTTTCTGCTCGGTTCGCGGGGTCGGTTCCGTGTGGATTAAATTGGAATCTGACCCCCATTATTCGCCCATTATTCCGGGCTGCGCCGGTTGCCGTATTCGGACCAAAACCATGACCGGGTGGAACGCCTGCACAGCCGCCGGCAGGACTTGGGCAAGAGGTTTGGGTAATTGAACGTTGGGCAAACACGCCTGCATCCGCCATAATCTGTGCGAAGAACAGGGGGGTCGTTTCAAATCCCCTTTGATGCCAAAATCCCCAAAAACTACCGCCTCACGGGCGGTTCAGTCCAACATGGTTTATCTGCCGCGATTTATGTCCTCGCCTTGTGCCGACTTTGTGGTGCGGCAGATAAACGCTAATTGTTAGAGGTTCCATGAGCACGATCAGCACACACCTTGTTTTGATTTCCGCGCGGTTTCCGGAGGGAGCGAACCGGAAAATGGTGATTGAAGGAGCTCCCGCCGAATTCCCTGCATGGTTTGCCGGAACAGACGCGGAGATTCTGGAATCAGGCATGCTCGAGAGGCGAAGGACCGAATGCCATTGGTTGTCGGCCTGGACGAACGAATCGGAGGTCGACTCGTTCTTGTCTGCTCCGACCACGCATGTGCCCGCACTGGGGATTGCGAGCGAACTGTGGCGCTTGAAGCTTGTCCCGTACATGCAACGAGGTGCCGAGATATTGCCGCTTGCGCCGCATGACACGAGACCACGAAGCGACGAACCGATCGTCATCATCACCACCATCGGCCCGTATTCCCGGGAGGAAGATGCTCTGACGGCGTTCCAGCGGGCTCACTGCTCCCGTTCGTCTTTGCTGCAGGCGGAGGGGCTTCTTCACGAGATGCTGCTTGTTCCCTATCCCCCTATGGCCACTGATTTGTTCACGATCACCATCTGGCGCAACGAACGCGCCGCGCAGACATGGGCCTATCGGACTGACTCGCATCGCGCTGCAATGGAGTTCTATAAAGCAGGAAGTGAAAAGCCTCGCGTTTCATTCACTCGTTGCTTGATTGAGCGGTCCGAGGGCGGCTGGCGTGGTCGTGAGCCAGCATTGTTGATCGGCGATGAGAGTCGCTAGACCTCTAACAGGTCAATCAACGCGGACGGCCCGTCGGGCCGCCGGTTATCTCCGACGTTAGGCGGCACAACCAACAGTCGCATTCTTGCCGCGACTCAAAGTCACGCACTATGTGCAAATCAGAAGGAGACGAGACATGAGGTGGGCGACCGTCACAGAAGCGAATGACCTCATACCGCTACCCGCTGGGTACGCGTTTGAGCAGTTGAGCCGCAGCCAAATCCCGGAGCTGGCAGCGAAAGTCCAGCAGTGGCACCCAGACATTGTGATTGGCGCAGGCAGTTGCTACATCCGAGAACAGTTCTATCTGGACAAGGCCTTCCTCGCGAATGAGGCTGAACGGGATGTCTTCGTCCTATTGATCAAGTTCGCCGGCGAAATCGTTGGCATGTGGTCTTACGAGCGTGAGCCCGATGCCTTGTCGATCTATGGGCGACTACTGATTGTGGCGCCGGAGCACCGCGGCTCAAAGGTGGCCCTTGGCTGCATGTCGGGCACTAAGCGCATCTGTCGTACCTGCGGGGCCGAGTTCGTCTACACGATGGCCACTCTCAAAGTCCCGCACATGCAGGTTGCGCTGGAACGTGCCGGCTATCAACTGGTCGGCTTCGCTCCTGGCTACGACCGCGAGGTTGGGAGGGATGGTGCCGTGAAGCGGATATTTGAGGCGGTCTATGGGAAGGTTCTCGTGCCTGAGGGAGACATGCTGCGCCCCGATCCGGACAACCTCACGCCCCGGACGAAGGCGCTCTTCGAGCTAATGTTTCCGACCTCCACTCAATAGCCAAGCCTGTGTGTGCCATTGGCGGCGTGCCGCCCAACCCTCCATCGAGCGGACGTTCCAAAGGCCGCTTCGCGCCCTTTGGCCCGCCGCTCATGTCGAACGTTATGCCTCATGAGCAGAAGCATGGACATTATCTATAGCCCATTTGGGGAACTACCCGACGACGAATGGAAGTCAGCCGTTGCTGGAAAAATTGCGGAATACAAGTCGAGACTCGCAACGTATTCTGGCCCTGCTGTTGAACATCGCGTTCGTGAAACAAATCACGGAAGAGGAGCTGATCTAGTAACGATCACCGTTTCTCTGATCTCTCTCGGTGGGGTTGTATTTTTCGGTATTCCTGCTGCTCACAAAAAAGTTCGCGAGGCTATCGAGGAATGGGGAAAGATAAAAGACGAAATTGGGGCGCTTGCGAATTGGATTACAAGAGATAAGCCATCCCTTCCAATAGAAATCTTGTTTTTAGAGGCCATTACAGATTTAGCAAAGTCTGAAAACGTAGAGGAGATGGAATTCCTTTCAGCCTGCGAAATACCAACTCAGAACATTTACGGTTTCGATGACATCAAGACCTACCTTTTCATTTTAAAGAATCGCAGTGCCCTAATAATGACGGCCTGGGATAGCCACAAGAATAAACTTTGGTTACGCCAAATCGAACTATTAAAATGAGGCATAACCACGCCATCAACACGGACAGTGAAAAGCGGCGCGCCTTCGTCGCCCCGCTTTTCACTGCCGGTTATGGCGAACGTTAGAAGCCCAATTCAATTTCTCTAATAGCACCAATTAAGGTATGATTTATATACCATGCATGCTTTTGAGTTTGACCCAGTAAAAAGTAAATCCAACCTCGTTAAGCACACCATTGACTTTGTTGAGGCTCAGCTTCTTTGGAACGACCCGATGCTGCTGGAGATTGCGGCAAAAACTGAAGATGAACCTCGATATCTGGTAATTGGGCTTATTGATGGGAAGCATTGGTCAGCTGTCATGACCTACCGAGGCACAACTATTCGATTGATATCCGTCCGTCGCGCACGCGCAGAAGAGGTGGCACTGTATGAAAGCTAAAGACTTCGAGCAACGGTTTGATGAAGGTGTCGACCTCACAGCTTCTTTGGATTTATCCAAAGCCAAGCGTGTTTTGCAGGAGCAAAAGCGCGTGAATGTCGATTTTCCAACTTGGATGATTGACTCATTGGATCGCGAAGCCAGCAAACTAGGCGTTACGCGGCAGTCCGTGATTAAGGTTTGGCTTGCTGAACGCCTTGAAGCGACCGCTTCTAACTTGCCGTTCCAACGGACGCGCGCCGGTACCGCGCACCGCTGAACTTTACGTTAGGCCGCATAAGACGCTACGCGCATGCACGACTCGCCTCTGAATCTCACACAAGTCGCCTGGTCGAGGCAGAAGGAGGTTGTGCGCGTCTTCTACAAGGAGATGTGGGACCATGCCAACACCGCATTGGTACCTCAGATCTTTCATCCTGACTTCACGTTCCGAGGATCTCTCGGCCCGCGGCTCCTCGGTCACCAGCAATTCATTGAATACGTCGAGCTTGTAACCCGCGCGCTCGGTCAGTACACGTCTGACATTCTGGCCCTCGGTGAGGAAGGGTCGCAGGTCTTTGGCAAGCTCAGATTTCATGGATACCACCGAGGAGAACTGTTAGGGGTTCCGCCAACCGGACGTCACGTCTGGTGGTACGGCACACCCATCTTTACATTTGATGGCGACCTCGTTCGAGACCTTTGGGTGTTAGGAGATGTCTACGGACTTATGCGGCGATTGCAAGGTGAGATCGAAGATGCGGCCTAACCCGGCGGTCAACCCGGACGCGCCGTCGGCGTCCCTTCTGCCGTATCACGGGTGCCCGCGTGTTCGCTCCGTTGTGCGTCTCGCTGGCGCGCCGGTTACCTTGGTCCGTTGGGCGTCCGCTTCCAGTCTCACGCAGCCAATTGAAGCTGGTCGGAACGGTCAATTCCCGAAAGCGGGTTGGGTCTGGCAGGCTGGCGCGATTTTAAAAAGCGAAGCGTATGAGCGCCAGGCTGCCAGGCACAACCCGCCTGCTTCAAAGCAACACTCGCCGCTAAAGCGAACCCCGATTTACTTGCTACTGCCGCCACCGAGTTTCAAAAAGTCCCCATCCTTGCCCAGCGACAACAAGCCACTCTGAGCATAGATGCCGAGCTTGGCCCGCGTATCGATGATGTCGAGGTTGCGCATGGTGAGTTGGCCGATGCGGTCCAGCGGACTGAACGGCGCGTCTTCCACCTTTTCCATGGAGAGGCGCTCGGGCGCGTAGGTGAGGTTGGGGCTTTCGGTGTTCAGGATGCTGTAGTCGTTGCCCCGGCGCAGTTCCAGCGTCACTTCGCCGGTGATGGCGCGCGCCACCCAACGCTGTGCCGTTTCGCGCAGCATGATGGCCTGCGGGTCGAACCAGCGGCCTTGATACAGCAAGCGACCTAGTCTCAACCCATTCATGCGGTATTGCTCAATCGTGTCTTCGTTGTGGATACCGGTGATCAGGCGCTCGTAGGCGATGAACAGCAGCGCCAGGCCGGGGGCTTCGTAAATGCCGCGGCTTTTCGCTTCGATGATGCGGTTTTCGATCTGGTCGCTCATACCCAGGCCGTGGCGTCCGCCGATGCGGTTGGCTTGCAGGATCAGGTCGACCAGGCTGTCACAGGTTTTGCCGTTGAGCGCAACCGGCCGGCCCTCTTCAAAGCGCACAGTGACTTCCTCGCGCCTGACCTCGACTTCATCTTTCCAGAAGGCCACACCCATGATGGGCTGGACGATCTTCATGCCGCTGCTCAAATGCTCCAGGTCTTTCGCCTCGTGCGTGGCGCCCAGCATGTTGGAGTCGGTCGAATAGGCTTTTTCGGCCGACATCTTGTAGCCAAAACCGGCCGCGGTCATGAAGGCCGACATTTCGGCGCGGCCGCCCAGCTCGTCGATGAAGAGCTGGTCCAGCCAGGGTTTGTAAATTTTCAGGTCGGGGTTGGTCAGCAAGCCATAGCGGTAAAAACGCTCAATGTCGTTGCCCTTGTAGGTGCTGCCGTCGCCCCAGATGTTGACATCGTCCTGTTTCATGCTTGAGACCAGCATGGTGCCGGTCACGGCGCGGCCCAGCGGCGTGGTGTTGAAGTAGGTCACACCGGCGGTCGAGATGTGAAAGGCGCCGCATTGCAGCGCCGCAATGCCTTCGGCAGCCAGCTGCTTGCGGCAATCGATCAGGCGGGCTTTTTCAGCGCCGTACTGCATCGCCTTGCGCGGAATGTCTTCGTAATCCGGCTCATCGGGCTGGCCGAGGTTGGCGGTGTAGGCATAGGGAATCGCACCCTTGAGTTTCATCCAGTGCAGGGCAGCGCTGGTGTCCAGGCCGCCCGAAAAGGCGATGCCGACTTTCTGGCCGACGGGAAGGTTTTGAAGAATGGTGCTCATGGCGGTAGGTCCGGGGATCAGCCGAAGTGGCAGATGTAGTGGTAGGCCTCGTTGGCAGGCGTCACGCGGATGTCGAACTTCGAGTTGCCAGGCACGCTGAATTTTTCACCCGGGGTGGAGGTGAGCCAGGCCTCGCTGCCGGCCAGTTTGTACTCGCACGCGCCCGCTACACATTCCATGATCTCCGGGGCACCCGTGTTGAAAGTCAGCGTTGAAGGCAGCACCACACCGACAGACTTTTTGCTGCCGTCGGCAAAGGTGATGCCGTGGCTGACACATTTACCGTCGAAATAGACGTTGGCCTGGGTGGTGACGCTGATGTTGGCGATGTGGTCGGTGATCATGGGTGGTGGGCAAATGTCAGGGGTGGGCCGCCAGCGCGGCAGAGGCTGAAAAACCATTGATTTTAGGTCACACGGCCCGCCCAAGCCTGTAGCCGCCTGAATCCGTTTGCCGATTTCAGACGTATCGGGTAATGCAGGACAATGCTGTCCATGAATGCAGAAAGCCCGGATACCCAATTGATCGCGCTCATTGATCGCGTTGCACTGGCCGACGAATCGGCGCTCAAAGAGTTGTACGAGATGACCTCGTCCAAACTTTATGGCGTGGCGGTGAGGGTGGTCACCAACCGAAGCTGGGCCGAGGACGTGTTGCAGGAAGCTTTTATCAACATCTGGCGCATCGCGGGTGACTACAAGGCCAGCCTGTCGCCGCCCATGGCCTGGATGTGCCTGATCGTGCGCAGCCGGGGGCTGGATTTTCTGCGTCGCCGCACCTCCGAGCGGGCCGATGCGGCGCTGGAACTCGACGATGTGTTGTCCGAAACGGTGGAAGGCGATTCGCCCAACCCGATGGACACCGCGCTGGCTGGAGAGCAGGCCTGGGCGCTGCACCAGTGCCTGAGCCAGCTCGACAACAAGCAGCGCGAGGTCGTGAGCCTGGCCTACATGCGGGACCTGAGCCACGGTGAACTGGCCGAGCAGCTCAAGCTGCCGTTGGGCACGGTGAAGACCTGGATACGCCGCGGGCTGGAGCAATTGCGCGGCTGCATGGCGCGCTTTGCATGAGCTGCATGGATTGGATTTTGTTTGTTTCCGCCGATGGTGACGGGAAACTTCTGGAAGAAGGTAAGGTATGAATATCACGCGCAACCCCTCGCTGGTCGAGCAGTTGGCGGCCAGCTACGCGCTGGGTACGCTGCGGGGCGGTGCCCGTCGCCGCTTTGAGGCACTGGCGCGCACCCATGCGCCGGTGCGCGCGGCCGCGCTGATCTGGCAGGGCCGGATGGCTTCGGTGGCCGAGTTGCAGCCGCAGGCCGCGCCCAGCCCGGCGGTCTGGAAGCGCATTGAAAATCTGGTCAACGCTGAAAAAGAGTCCAAGGCCATGCTTGCCGCGCGGCGCGCGCCTGCCGCTGTATCGGGGGGTGGCTGGTGGGTCAGCCTCGGCTTGTGGCGCGGCGCCACGGCTGCCGGCGCGATGGCTGCCGTGGTGGCGGTGGTCACCGGCCTGAACCTGAATACGGCGCTGAACGGCCAGGTGCAGGAACTCAGCGCCCGGCTGGCCGCTACGCCGGAAATCCGCTACGTGGCTGTGCTGGCCGACGGCAAGGCAGCGCCGTCCATGCTGGTCACGTTTGATCCAAAACACAGCCAGCTCCAGCTCAAGCGCGTCGGCGGCTTCCAGGCGGCGGCAGACAAGTCCCTGCAGCTGTGGGCGCTGCCTCAAGGCGGCGGTCCGAAGTCGCTGGGTGTGCTGGGCGACGGCCAGGTTGTGCGCCTGCCCGCCGGCCGTGATGCGTTGGCGGAAGTTCCTGCGCTGGCGGTCAGCCTGGAGCCCAGAGGCGGTGCGCCGGCTGGCAGCGGCCCGACCGGCCCGGTGTTGTTCTCGGGCGCACTGATCCAGACACCGCTCTGACGCCTGGCGGTCGGTATGTCGCGGCTGAGTGTTGAGGGGATGAAGTTGACCCGTGGGCCGTCTGACGCCCAGAATCCGGTATGAGCCGAGCCCCGAAATTCATTCCCCAGCCGCAAAAAGCCGCCGGCCCGGCAGCGCAGGTCCAGGAGAGGCTCATGCAGGCGGTGGCCTTGCAGCGGCAGGGAAAACTGGATAAAGCCCGCGCGCTGTATGCCCAGGTGCTGCAAATGCAGCCGGCCAATTTCGATGCGCTTCATCTGCTAGGGGTGGTGGAATTCAGCGCCGGTCAACCGGCAAAAGCGGCCGATCTGATTGGCCGCGCGATCATGGTCAACCCCAACAATGCCCCTGCGCACCACAACCATGGCACGGTGATGGCTGCACTGCAGCAGCACGAAGCGTCCGCACAAAGTCACCTGCGTGCCGCAGCGCTCAATCCCGGTTTTTCAGACGCGCATTGCGCTGCCGCCAATGCGCTGGCAATGCTAGGCAGGCACCAGGAGGCACGCGACAGTTATGACAGCGCTTTGGCCGTCCGCCCTGACTTGACGCAGGTCTGGAACAATCGCGGCAATGTCCTGGCGGCATTGGGGCAATCCGAGGCTGCACTTGCCAGTTTTGGCAAGGCCATCGAACTCCAGCCGGACTTCGTCGATGCGCACGACAACCGCGGCCTGGCGTTGCATGCTGCGGGACGTCTTGCACAGGCGGTCGAAAGCCATGACCGCGCCCTGGCCCTGAACCCTGATCGTGCTCAGGCCCATTTCGGACGGGGCAGTGCGCTTCAGGCCATGGCCCGCCATGGCGAGGCCGTCGGCAGCTATGACCGCGCCATCTCCTTGCGGCCGGCTTATGCCATGGCGTACTACAACCGTGGCTTGTCCCTCCTCGCGATGAAGCTGTATGAGAAAGCCGTGGCCAGTTACGACCAGTGGCTGGCCTTCCAGCCACTGCACCCCGAGGCGCTGAACAACCGGGGCATTGCCTTGCGCGGCCTGGGGCAGCACCAGGCTGCGCTGGAGAGTTATGAACGCGCGTTGGCCGTCAGGCAGGCCTATGCGGACGCCTGGAGCAACCACGGCGTCGCATTGACAGACCTGGGGCGCCATGCCGAAGCGTTCGCCAGTTATGAACGCGTGCTGGCGATGGACCCAAGCGACCCGGAAGCGCACTTGAACCTGGGCATCTGTGCATTGCAGTCCGGCGACTTTGAACGGGGCTGGCCGGAGTACGAATGGCGCTTGAAGTGCACGCAGCAGGACCCGGCTGGAATCCGCGACTTTCCGCAGCCCCGGTGGTCGGGTGCGGAGCCGCTGGAGGGAAAAACCATCCTGCTGCATGCCGAACAGGGGCTGGGCGACACCTTGCAGTTCAAGCGGTATGCGAAAGAAGTGGCCGGGCTGGGTGCGCGGGTGATCCTCGAAGTGCAGCCGGCCCTGCTCGGGCTGCTGCGGGAGTTGGAGGGCGTGACCGAACTGGTGGGCAGGGGTCACCCGCTGCCGCCGTTCGACTGCCACTGCGCCCTGATGAGCTTGCCGCTGGCTTTTAAAACGCGGCTGCACAGTATTCCTCCGGCTGCGGCGGGTCTTTCCGGCGCGAAAGCCGTCGCCGGCAGGACGGGGGCCTGGGAAGTCCGGCTCGGGGTGAAAACCCGTCCCCGCGTGGGCTTGGCCTGGAGCGGAAGCCCGACGCATAAAAACGACCACAACCGCAGCGTCGCACTGAGCGACCTGCTGGCGGCCTTGCCGCAAGGCGTGCAGTACGTCAGCCTGCAGAAGGAAGTGCGCGAAGCCGACGCTGCAACGCTGGCCGCGCATCCTGACATCCTTCACCTGGGCGACGAACTTCAGGACTTCACCGATACCGCAGCACTGTGCGGGTTGATGGATCTGGTCATTAGCGTCGATACCAGCGTCGCCCACTTGGCCGGCACGCTTGGGTGCGAGACCTGGGTGCTGCTGCCCTTCAACCCCGACTGGCGCTGGATGCTGGAACGCACCGACACGCCCTGGTACCCCGATGTCGTTCTCTACCGCCAGGAGCTCTCCGGAAACTGGGAGGCGGTGCTGAAGACGGTGGGCGAGGACCTGGCCAGCGCACTGAGCTGAGAGGGTATGGCCTCTCCGCTGAATTTTGACCCCTGGGCATTTCGATGCTCACAATCCGGTATGAGCCGAGCCCCGACACTTATTCCCCAGCCGCAACAACCCGTGAGTCAGGCGGCGCGGATTCACGCCATACTTGTCCAGGCGCTTGGCTTGCAGCAGCAGGGAAAGATGGCAGAAGCCAGAGCCTTGTTTGCACAGGTGCTTGAGGTGCAGTCAGATAATTTTGATGCGCTTCACCTGATGGGCGTGGTGGACCTCAACACAGGGCAACTCCAGAGCGCGGCGGAGCTGATAGCCCGCGCGCTTGCGATTGACCCGAACAACGCCAACGCGCGCTACAACCATGCGATCGCCCTTGGCGCGCTCGGGCAACAGGAGGCTTCTGCTGACAGCTATCTTCGCGCCGGGGCGTTGAACCCCGGATTTGCCGAAGCGCATGCTTCGGCCGGGGTTATGCTGAGCGTGCTGAAGCGGCACCGCGAGGCTTTGGACAGTTATGACAAGGCGCTGGTGGCCCGGCCCGCGTACGCGCAAGTCTGGACCAACCGCGGCAATGCCCTGGCGGAGTTGGGACAGCCCGAGGCCGCACTCGCCAGCTACAACAAGGCCCTTGATGTCCAGCCGACGCCCGACTGTTACAGCAACCGCGGCAATGTTCTCAGGAAGATGGGGTGGCAGGCGCAGGCCCTGGAGAGTTGCGACAAGGCCCTGGCCCTGAATCCTTCGTTTGTCGACGCCTATGACAACCGCGGCCTGGTCTTGCACGATCTGGGGCGTTATGCAGAGGCTGTGGAGAGCTACGACCGCGCGCTTTCGCTCAAGCCTGACCATGCTGCGGCGCATCTCAATCGCGGCATTGCGCTGAGTGAGATGGGGCGCCATGCGGAGGCCATTGAAAGTTATGACCGCGCCATTGAAGTGGCGCCGTCCCGCGCCATGGCCTGGTACAACGCCTGGAACAACCACGGCGTTGCGCTGACCGAACTGGGACGCCATGCCGAAGCGCCGGCCAGTTACGAGCAGGCCATCGCGATCAATCCCGCCAACGCGGAAGCGCACTGGAACCTCGGCCTCTGCAAACTGCAACTCGGCGATTTCGAGCGGGGCTGGCACGAATATGAGTGGCGGTGGAAGCAAAAAAAACTCGAACCCGCCGACCTGCGGGGCTTTGCGCAACCCTTGTGGTTGGGACAGCAGCCGCTGGAAGGAAAAACGATTCTGCTGCACGCGGAGCAGGGGTTGGGCGACACACTGCAGTTTTGCCGGTATGCCAGGGAGGTGAGTGGCCTGGGCGCGCGGGTGATTCTCGAAGTGCAAAAAACATTGGCGAGTCTGCTTCAGGGGCTGGAAGGGGTGGATGAACTGGTCGCGAGGGGCCAGCCGTTGCCGCTGTTTGACTTCCACTGCCCTTTGTTGAGCCTGCCATTGGCCTTCAACACCCGGCTGCCCGGCATTCCCCCGCCTGCGGCGATCTTGACCAGCGGGCCTGCCAGTTACGACAGGAGGACCGCCTGGGAGGCCAGGCTGGCGCCAAAACGTGCTCCCCGCGTGGGCCTGGTATGGAGCGGCAATGCCTCCCACATGAACGACCAGAACCGCAGCATCGCGCTGGCCGATTTGCTTGAACACCTGCCGCCGGGCCCGCAGTACGTGAGCCTGCAAAAGGACGTTCGCGATGCGGACAGGAGAACCCTCCAAGCGCATCCGGAGATGCTGAATTTTGGCGACGAACTGCATGACTTCACGGACACCGCCGCCCTGTGCGCGCTGATGGACGGCGTCGTCAGCGTCGACACCAGCGTGGCCCACCTGGCGGGGACGCTGGGCAGCAAGCTATGGCTGCTCTTGCCCTTCAACCCGGACTGGCGCTGGATGCTGGAGCGGTCGGACAGCCCGTGGTACCCGAGTGCCACCCTGTGCCGCCAGCTCCGGCCTGGCGACTGGGACAGCGTGATGGCCGGTGTGGGCGATCAACTCAACAAAGCCTGGATGTAAAAAAACGGGGCAGGCCCCGTTTTTTTTGCTTTATCGGCGATTCAGCGCCAGTGACCGTGCCCATGTCCGTAGCCACCACGGCTGTAGCCGAAATTAAGCGACAGGCCGATGGGCGGGTAATAAGGCCGCGAGTAATAACCGGGGTAAGCCACGACCGGTACTTGCTGCACATAGACCGGCTGGCTGTAGACCGGTTGCGAATACACCGGTTGGCTATACACCGGCTGGCTATACACCGGCTGGCTATACACGGGCTGGCTATACACGGGCTGCGAATACACCGGTTGGTTATAAACCGGTTGTCCATACACCGGCTGGACCTGTTGGGGCTGGGTAAAACCGGGCTGGATCGAGGCCTGCGGCGACGGCATGGCGCCCACGGGTGTGACCTGCAGCCGGACGTACGGGCCGGGATCACTCGGCATCTGGATGGTGTATTGCTTGTCGGCGTATTCATAAACCACGCTGTAGTGCGTGGTGCGGTTCTGGTAACTGGTCTGGGTGCCACACTGCTGCAGGTTTTGCACCTGGTTGCGGTTGCCTTCGATGTTGTTGCCGATCATGGCACCGCCGACGAGGCCGATCATGGTGGCCAGCGCGCGACCGCCGCCGTCGCCGATGGCATTGCCCATGGCGCCACCAGCCAGCGCGCCCATCACGGCACCTGCGCCTGAGCCTGGCGACTGCGTAACCACCGGCTGCGTGGTGCAGACCTGCTGCGGCACGCTGACCTGCTGCACCACCGGCGTGCTGGAAATGACGCGTGCCAGGATGTCCATGGCGGAGGCATTCACGGCAAACAGGCCAGAGGCCGCCGCGACTGTCGACAAAACAAGTAATTTTTTCATGTTCAAACTTTTCAGGCGGCGGGAAGGTGCTTTGGGGCAATGGCCAAACTAACAGCTTCCAGTTTAATGATTCAGAGCACTTTGGGTGGACACAAGTTCAGGTAAATCACTGTAAAGCCGGGCCGTGCCGACTCAGGCCAGGGCAACCCAGGTCTCCGGGTCGAAACCCACCGTGATCTGCCCGCCCGGCCACTCGACCACCGGGCGTTTGATCACGCTGGCGTGGGTTTGCATCACGGCCAGCGCGCCCGCAGCGTCCGTGGCGCTGGCCTGTACGGGGGCGTCCAGCTTGCGCCAGGTTGTGCCCTGGCGGTTCAGCAGTTTTTGCCAGCCGACGGCTTGTTCCCAAACCGGCAGCCGCCCGGCCGGAACGCCCAGCTTCTTGAAATCGTGGAATTGATGGGCCAGGCCCTGGGCCACCAGCCAGGCGCGGGCCTTTTTGACGGTGTCGCAGTTGGAAATACCGTAAACAGTGATCATTCCGGGATTTTTGCATAATTTATGCACCAAATCATGCTCCAGCCCATGACCGACGGGCGCAAGCAGCTATTAATTTTATAGCAAATTAAACTGCGCCGGAACAGGTGACACTCTGACGCAGAGACAGCGCCGGGGCGCCAGCGGCGACAATAGCGCCCTGTATGGACAAGCTCAACACCCTGGACGACTGGCTCGCGTACTGCGAGCGCCTGCACCCCACCGCGATTGCCCTCGGCCTGGACCGGGTGCGCAGGGTGGCCCTCAGGATGAGCCTGGCCTTTGACTGCCCGGTGATCACCGTGGCCGGCACCAACGGCAAGGGCTCAAGCTGCGCCATGCTTGAGGCCATTCTGGGACAGGCCGGCTACCGCACCGGGGTCTACACCTCCCCGCACCTGGTGCATTTCGAGGAGCGCTGTCGGGTGCGCGGCGAGATGGTGCAGGCCGCTGCGCTGCTGCCGCACTTCGAGCGCGTCGAGGCGCTGCGCGGCGACACCTCGCTCACCTATTTCGAGTTCACCATGCTGGCGATTTTCAGCCTGCTGGCCGAGACGAAGCTGGACGTGGTCATCCTCGAGGTCGGCGTCGGCGGGCGACTCGATTCGGTCAACATCATCGACGCCGATTGTGCGTTGATCACCAGCATCGACATCGACCACACCGAGCTGCTGGGCAAGGACCGTGAAAGCATTGGTTTTGAAAAAGCCGGCATCATGCGCGCCGGCAAACCGGCGGTGATCAGCGACCCGGTGCCGCCGGACAGTGTGATCAGGCACGCCGGCGAAGTGGGCGCTGACCTGTGGCGCCTGGGGCAGGACTTCAACTTTTCTGGCGACCAGCAGCAGTGGGCGTGGGCGGGGCGCGGCAGGCGCTATGCGGGCCTGGCCTACCCGGCCCTGCGCGGCGCCAACCAGCTGGTCAACGCCTCGGGCGTGCTGGCGGCACTGACGGCGCTGCGCGACCGATTGCCGGTGACGGCGCAGGCGGTGCGCAACGGGCTGGCCATGGTCGAGTTGCCGGGCCGCTTCCAGATTATTTCGGGCCAGCCGACGCTGGTGCTGGACGTGGCGCACAACCCGCACTCGGTCGCAGCGCTGGCCGAAAACCTGGACGCCATGGGTTTTTACCCCTGCACCCATGCGGTGTTCGGCGCCATGGCCGACAAGGACCTGGCGGCCATGCTGCAGCGTGTCGGCCCCATGGTGGATCGCTGGTACTTCACCGATTTGCCGACGCCGCGTGCCGCCAGCGGTGCCGGTTTGATGGCGCGCTGGCAGGCCGGCAACCGGCGTCCGGACGCAGCCGCGCAGGTGTTCGTCGACCCGGTCCAGGCCCTGCAGGCGGCAGTGGCCGCCGCAGACCCCGCTGATAGAATTGTGGTGTTCGGATCGTTCTACACGGTGGGGGCTGTGTTGAAAGAGGGCCTGCCCCGTCTTTTTGCCCCGCACGCCATGCTTGGGCGTCCCGCTTCCTCATCCAACGACACCTAACGGACACCGCCACCACCATGCCGTTTTTCAACTTTCGCCGGGGCTCATCCACCACCGCTGCCGGGGCGGCCGGCCCCGCCGAGAGTGTCGAAGCCATGCGCAAGCGCGCCAAGCACCGGCTGATCGGTGCCGTGGTGCTGGTGTTGATCGGCGTGGTTGGTTTTCCGCTGCTGTTCGACACCCAGCCGCGGCCGGTGGCGGTCGACATCCCGATTGAAATCCCCGGCAAAAACACCGTCAAGCCGCTGGTGATGCCGGCGCCCGCGTCCAAGGTCGCGGCCAGTGCGCCTGCTGCTGCCAGCGAAAAAGTGGCGCTACCGTCCAGCCTCTCTCCGCGCGAAGAAATCTTGCCAGAAAAGCCTGCAGCCCCTGCCACGCCTGCGCAACCCGCTATCAAAACAGAAGCAAAATCGGAGCCCAAAGCGGTGACCCAAGTACCTGCGTCCGGCGCCGAAGCGGCGCGTGCCAAGGCCTTGCTCGAAGGCAAGCCGGTGGCGCCCGTGCCTGCAGCAAGCGCCAAAGTGGCCAGCCCCGAGACCGAAGGCCGGCTGGTGGTGCAGGTGGGCGCGTTTGCCGATGAAGACAAGGCGCGCGAAGTGCGGCAGAAGCTCGAAAGAGCGGGGCTGAAAACCTATACCCAGGTAGCCGATACCAAGGACGGCAAGCGCATCCGGGTCCGGGTCGGGCCGTTTGCCACCAAGGCGGACGCCGACAAGGCGGCCAGCAAGATCAAGGACCTTGATTTGCCTGCGGCCATCCTGACTTTGTAGCGTGGCCGTTGTCGATCTGGTTTTTTTGGGGGTGCTGGCGCTGTCGCTGCTGATAGGCGCCTGGCGCGGCCTGGTGTACGAGGTGTTGTCGGTGCTGGGCTGGGCGGCGTCGTTTTACCTGGCGCAGTGGATGGCGCCGGATGTGGCGCTGCTGCTGCCCTTGCAGAGCGCCTCGGAACCTGTGCGCTACGCGGCGGCTTTTGTGCTGGTTTTTATTGCGGCCGTGTTTGCGGCGGGCCTGCTGGCGGTATTGATCAAGAAGCTGGTGGACGCCATCGGTCTGCGGCCGGTGGACCGCACACTGGGCGCGGCCTTTGGCCTGGTGCGTGGGGTGATTTTGCTGCTGGCGGTGACCGTGGTGATCAACATGACCGCCTTCAAAAGCGCCGTGTGGTGGCAGGAGTCACGTGGCGCCGAGGTACTGACCGCCGCACTCAAGGGGCTCAAGCCGGTGCTGCCCGAACAGTTCGGAAAGTACCTGGGTTGATGGGCCCCCACGCTTGTCACTGCGTGGGCCTTCGGCGGTGCGCTGCCCCTGGCACCCGGTACTGGGGCTATGCTTGCTTAGGGCGGCCCCGCGCGGCGCACTTCGTGTCGATCGATTTTATGAACGGAACTCTATGTGCGGAATAGTTGGTGTTGTCAGCAACGCCCCGGTGAACCAGCTGATTTATGACGGCCTGCTGCTGCTGCAGCATCGCGGGCAGGACGCGGCTGGCATCGTCACGCAGCAGGGCCGCAAGTTTTTCATGCACAAGGCCAAGGGCATGGTGCGTGACGTGTTTCGCACCCGTAACATGCGCGCGTTGCCCGGCAACGTGGGCCTGGGCCAGGTGCGTTACCCGACCGCTGGCAATGCCTACAGCGAGGACGAAGCCCAGCCTTTTTACGTGAATGCGCCCTTCGGCCTGGTGCTGTCGCACAACGGCAACCTGACCAACGCTGCCGAGCTCAAGGCCGAGCTGTTTACCACCGACCACCGCCACATCAACACCGACAGCGACTCCGAGGTGCTGCTCAACGTGCTGGCCCACGAGCTCGAAAAAACCACGCGCGGCCTGCCGCTGACGCCGGCTGACGTGTTTGCCGCCGTGCGCGGTGTGCACAAACGTGTCAAGGGCTCTTATGCCGTGGTCGCACTGATCGCCGGCCACGGTTTGCTGGCCATCCGTGATCCTTTCGGCATCCGCCCGCTGTGCCTGGGCTGCGGCCAGAACGAGAGCGGCAACACCGTGATGGTGGCCAGCGAGTCGGTGGCGCTTGAAGGCACCTCGCACCAGTTTGTGCGCGACATCGCGCCGGGCGAGGCGGTGTTTGTGGACCTTCAGGGTACGGTGCACGCCGAGCAATGCGCCGTCAAGACGCAGCTCAAGCCCTGCATCTTTGAATTTGTCTACCTGGCACGACCCGACTCGGTGCTTGATGGCATCTCGGTCTACCAGGCACGCCTGAACCTCGGTGAGACCCTGGCCAAACGCGTGGTGTCCACCGTGCCGCCCAACGAGATTGATGTCATCATCCCGATCCCCGAGTCCAGCCGCCCCAGCGCCACGCAACTGGCGCACCTGCTGGGCATTCCCTACCGCGAAGGTTTTGTAAAGAACCGCTACGTCGGCCGCACCTTCATCATGCCGGGCCAGGGCGTGCGCAAGAAATCCGTGCGCCAGAAGCTCAATGTGATCGCCAGCGAGTTCAAGGGCCGCAATGTGCTGCTGGTGGATGATTCCATCGTGCGCGGCACGACCAGCCGCGAGATCGTGCAGATGGCGCGTGATGCCGGCGCGAAGAAGGTCTACCTCGCCAGCGCTGCGCCGCCGGTGCGTTACCCCAATGTCTACGGCATCGACATGCCGACCGTCGACGAGCTGGTCGCGCATGACCGCACGGTCGAGGAGATCCGCGTTGCGATTGGCTGCGACGCGCTGATTTATCAGGACGTGGAAGGCATGAAACGCGCCATCGGCTCGCTCAACAAAAACTTAGACGGCTTCGATGCCTCCTGCTTCGACGGCGTCTACATCACCGGCGACATCACGCCCGAAAGCATCGCAAAAATGAACGCCGGGCGCGTCGACAGCAGCGAAGAAAACGAGGTCGATGTCTCGCGCCTGGCCCTGCCCAACCCGCAGGAGGCATAAGCGTGAGCGAGCGGAAACTTCCCGACAATCTGCACCGCGACACGCTGGCCGTGCGTGTTGCGCTGGACCGCAGCCAGCATGGCGAAAACTCCGAAGCGCTGTACCTGAGCAGCGGCTTTGTGCAGCCCGATGCCGAAACCTCGG
Source organism: Polaromonas sp. (assembly GCF_030689685.1). Taxonomy (GTDB): domain Bacteria; phylum Pseudomonadota; class Gammaproteobacteria; order Burkholderiales; family Burkholderiaceae_C; genus Polaromonas. The sequence continues at coordinate 3,267 of NZ_JAUYEY010000006.1, read as the reverse complement.
CGCGGCGTTTTGCCGGCACCGAGGAAGGCTACACCTACGGCCGCACCTCCAACCCCACGGTCACGAGTTTCGAGCGCCGCCTGGCAGCCATGGAGGGCACCGAGGCCGCGATAGGCGCCTCCACCGGCATGGGCGCCATCCTGATGATGTGTATGGGCCTGCTCAAGGCCGGCGACCATGTGCTGTGTTCACGCTCCATGTTCGGCTCGACGATTGCGCTGATCGGCCGCGAGTTCGGCAAGTTCGGTGTCGAGACCTCCTTTGTGTCGCAAACCGATGTGGCTGAATGGAAGGCCGCGCTGCGACCGACCACCAAACTGCTGTTTGCCGAGACGCCGACGAATCCGCTGACCGAGGTGTGTGACATCGCCGCGTTGGCGGATCTGGCGCACAGCGTTGGCGCGCTGCTGGCCGTGGACAACTGCTTTTGTTCACCCGCCCTACAGCGACCCATCGAGTTTGGCGCTGACCTGGTCATGCATTCGGGCACCAAGTACCTCGACGGTCAGGGCAGGGTGATGGCCGGCGCGCTGTGCGGCCCGAAGAAGCTGATCGTTGACGTCTTTGGCCCGGTGGTGCGCACAGCCGGCATGACCCTGGCGCCCTTCAACGCCTGGGTGGTGCTCAAGGGGCTGGAGACCCTGGGCATTCGCATGCAGGCGCAGTCGGCCAATGCACTGGCCGTGGCAAAGTGGCTGGAGCAGCAGCCGCAGGTGGTGCGTGTTTATTACCCCGGCCTCGAATCACACCCGCAGCATGATCTGGCGATGCGCCAGCAGTCCGGCCTCGGCGGTGCGGTGCTGTCCTTCGATTTGCGCGGCGACGACCTTGCAACTGCGCACAAGAATGCGTTCCACGTGATCGACAGCACGCAGGTCATCAGCATCGCCACCAACCTCGGCGACACCAAAACCATCATCAGCCATCCCGGTACCACCTCGCACGGGCGGCTCTCCGAAGAGCAGCGCCAGGCCGCCGGCATCAGCCAGGGCCTGATACGCCTGGCGGTCGGGCTGGACCACATCGACGACATCAAGGCCGACCTGCTGCGTGGTCTGGACACCCTGGCATGACCCTCAAGACACGCACCCGCTTCGCACCTTCTCCCACCGGTTTCATTCACCTCGGCAACATCCGTTCGGCGCTCTACCCCTGGGCGTTTGCGCGTTCCAGCGGCGGCGACTTCATCCTGCGCATCGAGGACACCGATGTCGAGCGTTCATCGCAGGAGGCTGTCGATGTGATCATCGAAGGCATGCGCTGGCTGGGCCTCAACTATGACGAAGGCCCGTACTACCAGATGCAGCGCATGGACCGCTACAAGGCGGTGCTGGCCGAGTTGCAGGCCGCCGGCCATGTGTACCCCTGCTATATGAGTGTGGCTGAGCTCGATGCGCTGCGCGAGCAGCAGATGCTTGACAAACAGAAGCCGCGTTACGACGGCACCTGGCGGCCCGAGCCCGGTAAGACACTGCCGGCCGTGCCCGAAGGCGTGTTGCCGGTGCTGCGCTTCAAGAACCCCCAGGGCGGGTCGGTGGTCTGGGAAGACAAGGTCAAGGGCCGCATCGAGATCAGCAACGACGAACTCGATGATCTGGTGATTGCACGGCCCGACGGCACGCCGACCTACAACTTCTGCGTGGTGGTCGACGACATGGACATGGGCATCACGCATGTGATCCGCGGCGACGACCATGTCAACAACACGCCACGCCAGATCAACATCTTCCGCGCGCTGGGCAAGGACGTCCCGGTGTACGCACACCTGCCGACCGTGCTCAACGAGCAGGGCGAGAAGATGAGCAAGCGCAATGGCGCCAAGGCCGTCACGCAGTACGCCAGAGAAGGTTACCTGCCCGACGCCATGGTCAACTACTTGGCGCGTCTGGGCTGGAGTCACGGCGACGACGAAATTTTCAGCCGCGAACAATTCCTGCAGTGGTTCAACCTTGACCACCTCGGCAAAAGCGCCGCGCAGTTCGACGAGGCCAAGCTGCGCTGGGTCAACGCCCAGCATCTCAAGGCCATGCCCGACGAGAAGCTGGCCGGACATGTCGTGCCCTTCATGGACGAGCGCACGTTGGCCGGCCTCGATGCGCCGCGCCGCGTGGCGGCCTGTGCGCTGCTGAAGGACCGCTGCAGCACGCTGGTCGAGCTGGCCGAGTGGCTGGCTGTGCTGGTCAGCGACGAGCCGGTGGCCGCTGAAGAGATCCAGGCGCACGTGCCTGTCGAGGTTCATCCTGCGGTGGCCCGGCTCGCCGAGTTGCTGCAGGGCGTTGAGTGGAGCAAGCCGGCCATTTCCGCCGTGATCAAGCAGGTGCTGGGCGAGACCGGCCTGAAAATGCCGCAGCTGGCCATGCCGGTGCGTGTGCTGGTGGCCGGGCGTCCGCAAACCCCGTCGCTGGATGCGCTTTTGTCACTGATGGACAGGGCCAAGGTGATTTCGCGTTTGGAGCGATTGAATAGCGCCTGAATTTCGGGCTATAATTCAAGGCTCGACAGTTGCAGGGGAACCTGCTTGGTTGATACGGGGGGTATAGCTCAGCTGGGAGAGCGCTTGCATGGCATGCAAGAGGTCATCGGTTCGATCCCGTTTACCTCCACCATTCAATTGTTGAAGAGTTTTCAGATTTTTTCGGCAGGTAATTGTTTAACGCAAAAACCTGCTGCCGGAAGTTCCAAGGTTAAGACCCCATCGTCTAGAGGCCTAGGACACTACCCTTTCACGGTAGGTACCGGGGTTCGAATCCCCGTGGGGTCGCCAGAATTCTTCACAGCAATGTGAAGCCAAGGCACAAGTTGACAACAAGCCCGCGAAAGCAGGCGACTTGGCTCGAAAGAGCGAAAGTTGTCACTACCAGGAGCGGTAGTTCAGTTGGTTAGAATACCGGCCTGTCACGCCGGGGGTCGCGGGTTCGAGTCCCGTCCGCTCCGCCAGACATCAGGGTTTGCGGCTATGAAAATAGAAGCAAACCCTTTTTTCTTTTGCAGCCTCCGTGTTCCAACGGTGCTCTAAATTTTTTCTAAGATCAAGCCTGTTCCAAAAACGCACTCCTGGGACATCGTTGTGCTTTGCGTCTTGCATCGGACCCCGTCCATCGCGTTCCTCGCCTCCCGTTTCAACGTGACAGGCTCCTAGTCTTACTGTGTCATAAAATATGCTATTATTTCAATAGCATCAATTCTGACCGGAGGCTTTATGGACGCAGCCAAGGAGTTCAATCGTTACATCTCTCATTTGTCCGAGGGACTCGGGCATGCTGACCG
>NZ_JAUYEY010000088.1 GCF_030689685.1 Polaromonas sp. | reverse complement strand
CGGCTGCAAAGCGGCCGCGACGGTCCATTTTTCACCGGCTTTTTGCCCCATAGCTACGGCTATGAGGCTGCAAACCCGGCAAAAACTGTCCTCGCCGGGGCCACTTTTCGCTTCGACGCCTTCTGCCGCCCAGGCTCCTAGCAGGGTCTCGCCCCGGCGGGCGAGGCACTTTTCTTTGCTTACTTTCTTTTTGGCGACGCAAAAAGAAAGTGAGTTGCCGCCGGGCAACCCCCGGCTTGCAGCCAAACCACAGACAGACGAAGGTTGAAGTAGTTCGTGAGCATGGATCCCGGATCAAGTCCGGGATGACAAATCCCGAAGCAAATTTCAGGCAGCCTTGACCGCAGCCACAAGCCTCTCAGCGCAGGCCAGCGCCTGCCCCGCATCCCGCGCCTCCACCATCACCCGCAGCAAGGGCTCGGTGCCGCTCGCGCGTATCAGCACCCGGCCGTTGTTGCCAAGCTCCGCCTGCACGGCTTTGGTTTCCGACGCCAGCAGCTCGCTGCCTGCCCAGTCCTGCCCGGCCTGCAACCGCACGTTGATCAGCGTCTGCGGGAACAAGGTGACGTCGACCAGCAGTTGCGCCAGGGTCTTGCCGCTGCGCACGCAGGCCTGCAGCACCTGCAACGCGCTGATCAGGCCGTCGCCGGTGCTGTGTTTGTCCAGTGCCAGCAGGTGGCCAGAGCCTTCACCTCCCAACAGCCAACCTTTTTTCTCAAGTTCCTCAAGCACGTAACGGTCGCCGACCTTGGCGCGCACAAACTCTACGCCTCTGGCCTGCAGCGCCACTTCCACTGCCATGTTGGTCATCAAGGTGCCAACGGCACCGGGCACTTTTTCGCCGCGCTCCAGGCGTTCGGCCACCATCAGGTACAGTACCTCGTCGCCGTTGAACAGCCGGCCTTCGGCATCGACCAGTTGCAAGCGGTCGGCGTCGCCGTCTAGCGCCACGCCGTAGTCCGCGCCATAAGCTTTCACGGCTTTGATCAGGGATTCGGGATGGGTGGCTCCCACGCCATCGTTGATGTTGATACCGTCGGGCGAGCAGCCGATGCAGGTCACATCGGCGCCCAGCTCATGGAACACCTCGGGCGCGATGTGATAAGCCGCGCCGTGCGCCGCATCGACCACAATTTTCATGCCCTTGAGCGTCAAATCATTGGCAAAGGTGCTTTTGCAGAATTCGATATAGCGGCCAGCGGCGTCGTCGAGGCGGCGTGTCTTGCCCAGGTTGGGCGAGTCGGCCCACACTGGCGCTTCCTCCAGCGCCGCTTCCACTGCCAGTTCCCAGGCGTCGTCGAGCTTGGCGCCCTGGGCGCTGAAGAACTTGATACCGTTGTCGGGAAAGGCGTTGTGGCTGGCGCTGATCACCACGCCCAGGCTGGCGCGCTGGGTGCGTGTGAGGTAGGCCACGCCGGGCGTAGGCAGGGGGCCGAGCAGCACCACATCCACACCGGCGGAGTTGAAGCCCGACTCCAGCGCGCTCTCTAACATATAGCCAGAAATACGCGTGTCCTTGCCGATCAACACCGTGGGCCGCGCTTCCGTCCGCTTGAGCACACGGCCAACCGCATGGGCCAGGCGCAGCACAAAGTCGGGCGTGATCGGCGCCTGCCCCACCGTGCCGCGAATGCCGTCGGTACCGAAGTATTTTCTTGTCATTGCCGTGGCTCCCTCGTCTGTCTTTGTTGTAATGGCTGGAATGGCCACCGCCATGGATTTTACGGGGCAGACCCCGCGTCGCCTGTAGGAGGGCACGCCATCGCAGCAGCCCAGACCTTGAGGGCCTGCACCGTTTCGCGCACATCATGCACGCGCACAATGCGCGCACCGCGATCCACCGCCAGCACGGCGGCCGTGACGCTGGGCACCATGCGGTCGGCGATGTCGAGTTTGGCCACGCTGGCCAGCGAGTTGCTGCTGACGGCCGCCAGCGAGGACTTGCGCGACCAGCCGGCCAGCACCGGGTAGCCGGCGGCCAGCAGTTCCTGCTGACGGGCCAGCAGCGAAAAGTTTTGCGCCACGGTTTTACCAAAGCCGATGCCGGGGTCCAGCACGATGCGGCGGGCGTCCACACCCAGTGCCAGCAGTTCTTTGGCAGCTTGTTCCAGGAAGGAAATGACTTGCGGCAGGACATCGCCCTCCATGGGCGCGGCCTGCATGGTCTGCGGCTCGCGGTGCATGTGCATCAGGCAGACACCGCAACTCGGGTGCGCCGCCACGGCGGCAGCGGCGCCAGGCTGCCGCAAGGCCCAGATGTCGTTGATGATATCGGCGCCCAGGTCCAACACGGCGGCCATGACTTCGGGCTTGTAGCTGTCCACCGAGACAGGTACACCGAGGGTCACCGCATGGCGAACCACCGGCAACACACGGGCCAATTCCTCGGCCAGTGGCACCGGCGGCGCGCCGGGCCGGCTCGATTCGCCGCCGATGTCCAGCATGTCGGCACCGTCACGCAGCAACTGCTCGCAATGGTCCAGCGCGGTCCGCTGGCCGCTGCCTGCGGAAAAGTAATTGCCACCGTCCGAAAACGAATCCGGGGTCACGTTGACGATGCCCATGACGCAGGGCTGCGCCAGATCGACGTTGAAGCGGGAGGTTTGCCAGATCAATCGGGACTCCTGAAAAGAAAAACCGGGGCATGCCCCGGTTTTCTGTTGGTCAGTCGCAATCAGGCGACGGTGGGCGCCGGGTCGGTGGTCACGGCCGGGGAACCGCCGCTCGGACCGCCACCGCCGACCGAGGGGTTGCGCGGCGTCCAGTCCTTGGGCGGGCGCGGCTCTTTACCGGCAATGATGTCGTCGAGCTGGTCGCCGTCGATGGTTTCCCATTCGAGCAGGGCCTTGGCCATCGCGTGGATCTTTTCCTGGTTGTCCTCGATCAGGGTGCGCGCAACGGTGTATTGCTGGTCGATGATGCGGCGGACTTCGCCGTCCACTTTCTGCAGGGTGGCCTCACTCATGTTGTTGGTCTTGGTGATCGAGCGACCCAGGAACACTTCGCCTTCGTTTTCGGCATAGACCATGGGGCCCAGGGCCTCGGTCATGCCGTAACGCGTGACCATGTCGCGCGCCAGTGCGGTGGCGCGTTCGAAGTCGTTGCTGGCACCGGTCGTCATCTGGTTCATGAAGACTTCTTCGGCGATGCGGCCACCAAACAGCATGCTGATCTGGCTCAGCATGTACTCGCGGTCGTAGCTGTAGCGGTCTTGCGCCGGCAGGCTCATGGTCACACCCAGCGCGCGACCGCGCGGGATGATAGTGACCTTATGCACCGGATCGCACTTGGGCAGCATCTTGCCGAGCAGCGCGTGGCCGGACTCGTGGTAAGCCGTGTTGCGGCGCTCTTCCTCGGGCATGACCATGCTCTTGCGTTCGGGGCCCATCAGGATCTTGTCCTTGGCTTTTTCGAAGTCCTGCATCTCGACGGTGCGGGCACTGCGGCGCGCGGCCATCAGCGCAGCTTCGTTGCACAGGTTGGCCAGGTCGGCGCCGGACATGCCGGGCGTGCCGCGGGCGATCACGCTGGGACTCACGTCCTGACCGAGCGGGACCTTGCGCATGTGCACATTGAGAATCTGCTCGCGGCCGCGGATGTCGGGCAAGGTGACATAGACCTGGCGGTCAAAACGGCCGGGGCGCAACAAGGCGGCGTCCAGGATGTCGGGGCGGTTGGTGGCAGCCACCACGATCACGCCGACGTTGGTTTCAAAACCGTCCATCTCGACCAGCATCTGGTTCAGGGTTTGTTCGCGCTCGTCGTTGCCGCCGCCCAGGCCTGCGCCACGCTGGCGGCCGACGGCGTCGATCTCGTCGATGAAGATGATGCAGGGTGCGTTTTTCTTGGCGTTGTCGAACATGTCACGCACACGGGATGCGCCCACGCCGACAAACATTTCAACGAAGTCGGAGCCGGAGATCGAGAAAAACGGCACCTTGGCTTCACCGGCAATGCTTTTGGCCAGCAGGGTCTTGCCGGTGCCCGGAGGGCCGACCAGCAGCAGGCCGCGCGGAATACGTCCGCCAAGTTTCTGGAATTTTTGCGGGTCTCGCAGGAAATCGACAACTTCCTTGACCTCTTCTTTGGCCTCGTCGCAACCGGCCACATCGGCAAAAGTCACGGGGTTGGTGGATTCGTCCATCAGGCGCGCCTTGGACTTGCCGAAGCTGAAGGCACCGCCCTTGCCGCCGCCCTGCATTTGCCGCATGAAGTAGATCCAGACGCCAATCAGCAGCAACATCGGGCCCCAGCTAACCAGCAAGGTCATCAGGAGCGAGCCTTCTTCACGGGGTTTGACATCGAACTTGACATCATTGGCGATCAGGTCACCGACCAGGCCGCGGTCCAGGTAGGTGGCGGTGGTGCGTATCCTGCGATCATCGGTGGTGACAGCCGAAATTTCAGTGCCGCCCTGGCCTTCCGCGATGGTCGCGGACTTGATGCGCTTGCCCTTGACCTCGTCAAGGAACTCGGAATATCCGAGGTAATTCGTACCGGCGCCACCGCGTGTATCAAATTGCTTGAAAACGGTGAACAGCACCATGGCGATCACCAGCCAGACTGCAATTTTAGAAAACCACTGATTGTTCAAGGATGTCTCCGATAGAGGAACACAAGTCACATGCGCCTGATTTTAGGCGTTTCAAGGGCAAAAACCGAATGTCCCTCGCAGGACATCCCTAGGTTTGAAGGGGTTTGCGGCAATTTTTGGGGTTTACCCCGGCGCATCGGCCCCCTGGCGAGTATTTTTCAGACCCAGGCCGACCAGAAAGGTTTCCGACGAATTGGAACGCGAGGCCTTGGGCTTGACCGGTTTGACCACCTTGAAGGTTTCCTTGAACAGCTTGACCAGCGGACTGTAGGCGCCGCCATGGAACAGTTTGACGACCAGCGCGCCATCGGGTTTGAGGTGGCTCACAGAAAACTCCACCGCCAGCTCGACCAGGTGCGCAATGCGGGCCGCATCGGCGGTCTCAATCCCCGACAGGTTGGGCGCCATGTCGGAAATCACCACGTCCACCTTGGTGAAGCCGCTGTCGGAGCTCAGGGTCTGCTCGAGCTGCTGCAGCACCTCGGGCTCGCGGAAGTCGCCCTGGATGAACACCACGCCCTCGACCGGATCCATCGGCAGGATGTCCAGCGCGACGATGCGCCCGTTCAGGGCGCCAACGGCTGCACCCGTCGGCGAGAGCTTGCGCCGAGCATACTGACTCCAGGCACCGGGCACGCTGCCCAGGTCCACCACGCAATGGCCGGGTTTGATCAGCCCCAGCGTGTCGTCGATTTCCTTGAGCTTGTAGGCCGCCCTCGCCCGGTAACCCTCTTTTTTGGCCAGCTTGACATAGGTATCGTTGACGTGGTCGTTGAGCCACGCTTTATTGACCTTTTTGCTTTGGGTTTTTACTTTCATGCGCCTATTGTCCTCTCACCGATAATCGGGGCATGGCTCAAATACTACTTACCCCCGCCCAGCGCAAAGACCACCGGGCTGAAGCGCACCATCTGGACGCCGTCGTGAGGGTCGGCGCCGACGGACTGACCGACGCCGTCAAGAAGGAAATCGACGCCGCGCTCAAGGCGCACGGCCTGATCAAGGTGCGTGTGCAATCCGACGACCGCGCCGGCCGCGAAGCGATTTTCCAGAGCGTCAGCGACGAGCTGAACGCCGCGCCCATCCAGCACATCGGCAAGCTGCTGGTGCTCTGGCGGCCCCTGCCACCCAAGGAAAAAAAGGTCAACGAAGACCGCATGCCGGGTCCGCGTGATGTCAAAGTGCTGAAAAACAGCAGCCGCTACGGTCAGCGCCCCGAAGTCAAGACCCTGCGCGTGCTGGGCAACCAGCGCCTGACGCCAGGCGGCAGCGTCAAACGCGCGAAAAAACCCCGGCTGCAAAGCCTGAAAAAACGCTCGCAGGACTGAGGCTCTGCGACGGCCGGTACCCGGCGCAATGATTTTGCGTGTTTGTCCCAGTTTGTCCCTTTAGATCGGGCGCCAACGCCCATAGCTGATTGCCATGACCACACCCAACCCGCTGCTCGACTTCTCCGACCTTCCCTTGTTTGACCATATCCAGCCCGACCATGTGGGCCCGGCCGTCGATGTGCTGCTGGCGCAGGCTGAAACCGCACTGGAGCGCGTCACGGCGCCCGACTTCCCGGCAAGCTGGACTGACATTGCCGGCGTGCTGGACATCGCCACCGAAAACCTGAGCCGCGCCTGGGGCGCGGTGAGCCACCTCAACGGCGTGGCCGACACACCCGAACTGCGCGCCGCCTACAACGACGCCCTGCCCAAGGTGACCGAGTTCTGGACCCGCCTGGGCGCCGACGAGCGCCTGTACGCCAAGTACAAGGCGATAAACGTCGCCAGCCTGAATACCGAGCAGCGCCAGGCACACAAAAATGCGGTGCGCAACTTTGTGTTGTCGGGCGCCGAACTGCAGGGCGCGGCCAAGGCGCGTTTTGCCGCCATTCAGGAGCGCCAGGCCGAACTCAGCCAGAAGTTCAGCGAAAATGCGCTCGATGCCACCGATGCTTTTGCCTACTACGCCAGAGAAGACGAGCTGGCCGGCGTGCCCGAGGACGTGCGCGAGTCGGCACGCGCGCAGGCCGAAGCCGAGGGCAAGGACGGCTACAAGCTCACGCTGAAGATGCCGAGCTACCTGCCGGTCATGCAGTTTGCCGACAGCAGCGCCCTGCGCGAAACCCTTTACAAGGCCTACAGCACCCGCGCCAGCGACCAGTCGCCGGAAGAATTTGCCCGCTTCGACAACAGTGCGGTGATGCAGGAAATCCTGGCCTTGCGGCTGGAAGAAGCGCAGTTGCTGGGCTACCGCAATTTCGGCGAGGTCTCGGTCGTCGCCAAGATGGCCGACTCGCCCGGTCAAGTCATCACCTTCCTGCGCGACCTCGGCCAGCGGGCCAAGCCCTACGGCCTCAAGGACGTGGCCGACCTGCGCAGCTTTGCAGCGGAGAAGCTGGGACTGGCTGACCCGAAACCCTGGGACTTCGCGTACATCGGTGAAAAACTCAAGGAAGCGCGTTATGCCTTCAGCGAGCAGGAGGTCAAGCAGTACTTCACCGCGCCCAAAGTGCTGGCTGGCCTGTTCAAGATTGTCGAAACCTTGTTTGAAGTGGCGATACGCGCTGACCGTGCCCCAGTCTGGAAACCCGGTGTCGAGTTTTACCGGATCGAACGCGACGGGAAATTGGTCGGCCAGTTTTACCTGGACCAACCGGCCCGCACCGGCAAACGCGGCGGCGCCTGGATGGACGACGTGCGTGCACGCTGGCTGCGCCCTGACAACGGCAAGCTGCAAACCCCGGTGGCGCACCTGGTCTGCAACTTCGCCGAAGGCGTGGGCGGCAAGCCGGCCCTGCTGACACATGACGACGTGACCACGCTGTTCCACGAGTTCGGCCACGGCCTGCACCACATGCTGACGCAGGTCGACGAACGCGATGTCTCGGGCATCAGTGGCGTCGAGTGGGATGCGGTCGAGCTGCCCAGCCAGTTCATGGAAAACTTTTGCTGGGAGTGGGATGTGCTCAAACACATGACGGCCCATGTAGACACCGGCGCGCCGCTGCCGCGTGCGCTGTTCGACAAGATGCTGGCGGCAAAAAACTTCCAGAGCGGCATGCAGACCCTGCGCCAGATCGAGTTTTCGCTGTTCGACATGCTGCTGCACACGCAGTGGCAACCGGGCGATGATGTGATGGCCTTGCTGGCCGGCGTGCGCGACGAGTTTGCGGTGATCACGCCGCCGCCTTACAGCCGCACTGCGCATACATTCAGTCACATTTTTTCTGGCGGTTATGCCGCAGGCTACTACAGCTACAAATGGGCGGAAGTCCTCTCGGCAGACGCCTATGCAGCCTTCGAGGAAAGTGCACAAAGCGCCACATCGACAGGTGTAAATACCGATGCCGAAGCGGTGTCCGGCACCGTTACGGTAGAAACTGGCAGAAAATATCGGCGAGCCATCCTTGAGGCTGGCGGCAGCCGGCCGGCCATGGAATCGTTCAAGGCCTTCCGGGGCCGCGAACCGTCGATTGACGCGCTGCTGCGTCACCAAGGCATGACTTGACACTGACTTTGGAGCACCCCATGACATCGACCGCTATGAAATTGACCGCCGTTCACGCGCTGCTGGCACTGATTGTCGGCCTGAATGCTGGCGCTGCTACGGCGCAGCAGGTGTTTCGCATCGTCGGCCCGGACGGCAAGGTGACTTTTTCCGACCAGCCGCCACCGGCCTCGTCCAACGCCAAGGTCACTGCGGCGGCAAGCGACAACAGCGCAAGAGGGGCTGCCAACAGCTCACTGCCTTTTGAACTGCGCAAGGTCACTGGTCAATACCCGGTCACCTTATTCACCGGCGACAACTGCGGCCCCTGCGGGTCGGCCCGATCCCTGCTGACAACACGCGGTGTTCCGTTCACCGAAAAAACCGTGACCACCAACGAAGACTCACAAGCGCTGCAGCGTTTGAGCGGTGAGAGCGTGCTGCCCTTCATGACGATTGGCAGCCAGCAGCTCAAGGGGTTTTCCGACGCCGAGTGGACCCAATTCCTTGACGCCGCCGGTTACCCGAAGGCCTCGGTCTTGCCGGCCAGTTACCGCCAGGCGCCGGCCACGCCGCTGGTGACGGTCAGCGCTTCGCCAGCCCCCGCAGCCGCACGCGTCGGTACCGCAGCGCCCGCACCTGCGGCGACTCCTGTCACGCCGCCGCCAACACCCGACAACCCGGCCGGCATCCGCTTCTAAAGCACCTCAACTCAACGCGGTAGCCAGCCCAGGCCAGCCGACGTTCCACCAGCTCCTGCGCCTCGTCGGGGCCGGTACTCGCAACCGATCCAGCCGTCCCAGCCGCTGGCCTGCGCCACTTCGTCGATCACCGCAAACAAATAGGGGTAGTTGACCTCCCCGATGTCCGGCTCATGCCGCTCGGGCACACCGGCAATCTGGAAGTGGCCGACCGCGCCTGTCGGCAGGTATTTGCGGATCTTCATGGCCACATCGCCCTCGACAATCTGGCAGTGGTAGAGGTCCATCTGCACCTTGAGGTTGGCGGCGCCGACCTCGGCCAAAATCTCGTGCGCATGGTCCTGCCGGTTCAAAAAGAAACGCGGCACGTCGCGCGTGTTGATGGGTTCGATCAGCACATCACGGCCCCGGCTCGCGGCCTGTTCCGCAGCCCAGCGCAGGTTGTCCACATAGGTCGGGCGCACCTCCTCGCGGTCCTGCCCGGCGGTGATCAATCCGGCCATCAGGTGAATGCGCGGGCAGTCCAGCGCTTCGGCATAGTCCAGCGCGAGCATCACCCCGGCGCGAAACTCCACCTCGCGGCCCGGCACGGCGGCAGTGCCGCGGTCACCGTTTTTGTCCCAGGCCTCGGCAATGGACGCCGCATCGGTGCCACCCGGCGGCGCATTGAACAGCACCTGCTGCAGGCCGTTGGCCTGGAGCCGCGCCGTCAGCTCCTGCTTGCTGAAGGCATAGGGGAACAGAAACTCCACGGCCTGGAACCCGTCGCGGGCCGCTGCTTCAAAGCGTTCCAGAAACGACAGGTCGGGGTACATCATGGACAGGTTGGCGGCGAATTTCGGCATGGGTGTACTCTGGATGGCTTGGAAAAATGCTACTAAATAGATAGCAACAAAGCTAATATTGGCATGGGCTGGAGGCCGATTTGGCCCGCATGTGACTTACCAGCGCGCACCAAAGGTGGTGCGCAGCACGTCGATCTGCGCGGCGTTCAGAGGCTGGGGCGCCGCGCAGGCGAGACAGACCAGCCGTGCGGTTTCCTCCAGTTCTTCGAGCACGGCCATGGCTGCGGCCGGGCTGTCGTGCCAGACATTGGGGCCGAGTCGCGCCAGCATCACCGCGCGCAGTGGCGTGCCCTGCCGGCCGTAACGCGTGATGGTCTCGCCGACCCGCGCGGCTGCGGCCGGATCGCCCGGACGGTGGTAAGGGATCAGCGGTACATGGCCGACCTTCATCACAAAATATGGGGTCACTGGTGGCAGAAGTTCTTCAGACGTGGCTTGCAGGCTCAACGCCACACAGTGCGTGCTGTGGGTGTGGATCACGCAGCGCGTGGCCGGGTCAAATGGCGCTGCCGCCGCGTAAATGCCCCGGTGCAAGGTGATGGTCTTGCTGGCGCTGTCGCCGCTGAGCTGCTGGCCATCAGCGTCCATCCGGGCCAGACGCGCCGGGTCGAGGAAACCCAGGCAGGCGTCGGTCGGCGTGATCAGGTAGCCACCGCCTTCGGAGGCATCCAGCCGCACACTGATGTTGCCGGCGGTCGCATGCACATAGCCGCGGTCGAACAGGCTTTTGCCGATGCGGCAGATTTCTTCGCGCGCCTTGTTTTCCGTGATTACTGTCATGCCAGCATCGTAAAGGCTTTGGTGAAGAAGTCGTCGCTGCCGAAGTTGCCGGACTTGAGCGTCAGGTGCAATCCGCCATTGGCACTCAAGTCAGAGCTGGAATAACACCAGGGCACACCGGGATCGATTTGCGGCCCGATCTGCATCTGGGTGATCCCCAGCGCCTGCACACAGGCGCCCGAGGTTTCACCACCGGCCACCACCAGCTGCTGCACGCCCAACTGCACCAGGCCACGTGCCACCGCCGCCAGCGTGCGCTCGACCAAGGCCCCGGCCTCGTCCACACCCAGACGCGCCTGCACGGCCTTGACCGCACCGCTGTCGGCCGTTGAATAAATAAGCACCGGGCCGCGCGCCAGCAGCGGCCCGGCCCAGGCCAGCACGTCGGCAGCCACATCGTCGCCGGAGGCCATGCGTAAGGGGTTGATCGCCATCGCCGGATGACCCCGGCTGATGAAATCCTGCACCTGGCGATTGGTCGCCAGTGAGCAACTGCCCGACACCACGGCGCGCAGACCACTGGCGGCGGGCAGGCGGCTGGCCTGATCGGAAGGCGTGATGCCGAAGTTGGCCGGCAAGCCAATCGCCACGCCCGAGCCAGCCGTCACCAACGGCATACCCTGGAGCGCCGGGCCCAGGCGCAGCAGGTCCTCGTTGGACACCACGTCCACAATCGCCACGCCCACACCCTCGGCCTGCAATTGCGCCATGCGCTCGCGCACCGCAGCCTCGCCGCACGCCACCACACGGTGGTCGATCAGGCCGACACGCCGCTGGGTCTGCGACTGCAGCACACGCACCAGATTTGCGTCCGCCATCGGTGTCAGCGGATGGTTCTGCATGCCGCTTTCATTGAGCAGCCCATCGCCGACAAACAAATAACCCTTGAACACGGTGCGCTGGTTGTCGGGAAAAGCCGGCGTGGCAATCGTGAAGCTGGTCTGCAGCGCATCCATCAGTGCTTCGGTCACTGGGCCAATGTTGCCGCAGGCCGTGCTGTCGAAGGTCGAGCAGTATTTGAAATAAATCTGCTGCGCGCCCTGCGCCTGCAGCCAGGCCAATGCGGCCAACGATTCGGCCACCGCCTGCGCTGGCGGCACGGTGCGCGACTTGAGCGCCACCACCACGGCATCGATGTCAGCGCCTAACGGCCCGTCGGGCACACCAATGGTCTGCACCACGCGCATACCCGCACGCACCAGGTTGTTGGCCAGGTCCGTTGCCCCGGTGAAATCATCGGCAATACAGCCCAGAACAATGGGCTTCATGGCTTTTTCGGCAACTCAATGCCCGGAAAAATCTTGATCACCGCGCTGTCGTCCTCTTTCGCAAAACCTGCCGTCGAGGCCTGCATGAACATCTGGTGCGCAGTCGAGGACAGGGGCAGCGGAAACTTGCTGGCGCGTGCCATGTCGAGCACGATGCCGAGGTCCTTCACAAAGATGTCCACCGCCGACAGCGGCGTGTAGTCGGCCGCCAGCACATGGGCCATGCGGTTTTCAAACATCCAGCTATTGCCGGCGCTGTGCGTGATCACCTCATACAAAGCAACCGGGTCCACGCCTTCGCGCAGGCCCAGCGCCATCGCTTCGGCAGCGGCGGCGATATGCACACCGGCCAGCAACTGGTTGATGATCTTGACCTTGCTGCCGGCACCGGCCGTATCACCGAGTTTGTAGACCTTGGTGGCCATCGCATACAGCACGGCTTCGGCCTTGGCATACGCTGCTGGCGCGCCGGAGGTCATCATGGTCATCTCGCCGCTGGCGGCCTTGGCCGCACCGCCGGAAATCGGCGCGTCGATATAGAGAATGCCCAAGTCGTTGAGGCGTTTTTCCAAGGCCATCGACCCATTGGGATCGACCGTGGAGCACATCACAAACACAGTGCCGGGCTTCATGGCCGCCGCGCAACCGCCGGGGCCGAACAACACAGCCTCGGTCTGGGCCGCGTTGACCACCACCGAAACGACCACGTCGCAGGCTGCGCCCAACTCGGCGAGCGAGGCGCAAGCGGTGCCGCCACTGGCTGCAAAGCTGGCGGCAAGCTCGGAACGCAGGTCAAACACCTGCACCGGGTGGCCCGCACGTCGCAGCGAAGCGGCCATGCCGCTGCCCATGGCACCGAGGCCGATCACACCTGCAACAAGACTCATCGCGTCTCCATTATTTATATGGTCATCATACAAATTATAAGCAAGAGAGGAAGCGCTCAAGCAGGAAAAGTCGCCGGGACTGGCCTGAATTCAGGGACGCGCTGCGCCCGACACCAGCGCACTGGCGAGTTGCACGCCTTCCTGCTCCCAGAACGCCGGGTCGGCCTGCCGGATGCGTTCAATCGCGTTGTCCATATGCCGCGTGGCGGCTTGGCGCGCCTTCAGTGCATCGCCGCTTTCGATGGCGCGGGTGATCGCCTCATGTTCGTCGCGCACCTGGCGCACAAAGTCGGCACGGCGCGCCTCGTTGGCGCGCGTGACGCGGGTGACGCCGCGCAGGAACTGCCGCAGGTAGTCCAGCGTACTGATCAGAAAGGGGTTTTGCGCCGCGCCGGCAATCGCGCGGTGGAAATTCACATCTTCCTCGGCGCCGGCGCCGCCAGCCCGCACGGCGTCATCGAGTGCGGCCATCGCCAGGCGAATGTCCTTGAGCTGGTCCGCGCTGCGGCGCTGCGCCGCGAGCGCGGCGACCTCAGCCTCCAGCGCACGCCGCACCTCGACCATCTGGACCACGGCCTGCATGGACGCGGCCGAACGCGTGTCGAAGTTCAGCGGCGCAAATGCCGCCTGCCGCACAAACACGCCGCTGCCCTGGCGTGACTCAACCACACCCAGCGACTTGAGCCGCGACACGGCCTCACGCACCACGGTCCGGCTGACGGCAAACTGCTCAACCAGCGCCGCCTCGGTCGGCAGCTTTTCTCCGGCGGCCGGCCGGCCCGCGCGGATTTCAGCCGACAAGGCCTCGGCCACCTGTTCGGACAGGTGGACGCCGGGAGTGATGGACTGGAAACGCTGGGTCAACATTAATTTTTCCAACTACACGACAGTGAATTGGACTGCACTCACCCTCGCCCTTCGGGAGAGGGTCGGGGTGAGGAAATGAGCGTGCTGGCTGTCATGATTTGTGAAACGCTCAGTAGAAAGTTGGAATTTGTCATATGACTCTACAACATCCAGACCCAAGCAAAACTTAAAACACCAGGGTCTTGACGCCAGCTTCGGTGCCCAGCAGGCAGACACCGGCTTTTTGCAGGGCAAACACACCCACCGTCACCACGCCAGGCCACTGATTGACGCGGGTCTCGAACGCCAGCGGGTCGCTTATCTTGAGCCCTGTCACATCCAGGATGTGCTGGCCGTTGTCGGTCACCAGCGGCTGACCGTCTTTCATGCGCACTTTGGCGCTGCCGCCCATGGCCGCGAACTCGCGGGCGATGCGCTGCGCCGCCATCGGGATGATTTCCACCGGCACCGGAAACTGCCCCAGCACCTGAACCAGCTTGGATTCGTCGGCGATACACACAAACTTGCGCGACTGCGCGGCCACGATTTTTTCGCGCGTGAGCGCCGCGCCGCCGCCCTTGATCATGTGGCCAGCGTGGTCGATCTCGTCAGCGCCGTCGATGTAGACCGCCAGTTCATCGACTTCCGAGGCCTCAAAGACCGGGATGCCCCGCGCCTTCAGGCGTTCGGTCGAGGCCACCGAACTCGACACCGCACCTCTGATCGTGTCCTTGATGCCAGCCAGCGCATCAATGAACTTGTTGACGGTGGAGCCGGTGCCGACACCGACAATGCTGCCGGGCTCGACGTAATGCAGGGCCGCCTGGCCCACCTGTGTTTTGAGTTCGTCCTGAGTCATAGGGGTCCGCAGTGTGGTGGAAAGGTTGGGGTGGAGGGTTTGCGACAATGGGGCTGTCGCACAGAACAACACAAATTATCCAATGTCCCTGCTCCAGAAGCTCCCCTATGCCCTCGCCCGCCCGATTTTATTTGGCCTGGACCCGGAAACCGCCCACGAGTGGGCCATGGCCGCGCTGGCGCGCACCCAGCACACACCGTTGGCGCTGGCCTACTGCGCCAACCGCGTCAGCGACCCGGTCGAGCTGGCCGGCCTGAAATTTCCGAACCGCGTCGGCCTGGCCGCCGGGTTGGACAAAAACGCGCGCTGCATCGACGGCCTGGCCGGCCTGGGCTTCGGCTTTGTCGAGGTCGGCACCGTCACGCCGAAAGCCCAGCCGGGCAACCCCAAGCCACGCATGTTCCGGCTGACGCAGGCCAATGCGCTGATCAACCGCCTGGGTTTCAACAACGACGGACTGGACGCCTTCATTGCCAACGTGCAGCAATCCACCTTTCGACAACGCAAGGGTGCCAGCCCGCTGCTGCTGGGCCTGAACATCGGCAAAAACGCCGCCACGCCGATTGAAAACGCCGTGGACGACTACCTGATCTGCCTGGACGGCGTCTACCCGCATGCCGACTATGTGACCGTCAACATCTCCAGCCCCAACACCAAGAACCTGCGCGCGCTGCAAAGCGACGAGGCGCTCGACGCGCTGCTGAGCCGCATTGCCGAGCGCCGCGAGACACTGTCAAGGCAGCACGGCAAACGTGTGCCGATATTCGTGAAAATCGCGCCCGATCTTGACGACGCTCAGGTGGACGTGATTGCAGCCACGCTCAAACGCCATGCGATGGACGGCGTGGTCGCCACCAACACCACGCTGAGCCGCGACGCCGTGAAAGGCATGCCGCATGCCGAAGAAGCCGGCGGCCTGAGCGGCGCGCCGGTGCTGGCGGCCAGCAACCGTGTGATAGCCCAGTTGCGCGCGGCGCTCGGCAAAACTTTTCCCATCATCGGGGTCGGCGGCATCATGAGCGGCGCCGATGCGGTGTCCAAGATCCAGGCCGGCGCTGACGTGGTGCAAATCTACACCGGCCTGATCTACCAGGGGCCGGAGCTGGTGCAGCAGGCTGCACTTGCGATCAAAAAGAGCCGCTAGCCCATGTCATACATGGGCATACAGCTACTGAATCGATAGCATTCAGGGTTTGGCCTTTTTGGCGACAGCCTTCCCCCGCAGTTTTGCCGCAGCCTTGGCATGGCCAAGTTCCACCCACACCGGCGCATGGTCGCTCGCGTGCTCCTGACCGCGCACCCAACTGTCCACGCCTGCCTCCTGCAGCGCCGCCTGCGGAAACACACCGTCCAGCGCTTTCAGCTCCTGCAGGCAGACCACATCGGGCGCGTCCTTGTCCAGCCACTCCAGCAACTGCGGCAAGCGCGTCTTGATACCGTTGACGTTGTAGGTCGCCAGTTTCATTTTTTCTTGCGGCGGAAGGCCTCAGCCCCGCCACCGCCGCCGCCGTCGGCGAACTCATGCTGGTCCAGCGGATTTTTGCGGCCGGGTTTGACCGGCGCTTCGATCAGGGTGCTGGCGCTGTTGTCGGTGTTGTCTGTGTCGGTACGGGTGACCGGCGGCTCAGTGGCCTCGCCGCTTGCATCGCGGATCGGGGAAGGGGTGGTGTCGGGCATGGTGGCTCCTTGGGACATGCTTTGAACTTAGCAGCCCTTGGTGCGCGGGACTGTCGGACAAGGCCGCAAGCCAGCACGACACATCTACGTCTGTCGGTGACCACTGCTCTAGTCTTACTGTGTCATAAAATATGCTATTATTTCAATAGCATCAATTCTGACCGGAGGCTTTATGGACGCAGCCAAGGAGTTCAATCGTTACATCTCTCATTTGTCCGAGGGACTCGGGCATGCTGACCGCCACGCGGG
>NZ_JAUYEY010000087.1 GCF_030689685.1 Polaromonas sp. | reverse complement strand
AAGCGAAAAGTGGCCCCGGCGAGGACAGTTTTTGCCGGGTTTGCAGCCTCATAGCCGTAGCTATGGGGCAAAAAGCCGGTGAAAAATGGACCGTCGCGGCCGCTTTGCAGCCGACGTTCCTTCTGCCGCCCAGGCTCCTAGCCCTTAGCTGGTGGGCGTAATCAGCTATGAATTCAGTAGCGAATGACAGGCCAGCTCGAGGCGTGGATGTTTTGTCGCTACCATCACTGAACCCCCTCCGGCCCCTTTTTTGCACAGGCACCGCATCATGAAACTATCCAGCATCGCCCGATCATCCTCTTTGGAGAACCGGCTTTTCCTTTTGCTGCTGCTGCTGGTGTCGCTGGCCTTTGTCTGGGTGCTCTGGCCGTTTTATGGCGCTGTGTTCTGGGGCGCGATCTTCGCGCTGATGTTCACGCCGCTCTTTGCACGCCTGCTCAAGGTCATGCCGGGTCGGCGCACGCTGGCCGCGTTGGCCACGCTGGCCATCATCCTGGTGGCCGTGATCCTTCCCTTGGGCCTGATCGTTGCCTCGCTGGTGCAGGAAGCCTCTGGCTTGTACCAGCGCATGCAGTCGGGCGAGTTGAGCGTCGGCCTGTACTTCCAGCATGTGTACGGCGCGCTGCCGGCCTGGGTCACCGGCCTGCTGGACCGCTTCGGCCTGAGCAACACCGGCGTGATCCTGGAGCGGGTGTCGGACAGCCTGTCCAAGGGCAGCCAGTTCCTGGCCACGCAGGCGCTCAACATCGGGCAGAACGCCTTTGATTTCGTGGTCAGCTTTTTCGTGATGCTCTACATCCTGTTTTTCCTGCTGCGCGACGGCGGCGCGCTGGCCCGGCGCATCCGCGATGCGGTGCCGCTGGAGTCCGGCATCAAGCGCGAGCTGTCGGGCAAGTTCGTCACCGTGATTCGCGCCACCGTCAAGGGCAATGTGGTGGTGGCGATGTTGCAGGGTGCGCTGGGCGGTCTGATCTTCTGGATGCTGGGCATCAATGCGCCGGTGCTGTGGGGTGTGCTGATGGCGTTTCTCTCGCTGCTGCCGGCCGTGGGCGCGGCGCTGATCTGGGGCCCGGTGGCGGTTTATTTCCTGGTCACTGGCGCCATCACGCAAGGCCTGGTGCTGATTGCCTTCGGCGTGCTGGTGATTGGGCTGGTTGACAACATCCTGCGCCCGCTGCTGGTCGGCAAGGACACCAAGATGCCCGACTACGTGGTGCTGATTTCGACCCTTGGCGGCATGGCGATTTTCGGGCTGAACGGTTTTGTGATCGGCCCGGTGGTGGCAGCGATGTTCATGGCGGGCTGGGACCTGTTTGCCAAGGCGCGCGAGGAGGCGGCGCAGCCTGCGGTGCAACCATCGGCGCTGCCGCCTGAGCTGCCCAAGGGGTGAAGCTCTTTCGTAGGGGCCAGGATCGGTTAATGTAGCTACAATAACCAGATGAAAATTCTCTTCGATCCAGCCAAACGCGAGAAGACGCTGGTTGATCGGGGATTGGACTTCGCCGACGCCGCGCTTGTGTTTGCAGGCACAACGCTGGAGACCGAAGACACCAGGAAAAGCTACGGTGAAACCCGCATCATTTGTTATGGCCTGCTCGCCGGCCGGATGGTTGTTGTGGGTTACACGCCGCGTGGCGCGGATCGCCACATCTTCAGCATGATGGACAAGCCAATGAACGCGAAAAAACCCGCATCGCCCCGCTCCTTGACGTCTGATCTCGCGCGCCTTGATACGCCTGTGGTGGCGCCGCAAGAGTATGAAGAGCTTCCTGAACTCACTGAGGACATGCTGGCACGCGCGAAAGTCAACAAAGGGGGAAGACCCGTCTCACCCAACCCCCGCAAATTGATATCGCTGCGCCTGCCTGCCGATGTCATTGATCGCTGGAAGGCGACGGGTGCCGGTTGGCAGACGCGCATGGCGGAACGGTTGAACAAGGTTCATTGGCCTGAGTGATGGCTACGTAAAAAATGAGCAAGAAGCTATCACCAGAGCAAGTCAAGCTGTTGAGGCACATGATGAAAGACATGACCCATCGATAAACAACACTTCGACCAACTGGTCAAAGGCGTGAAAGAAATGAAGCGCCACATCGCCGGAAAAATCGTGCGCGGCGCCATTGTGGAAGAAGTGCCTACGCCTGATGTACGCGTCATCCGCGAGGCCGCTCACATCAGTCAAAGTCAGTTTGCCAAGTTGATTGGCGTGAACCTGCGAACCTTGCAAAACTGGGAACAACATCGCACGCGCCCGACCGGGCCGGCGAGAGCTTTGCTCAAGATTGTGGCGTCCAATCCCAAAGCTATTGAGGCTTTGCATACTTCATAACACAGGGGGTCGAAGGCAGCGAGAATGGGTGGCTTTTACGAAGGTCAAGTGGCGACGCAAAAATCAATGCGAGTAAGGACGACACAAATATGCGGTGGCTGACAGTTGTTTATACGTATTTGTGATTTGGCCAGTAAAAAAGCGCTTCTTCTCGCCTTTAGTTACTTATGCCAGCAATTCATATCACTACTGAAGACCTAGCGATTGCTTCTGCTGTTGCCGCAGTGTTTTCTGCCTTGTACGCTTGGCATAGCGCACGCATCGCAAAAAGAGCACTCGGGATTGTTGAGCAAGACCATATTGAACGTCATGCTGGTATTGCTGGATATCTTATTGATGGCGTGTCATGGGAGTCTGCAGAAACTGGAATATTTGTCGCGTTGGCCTGTTCGCTTTCAAACTCAGCCAGCGCTCCCAATTCCATAGCTCGTGTCGAATTACATCTTCATGTGTTCGATAGTTCAGGTGCCACCTCCACTGTAATTCTTAAACCAGTCAGTCGAGATGCACCTTTACTTTGGGAGTTGCCATCAATTTCCGTCCCTATTAACTTGCAGGCCCGAAGCACCTTATCCGGATGGCTGGTGTACCAAATTCCTCTGCGAGTTTCGCAAGCGTTGTCAATTGATAGATATGAGCTAGTTTTTTCAACTTCGACGGGAGAACGTATCACTCTCGAAACGTATCTTCTCAAAAGGATCGAAAATGCTAAAGGGTAAGCTTGATTCAAAGCGATTCGTTCCAATCGTGAGTGACGGTGGAATCGGGCATCCGGACATTGCGGACGGTCGAATAATCCCCGTTCTCGTAATTGACTGTGTCAATCACCCGCAGCTCTATGACCTTATCCTCATCCATGAGCACACACCTCCTGGCGACGTAATCATCAAGTGGGGACGTAATTTGTTTCATAAGAAGCACGCTTATTTGACGCTTGAATTCCAGCAGCCGGTAAAAAATAGCATAACTATTTGCTTCGCCCTTTCCAATCAGACCATCTTGGTGGACGGAATTATTAGGTCCCGAGGCGTGTACCTTCAACCCCTTCAGTCAGGATGCAAAGTGTCGGACGGCCTTCAAAAACCCAAAATTTTGATTGAGGTTCCGCCAAGCGCAACATTCCCTAGCTGGGACAAACTTCATCGCGCAGCACTACTAAAGAGATACGCTGGAACGGGTCTGTCAAACGCGCAACTTAAAGAGTTGGTTGAACAGCGCATGCAACACTCCGCGGAATTGTGGATGGCTCGAAGGTCAAAAATGCAAGGCGAGCCACAACAAGAAGCTTAAGAGGCGCAGTTCAGCAAGGGTTAAAGCAGTCCTAACCAGTACTCATCCCTGCTACATACGCCACCCGGCGTATAGCCCGTTCCCCCTCCGGTCTCCAGAATCACTTCATCGCTTCGTAAGTGCCCTCCAGCGGCTTTTGCAGAGCGAAAAATGATTGACCACCTACCGGAGAAGCTTCTCATGCAACGTCGATTTACCCTCAAGGCGCTGAGCGCCGCCTTCGCCCTGGCAGGCCTGTCTGTCCTGCCAGCCCATGCCCAGTCGGGTGGCACCATCAAGGTGGGCATTTTGCACAGCCTGTCGGGCACCATGGCCATTTCGGAAACCGTGTTGAAAGACACCGTGCTGATGGCGATTGACGAGATTAACGCCAAGGGTGGCGTGCTGGGCAAGAAGCTGGAGCCCGTGGTGGTGGACCCGGCTTCCAACTGGCCCCTGTTTGCTGAAAAAACCAAGCAGTTGCTGGGGCAGGACAAGGTCGCGGTGATCTTCGGCGCCTGGACCTCGGTGTCGCGCAAGTCGATGCTGCCCGTGCTCGAGGAAATGAACGGCCTGCTGTTCTACCCGGTGCAGTACGAAGGTGAAGAGCTGTCCAAAAACGTGTTCTACACCGGCGCTGCACCGAATCAGCAGGCGATTCCTGCGGTGGACTATTTGATGAGCAAGGAAGGCGGCGGTGCCAAGCGCTGGGTGCTGCTGGGCACCGACTATGTGTACCCCCGTACCACCAACAAGATTCTGCGCGCCTACCTGAAATCCAAGGGCGTGAAAGACAGCGACATCGACGAGAAGTACACGCCGTTTGGTCACTCCGATTACCAGACCATCGTGGCTGACATCAAGAAGTTCTCCGCCGGGGGCAAGACCGCCGTGGTGTCCACCATCAATGGCGACTCCAACGTGCCGTTCTACAAAGAGCTGGGCAACGCCGGCCTGAAGGCCAAGGACGTGCCAGTGGTGGCCTTCTCGGTGGGTGAAGAAGAGCTGCGCGGCGTGGACACCAAGCCGCTGGTGGGCCACCTGGCGGCCTGGAACTACTTCATGTCGATCAAGAACCCGACCAATGACGAGTTCATCAAGAAGTGGTCGGCCTACGCCAAGGCCAAGAAGCTGCCGGGCTCCGACAAGCCGCTGACTAACGACCCGATGGAAGCCACTTACATCGGCATCAACATGTGGAAGCAGGCAGTCGAGAAGGCCAAGTCCACCGATGTCGACAAGGTCATTGCCGCCATGGCCGGCCAGACCTTCAAGGCTCCGAGCGGCATCGTGAGCAAGATGGACGAGAAAAACCATCATCTGCACAAGTCGGTGTTCATTGGTGAAATCAAGGCCGACGGTCAGTTCAACGTGGTCTGGAAGACCCCCGGCCCCGTGAAAGCCAAGCCATGGAGCCCCTACATCGAAGGCAACGACAAGAAGCCTGACGAGCCGGCAAAAGGCATGAGCGTCGCCACCAAGTAAGAGAGCGCCACTCCAAAGCCCACACGGGGTTTGGCGGTGCAAGCCGCACCTGGTTTGCAGAAAACAGGTGCGGCTTTTTACTGTCGGGGCAGGGTTCTGGTCACGGGCTCGGGGTCATGGATTGCGGGTCAGGCCCGCAATGACAACTTCTTCTTTTTGTCATCCCGGACCCGATCCGGGATCCACGACCCCGGCCCCGCCCACAACGGAAAGGAAGGGTCGGCAACCCCACTCTGACCTGCTTCTTGCACTAACCCGGTGCAGGTTTATCAAGGAAGTTGCAGCCTGGGCGTAGCGGTAGCGGGCATTGGCTGGCTGCTGAGCCCACCCTACAGGTTCTTTCCATCATGATGATTCGCACACTTCTTCTATCTGCTACGTTATTTATAGCTGCCGGCGCGCATGCCCTGAGCGCGGACGAGGCAAAAGGCATGGCGCTGGGCGACACCGCAGCGCGGGTGCAAGCGCTGAACAAGGCCGCTGCCAATCCTGACGGCAAGACCGCAGCCTTCATCCAGGCGCTGGCGGACGATGCCGTCAAGACGGCAGGCGACAAGGTGTTTGTGATCAAGAACGACAAAGGCTTTGACCCGGTGACCGGCGCAGAGTTGGTGGTGCCCGCAGACGCGGAAGATGTGATCAACAACAACCTGATGCGCGGCGAGTTGGACAATGCGCTGGCCGCGCTCAAGCTGTTTGCCAGAGACCCGAAGGTGCGCGCCGACGCGATCAAGACACTCGCCAGCAGCAGCGAAGAATCACGTCTGCCGCTGATAGAAAAAGCCTATGCGCTTGAGGCCGTGCCCGCGTTGAAGGACCAGCTCGAGACGGTCAGGGCCACCATCCTGCTCGGCAGCAGTGACAAAACCAAGCGCCTTGAAGCTGCGGCGCGCCTGTCCGGCAGCAACAACCCGATCAGCAAGACCGTGCTGATCGCGCGCCTGGCGGAAGAGGACGACGCCGAAGTCAAAAGTGCGCTGCAGGCTTCGCTGCGCAAGGTCGAGTCTGCATTGGCCTGGGGCGACAAGCTGGGCGCTGTGTTCAGCGGCATCAGCCTGGGCAGCATCTTGCTGCTGGTGGCGCTGGGCCTGGCCATCACCTACGGCCTGATGGGCGTGATCAACATGGCGCATGGCGAGCTGATGATGATTGGCGCCTACGCCACCTACGTGGTGCAGGGCCTGTTCCAGAAATACCTGCCCGGGCTGTTTGACTGGTATCTGCTGGCGGCGGTGCCGGTGGCCTTTATGGCCTCGGCCTTGATGGGTGCGGCGTTGGAGCGCGGCGTGATCCGCTTTCTCTATGGCCGGCCGCTTGAGACACTGCTGGCCACCTGGGGCATCAGCCTGATGCTGCAGCAACTGGTGCGCTCCATTTTCGGCGCGCAAAACGTCGGGGTTGAAAACCCGGTATGGATGAGCGGCGGCGTGCAGGTGCTGGGCAACCTGTCTTTGCCCTTCAACCGGCTGGTCATCATCGGTTTTGCCATTGCCGTGTTGCTGGGCATGGCGTGGCTGATCAGCCGGACGCGCCTCGGCCTGTTTGTGCGCGGCGTCACACAGAACCGGCCGATTGCTTCCTGCATGGGCGTCAACACCGCGCGTGTGGACACCTATGCGTTTGCGCTGGGCTCGGGCATTGCCGGGCTGGCGGGCTGTGCGCTAAGCCAGGTCGGCAACGTCGGGCCAGACCTGGGCCAGGGCTACATCGTCGATGCCTTCATGGTGGTGGTGCTGGGCGGTGTGGGCCAGCTCGCCGGCACTGTTTATGCTGCGATGGGTCTGGGCATTCTGAACAAATTCCTCGAAGGCTGGACCGGTGCGGTGCTGGCCAAGATTGCGGTGCTGGTGCTCATCATCATCTTCATCCAGAAGCGGCCGCAGGGCATCTTCGCGATGAAGGGCCGGAGTGCGGAAGCATGAGTACACCCCAAGTTCCCGTTGTTCTTCCTGCCAAAGGCCCCATGCTCACCCGTGTCGGCTTGAGCGCTTTCATGGTATCGCTGCTGCTGGTCTGCGCGCTGGCCCCCGTGCTCAACCTGCTGGTGCCCGAAACCAGCATGTTCCACATGAGCACCTACGCGGTAGCCTTGCTCGGCAAGATCATGTGTTACGCCATCGTCGCGTTGGCCATGGATTTGATCTGGGGCTACACCGGCATTTTGTCGCTGGGCCACGGGCTGTTTTTTGCGCTCGGCGGCTATGCGATGGGCATGTACCTCATGCGCCAGATCGGCCGCGACGGCAACTACAAAAGCGATCTGCCCGACTTCATGGTGTTCCTCGACTGGAAAGAGCTGCCCTGGCACTGGACTTTCAGCGACAGCTTTGTGGCCACGCTGTTTTTGATTGTGCTGGTACCCGGCATCGTCGCCTTTGTCTTCGGCTACTTCGCCTTTCGCTCGCGCATCAAGGGGGTGTACTTTTCCATCATCACGCAGGCCATGACTTTTGCCGCCATGCTGCTGTTTTTTCGCAACGAGACGGGTTTTGGCGGCAACAACGGCTTTACAGACTTCAAGCGCATCCTCGATACGCCGATTGCCACACCCAGCATGCGCATGGGCTTGTTTGTGATCACCGGGCTGACCTTGCTGGGTTTCTTCCTGTTTGCCAAATGGCTGGTGCGCAGCAAGTTCGGCCGGGTATTGCAGGCGATTCGTGATGCCGAGACCCGCGTGATGTTTTCGGGCTACAACCCCATAAGCTACAAGCTCACAATTTGGACCATTTCCGCCGTGATGTGCGGCATTGCGGGTGCGCTGTATGTGCCGCAGGTGGGCATCATCAATCCGAGCGAGATGAGCCCCGCCAATTCGATTGAAATGGCGATCTGGGCGGCGGTCGGCGGGCGCGCCACGCTGATCGGCCCCATCCTCGGCGCCTTCATCGTCAATGGTGCCAAGAGCTGGCTGACTGTCGCTTACCCCGAGTACTGGCTGTACTTTCTGGGCCTGCTGTTTATTGCAGTGACGCTGTTTTTACCGAATGGCGTGGTCGGTCTGGTCAAAAAACTCAGGAAGGGAGGCGCTAAATGACCCCTGACCTTCTTGAGCAGGGCGCGCGCCGTGTTCAGCAACGCCTGGCGGCATTGGAGGCCAGCAAATCCAATACAGAGTCGGGCGGGCGCAACCCCAGTGGCGGGCGTATCGCCACCCCGGGCGAAGTAGACACCACCCACGGCAGAATTTTGTACCTGGAGGACGTGAGTGTCAGCTTTGACGGCTTCAAAGCCATCAACAAGCTTTCGCTCGATATCGCGCCGGGTGAGCTGCGCTGCATCATCGGCCCCAACGGCGCCGGCAAAACCACGATGATGGACATCATCACCGGCAAGACCCGCCCCGACGAAGGCACGGTATTTTTTGGCAGCACGATTGACCTGCTGCGCCACACAGAGCCACAGATTGCGCAACTCGGTATTGGCCGCAAGTTTCAGAAACCCACCGTGTTCGAGCAGCTCACGGTGTTTGAAAACCTCGAACTCGCCCTGAAGACCAACAAGGGCCATGAGCGTGATGTTTGGTCGTCCCTGTTCTTCAGGCTGGATTCCATGCAGAGCGACCGGCTTGCCGAAATCCTGGTGACGATCCATCTGGCCGACAGCGTCAACCGCATGGCCGGCAACCTGAGCCACGGGCAAAAACAGTGGCTGGAAATCGGCATGCTGCTGATGCAGGACCCCAAGCTGCTGTTGCTGGACGAGCCGGTAGCTGGCATGACCGACGAGGAAACTGCGCGTACCGCTGAGCTCTTTCTTACGCTCAAGGGCAAACATTCGCTGATGGTGGTTGAGCACGACATGAGTTTCATCAAGACGATTTCGGAAGTCGTCACTGTGTTGTGTGACGGGTCGGTGTTGGCTCAGGGGACGCTGGATCAGGTGCAGGCGGATGAACGGGTGATTGAGGTGTATCTTGGTAGATGAAGACGCCCCCCGGTGCGGCTTCGCCGCCTCCCCCCACTGGGGGGCGACCCCTGTGGCCCGGCGAAGCCGGTTCCACGCGGTCACTGGCTTAGGAGTACCTTGCGCATGCTGACTGTCAAAAACGTCAACCAGTATTACGGCGGCTCCCACATCCTGCGCGACGTCAGCCTCGAAGCCCATCCCGGCAAAGTGACGGTGCTGTTGGGCCGCAACGGCGTAGGCAAGACCACGCTGCTCAAGTCACTGATGGGCCTGGTGCCGATCAAGACCGGAACTATCGAGTTCGATGGCAAGCCCATCCAGAACGCCACACCGTATGAGCGCGCCCGCGCCGGTATTGGCTTTGTGCCTCAAGGCCGTGAGATATTCGCCCGCCTGACGGTCGAGGAAAACCTGTGCATGGGCCTGGCCTACAAAAGTGCCGGCACGCCGATTCCCGCCGAACTGTACGAGCTGTTTCCGGTGCTCAAACAAATGCTGAGCCGCCGTGGTGGCGACCTGTCGGGCGGGCAACAGCAGCAACTGGCGATTGCCCGTGCGCTGGCGGCCAAACCGAAGTTGCTGATCCTGGACGAGCCGACCGAGGGCATACAGCCCAGCATCATCAAGGACATTGGCCGCGTGATCCGTATGCTGGCTGACCGTGGCGACATGGCGATCCTGCTGGTCGAGCAGTACTACGACTTTGCTTCAGCCCTGGCCGACGATTACCTGGTGATGGAGCGTGGTGCGTTCATCGGACGCGGCCTGGGCAAGGACATGCAGGTCAACGGGGTGCGGCAGCTGGTGGCGATTTAGGGTGTTGTCATGCCGGACCTGATCCGGCATCCATACCGCATAAACCACCTGTCAGGATTAGTGCGCATGGATTGCGGGTCAAGCCCGCAATGACAAACGCCGCGCTCACTTCGATCTGAAAATAATTTCCTTCATGCGCTGAAGCCGGGGCGCTACCACCGGCACCGTCAGCATGGTGCTGGCAATCGCCATCAGCAGCAGGGCGGTAAACGTTTCATTGGTGATGATGCCTTTGTCCAGCAGGATGTTGGCAAAAATGATCATGATCAGCGCCTTGGTTTGCAGTAGCCAGCCGATGATCGCGCTTTCGCCCGGTGCCCACTTGAGAATCTTGCCGGCGATGTGAACACCGATGAGCTTGCCGGCCACAGAAGCCGCCAGCAGCACGGCGGCGGCCACAAACACTGCCTCGCCGCCGACCGACCAGTTGGTGCGCAGCCCTGTGCTCAGGAAGAACACCGGCATCAGGACCAGCAGCACATGATGCCGCAACATGTCCATGTGCTCCTGGTTGAACCACTCCGCGTCCATGATGGCGCCCGCCAGGAAGGCGCCCACCATGAAGTGCAGGCCCGCCCAGTCGGCGCCCAGCGCGCACACAATGAGCCAGATCAGTCCGGCGTACCAGCGGTCGCGCTCGGGCAGCCAGACCATGAGTTTGCGAAACAAAAAGCTCAGGAGCGCAAAAGCGGCCAGAAAACTGGCCTGCCTGCCGACCCTCTCCCAGTCCATCAGAACCAGCGCCAGCACGCCCCAGATGGCGATGTCGTCCAGGCTTGCATACCGCAGGATGCGCTGGCCAATCGGCTGGCGCAGGATGGCGAGTTTTTCCATCAGCAAAATCAGGATAGGCAGCGCGGTCACGGAACAGGCCATGCCCACACCCATGACGAATTGCCAGCGCATGCCCTGCGGGCCGACCCAGCCGTCGTATATCAACATGCCGGCAGCGGCCGCGCAACCGAACAGCAGCGGCATGCCCAGCGCCAGGCCAGCCGTGATGCTGCTTTCACGCCGGTGAGCCCATGCCTTTTTCAGATCCAGTTCTATCCCCGCGATCCAGACAAACACCATGACGGCCCACCATGCCACGCCGTTGAGTGACTGCACCACGGGCGCACTGAACACGAAGGCGTAGTAGTCGGGGTAAATCTTGCCGAGAATGCCGGGCCCCAGCAGGATGCCGGCAATGATCTGCACCACCACCAGAGGTGCGTAGTAATCGGTTTTGAAGAGGCGCCAGATCAGGTAAGGCACCGTGAAGATGATCGCCATCGCGATCAGGTAAATCTCCGTAGTGGTCATGGCCGCATGCATGGCTTCCCTCGCTGTTGTTTTTTAAGGCGCGGGTCTTGCGCCGGAGCTGATGGTAACCAGCCAGGCGGCGTGACGGGGGGGCGCCATCACGGCAGTCAGATCAGCGTCGCGCTGCCTGGTACAGCGGCATCACTGTCGGCAGCAGGGACTGGATCTGCTGTACCCGGCTGCTGTCGCTCGGGTGGGTGCTCAGGAAGTCGGGCGCGCCGCCGCCGCTGCTGCTGGCCGTGCCCATTTTTTGCCAGAGCGTCACGCCGGCTTGCGGGTTGTAGCCTGCGCGCGCCATCAGCTCCAGGCCGATACGGTCGGACTCCGTTTCGTGAGCGCGGCTGAAACGGCTGGCGACCAGCGCTTGGTAGGCGGCGCCGGTGATTTGTGATGCGCCGCCGCCCAGGCCCAGCAACTGGGTGCCGATGCCGATGGCGGTCTGTGCGGCGGTGGCCTGCGAGACCTGCTCGCGTGAATGTTCGCGCAGGGCGTGTGCAATTTCGTGGCCCATCACTACGGCAATTTCCTCGTCGCTCAGTTTAAGCTTGCGCACCAGGCCGGTGTAGAACATGATTTTTCCGCCGGGCATGCAAAAGGCATTGAGTTGTTCGCTTTCGACGATGTTGACTTCCCACTTCCATCCGGGGGCGTCGCTGCGGAAGACTGCGGTCTGGGGCTGGATGCGTGCAGCGACGGCACGAACCCGCGCCAGCATTGCCACGTCGGTATTGAGTGCGCCTTTGGCCGCTGCATCTGCCTTGAGTTTGGCGTAGGCCTGCTCGGCCATGGCGTTGAGTTCTGCGGAGGACACCAACAGTAGCTGGGAGCGGGAGGCGCCGACGGTGCCGCTTTCAGTGGTGCTGGAACAACCTGCAAACACCAGTGTCAGGGCCATCACAAGAGGGGTCAGCACGGAAGTTTTCATGGGTTCTCGCAGAAGGAAGTTGGCTGCAGGGCGGCCGCAGCCGGGAATGCCCATTGTGCGCAAGTCCGGCTCACAGCAAGTAGGACGCGCGAGCCAGACCTCGTAGGTACCAGCCTCCAGTTGGCGCTGTGGCTTGAAGGAATTTTCCGACACGGGCGCGCGCGTTTGCCTGTTGCCGCCAGGGTCGCGGCGCGTCTAGGATTAAGTTTCATTTTCAAGAACGGAACCCATCATGAGCATTCTCGGCAAAATCTTCGGCAAAATTTTTCCTTCGGCACGCGCTGAAACCCCGGCAGCCCCTGCAGACGCTGCCGGGTCATTGTCCCCTGAGGAGGCCGCAGCTGCATCAGCCGCGTCGGATGTGGCTTCGCGAGCCGCAGGCGCCGCTGCTGCGGCTTCCGCCGCGATGGCCGAGGTGGATGTGAAGGCCTTGCTGGATGACATGGCCAGCAAAAATGCGCAAAAACTCAACTGGAAGACCTCGATCGTCGACCTGATGAAGTTGCTGGATCTGGACAGCAGCCTCGGCGAGCGCAAGGAACTGGCCAAAGAACTCGGTTACTCCGGCGACCTGAACGACAGCGCCACCATGAACATCTGGCTGCACAAACAGGTCATGAACAAGCTGGCTGCCAACGGTGGCAAGGTGCCTGCCGAACTGCGCGACTAGGGCCTGTTCGCACTGTTTATGCAAGATGCGTTGCGAGTCAAAATGGTCATGCGCGAGGCGCAAAATGCAGCCGGGCTCGCGCCCGGCAAGGCTTTGCAACACTGCGCATGGTCATTTTGGCCGCAACCCGAAGGGAACGGGTGAAAACAACGCCACTCCGCGTTCCACTCCTAACCCAGACGCCCAGTCTGGGTGTCGTCGCGCGCCTTGATTGGCACTGTTTTCACCGCGTTCGCACTTGTATAAACGGTGCGAACAGGCCCTGAGCGCTCAGGCCGACCAGATGCGCGGACTGGGCGCCGCCTGATCCCATAAGTGCCGGCGCCAGCTTTTCCAAACCTGTTTGAGCAGGCCCATGGCGGGTTCGACCAGCGGCGCAAGCACGCGCACGACCACCACCTGGGCATCCGGGCTGGTGGCGCCTGCGCTATTGACCAGGGCGTGTGTCCCCATCACTTCACGCGCCACCTCCAGTGCCTGCTCGCGGCGTCCGCGGTCCAGTTTGCTGCCGCTGGCAAAAAACAGGGTGGCCATGCAACGCTGGCCGGCCAGCCCCAGCGGGCTGTCCATCAATAACCGATCATCCGCGCGGATGCGCGCCCGCTCCAGCCAGACGCCGGGCAGCTCGATGTGCTGGCAAAAACTGCCTTCAGTGAAGGGTTGGCTGGCGCTCGGCAAGCCCAGCGCGGTCACGTCCCAGCCCATCAGTTCAGCGCCGGGCGCCAGATCCAGTGTCAAGTGGTTCTCCGCCAGGCAGCCGCTGTAACACAGGGCCTCCATGGGCAACCATTCGGCGCGTGCACCGGCCTCCAGCCGGATGCGGGTGCGCTGCAGCGCGGTGTCACCGAGTGATTTGTAAAAGCGGGTGGCGCCAGGCGTGGTGATCAGGCCGTGGCTGCCGGTGGCGGCCGTGACCGCGATGTCCAAGGTGTCGCCGCCGACCAGACCGCCCGGCGGATGCACCAGCACGTTGTGGCAGACCGCGTCGCCTTCAGGGTACAGGCTTTGCAGAATGCGCAAAGGGCCGTCGTGGCGGAAGTGAGCGACTGTCTTGCCGGCTTGCAGCGAGTAGTCAAGGGAGAGCGTCGCGTTCCAGGCCATCGGTCGAGTTTAACTGCCGCTGCGGCAGGGATCGATGAGATAATTGCTATTAAATTTATAGCTGTTAGCCCAAGACTGGTATGGGCTAGAGGCATATTTTGCTTGAAAATATGGTGAAAAATGGATATTGACCCGGATGGGGTGGTCAGCCCGCAAGCCGGGGGGTGCCCGGCGGCAAGTAACTTTCTAAAGGCGACCCGAGGGTCTGGGTTCCTCCGCTGGGCTACGGGTAGCCTGCGGTGCTTGGTTCGGCCCGACGGGTGGGGACGAAGGCAGACATCCCAATACAAATACCGAACTCCCATCCGGAGTGCAGCAAGCGCGCAGCGCTTGCTGCACGGGAATCCCAATAGACCGTCATGTTTGCACGCGAGCGCAGCGCACGCGGCCACATGAGGTCCCCCGCCATCGCCCAGCGGGGCGAGGGAGGGGTCAGGGGAGGGAGTGGGGAGTTGGTTCCTGCCCGCAGAACGCAAACCGGGGACGCAGCGTGACGCTTGATAAAAAGTCAGGCCGTACGCAAACGCGGCGCTGGCAACAGTCCCGCATGTTGCCAGGCCCGATCCAGCACGGCGGGTGAGTGGGTCTCTTCCGGAATCAGCAGGTAGTCCTTCGCCCGCATGCTCCGGCCGACGCCGACGCGGCTGGTCAGCACGGTCATGGGAATGGCCAGCAACAGCGGCAGGCCGACCGGCAGTAGCCAGACCAGGGCGCGCACGTCGATGGCGGCGATGCCGAGGGCCAGCACCGCGATGATGCCGCTCATGGGCGCAAACCGCAGCAGCGCGTCGCGCCAGGGCACGGCGGCGGCTTCACGCGGCGGTGACTTCCAGTCCAGCTTGAGGCCAGTGATGGCCGCCATCACAAACAACGAGTGGGCCAGCATGCGGATCGGCGCCTGCAGCAGGGCAATCACGGTTTCCAGGGCGGCGCTGCGCAGCAGGCTGAAGCGCCCGCCAAAGGCCTGGGCCTCTCCCTTGAGCAGCACGGCAGCAATGCCAAGCACGCGCGGCAGGAACAGCATGGACAGCGTCCAGGCCCAGAGCGCGGCGAGTTCGGTCGGCACCAGCATCCAGTCCGTCATGATGTGGGAGCCCGACAGCCACAACGCCGTACCCAGCGTCAGGAAACACAGCCACAGCGGCGCCGACAGGTAGGACATGGCGCCGGTGCCGAACATCGCGCGGTGCACCGGGTGCAGGCCGGGTTCAGCGATCAGCCGCGAGTTCTGCAGGTTGCCCTGGCACCATCGGCGATCCCGCTGCAGTTCGGCCAGCAGGTCGGGCGGTTGCTGCTCGTAGCTGCCGACCAGGTCAGAAGCCAGCCAGACGTGGTAGCCAGCGCGCCGCATCAGCGCGGCTTCGACAAAGTCATGCGAGAGAATGCCGCCGGCCATACCGCCCGTGCCCTGGATGGGCGCGAGCGCGCAATGTTTCATGAAGGGTTCGACGCGCAGGATGGCGTTGTGGCCCCAGTAATGGGACTCGCCGAGCTGCCAAAATTGCATACCCAAGGTGAACAGACGGCCCGTCATGCGCGAGGCGAACTGCTGCGCGCGTGCATGCAGGGTCACATGGCCAATGGCCTGTGTGGCGGTCTGGATGATGCCGGCGCTAGGGTTGGCTTCCATCAGCTTGACCATGTTGAGCAGGCAGTCGCCGCTCATCACGCTGTCGGCGTCGAGCACGATCATGTAGCGGTAGTCCTTGCCCCAGCGGCGGCAGAAGTCGGCGACGTTGCCGGCCTTGCGGTGGGTGCGGCGCTGGCGCAGGCGGAAGTAGACCTCGATCAGTGGCTGGCCGGCCTGGGCCGCAAGCTGCATGCGCAACTCTTCCCAGGCGGCGTGTTCGGCCTGCTGGGTCACCAGGTTGTTGCTGTCCGACAGCACGAACACGTCGAAGGCGGTCGCGTGGCCGGTGGCGGCGACCGATTCGCAGGTGGCGCGCAGGCCCGCAAACACGGTGCGCACGTCTTCATTGCAGATCGGCATGATGATGGCCGTGCGGGCCGAAGCGTCCAGGCGGTCGCTGGCCACGCCGCGCGCGGTCAGCGCGTACTTGTCACCACGCAGGGTCACGTAAAAACCCATCAGTGCCGTCATGAAACCGGTGACGACCCAGGCCGACAGCAGGCCGAACAGCGCGATTTTCCCGTACTCAAGCCAGGCGTTGTCATAGTCGGGCTGCATGTCGGCAAACAGGGCGGTGGCAAAGGCGGTGCTCAGCACGGTGAGTGCCACCAGCACGGCGCGCCGGCGTTTGGCGGCGTGTTGCCACGGCGCCATCGCGCTGGCGGCGGGGGCCGGGCGCGCAGTGCCGGTCAGGCGCAGCAGGACAGCCGTGCCCAGGCTGTTCCAGAAGCCGCGCCAGGGGCGGGGGGCCATGGAGCTGCGGTTGATCGGCGGCGTGGTCACCGAATTGGGATGCCGTTCTTCGCGCAACCTGCTGCGTCGGTTCATGGCGGGTGGTGGCGCGTTGGGCACTAGGGGGTAACGAGGGTGGTCCATGTTTCGCTCACTGTGTGGTTGTCGTGTTGAAGAAAGGCGCGCAACTCAACCGGTTTGGCCGGGTTGATGCGTTGCACGCGCAGGGTCATGCGCCATTGGCCGTTGACCGGGTTGCGGTAGGCGTTGCTTTCAACGACGCGGCCGTTGGCGTCGCTGGAGACGACAGCGCGCACCGGCGCGTCGTCCTTGAGGGCATCAAGCGCCGGGCCGGTAAAGTCGATGACGTAGGAGATCGCTTGCTGCAGCGTCGACGCGTCGAGCTGGTTGAAACCGATGCCGCGGCGCGACTGCGTTGCCCAGCCATTGGGCGGGCGCTGCTGTTTGTCACCCTGCCAGGCCAGTTGGTAGGCGAAGTTGAGCGATTCGCCGGGTTGCGGCAGGCGATCTGGCACCCAGTAGGCCGCCACGTTGTCGTGGGTTTCGTCGGGTGTGGGGAGCTGCAGCAACTCGACCCGGCCAGGCCCCCAGTCACCGAGGGGCGTGACCCAGGCGCTGGGTCGCGACTCGTAACGTGCCTCGGTGTCCTCATAACTGCCGAACAGGCGGTCGCGCTGCATCAGGCCGAAACCCTTGAGGCCTTTCATGGCAAACGAGGTCGCCACTGGCGCTTTGGGGTTCTGCAGCGGGCGCCACAACCACTCGCCTTCGGTGCTGGCCATCATCAGGCCGTCGGAATCGTGGACCTCGGGCCGGAAATCGCCAGCGCGCGGCTGGCTCTCGCCGAAGAAAAACATGCTTGTCAGCGGCGCCAGGCCCAGCGTGGCAACGCGCGGGCCGGCGCTGATGCGCATGAAGACACGCGCATGCACCTCGGTCACGGTCTGCTCGCCG
Organism: Polaromonas sp.; assembly: GCF_030689685.1. GTDB lineage: Bacteria > Pseudomonadota > Gammaproteobacteria > Burkholderiales > Burkholderiaceae_C > Polaromonas. The sequence goes on along the minus strand of NZ_JAUYEY010000087.1, from coordinate 41,925 downwards.
GGACGAATGTCGAAACGGTAAGCGCCGGTCATGCGCGCTGAATCGAGCAGCGCGTAGATGGTGATCTGCTTCGCGTCGACCGCAGGTTTTTCCAGCCAAAAATCGGTGAAACGCGGAAACTCCTCGGGCCGCCCTCCCGCGCCGGCGGTGTCCACCGCCAGACCGCGCGCCGACAGGCCGTAACGCTGACCAGCGCCCAGGGCGCGGAAATAACTCGCGCCCAGGAATGCCACCAGTTCGTCCTTGTAGGCGGGCGAATTCAGTGGCGTGTGGACACGAAATCCGGCGTAGCCGAGGTCGCCCCAGCGTGAGGGCTGCAGCTTGTTCTTGCCGAAGCTGAAGTCGCGCGCATCGTAGGGCAGCGGTTTGTTGCCGAGGGCAGACAGTTCATGGATGCGGACCGAATCGCTCTGGCGGCCCACATGGAAAAATTTGGCCTCATACGGCAAGCCGTCGGCGCGCCACAAAGCCTTGTCATCCTTGAAACGGATGTCACGCAGGCCGTCGTAGGTGAGGCTGGCCAGGTCTGCGGGCAGGGCCTGGCGCTCCGGCTGGTAGGGCGTCTGGGCGCGTTGCTGGGCGAGTTTGCCGACATCGTCCAGCGTCCAGGCCTGGGCAAAACCGGCGAGCAACAGGCCTGCCAACAGGACCGCGTTGCGGACGATCCGCGCCATGCGGGCGCGGGCTGAAACAGGGGTCAAAAGCAGAACCATGCGCTGACAAGGGCAAACCCTGTGCCAGGCAGGAAAAAACTAATTAAATCAATGACTTAAAAGCATTTGAAGCAAAACACCACGTGTGCAGCCTGAAAGATTGCGGGAAAACCCTTATTTTTGTCGCCGTCGAGCGACATTCTTTTTCCCGCCAAGAAAATTATTGTTTGAAATCAGGCACTTGGCCCTGTCGCTCATCAGCGACAGCCTCAGGGACAGTGGCGACAGATTCACTTTTGAAGTGGCTCGGCGTCAGTCCGTGTTTTTGCATCAGCCGGTAAAACTCGGTGCGGTTGCGGTCGGCCAGGCGGGCGGCGTCGGCGACGTTGCCGTCGGTCAGCTTGAGCAGGCCGACCAGGTACTCGCGCTCGAAGCGCTGGCGGGCATCAGCCAAGGTCAGCACCTGCACACTGGGCGAGCGCAGGGCGCGCTGGATTAGGGCCAGCGGGATCAGCGGCGTGCTGGCCAGCGCGCAGACCTGCTCGACCACGTTGTAGAGCTGGCGCACATTGCCCGGCCAGGCGGCGGTGGTCAGGGCCTTGAGCGCTTCCGGCGCGAAGCCGCTCAGGCGCTTGCCATATTTGCCGGCCAGCTTGACCAGGAAGTGGTTGGCCAGCAACGCAATGTCCTCGCGCCGCTCGGCCAGTGGCGGCAAGGTCAGCGTGACCACGTTGAGACGGTAGTAGAGGTCGGTGCGGAACTGGCCCTCGGCCATGGCAGCGTCCAGGTCGCGGTGGGTGGCCGACAGGATGCGCACATTGACCGGAATCGACTGGCTGGAGCCCAGCGGGCGCACCACGCGTTCCTGCAGCACGCGCAGCAGCTTGACTTGCAGCGCCAGCGGCATGTCGCCGATCTCGTCGAGCAGCAGGGTGCCGCCTTCGGCCGCCTGGAACAGGCCCTTGTGGTTGGACGAGGCATCGGTGAAGGCGCCCTTAACGTGGCCGAACAGCTCGGACTCCAGCAGCGCCTCCGGAATCGCGCCGCAGTTGACCGCGATAAACGGCTGGGCCGCGCGCGGGCTGGCCTGGTGGATGGCCTGCGCCAGCAGTTCCTTGCCGGTGCCGCTTTCGCCGCGCAGCATCACACTCGCATCCGAACGCGCCACCATCCTGGCTTCGGCCAGGGTTTCAGCCATGCGGCTGGAGCGGCTGACGATGCCGCTTTGCCAGGTTTCTTCCTGGCCGGCCCGCGTGGCGGGCGCCGGCGCGCTCAGCGCCAGGGCCAGGGCGATCTTGTCCAGCAGGGCCTTGCCGTCAAAGGGTTTGGTCAGGTAGGTGAAGACACCGCGTTCGGTGGCTTCGACGGCATCGGGAATCGTGCCGTGCGCGGTCAGCAAAATCACCGGCAGCGAAGGGTGGCGCGCGCGGATGTCTTCAAACAGTGCCAGCCCGTCCTTGCCCGGAAGCCGCACATCGCTGAGCACCAGCTGGGGCCGTGCGATGTCGAGCTGGGCCAGCGCGGCCTCGGCCGAGGCCACCGCGCTGACGCGGTAACCCGCCGCATTCAGGCGCATGGTCAGCAGGCGCAGCATGTCGGCGTCGTCGTCGACGACCAGAAGATGCGCGCCAGTGGCCGTTGCGCTCATGAGCCTGGCGGCCGGGTGCTGCGGCTGTTCCGTGAGGACGCTGGGGCAGCCGGTGCGGCCGGTGGCCGGCTGGTCAGGCTGCGTTCGATTTCCTTGAGCGCGTCCAGCTTGTCCTGGGTCTCCCCGAGCCGGCGCTGCAGCTCGCGCACTTGCTGGCTCTGTCGGTCCAACTGGTCCTCTACCCGCCGCTGCTCTGCATACCGGGTGCCGAGCAGACGGGCCAGCACGTGCAGTTCGCGTGCCTCTCCCGTCTGGTTGGCCAGCACGCGCTGCAGCAGCTCCTGCGCCCGCACCAGGTCATAGAGCTGGCGCGTCTGACTCAGGGCCATGGCCAGGCGCACCTGGTCGGCCGGCACGCCGGGCTCGTTCAGGCGCGCGATTTCCTGGACCAGTTCAGGCCCCTGCAGGCCCCGCACGCGTTCGGCGTGTTCGAGCAGCAGTGCCACGGCAGCGCGGACGGGCGGCGGGGGCGGGCTGGCCACCACCTCCGGTGTGGTCGGCGGCGGCGCCACCGCCATCGTCTGCGCTGGCACTGGCGTCTGCACCGGCAGGGTGCAGCCGGCGGCGAACAGGCCGGCGGCCAGTGCCGCTAAAAAGGCCAGGCGCTTGCCGTGGCGGGTATCAACGCTTGAAAGCATGGGGAAGTTCAATCCTGAAATGGGCGCCGGGGCCGTCCGGCAGCAGTTGCACCTGGCCACCATGCGCAGCAATGTACTCCTGCACGATGGACAGGCCGATGCCGCTGCCACGCACGGCCTGGGGCGGTTGCTGGGAGCCGCGGTAAAAGGGTTCAAAAATGCGTGCCCGGTCATCAAATGAAATGCCCGGACCTTCATCATCAATGTCGATGCGCACGGCCTCAGCCAGACGACTCAATCGCAGGTTGATGCGCCCCTGCGTGGGGGAGTAACGGATGGCGTTGGACAACAGGTTGGCGAGCACGGTTCCCAGCTTGTCGCGGTCAATTTCCGCCTGCACGGCCTTGCCCTCAATGTTGACCTGCAGCTCACGCGCGCGCCACTGCAGTTGCTGGGCCTGGACCTGTTCGGTGATCAGTTGCAGCAGGTCGGTTTTCTCGCGCCGCAACTGGCGCGCTTCGAAGGCGGCGGCATTGAAGCGCAGCAGGTCCTCGATCTGGCCCTGCAGCAGGCCGGTGTTGTGGCGCAGGATTTTGGCGATCTCGCGCTGATTGTTGCTGAGCTCGCCGGCCACGCCGTCTTCGAGCAGCGAGACGCCTTCGCGCAGCGAGGCCAGCGGGGTCTTCAACTCGTGTGACACATGACGCAGGAAACGCGACTTGTCGGCGTCCAGTTCGACCAGCCGCAGGCGCAGCCATTCCAGGCGCTGCCCGACCAGTTGCAAATCGGCCGGGCCGTCGATCGCGATGGCTTCGTCAAGGCGGTTTTCACCGAGGCCGATGATGGCTTTTTCCAGGCGTCTGAGCGGCCGGGTCAGCAGGATGCCGAAGGCCAGCGCCAGCATCACCGCAAGCCCGATGGCGCCGATGACCTGCTGGGTGAGCTGGCGGCGGCGGGTTTCCAGTGTGTCGAGCAGACTGCGGTTCTGCGCCGCGATGGCCTGGCGCACCTGCTGGGCAATCGCGGCGTTGACAAGATCGAGCTCGCGAAACTCCAGCGCGACCTGGCGGTCCCGGTCCAGGGCGGTGTCGGGCGCGCCGTCGAGCAGGGCGATGATGGCCGCCAGGCGCTGGGCCCAATCGGTCACCTGTGTAGCGGGCACGCCCTGCGTCGCCAGCCGCATCAATACCTCGCGCGCTTCGGTGGCGGCTTCGTCAAAGCGGCGGCGCAGCAGGCGGTCGCCGAGCACCAGCGACTGGCGTGCCGTGCGCTCCATGGCCACACTGCGCTCCGTCAGCGATTGCGCGTCTGCGCTCAGGTCCAGCGCGCGGGCGGCGCTGTCGCGGCTTTGCAGGGTCAGTTGCTCCAGTGTGAACAGCGCGCGCAGCGAGGCCGCAGCCAGCAGCGCGGAGATCAGCAAAAAGGCGACCACCAGCAATTGCCGGAAGGAAACGTGCTTCAGCATCCTGGGTCAGTTTGGGCCATGGCGGCGCCGGGCTCAGGCCGGCAGGGCTGCGTCCTCGTGCCGCAGCACCTGGCCGCGCAACGAGCGCTGCGAGGTTTCCGTGATGGTGACGTCAATCATCTGCCCGATCAGCCGGGGGGAACCGGTGAAATTGACGACGCGGTTGCATTCGGTGCGGCCCATCAGCTTGGATGCATCCTTGCGCGAGGCGCCTTCGACCAGGATGCGCTGCACCGTGCCCAAGCGGCTGGCGCTGATGGCGCGCACGTTGTCGTCGATGGCGGCCTGCAGACGCTGCAGGCGGGCGAGCTTGATCTCATGCGGCGTGTCGTCCGTCAGGTTGGCGGCAGGTGTGCCCGGCCTGGGACTGAAGATGAAACTGAACGAGGTGTCGTAACCCACGTCGTCAATGAGCTTCATCATCTTGTTAAAGTCGTTGTCGGTCTCGCCCGGGAAACCAACGATGAAGTCGCTGCTCATGGCCAGGTCCGGCCGGATGGCGCGCAGCTTGCGGATGGTGCTCTTGTATTCCATGACGGTGTAGCCGCGTTTCATCGCCATCAGGATGCGGTCCGAGCCGTGCTGCACCGGCAGGTGCAGGTGATTCACCAGCTTGGGCAACTTGCCATAGGCATCAATCAGGCGCTGCGTGAATTCATTCGGGTGGCTGGTGACGTAACGGATGCGTTCAATGCCGGGAATGTCGGAGACGTATTCGAGCAGCGTCGCAAAGTCTGCGATGTCAGCCGTGTTTCCCATCGGTCCGCGGTACGCATTGACGTTCTGGCCCAGCAGGGTGACTTCACGCACGCCCTGGTCGGCCAGGCCGGCGACTTCGACCAGCACGTCCTCAAACGGGCGCGAGACCTCTTCGCCGCGGGTGTAGGGCACCACGCAATAGCTGCAATATTTGGAGCAGCCTTCCATGATGCTGACAAAAGCGCTGGCGCCTTCGACGCGGGCCGGCGGCAGATGGTCGAACTTTTCAATCTCGGGAAAGCTGATGTCCACCTGCGACTGGCCCAGACGCATGCGCCTGCTCAGCAGGTCGGGCAGGCGGTGCAGGGTCTGCGGGCCGAACACCACATCGACATACGGCGCGCGTTCAATGATGGCCTCGCCCTCCTGACTGGCGACACAGCCGCCCACGCCGATCAGCACGCCTTTTTTCTTCAGGTGTTTGACCCGGCCGAGGTCGCTGAAAACCTTCTCCTGCGCCTTTTCACGCACCGAGCAGGTGTTGAACAGGATCAGGTCGGCCTCGTCCACATTGCTGGTGGGCTCGTAACCCTCAGCCGCGTGCAGCACGTCGGACATCTTGTCGGAGTCGTACTCATTCATCTGGCAGCCGAAGGTTTTGATAAAGACTTTTTTGGACATGGTATTTGCTATCGATGTGATAGCTGCTTGCGCAACTGCGGTATGGGCTGAAGGCCGATTTGGCTGTAGAACCAGCGCAACTACTGCTTGTAGCGCGGCAGCTGGTTGTAGGGCGTCTTGCCGTCGTCCTGCGGGGCGGTGACCGACTCGAAGCCGAAGCTGAAATTGCGCGTGTTCAGGCCGGCGCGTTTTTCCTTGGCTTCCTCGGGGTTGAGGATCCACACCTCATAAACCTGTCCGCTGCTGTCGCGCGTGTAGTTGACCAGCAGTTCCTGGCCCAACAGGCTGCCCGACAGTACATAGTTGTTGTTGATGTTGCGGATACGGGCGCCCGGCGACAGCCGGTCGGGCTTGCCGTTCAGGCTGATTTCTGGCGGGGCCCGCACCACCAGCACACCGCGCAACGCGGTTTTTGGAAAGTTGCGTACGCTGGGCACCTCGTCGGTCTGTGCCAGCGCGGGCAGGGCCAGCAGGCTGGACAGCGCCAGTGCGGCGGCAAAGGTGGTGAAATTCAGGCAGCGTTTCATGGTGTATATCCAGAGGCTGTGATGTGAGCTCGCCCCAGGAAGCGTGGTTCCGGGGCTGAAGAATATGTGGTGGTGATAGGTGGACTTGAACCACCGACATCAGCATTATGAATGCTGCGCTCTAACCAACTGAGCTATATCACCGCGCGACCGAGATTATAGCGGCTCTTCCGTAAGTCTAATTGTTCAACCACAGGGCGCTGGCCTAGATTCCGGGGCAAACTGTTGGCGGCCCTGATGGGTGAGGGTTTGGACTTGACCCGCTTTCCTAGACATATTTCAGCTTCCAGTGCGAAGCTGCTCGAATGCCAGCGGGCTCAGCAGGTCAAGATGACTGTGCCTGCGGACTCGATTGTAGAAACCCTCGATGTAATCGAACACGTCTGACCTGGCATCGCCCCGTGTTCGATAGATCTGACGTTTGACTCTTTCCTTCTTCAGGCTACTGAAGAAGGATTCAGCCACCGCGTTATCGCAGCAGTTGCCCCGCCGGCTCATGCTGGGCAGCAAGGCGTTGTCTTTGCACCAGCGGTTGAAGTCATCGCTGGCAAGCCGGCTACCTTGGTCCGAATGAATGATCACCTCGGCCTTGGGCCTTCTGCGCCACACGGCCACGGTCAAGGCTTCATCGGTTTTGGCTCGCATCGACTTCGGCATGGCCTTCCAGGCGTAGTAGCGGCTGCGCTGCACTCGTAGCACCCGGCACATGCTCTTGAGGCGGAACTGTCCGTGGTACTCGGCCATGAAGGCGTACCTCACCCGGACACTTTGGCAAAGTACGCGGCGGCCTTATTTAAAATATCGCGCTCCTCGCTGGTTCGCTTGAGTTCGGCCTTGAGCCGGGCAATTTCACTTTTCAGCAAGGCGGCTTCACCGCTGCCAGCACCTTGCCGCTCCTTGGCTTGCCGGACCCAAAGGGATAGGCTTTTATCCGATACCCCGAGCCGGTTGGAAACCTCCACCACGCCGTGGCCCCGCTCAATGACTTGTTTGACTGCCTCAGCCTTGAACTCGGTCGTGTAGCTGACTCTCGACTTTCTCTCCTCTCTAATTTCGACCCTATCAGGTGTCTATTAAAGCGGGTCAAGTCCAGTTTTAATAAAGGCTACGCAGCTGCCTTGATCATGTCGGCGGCTTTCTCCGCAATCATGATCGTCGGCGCATTGGTGTTGCCGGACGACACGGCCGGCATGATCGATGCATCGACCACACGAAGACCAGTCACCCCGTGAACTTTGAGTTCATGGTTGACTACCGACATTGGGGACTGGCCCATTGCGCAGGTTCCCACTTGGTGGTGATAAGAGACGACGGCGCTTCGGCAGTACTCGGCTAGGTCTTTGTCGCTCGTCTTTTCCGGCCCCGGGAAGACTTCCCTGCCCCGCCATTCAGCGAGTGCAGGCTGATCGGCCACTTTGCGCATCGCCTTGATGCAGGTCACCAAGGTCTTGATGTCGTAATCAGTGGCCAGCACATTGGGGTCGATGTGGAGAGGGTCGCCGACCTTCCCGCCAGTCAGGCGAAGCTCGCCCCGACTTGTCGGCGTGACGCCAGCGGCACTAAGGGTGAATGCATTGGCCGGGCCTTCCTGTCCAGGTGCGTAATACGGCACGTGGAAGAACAGAGGCTGCATGTCGGGGCCGGGCAACCTCTCGTCGGACTTGGCAAACAGCTGCCCATGAAGCACCGTGATAGTCGGATCATTAGGCGCGGGAATCGGTTTCTTACTTTCGTAGATGACCGGCAGCAACGTGTGGTCGTGCAAGTTCTTTCCAACGCCCGGCAAGTGATGAACGACAGGAATACCGAACTGCGAAAGCTGCTTGCTGTCGCCGATCCCGGAAAGCAACAGTATCTTCGGTGACTCGAGCGTCCCACCGCTCAGGATCACTTCCTTGCGCACCGAGACATTGTGCACTTTTCCATCCTGCTCATAGACCACACCATTGCAGCGTTTGCCAGTAAACGCCACCTTGTGCACACGTGCATTGGTAATGACAGAGAGGTTGCCCCGGTCCAGCGCCGGACGCAGGAAGGCGACTGCAGTGCTGTGGCGCTTGCCATCCTTGGTATTCAGGTGATTGAAGCCCGCGCCCAGGATTTCGGCTCCGTTGTGATCCGTGTTCAAGGGATGCCCGGCTTGAACCGCCGCGTCGACCATGGCTTTGGTCACGATGTGCGGTGTGTACCGGGTTGTGACCTGCAGGGGCCCCCCCTGGCCGTGAAACTCATTCGCCCCCCGGTCGTAATTTTCGGATTTCTTGAAGTACGGCAAGATGCTTTTGTAGTCCCAGCCCTTGTTGCCGGCTTTGGCCCAGCCGTCATACACCGAAGAATGACCCCGCACGTAGATCATGCCGTTCAGCGAACTGCTGCCACCCAATGTCTTGCCGCGCGGCCAGTAGAGGGGGCGGTTGTGGGCATGCTTTTGCGGAGCCGTGTCATAAGCCCAGTCGTAGGGAGTTTTCCACAACTCGATCAGCCGGATCGGGGTGGATATTTTTTCCGAGTTGTCCGGACCGCCTGCTTCGATCAGCAAGACGCGGATATTCGGATTTTCGGTGAGGCGGTTCGCCAGCACGCAGCCTGCTGACCCGGCACCAACGATGACGTAGTCGAAGCTTCCGTTTTTATCCACGGCAGCATTGATTTTGGCGCCCACCATGAGGCCGCCGACCATCAGCGTTCCGCTAGCGATGCCTGCAGACTTGATGAACCGGCGTCGTGTAAACGGCACCTCGTCTTTCGTGATTTTTGATTGCTCTTGCTTTGTCATTTTGTCTCCAATGGGTAATTTTGAAATGCATGGCTTGAAAGTTCGGTGAGTGCTGGTCTCCTTGCTGTATCAGGAAAAAATGACTTGCTGCGCGGTGTATTCCTGCTGGCCTTCTTCCGCAAACTCAACCCCGAAGCCTGATGATTTCGTGCCGCCGAACGGGGCATTTGGCTGAATGGCGCCATGTTTATTGATCCAAACGGACCCACACTCCATCCGGCCAGCGACATGCTTGGCATGCTCAATATCGCGTGACCATACGGATCCCCCCAAGCCGTTCTGGCTGTCGTTGGCGGCCTTGATGGCCTCTTCAACATCGCGATAGCGGATCACCGGTAAAGCCGGGCCGAACTGCTCGTCGTCCACCAGGGCGTCGCCGTTCTTCAGGCCTGCAATGATGGTCGCCGGGAAGAACAGGCCGTCGCCGACTTCTCCGCCCAGCAGTAGTTCACCCTTTTTCCGGGCATCGGTCACGAGGCTCGCCACCTTGTCGAACTGCATACGGTTCTGTACCGGGCCCAACATGTTCTGCTCGGACATGCCGTCACCCATGGGGACCGACTTGGCAAAGGCAACAAGATTTTCGCAAACATCGTCATGAATGCTCTCATGCACGTAGAGCCGCTTCATCGCTGCGCAGGTCTGGCCGTTGTTGATGAAGCTACCCCAGAAGAGGCCCTCGGCGATGGCTTTGGGATCGCAGTCAGGCAGGACAATTCCAGCGTCATTGCCACCCAGCTCAAGAGTCAGGCGTTTCATCGTCGTGGCAGCGGACTGCATCACTTTCCGGCCTGTCGCACAGGAGCCGGTAAAGACGATTTTGCGAATACCGGGATGTGCTGCCATGGCTGCGCCAATGCCGCCCAAGTGGTCATCGCCCGTCACGCAGTTGATCACGCCGGTAGGCAAGACTTCATTGAAGAGTTCGACCATGCGCAAGGTCGCCAGCGGCGTGAACGGCGAGGGCTTAAGCACCACGGTGTTGCCGGTTCGAAGCGCCGGCAGGATGTGCCAGATGGCAATCATGACGGGAAAGTTCCATGGTGTGATCGATCCCACAACGCCGAGTGGCTTGCGGTGTAGCTCCACCCGGCCTTGTCCGTTGTCCTGCAGAACCTTCATGGGCAGGGACAAACCGGACGTGTAGTTTGCCCATGCGCCGGCACCGCCCATTTCCCAGCGTGAACCGAGACCGTTGAGCGGCTTTCCCTGCTCCAGGGTGATCAGCGTCGCAAGCTCATCGGAGTGGGCATTGATTTTTGCAGCGACGGCCAGGCAGGCTGCCTGCAATTCATCATCGGATTGTCTGGACCAACTCGCGAACGCTTTTTGCGCGGCGGAAACTGCCGAGTCCAGGTCGGTATTTGACGCATTTGGTGCTGTGCCGATGACCTGGCCAGTGGATGGATTTTTTACCTCGAAGGTGGTGGCGCCGGGAACGGCGCGGCCTCCGATAGTCATTTTCGCAACGTACATCAGGGACTTTCTGTGTTGGTAATCGTTTAAAGGTGGCTGGTACTTCAACGGTGAAGAGTGACCACACTTTAGGATTCCGGTCCCCGGACGTCTTGGAGCAAAACGTCATTCGTGATGGACTAGAGCGTCAGCAAGGGTTTACGATATGTCCCGGCGTGACACCGTACTTTTTGCGAAATTCACGGTAGAAAAATGACAGGTCATTAAAGCCGCAGCCATAGGCGACAGAGGAGACTAAGCGCGTATGCAAAGAACCGACCTGCAGCTTCAGGCGGTCATGCGACGCACTCAGGCGGGTATTGAGAATGCTGCGGCTCGGGGTTTCTCCAAGGCTCTGAAACAGGCGCTGGAGAGATCGTGGCGGCACATTCAATGTTGTAGCCAAGCTCACAGCATTGAAAGCGGGATCCGGAAACCGTAGTGAGATTTGCTGTAACGCGGCGCTCAAGAGCGTGTGGTTGCCTCTGAGCCTTGCGGGCACACCATGGCCGTAGCGCTCATGCAAGAATGACCCGAACACAGCCATGAATGCTTCTTTCAAATGGCCACTTTCATGGTTGGCAGGTTCCAGCATCTTTACCAAGATCGCCCGCATAGCCAGGCCCAGCGCATCCTGCTTGAGGATGCCAAGAGTGCTTTGAATTTTGGTGCCAAACCGAAGGCGCATCTCGTCCCTCGGCAAGTGCACCGAAATCTGCTGCGAACGCAGTCCCGCATAAATGAAGTCAGACGGCTTGGTCGAGTCGATGAGCGCGACGTCCCCCGGCTTCATCTGGAATTGTGTGCTCTCCTGGCACATGACAGCCCGGCCGTGATCCTGGAAAATCAGGAAATAATTCTCTCCGGGATCGCGCCTGATGCACTGCGCGTCTCGGCTGATGCGGTTGATGTTCTGACTGACGATGACAGCGTCCTGTCCTCCAAGCCGCGTGGATTCAGTACCGCCGCGAACGGAGTGTTGTCCATCCATCGGGACAACCGCGAATCGACCGCAGATTTTGTGCAAACGGTCCGTCATGGCATCCAGCGGGAGTACCTCATCGATTAGTGGGCTCAGAGCGTCCAAAGTCCAACTGACTGGATATGGGGAAACTGCGGGTTTTCCGCGTGCGGCAAAGCCCGATGACTCTGCAGCGTCCGAGACGTAAGGCGCAATAGATTTCACAATTTCTCTCCTAGTTTCTTAGGATATGGCTGGTCTGATCTTGCCCCTGTTTTCCGTACTCCTTAAGCCACCATTATACGGACTTCCTGTCTTGCTGCTGGGCCGCGATCCAGCGTTGCTCGAACGTCATCGGACTGACATAGCCCAACGTCGAGTGCAATCTCTTGTGGTTGTAGAAATTGAGCCAGTCCATCAGTTCGTCCATGGCCTCACGCCGAGTGGCAAACCGTCTGCCGTACAGTCTGCCGACCTTCAGCCGTCCCCACAGACTCTCGGTGGGTGCGTTGTCCCAGCAATTGCCCTTGCGGCTCATGGATGATTTCATCGCGTAGCCTTTGAGCTCGTTTTGAAACTCATGGCTGCAATACTGGCTGCCCCGGTCTGAGTGAAAGATCAGCCCAGGTGCCGGATGGCGCCTGAACCACGCCATACGCAGCGCATCGGTGACCACGCTGGTCTGCATATGATCCCTCATGCTCCAGCCCACCACTTGGCGGCTAAACAGGTCGATCACGCCGGTCAGATACAGCCAGCCTTCATCCGTGGCGATGTAGGTGATGTCGCTGCTCCACACCTGGTTGGGCGCCTCAGGTGTGAATTTGCGATCCAGCAGGTTTGGCGCAATCGGCAGGCTGTGTTTACTGTCCGTGGTGACGACAAACTTTCTCTTGCCCCGGGCCTTGATGCCGTGGCGCTGCATCAGCTTTCGCACACGCTCCTTGCCCACCCGAATGCCCCGAGCCAGTAGTTCCTTCCACATCTTGGGCCAGCCGTATTCCTCCTTGCCCTCGGCATGAATGGCCTTGATGTGGACCAGCAGGGCCTCGTCACTGATGCGTTTGTTCACCTCCGGCTTACTGGGCTTGGTGCAGTCTTTGCGGCGCCAGCGTTCAAAGTAGCCACTGGCGCTGACCTCCAGCACCTCACAGGTCAGCGTGATGGGCCAGCGCGCTTTGTGCCCGGCTATCCAGGCGTACTTCACAGGGCTTCCCGCGCGAAGTACGCCGTGGCCTTTTTTAAGATGTCGCGCTCCATCTTCACCCTGGATAACTCTGCCCGCAGTCGGTCCAGCTCCATTTGTTCTGGGCTCACAGGCTTGTCGCCTGCGCCTTTGAGTTGGCCTTTACCGCTGAGGCGAACCCAGTTGCCTAGAGTCTGCACCGGCAGGCCCAATATCTTCGGAGTCACAGGCACCGCCTCCAGCTTGAGTTCCAGGGTGTATTTGCCCCGGGCTTGTCCGTCCTTTCTCTTGCTCATTTCGCCATCTCCAATGTCTAACTTTGACCATCAGCTATGGAGTACGTTTTTCGGGGGCAAGATCAGTATGAGACAGATCAGATGTTTTGGGGAATTTGTACACGCTTCTTCGCAGTGATGAAATACAGCAGCGGGCCAAACGAGCCTGACACCATGCTCAATGCCAGCCAAGGCCAAGGATTGCGTCCGGTATTTTGAGCATCACGCCACATCCAGTACATGCAGATGCCGACGGCGATGAGCAGGTCTGCCAACACTTGCTGTGTGCCAAAGTTTGCAAACTGCTGTGTGAAAAGTGCCCAGTAGCCCACTTGCCAGAGCGATGCCATACTCAGCACCGTAAATGGGATCAAGACCAAGGCGACGATAAATTTCAGCATGAGATGTTCCTTTCAAAGAGGGCCCTAGTGTGCGTCGCGCTGTGAATGGGGGCAACTACGTCGCAGGTAATTGCGCAGGCCTTAAGCGGTGATTCAATGAAGGCATGGACACCTTAGCCAGCCCCACTCTGCGAAACACTTTGCAAACCGCGCGCAAATCGCGCCGCTTGAGCCAACTGGAATTGGCGCTGCGCATGGGGGTTTCGCAGAGGCATGTGAGCTTTGTGGAGAGTGGCCGTGCGCAGCCAAGCCGTGAGCTGCTGCTGATTTGGCTGCAAGAGCTGCAAGCCCCGCTGGCATTGCGCAATGTGGCGTTGCAGCAGGCGGGGTTTGCGCCGGCGTATCGTGGTGCAGAGCTGGGGGATGCGGTGCTCGCGCCTGTGCGCGAGGCTTTGGGGCGCTTGCTGGCCGCGCATGACCCGATGCCTGCACTGGTGATGGATGCCGCTTGGAATGTGCTGCAAATGAACCGTGGTGCGCGCTGGATGACTGTGGCGCTCATGCCTTCGCTCGCTCAGCTTCCGCCCGATGCACCGTTCAATTTGCTCGATGCCATGCTTCATCCTGAGGGCATGACCCGCCACCTGACGAATCTAGAAGAAGTCGCCCCCGCGATGCTCGCGCACCTGCGCGACGACGCGAGCATGATGCCTGACATCTCGCCGCGAGTGGAGCAATTGGCCGCGCAGTTTCAGCAGCGCTTGGGAAAAAGGTTGTTGGCGCAGTGGCCAAGGCAAATCGCACCGGTGCTGACCACACGGTTTGCTACTGCGCATGGCGAGTTGGCGTTTTTCAGCATGTTCTCTACGTTTGGTACACCGCAAGACATCACGCTCGCATCACTGCGGGTAGAGCATGTGTTTGCTGCTGATGTGGCTACTCGGCAGGTAGTAGAGCGCTGGGTGGTTGGGTGAAGCGGGGCCTCGGTGGCGCAGCACGATGTCTCCAGTGACCTAACATGATGTGGCCGAACACCTATCTTGGCATTCTCAATTTAGAGGACGGAATAAACCGGAAACCCATCCGTTGATTCCGAGGCCGCACAGGCAGCGCGGTGAGCCCCCCGCTGAGCTATCGATTTGTAAACAGGGGCTTGCGTTTATTCACAAAAGCGTCCATGCCCTCTTTCTGGTCGTCGGTGGCAAAAGCCGCGTGAAACAGGCGCCGTTCGAACATGATGCCGTCGGCCAGCGTGCCTTCATAGGCACGGTTCACCGCCTCCTTGGCAGCCATCACCGCAATCTGGCCATAGTCGCAGATCTGCAAGGCCGCGCCCAGGGCTTCGTCCATCAGCTTGTCCAGCGGCACCACGCGGCTGGCCAGGCCGCTGCGCTCGGCTTCCGCCGCGTCCATCATCCTGCCGGTCAGCACCAGGTCCATGGCTTTGGCTTTGCCCACGGCGCGCGGCAGGCGCTGTGTGCCGCCAGCACCCGGGATGATGCCCAGCTTGATTTCGGGCTGGCCAAAGCGGGCGTTGTCAGCGGCAATGATGAAGTCGCACATCATCGCCAGCTCACAGCCGCCGCCCAGCGCAAAGCCGCTGACCGCCGCGATCACTGGCTTGCGTATGCTGCGGATCTGCTCCCAGTTGCGCGTGATGTAGTCGTTTTTGTAGACATCGGCAAAGCCGTAACTGGCCATGGCGCCTATGTCGGCGCCGGCTGCAAAGGCCTTTTCGCTGCCGGTCAGAATCATGCAGCCGATGTTGTCGTCCGCATCGAAAGCCTTGAGCGCCGCGCCCAGCTCGTCCATCAGCTGGTCGTTCAGCGCATTGAGCTGCTTGGGCCGGTTCAGGGTGATGATGGCCACGCGGCCCTCGGTTTTGGTCAGAATCATCTCGTAGGTCATGGCGCTTTCCTTTTTTGCTGCTGAATCATGCCATGCTGGCAGCACGCGCAGCCAAGGGAAAACATTAACCGACCAATCGGTCGGTTAATGCTAAATTCCATTCATTCAAAGCAGGAGACATGTATGAGCGATGCCCCTTCCGAACCGTCGGTGCTGTTTTCCATTCAGGGCGGCGTCGCACTGGTCACGCTGAACCGGCCGCTGGCGCTGAACAGTTTCACCCGCCAGATGCACCGGCAGCTATGGGATGCGCTGGACAAGGTGGATGCCGACACCGCGATACGTGCGCTGGTGATCACCGGCGCCGGCCGCGCCTTCTGCGCCGGGGCCGATCTGGCGGAGTTCGACTTTGAACCCGGCCCGGACCTGGTCAAGCGGGCTGACCCCGGCCCCATCATCGACCAGGCTTTCAACCCGACGGTCAGGCGCCTGCAGGCGCTGCGTGTGCCGACCATCGCCGCAGTGAACGGCGTGGCCGCTGGCGCCGGCGCTTCGCTGGCCATGACCTGCGACCTGGCGGTTGCCGCGCCGACCGCCAGCTTTATCCAGGCCTTCAGCAAGATTGGCCTGGTGCCTGACGCAGGTGGCTCGTGGTTTCTGGTCAAGCGCCTGGGCCTGGCGCGCGCCATGGGCCTGGCCATGCTGGGTGACAAACTCAGCGCAAAAGACGCGAAGGACTGGGGAATGATCTGGGATGTGGCAGGCGAAGGCGAAAGCTGCGTGGACAAAGCCATGCAACTGGCCGCGCGCCTGGCGCAGATGCCGACCCGCGCTTTGGTGGCTACCCGGCATCTGCTCAGCGAAGGCGCGAGCCGCGGGCTGGAACAGCAACTCGATCATGAACGTGACACGCAGTCGGCGCTGGGCCAGACCCATGACTACATCGAAGGTGTGACAGCCTTTCTTGAGAAGCGCGCCCCGGCGTTCAGGGGCAACTAGCCATGGATGCAAAACAGCTGGCCCAGGCAGTGGGCGAAGCCATGTTTGCGGCAGACAGCGCCTCGCGTGACTTCATGCAGATGGAACTGCTGTCCTGCGAGCCGGGACGCGCGCTGATGCGCATGACCGTACGTGAGGCCATGCTCAACGGCCACAAAATCTGCCATGGCGGCCTGATATTCACGCTGGCCGACTCCACCTTTGCCTTTGCCTGCAACAGCCACAACTTGGTGGCGGTGGCTGCGGGCTGCAGCATCGAATTCCTCAAACCCGGGCAGCTTGGTGATGTGCTGACCTGCGAAGGCGTGGAGCAGACGCTGCAGGGCCGGCATGGCATTTACGACATGAAGGTCAGCAACCAGCGCGGCGAGGTGATTGCGATGTTTCGCGGCAAAAGCGCGCAGATAGCCGGAAGCGTGATTGCGGGGCCATCGGCATGAAAATTTTCCCCCTGGAAGCGATAGAAAAGGCGAGCCTGGACGAGCTGCGTGCATTGCAGCTCAAACGTCTTCGGGCCACGCTGCAACATGCTTACCGCCACTCGCCGGTGTACAAGGCCAAGTTTGACGCTGCCGGGGTGCACCCCGATGATTGCCGCTCGCTGGCCGACCTGGCGAAGTTTCCCTTCACCACAAAAGGCGACCTGCGGGACAGCTACCCTTTTGGCATGCTGGCGGTGCCACGCGAGCAGTGTGTGCGGCTGCATGCATCCAGTGGCACTACCGGCAAGCCTACGGTTGTTGCCTACACAAAAAACGACGTGGACATGTGGGCCGGTTGCGTGGCGCGCAGCATTCGCGCGGCCGGTGCGCGTCCGGGCGACCTGGTGCACATCAGTTATGGCTACGGCCTGTTCACCGGTGGGCTGGGTGCGCATTATGGCGCCGAAAAGCTGGGCCTGACGGTCGTGCCCTTCGGCGGCGGACAGACCGAGCGCCAGGTGCAACTGATCACCGACTTCAGGCCCGACATCATCATGGTCACGCCCAGCTACATGCTTGCGATTGCCGACGAGTTTGAAAAGCAGGGCATGAGCGCTGCAGACACCAGTTTGCGCACCGGCATCTTCGGCGCAGAGCCCTGGACCAATGACATGCGGCATGCGATTGAAAAACGCATGGGCATAGCTGCGGTGGATATCTACGGCCTCAGCGAAGTGATCGGCCCCGGCGTAGCCAGCGAGTGCGTTGAAACCAAGGACGGCCCAACCATCTGGGAGGATCATTTTTACCCTGAGATCATCAACCCCGATACCGGTGAGTTGCTGCCCGACGGCGAGCTCGGCGAGCTGGTGTTTACCAGCCTCACCAAAGAGGCGTTACCCATCATTCGTTACCGCACGCGCGACCTGACGCGGCTGCTGCCGGGCAGCGCCCGCAGCATGCGCCGCATGGAAAAAATCACCGGCCGCAGCGACGACATGATGATTGTGCGCGGCGTCAATGTGTTCCCCACGCAGATCGAGGAGCTGATCCTCAAGCGCGCCGAACTCGCGCCGCATTACCAGTGCATCCTCACGCGCGAGGGCATGCTGGACTGCTTGCGTGTGGTCGTGGAAACGCGGCCCGGCCTGAGCCCCGACAGCCCCGATGCGCAGGCCGCAGCGCGCCTGCTGCAGCATGAGATCAAGGCCTACGTGGGCACCACCGCCGAGATCGAGTTGCGCGCCGAGGGTGGGGTCGAGCGCAGCCTGGGCAAGGCCAAGCGGGTGCTGGACCGACGGGGCTAAGCAAGTCGGACCTCTGGTCTGCGGCTTCCGGACGGTCGCGGGTAAGCACCTCTCGACGTTGAGCCGCTTTAGTTTTAGACTGAATTCCACGACAACAGGTGTGGAGATTTCGCATGGTTAACAAGCAAGCGATTTATCAAAAAACCCTCAAAGGATCGGAGGCGATTGCAAACCGGCAATCGGGGATTGCCCCCAAGCTGCGCTCGCTGCTGATCATGGTGGATGGCAAGCGGACGCAGGCGGAGTTGACTGTCATGGCCGCAGCGCTTGGCGATCCGGAGCGCCTGTCCGAGCTGGAAGCCGAGGGACTGGTGGAGCCATTCTTCGTGGAAGACAGAACCCTGCCGGCCGCGCTCGAGCCCGCAGCCCAGCAGACGGAGACTGAGGTTCCGCAGCGTGTAGCCAACCTGGCGCAGGCGCAGCGCTTTTCGTCGCATTTGCTGGAACACACCGTGGGCCCCATGGCCGAGCCGCTGTGCATCAAGATCGAGAAGGCGAGCAACCTTGCCGACTTTGTCGATGTGATCAAACGGGCTCGGGAAATTGTTCGGGAAGTCAGGGGCAGCGCCGAGGCTGAGCGTTTTATCGCCCAGATCGAGGCGCAAATGCCTGTTGGCTGAGCCTCTCGATCAGGAGGCGGTCCCTAACCACTTCTCCACCAGGCCGGTGTCCCTGCTCACGAGCCGCCAGGTGGTCGTGTTCGGCGGCAACTGCAGTTCGAGGCGAAGCAGGCGTTTGTCGCGTGCAATCCATGCCATGATTTTTTTGCCGGGGCTGACGTAAAGCGACAATTGCTCCAGTTTGTCAATGCGCCAACCCTGGCCGGGAGTTGCAGCGGAGTGCCGACTTTTCCCGGCTGGCGGCGTTTCGATGCCCAGCCATTCGTCGCCGGCGGAGAATCCGGCGCGTTCGGCCGCACCGCCGCGTAAGACCGTTTTGACATGCACGCTTCCCGCAGATTCCTGGACACGCAGCCCCAGCGCCTGAGCCAGTTGCGCGGGCTCTTGCAGCACGGCCACACCGTGGCGCTTGAGCAAGTCTTCCAGGGGCAGCTCGCTGGTGCCGTGTATCCAGGCCGCGATTTCAACCGCGTAGGAACGGCCACTGACTTCCTGCAGCGCGGCCGCAAAGGCCGCTTCGCTCATGGGGCCCGCCTTGCAGCGCAGCCACAACGCGCGCATAACCTCGTCCAGATTCGCCGGCCCGCCGACGCCGCTTTCACTGCGCAGGCTCAGGTCAAAACACAGGGCCACCAGTGCACCTTTGGTGTAATAACTGACGGTGGCGTTCGGTGTGTTTTCGTCCTGGCGGTAATACTTGACCCAGGCGTCGAAGCTGGCCTGCGCGACCGACTGCACCAGTCGTCCCGGCGTTTGCATCACCTGGTTGATGGTCTTGTTGAGCAGCCGCAGGTAGCCCGCGTCGTCGAGCAGGCCGGCGCGGCGCAGCAGCAGGTCGTCGTAGTAACTCGTGAAACCCTCAAAAAACCAGAGCAGCTCGGTGTAGTTCTCGCTGTCGTAGCGGTAGCTGGCAAACTCTGCCGGTCGCAAACGCTTGACGTTCCAGGTGTGAAAGTACTCGTGGCTGATCAGGCCGCGCAGCGTGGTGTAACCCTCGGGCAACTTGCCCTCGCCCAGGCGTGGCAAGTCCTTGCGGTTGCAGATCAGCGCGGTGGAGTTGCGGTGCTCCAGGCCGCCATAACCGTCGTCCACCGCATAAAGCATGAACAGATAGTTTTTGTAGGGCGGTTTTTTATTGCTATGCCAGAAACGGATATGCGTCTCGCAAATTTTCTTGGTGTCGGCCAGCAAGCGGGGACCGTCAAAACCGGCGGTGGCGCCAGCTACCACAAAGCGGTGCGGCACGCCGCAGGCGCTGAAACTCCCGTTCCAGAAGGGGCCCATCTCCACCGGGCAGTCCACCAGTTCGTCGTAGTCCGCAGCCAGGTAGCTGCCGAAGCCCAGCTTGTTGATTTTCAGTGAGCTGAGCCCGGTGGCGACCGACCAGCCGGCCGTGGCAGACGATGCCGCCACATCCAGCAGGTGCGGCGCCTGCGACTGGCCCTCGACGCGCAGGCACAGCGAGCTGCCGTTGAAAAAACCGCGATGTGCATCCAGACAGGCCGTGCGCACCGAGTTGTCGTTGGCGTACACCTCATAAACCAGTTGCAGCGGTTTGTCGGGGTTGCAGCGAATCTCCCAGCTGCATTTGTCGAGTTGCCGCAACTGCGTCTGCGGCAGCGCCCTTGTTCCCTGCCTGGCGCGCAGCCCCTGCAGATTTTTGGAGAACTCACGCACCAGGTAGCTGCCGGGAATCCACACCGGCAGGGCCAGCCGCTGCAACGCGGCGGGCTGGGCTATGCTCAGCGTGATACGAAACAGATGGGCATGAAGGTCGGCAATCTCGACGCGGTAACGAATGGCTGCAGACGGAGGCGGTGGGGGCGTGGCACGTTGCTTGGGCATATGGGTGGAAAGAATACCTGAATACGCGGCCACCTTTTTGCGGCAGCGCGGTGTGTCGCCGGTGGCCTTGCCGTGCTATCAAAAAAATAGCTACTCGTGCCCGTCAGTAAAGGGCCGAAGGCATTTTTTGTTGATACTTTTTTGATGCAGCAGTGCTTATTGCACTTTGGCGTCGTTCAGGTATTTTTCAACCTGCTGCGCGCTGACGGCGCCGGGCACACGCGTACCGTCGGCAAAGATCAGCGTGGGGGTGCCAGTGATGCGGTGCTTTTTGCCAAACTCGATGTTGCGGGCCAGCGCACTGCTGTCGCAACTTGCTGGTGCCACTGGCTGGTCGCGCACCATCAGGTCCTGCCAGGCTTTGCCTTTGTCTTTGGCACACCAGATGTTTTTTGATTTTTCTACAGAATCGGGGCCCAGGATGGGGTACAAAAACATGTAGACCGTCACATCCGTCACCTTCTGCATGTCGCGTTCAAAACGCTTGCAGTAGCCGCAGTTCGGGTCTTCAAACACGGCCAGCTTGCGTTTGCCGTTGCCACGCACGACGGTGAATGCGTCCTTCAACGGCAGGGCGTCAAAAGCCACCGCGTTGAGCTTGTCCACGCGCTCCTCGGTCAGGTTGCGCCGCTGTTTGGTGTCTATCAGGTTGCCCTGAATCAGGAAGTTGCCCTCGGCATCGGTGTAAAAAATATCGTTGCCATTGACCCGGATTTCGTACAGGCCGGCCATCGGCGCCTTGCTGACTTCTTCGATGGGAGGCAAGCTCGGCAGCCGTTCGGCGAGGTTTTTGCGGATCACCGCTTCCTGCGCGACAGCGGTGCCCAGGCTCCATGCCACCAGGCCGCAAGCCGCGATGTTTCTGAGCAATTTCATTGTTTTTCCCCGTCTTTGTTAAATCTGACCCATCGCCCGCCGTGTGGCCCATTGCTTGAGCGGGCCGCTTTTTGCAAAACCCGTCATGCCCCAATTGCGCAGCGCCTGCCAGTGCACATCGGTGTGCGCAAACAGGCTGTGCAGGCCGTCAGTCACTGCGCCCATGGCCGCGACATCGGCCTTGCGCGCACGCTCGTAACGCCGGAGCAACTTTTCGTCACCCAGGCCGCGCCAATACTCACGCGCATGCACCACCGCTGCCAGCTCCGCCGTATCGGCCAGCCCCAGGTTCAGGCCCTGGCCGGCCAGCGGATGCACCGTATGGGCGGCATCGCCGGCCAGCGCCCAGCCCGGCCCGACCCAGCGATCAGCGGTCGACAGCGCCAGCGCCCAGCTCGACCGGCTGCTGGCCAGTTGCAGGCGCCCGGCCTCGGCACCACAGGCGAGTTGCACCGCCGCCGAAAATTCTTCCGGGGAAAGCTTTTCCAGAGAAGTCGCACGCGCCACAGAGACAGACCAGACCAGCGCCACAGAGTTCCCGTGTTCGCCAGCCATCGGCAAAAGAGCCAGCACTTCGCCGTGCTTGAACCACTGGCGCGCCACGCCCAGGTGCGGCTGATCGCTCAGCAGGCGCGCGGCGATGGCTTTTTGCGGGTAGGACTTGACGGTCCAGGCGGCACCGAACTCGTTGCGGCTGCTGCTGGCCTTGCCTTCACAGACCACACTGAGCGCGGCTTGGACCGGTGCCGGCACGGTTTCAATCTGCGGCTGGTAATACACGGCCTCGGCCAGTTGCTGCTCCAGCGCCGGTACATCGACAATCCAGGCCAGCGCTGCGCCGTTGCCGCCTTCTGCGGTGAATTCGAGCCGACCTCCGTCGTCGCCCCAGACCTGCATCTGCCTGACAGCGGTTGCCGAGTCCGCGTCGGGCCAGGCCCTGAGCGACTCCAGCAGTTGCCGCGATGCGCTGTTCAGCGCATAGGCACGCACATCCTGGGGGGACGGTACGGCCAGCTTGCCGGCGGCGACGGGATGGGCGACCAGCGCCACCCGCAGGCGCTCGCGGGCCAGCAGCAAGGCCAGGCTACGGCCGACCACCCCGCCGCCGCAGATACAGACATCAAAGGGTTTGGACATGGCCTATTTTAGAAGGCGGTGCAAAATCACCTGCTTGTAGGGATTGAATTGAAACTTTGAAGGACACCTCAAGTGAGTGAATCATCGAGCGAAACGTCTGGTACGGCCGACGTCCACGCGGCCATCACCGCCTTGTGGGTATACCCCGTCAAATCCTGCGCCGGCGTGCAGGTTCAGGAAGCCATCCTGACCGAGACCGGCCTGGAGTTCGACCGCGCCTGGATGGTGGTGGACGAGCAGGGCGAATGTGTGACCCAGCGCGAGTTGCCGCGCATGGCGCTGATCCGCCCGCAGCTCAAGACCCAGGACATGGTGCTGCGCGCGCCCGGCATGCTGGCCTTGCACATCGCGCTTGACCAGGTGCAGGAGCCGGTTCGCGTGCGGGTCTGGGACGACGAGGTGAAGGCCTATGACATGGGCCCGATTGCGGCCCAGTGGTTCAGTGATTTTCTGGGTGAGAAGCTGCGCCTGGTGCGCTTTGACCCTGAGCAAAAGCGTCGCTCCAGCGTGCGCTGGACCGGCCGCGTGGAAGCGCTCAATCAGTTCAGCGACGGCTACCCCTTGCTGGTGCTCAGCGAGGCCTCGCTGGCCGGGCTCAATGACAAGTTGCAGGCCGCAGGCGGGGCGCCCGTCGGCATGGAGCGTTTCCGGCCCAACATTGTGCTGGGCCCTGCTTCCGCTGGCGCTGCGGACGCGCTGTCCGCCCACGACGAAGACCGGCTGGGTGAACTGTGCATCAGCACAAAACAGGGCCTGGCCCGACTCAAGCCGGTCAAGCCCTGCGCGCGTTGCCCAATCCCCAACATCGACCCGGCCACCGCCGTCAGCAGCCCGGAGGTCAATGACATGTTGCAGACCTACCGGCAAGACCCGCGACTGAACGGCGCTCTGAGTTTCGGCATGAACCTGATCCGGCTCGATGGGGACGACCATCTGCTTCGGGTTGGGCAGGCGGTCCGCGCCAACTACCGTTTTGATGAATACTTTTCAGCCTGAGCGGGCCATCGACTGATGGTCGCGGTCCCTCGGAAGGAAATCTTGCTCCCGAGGGCGACGGGCGCGTCAACTCGGGCTCCAGAAAACGGATAGGACGGCGCGTACGCTCCGCCATACCGGCCAACAGGTCGGACAGGGCTTGCGAGAGTGCGGGCCCTTCCATCAGACGCTCGCTGAGAAGCACACCGGCCACATGAAATTGCAGCAGCACCTCGGGCTTGAGGCCTTTGAGCGGCATCAGGCCCGCTGCAGCAGGGTGAGCCATAGGCCTGACAGGCGGTCACCCGCGCATCGCATACACTTCTCAGCCTGTTTTCTAAGGTTTGTCATGAGTTTGAAGTGCGGTATTGTAGGTTTGCCTAACGTCGGAAAATCCACCCTGTTCAACGCGTTGACCAAGGCGGGAATTGCGGCTGAAAATTACCCCTTTTGTACGATCGAGCCCAATGTCGGGATTGTGGAAGTACCAGACCCGAGGCTTGGCCAGTTGGCGGCTATCGTCAATCCGGAGAAAATTCAGCCCGCCATCGTCGAATTTGTCGATATTGCCGGTCTGGTGGCCGGTGCCAGCACCGGTGAAGGCCTGGGCAACAAGTTTCTCGCCCATATCCGCGAGACCGACGCCACGGTGAACGTGGTGCGCTGCTTTGAAGACGACAATGTGATCCACGTCGCCGGCAAGGTCGATCCGATCTCCGACATCGAAGTGATCCAGACCGAGCTCTGCCTGGCCGATCTGGCCGCCGTCGAGAAGGCGCTGCACCGCGTGACCAAGCTGGCGCGCTCGGGCGACAAAGAGTCCATCAAGCTGGTGATCATCCTCGAAAAATGCCAGGTGGCGCTCAACGACACCAAGCCGGTCCGCACGATTGACTTCAGCAAGGAAGAGCTGCCGCTGCTCAAGCAATTCTTCCTGATCACTGCCAAGCCGGCGATGTTCGTGGCCAACGTGGCCGAAGACGGCTTTGACAACAACCCCTTCCTCGACCGCCTCAAGGCTTATGCCGCCGAGCAAAAGGCGCCGGTGGTCGCGATCTGCGCCAAGATGGAAGCCGAAATGGCCGACATGGAGGAGGAGGACAAGAAGATGTTCCTTGCCGAAATCGGCCAGAACGAACCCGGCCTGAACCGCCTGATCGTCGCCGCCTACAAGCTGCTGGGCCTGCAGACCTACTTCACGGCCGGTGTCAAGGAAGTGCGCGCCTGGACCATCCATGCCGGCAACACCGGCCCGCAGGCCGCCGGCGTGATCCACACCGATTTTGAAAAAGGCTATATCCGCGCCCAGACCATCGCCTTTGACGACTACATCGCCAACAAAGGCGAGCAGGGCGCCAAGGATGCGGGCAAGATGCGCAGCGAAGGCAAGGACTATGTCGTCAAGGATGGCGACGTGATGAATTTCCTGTTCAGCAGCTAAATGTGTACACCCCTGCCTGGGCTCACTGCGTGTAGCCCATCCTCCCCTTGCAGGGGACGCCTCCTGTCGCCCGGCGGAGCCGACTCGATGGTGGCGCTTGAAAGGACCGGGCAGATCGCATGACAGAACCCGTCCGCCTCGCCAAAAGCCTGGCGCAAATGCTCAATTGTTCACGCCGCGAGGCTGAGCAGTACATCGAGGGTGGTTGGGTGCGTGTCGACGGCGTGGTGGTGGAAGAACCGCAGTTCCGCGTGGGGGCCCAGAAGATAGAACTTGACGGCGATGCCAGCCTGCTCGCGCTGACACCGGTGACCTTGTTGCTGCACAAGCCGGCCGGTTACGAGGCTGGCCTCGACGGTGCGTCAGGCAAGCCCGCTGCGCCCGCCCTGCAACTGCTGACCCCGGCGAACCGGTCGCCGGACGACCGTTCCGGCATCCGGCCGCTGAAAAAACACTTCAGCACGCAGACGCTGGCGACCCCGCTGGCCACGCTGGCCAGCGGCCTGCTGGTGTTCACCCAAGACTGGCGTGTGGCACGCAAGCTCAGCGAAGACGCCTCGGTGATGGAGCATGAAGTGATTGTCGAAGTCGCTGGCCAGCTAGTGCCCGGCGGCCTGGAGCGGCTCAACCGCGTCGAACACGGCTTCACTTTCAATGGCATCCTGCTGCCGCCGGCCAAGGTGAGTTGGCAAAATGAAACGCGGCTGCGTTTTGCCCTCAAGGGCGAGCGGCCGGGGCAGATCGCCTACATGTGCGAGACCGTGGGCCTCAGCGTGCAGGCCATGAAGCGCATCCGCGTCGGCCGTGTGCCGATGAGCAGCCTGTCACCCGGCCAGTGGCGTTATCTGCTGCCACATGAACGCTTCTGACCGTCGTCCTTCGACAGCTCAGGACGAACGGAATACAACGCGTGGGGGCTCATATAGCACCCGGAAAGGCCCAGATCAGCGCGCCCGTCATCATGAAATATCGCGCGAACTTGCCAATCGCCATGTAGGCCACGCAGGGCCAGAACGGAAACTTGAGCCAGCCGGCCACCGCGCACAGCGGGTCGCCCACGGCCGGTAGCCAGGCCAGCAGGCAGGCCTTGGGCCCGAGCTTTTCGAGCCAACGGACGGCGCGGCCATGGTGCGAGGAGTGCGAATACTTGTCGACCACCTTGTGCGCGCCATAACCCAGCCACCAGTCGAGTGCGCCGCCCAGGGTGTTGCCCGCCGTGGCCACCAGAACGGCCGGCCAGAACATGAGGGGGTTAAGCTTGACCAGGCCGAAGACCACCGGTTCCGAGCCCAGCGGCAACAGCGTCGCCGAAATGAAGGACACCACAAACACCGTGCTCAAACCGTACTCCGGCAGTGCCAGCGCTTCTATCAGGTGTTGTAGCCAGAGTTCCATCTGCAGCGAGTATAGGGAGCGCGGCAGTGCCGATGCTGTAGGGCGTACGCTTACAACGCCGTGTGCAAATTTCGATTGCTGAAATTTTAGGCAGCTACAATCATCACTCGTTTTCCAGCTCTCACCATCCCCGTACGTCCATGAACATCGGCCCCCACGTTTTGGCAAACAATCTGTTTGCAGCGCCGATGGCCAGTGTCACGGACCGGCCGTTTCGGCGCCTGTGCAAAACCCTGGGCGCCGCTTATGCGGTCAGCGAGATGGTGACCTCACGGCGCGACCTTTGGGACACGTTGAAAACCTCGCGCCGCGCCAACCACGACGGGGAAGTGGCGCCGATTGCAGTGCAGATCGCCGGCACCGACGCACAGATGATGGCCGATGCCGCTGCCTACAACATCGACCGTGGCGCCCAGATCATCGACATCAACATGGGCTGCCCGGCCAAGAAAGTCTGCAACAAATGGGCCGGTTCGGCCCTGATGCAGGACGAGCCACTGGCCCTGGCGATTGCCGATGCGGTGGTGGCGGCATGCGCGCCGCGCGGTGTGCCAGTCACGCTGAAGATGCGCACCGGCTGGGCCGAATCGCACAAAAACGCCGTCACGCTGGCGCGCGCCTTCGAAAGCGCCGGCGTGCAGATGCTGGCGGTGCATGGGCGCACGCGGGCCCAGGGCTACAAGGGCCAGGCCGAATACGACACGATTGCTGCCGTCAAGGCTGCGGTACGCATTCCGGTGGTGGCCAACGGCGACATCGACAGCCCCGAAAAAGCCCGCGATGTGCTGGCCTATACCGGCGCGGACGCTGTGATGATTGGCCGCGCGGCCCAGGGCCGGCCGTGGATCTTTCGGGAAATCGCACATTTCCTGGCGACCGGCACGCATCTTGCGCCACCGCTGGTGGCCGAAGTCAAACGTCTGCTGCTTGATCACCTGCTGGACCATTACGAACTCTACGGAGCGTTCAGCGGCGTGCGCAGCGCGCGCAAACACATTGGCTGGTATGTGAAGGCGCTGCCGGGTGGCGAGGCTTTTCGCAGCCACATGAACCTGCTGGAAGACAGCGAGGCGCAGTGGCAGGCGGTTGCCGATTTTTTTGATGCGCTGGGCGACCGCATGGACCGCATGCCCGTGGCCAGCGAAGTGAATGAACAACAACAGGACAGGCAGGGGGAGCTCGCATGAGCAAGAAACAGATCGAAGAATGTGTGCGCAGCAGTCTTGAAAGTTATTTCAAGGATCTGCGCGGCACCGAGCCCGACGGCAGCATGTACGAGATGCTGGTGCGCGTGGTTGAAAAACCTCTGCTCGAGGTGGTGATGCAGCATGCCGATAAAAACCAGTCACGCGCCGCAGAGTGGCTGGGCCTGAACCGCAACACGCTGCGGAAAAAGTTGCTTGAGCACAAGCTGATCAAGTAAGCGCTCATCCCGCACCCGTCCCTGAAGAAACACATGAACGCGACCCCGCCCGCCGCCTCTAAAGTGATTGACATGAAGGCATTGATTTCCGTCTCCGACAAAACCGGCATCCTCGAATTTTCACAGGCACTCCATGCCTTGGGCATCAAGCTGCTGTCCACGGGCGGCACGGCCAAGCTGTTGGCTGACGCTGGCCTGCCGGTCACCGAGGTTGCCGACCACACCGGCTTTCCTGAAATGCTCGACGGCCGGGTCAAGACGCTGCACCCGACAATCCACGGCGGCCTGCTGGCGCGCCGCGACCTGCCCGAACACATGGCTGCGCTCAAAGCGCACAACATCGACACCATCGACCTGCTGGTGGTCAACCTCTACCCGTTTGAAGCCACCGTGGCCAAGCCCGGTTGCACACTGGAAGCCGCCATCGAAAATATCGACATTGGCGGCCCGGCCATGGTGCGTTCTGCCGCCAAGAACTGGAAGGACGTGGGCGTGCTGACTGACGCTTCGCAGTACGCCGGTGTGCTCGCAGAACTCCGGGCCGAAGGTCAACTCACCGAGGCGACCAAATTCACGCTGTCGGTCGCCGCCTTCAACCGCATCAGCCAGTACGACGGCGCGATCAGCGACTACCTCTCTAGCATCCAGGCCGACGGCGCGCGCAGCCTGTTCCCGGGCCAGGCCAACGGCCGCTTCATCAAGGTGCAGGATTTGCGCTACGGCGAAAATTCACACCAACAGGCCGCGCTGTACCGCGACGTCTATCCCGCCCCCGGCTCGCTGGTCATGGCAACGCAACTGCAGGGCAAGGAACTCAGCTACAACAACATTGCTGACGCCGATGCAGCCTGGGAATGTGTCAAGAGCTTCACAGAGTCCGCCTGCGTCATCGTCAAACACGCCAACCCCTGCGGCGTGGCGGTTGGTGCCGATGCGCTGGCGGCCTACAGCAAGGCCTTCAAGACCGACCCGACCTCGGCCTTCGGCGGCATCATTGCGCTGAACTGCACGCTGGACGAAGCTGCGGCGCAGCAGATCGCCAAACAGTTTGTCGAGGTGCTGATGGCGCCCGCCTTTACGCCCGAGGCACTCTCGGTGTTCAAGAGCAAGGTCAATGTGCGCATTTTGCAAATTTCCTTGCCGCCCGGCGGCGATACCGCCTGGAAGCAGGGCCGCAACCTGATGGACCTCAAGCGCGTCGGCTCGGGGTTGCTGATGCAGACCGCCGACAACTACGAACTTGCGCTGGCCGACCTGCAGGTGGTCAGCAAGCTGCAGCCGACACCGGCGCAGCTACAAGACCTTTTGTTTGCCTGGAAGGTCGCTAAATACGTCAAATCCAACGCTATCGTGTTCTGCGGCGGCGGCATGACACTCGGCGTGGGCGCCGGCCAGATGAGCCGCATCGACTCAGCCCGCATCGCGTCCATCAAGGCCGCGAATGCCGGCCTCGATCTCGCCGGTTCGGCCGTGGCCAGCGACGCTTTTTTCCCCTTCCGCGACGGGCTTGATGTGGTGGTCGACGTCGGCGCGACATCCGTGATCCAACCGGGCGGCAGCATGCGCGACGAGGAAGTGATTGCGGCGGCTGACGAGCGCGGCGTGGTGATGGTGCTCAGCGGCGTGCGGCACTTCCGGCACTGAGTTTGGCGTTTTCTAAGCCAAAAGTGGCCTCAGCCCATATCCAGTGGGTGTGTGCAGCTACTGAATTGATAGTAATAGCCGCACCGTCTGTGATCCCGGCCTTGATCCGGCTCCCTGTGTGGGAGTGGGGAGTCGCTCTTACTGTCCGGGGCCACAACAGACGCAGCGTGACGCTTGTAAAAGCTCAGCGGCCCGCAAAAAACTGCGCAGCCGCATCCACTGTGGTTTCAATGTCCGCCGCCGTGTGCGCCGAACTGACAAAGCCGGCTTCGTACAGAGCCGGCGCGTAGTACACGCCCTTGTCCAACATGGCATGGAAAAATCGGTTGAAGGCCGGGCTGTCGGTGGTCATGACGGTCGCATAGTTCTGCGGCAGCTTGTCCAGCAGGAAAAAACCGAACATGCCGCCTTCGCTGTCTGCGCAAAAAGTGACGCCAGCCTGCGTGGCGACTTGGGTCAGGCCGTCGGTCAGGCTGCGTGTGCGTTGACCCAATGCCTCATAAAACCCGGGCTTGGAAATTTCACGCAGTGTGGCCAGGCCGCAGGCGGTGGCGACCGGATTGCCCGACAGTGTGCCGGCCTGGTAGACCGGACCCAGCGGTGCAAGTTGCTCCATGACGGCGCGGGTGCCGCCGAAAGCGGCCAGCGGCATGCCACCGCCTATGACCTTGCCAAGCACCGTCATGTCGGGCTTGAAGCCCGGAATGCTCTTTGCATAGATGCTTTGCGCGCCGCCCAGGGCGACACGAAAGCCGGTCATCACTTCATCAAACACCAGCAGCACACCATGCTGGGTGCACAGCTCCCGGCAGCGCTTCATGAAAGGCACGCTGGCCCGCACAAAGTTCATGTTGCCAGCAATCGGCTCGATGATCAGGCAGGCGGTACTGCTGCCGTGCAATGAAAAGGCTTCTTCAAGCTGGGCAATGTGGTTGTATTCGAGCACCAGCGTGTGCTGCACCACTTCGGGTGGCACGCCGGCGCTGGTCGGGTTGCCGAAGGTGGCCAGGCCGGAGCCGGCCTTGACCAGCAGGGCGTCGGCATGGCCGTGGTAACAGCCCTCGAACTTGATGATCTTGCTGCGGCCGGTGGCGCCGCGCGCGAGGCGGATGGCGCTCATGCCGGCCTCGGTGCCGGAGCTGACCAGGCGCAGCATCTCGATGGAGGGCACCAGCTTCACGATTTCTTCGGCCAGCTCGATTTCGCGCTCGGTTGGCGCGCCGTAAGAGAAGCCTTCCAGCACCGCCTTCTGGACGGCTTCGACCACGGCGGGGTGACCGTGCCCCAGGATCATTGGACCCCAGGAGCCGATGTAGTCGATGTAGCGTTTACCGTCGGCATCCCAGAAGTAGGCACCCTGTGCGCGCTGCACAAACCTCGGCGTGCCGCCGACCGCCTTGAAGGCGCGTACTGGGGAATTGACGCCGCCGGGAATCAGTGCCCGGGCGCGTTCAAACAGGACGGTATTTCGGGAGGTATCTAAGGAAGTATCTGAATTAGTGCTTGGTGCCATTGGTGGGTAGGTCAAAGGAGGGCAGAGCGGGGACTGTATCAGCGCTGGAGGCTTCATCCCCATCGTCATCGTCTTCGACCGGGGTGTCGTCTGTCTGGGCCCAGAACAGGCGGTCGGGAACGATGTGGCCCATGCCGGGGTGAAAACCGGCATCCAGGCTGTGATCCAGGTAGGTCAGGGCTTCGCTGGTAGCGGCCTGCAGGTTGTGCCCGTTGGCCAGCAGCGCCGTGACGGCGGCGGTCAGCGTGTCGCCGGCACCGGCAAACACGGCTTCAAAACGTTCGAACTTTTCGCTGTAGAGCACGGCCTGCGGCGTGGCCAGCACGTTGTCGATGAACTGATCGGGCAGGGGGATGCCGGTGACCAGCGTGTAAGGCACACCGAATTCGGCAGCAGCCTTGGCGATATCGCGGGCCGACGGGCTTTTGTCACCGGCCCAGTCCGGCAGCAGCCAACGCCACAAGCTGCTGTGGTTGCCCACCAGCACGGTGGTTTGCGGCAGCAACAGTTCGCGAAAGGCGTCGAGGTAATTGTCGATGGCTTCTTCGTTCCACCACGACAGGTTGGGCATGTAGGCGATCAGGGGCACATCGGCATAGTCTGATGCAATCTCGGCGATGGCGCTGATGTTTTCTGGGTTGCCGACAAAGCCGACCTTGATGGCACTGACAGGCATGTCTTCGAGCGCAGTGCGGGCTTGCTCGGTGACGGCTTCTTCATCGAAGGAGATGTGGTCGAAAATCTCGGCGGTGTCGCGCACATAGGCGCCTGTAACGACAGCCAGCGCGTGCGCGCCGGCCGATGTGATGGCGCTGATGTCGGCCGTCAAGCCTCCGGCACCACTGGGGTCGTTGGCATTGAAAGTCATCACGCAGGCGGGAGCTGTTTCGCCGTCCTCTGCTTCCATTTGCGGGGTGTCCAGAGGAGGTGGGTTGGGGTTTGCCATAGGCTGGATTTTGACCTGTACGCGAATAAGCAACGCCGCCTCGATACAATTGTTGCATTCTATTCGAAGGCAACTTAAGCTGTGACTCAATCAATGACCTGGATGTGTTTAATCTGTGGGTGGATTTACGACGAAACGACGGGGGCGCCGGAACACGGTATTGCGGCAGGCACGCCGTGGGCCCAGGTTCCCATGAATTGGACCTGTCCCGAATGCGGGGCTCGAAAAGAAGACTTTGAAATGGTTCAAATCTGAATGACCAGGTCGGTTGTCTAAACAAACACGCAGCAGACGTCTGTCTGTCTGTCTGTCGGCTACGTGTCACAAGGAGCACAGTCAGTGAGTATTCCCAGTTCAGGGCTCAAGGTGTTGGTCATTGACGACAGCAACACCATACGGCGCAGCGCAGAGATATTCCTGAAGCAAGGCGGCCATGAGGTGCTGTTGGCTGAAGATGGTTTTGATGCGCTCTCCAAAGTCAACGACTACCTGCCGGATCTGATTTTTTGCGATATTTTGATGCCGCGTCTGGATGGCTATCAGACCTGCGCGATCATCAAGCGCAACCCAAAATTTTCAACTGTACCGATTGTGATGCTGTCCTCAAAAGACGGCGTTTTCGACAAGGCGAGGGGCAGGATGGTCGGTTCTCAAGACTACCTGACCAAGCCGTTCACCAAAGACCAGTTGTTGCATACCGTGCAGGAACTGGGTAATGCAAAACAAGGAGTAGCGTAATGGCAATCAAAAAAATTCTTATCGTGGACGATTCCAAAACCGAATTGATGTTCATGACCGATCTGCTGGGCAAGAACGGTTTTTCGGTGAAAACCGCTGAGAACGCCGAAGACGCCTTTCGTCGGCTTGCCGAGGAAAAACCTGACCTGATCCTGATGGATGTGGTGATGCCCGGTCAAAATGGGTTTCAGCTCACGCGCGCCATCGCCCGGGATCCTCTGTATGCCGACGTACCCATCATCATGTGTACCAGCAAAAACCAGGAAACCGACCGTGTCTGGGGCATGCGTCAGGGTGCCAAGGACTACATCACCAAGCCGGTGGACGCCGAGGACTTGATGGCAAAAATCAAGGCGCTGGGCTGACGCTTCACCGACATCACTAAAGCATGGCCAACCGACAAGCACTTAGAGAACTGCAAAGCCGCCTGGCCGACAGGCTGCAAGCCGCAAAAACGCAGGGTGTTTCGGCTTCCTGGCTGGCGGTGGAGGCGGGAGGCGACAAATACCTGTTTCCCCTGAATCAGTCCGGGGAAATTTTCCCCTGGGTTAGTGCGCAAAACGTGCCTTACACCCAGGCCTGGTTTGCCGGGGTTGCCAATTTGCGTGGTGGCTTGTATGGCATTGTCGACCTGGCGAGTTTTGTCACTGGCAAAATGCCGCCGCCGCGCAGTGAACTGGCGCGCACGGAGTCCCGGCTGGTTGCGCTTAACAGTGCGCTTGAAATCAATTGCGCGTTACAGATCGACAAGCTGTCCGGCTTGCGCAATCCGGAGGCGTTTACAGACTTTGCCGAAAAGTCGCCCGAAGCGCCGGATTTTTTTGGCCACAGTTATGTCGATGCCAACGGTGCCACCTGGCAGGAGATCAACCTGCAGTCCCTCGCGCAGCAAGCCCATTTTTTGACCATCAGCGCTTAGCGCTTTCAGTTTCTTCCCCCAGAAGGCTCACCATGTCTGTCATTGAAAAAATCCAGAAGCTATTCAAAACAAAGCAAACGCCGCCCGAGGACAGCATGGATGGTGTTTCCCTGGATATGTCAGTCGACCCACTCGCCACTGGCGCCCATGAAGCGCAGGGCAACACCGCTACAGCGATGTCAACCCAGACCGACGTGGGCAGCGGCCCCGAAAGCCAGTCCCTGAATGACACGCCTGACAACGTAGAGCTTTTGTCGCTGCCTTTGCTGGGTCGTCGGCCCATGGGACAGCACCAGCGTGTTCTGGTGATTTTGCTGGCCTTCTCCGTCATTGTGCTGGGCTCGGTGACATTCGTTGCCCTGACCCAGGCGGACAGAGTCGCGCAGCAGATGGCGGCCACCGGGGAATCTATGATGCAGTCGCAGCGGCTGGCTAAATCCGTTTCGCAAGCGCTGGTGGGCAGCGCACAGGCTTTTCCCGACGTGCGTGAGAGTTCTGATGTACTGGCTAAAAGCGTGCGCGGGTTGAAGGCGGGGGACGGTTCCTTGCGGCTTGAGCCCGTAAGCACCGAACTGATGCCGGACGTGGAAACCGTGACGCCCCTGATGGAGCGCGCTGAAAAGAACGCGTCAACCGTGATGAGCCAGCAGGCGATTTTGACCCAGGTGGGTAACGCCTTGCGCACCATCAATCGGCAGTCGTCGGACCTGCTGGAAATTGCCGAAACCGTTTCTTCTCTCAAACTTCAGCAGAATGCGGCTCCCGCAGAAATTTCTGCGGCCGGCCAGCTTGTGATGTTGACGCAGCGGATTGGTAAATCAGCCAACGAATTCCTGACCATGGAAGGTGTGAGTCCTGAGGCCGTTTTCTTGCTTGGCAAGGACTTGAACTCGTTCAAAGAAATCGCCCAGGGCCTGCAGGAAGGCAGCCCCGAGTTACGTCTGACGGGCTCCAAGGACCCGCAGACACGCGAGCGACTTGAGGCGTTGATGGCGCTGTATGAGCAGACGCGCGTGCAAGCCGGTGCCATCTTGGGTAACTTGCAGGGCCTGGTGTCCGCGCGAGAGGCTCAAGCGTCTATTATTTCTGACAGCGAGCCCTTGCGTCGCGGATTGGAAGATATCCAGGGCAAGCTGTCATCGCAAACCGGCCTGGGTGTTGGCGCCCTGACAACTCTGGCAGTGGCTGCGGCGTTTGCGCTGCTGTGCGCGGCGGGTCTGGCCCGTTTGCAGGTGCTGGACAGCCGGCAGCGTCAGGGCATTGCCGAGGGTCAACGGCTGGAAGCCAAGGGCCAGGAGCAGGACGCCAAGCGTGTCAATGACGCCAACCAGGCGGCCATTTTGCGATTGATGAATGAGTTGCAGACCGTGGCCGAGGGTGACCTGACCCAGGAGGCGACAGTGACCGAAGACATCACCGGCGCTATTGCTGACTCGGTGAACTACACGGTAGAAGAGTTGCGACAGCTGGTCGGTAACGTGCAAAACACGGCGACTCGGGTGGCACAAACCACGGCGCAGGTTGAAAGTACCTCGACCGAACTGCTGGCAGCGTCGACCGAGCAGTTGCGCGAAATTCGTGAAACCGGCCAATCAGTGCTGGACATGGCGACCCGAATCAACCAGGTGTCCAGCCAGGCGCAGGAATCGTCCCTCGTGGCGCGTCAGTCGCTGACCGCAGCCGAATCAGGTTTGCAGGCGGTGCAAAACGCGATCGGCGGTATGAACTCGATCCGGGACCAGATCCAGGAAACTTCCAAACGGATCAAGCGCCTGGGTGAATCGTCCCAGGAGATTGGCGAGATCACTGAGCTGATTTCCGACATTACCGAACAAACCAACGTTCTGGCGCTCAATGCGGCCATTCAGGCGGCGTCCGCCGGTGAGGCCGGGCGCGGCTTCTCGGTGGTCGCGGAAGAGGTGCAGCGGCTGGCTGAACGGTCTGCTGAAGCGACGCGCCAGATTTCTGCCCTGGTGAAAGCGATTCAGACCGATACCCAGGATGCGGTGGCCGCCATGGAGCGCTCCACGCAGGGTGTGGTTGAGGGGGCCAAGCTGTCGGACAGCGCCGGTACCGCACTGTCCGAGATTGACTTGGTGTCCCGCCGACTGGCTGATCTGATTGAGCAGATTTCCACCTCCGCTTCCCGTGAAGCGGAGTCAGCGAACGTGGTGGCCGGCAACATTCAGCACATTTTTGCGGTGACGGAGCAAACCGGAGAAGGTACCCGCTCGACGGCCCAGCAGGTGCGTGATTTGTCGCGCATGGCCGAAGAGTTGCGGCAGTCTGTATCGCGATTCAAGATTGCTTGATGGCAGGTCTGCATCGTCTTTGTCCGTGAACTCCGATTTATGAACCGGCCTGCCCTCTATGCAATCGAACGCTCCGAACTCAACAGCCGCTGAACTTGACTTGGCTGTCAATGATCTGGGCCCGCTGGCCTGGGTCTTAGACGAGCTGCGTAAGTCGCTGGATGGTTCTGCCAAGGCCTTGAAGCGTTTTGTCCGGGATGCTGAATTGGCGCGGGGCTCCGACCTTGCTGCGCTGGATGCCAGCCAATTGCGTATTGCGCGTCAGCAGTTGCATCAGGCCGTGGGCGCGCTTGAGATGGTGGGTTTGGGCGCACCGGCGCTGGTTTTGCGTGCCATGGAAGCGGCAGTGCAACGATTTATCCAGCGTCCTGAGCAATGCAGCCAGGATGCGGCGGCCAAAGTTGAGCTCGCAAGTTTTGCCTTGACGGAGTATCTCGAAGGTGTCCTGGCAGACAAACCAGTGTCCGCCGTTTCCCTGTTTCCGCAGTACCGTGATGTTCAAGGCCTGGTAGGGGCTGATCGCATCCATCCTGCTGATCTTTGGATATTCGAGTTGCGCTGGATTGAGCCGGTCATGGATTTGCCTGTCAATGCGCGGGCTTACGATGAGCCATCCAGGCAGTTGCTGGATCAGCTAGTCCTGAAAATCATGCGCACCGGTGACGCGCAGGCGGCGCGAAGCTTCAGGGACATGTGCCTGGGTTTTGCCAAGGCGCAGCCCGGGGGGGAGCCTCGCGTGTTCTGGAAAATCGCGGCTGGCTATTCTGAAGCTTTGTCGCAGGGCCTCCTGCGTGTCGATATTTACGTCAAGCGCGCGGCCTCGCGCATCCTGCTGCAATATGCGTCGTTTGCCAAAGGCAGCACCAACGCTTCGGACCGTCTGGTACAGGATTTGTTATTTTTCTGCTCGCAGGCAGTCGCCAACCCTGCCGGCGCGGCACCGGTGCTGTCGGCGGTTCGTGCGAGTTATGGCCTGGACCGCTTCAAGCCGGTGGACTACGAGGCGGTGCAGTTTGGCCGCTTTGACCCGGCTTTGTTGGCGCAAGCCCGCAAGCGCATTGTCTCGGCCAAGGAAACCTGGTCATCGCTGACTGCCGGTGATCTTGGCAAATTCAAAACTCTGGCCGACCAATTCAGCCTGGTGACAGATTCGCTGGTCAAGCTGCATCCTCCCAGCGAGCCGCTCGCGCTGGCATTGTCGCGGGTGATCGAGACGACGGTTCGCTCTGGACAGGCGCCGCCCATCGAGCTGGCGCTTGAAGCGGCGACAGCTATTCTGTACCTGGAAGCGGCCTTTGACGACCTCGACCCCAATGATCCGCAACTGACCGTCCGGACAGCCCGGCTGGCGGTGCGGCTCGAAGGTGTGCGTAACGGCGGTGAAGCTCAGCCACTTGAGCCCTGGATGGAAGAGCTTTATCGCCACGTCAGCGACAAACAGACCATGGGCAGTGTGGTGGGCGAGTTGCGCATCTCTCTGAGTGAACTCGAAAAATCGCTCGACCTGTTTTTCCGAAATCCACAAGAGAAAGCGGTTTTGGCTGCGGTGCCTGGGCAGCTATCGCAGATGCGAGGTGTGTTGTCGGTTCTGGGACTCGATCAGGCCTCTCACGCAGTGCTGCGCATGCGCGACAGCGTGGAGCAGATGCTGGTGACTGAAGTTGATGAGCAACTGGCCCGTTCGGCTGGAACATTTGACCAGTTGGGCAACAACCTGGGTGCTTTGAGCTTTCTCATTGACATGCTCAATTACCAGCCTGCGTTGGCCAAAAAACTTTTTGTTTACGATGAAGTTAAAGGCGAACTCAAACCATTGATGGGGCGCAGCCGGGCACAGCCTGATGCCGCCACCATGACGGCGCACGGCGCACTCTCTCAGGAAGTGCTGGCCGTCGTACAGGATGCGGAGGCTGGGGTTTCGGCGGCAAATCTGAGCGTCAAGCTTGATGTTCTGGCGACCCATGCGGCATTGGCCGATCAGCCGGGCTTGGCGCAAACCGCGCGAGACGCTGCGATGGCCGTTGCCGGAAATACCCAGGCAGCTTCCGGTTCATTGACTGATTTGGTAGCGGCCACGGTGCAGACTGCCATGCCCGTTGCTGCGCCAGTGAGCGAGGAAAATTTTGAAGAAGACGACTTGCGAGATATCTTCCTGGAGGAAGCGCGCGAGGTCGCGGGGCAAGCGCAAGCCGCAATTTCGGCTCTGGGCAATCAACTCGGGGATATCGGCGAGCTGACGATACTGCGCCGCGCCTTCCACACACTCAAGGGCAGCTCCCGCATGGTCGGGCTTAACGAGTTTGGCGAGGCGGCCTGGTCCATGGAGCAGTTGCTCAATGGCTGGCTGGCTGAGCAAAAAACGTCGGATGAGTCGTTTCGGGCCTTGTGCGTTCAGGCCATGGACGGGTTTGTTGTCTGGATCGACGATATCTCAGCCAACCGTGATGCCCAATGGAAGTCTGGGCCATTTCGCGCAAGCGCCGATGCCATGCGAACGGAAGGGCGTTTTAATGCCATCGTGCTGCCGGAGCGATCTGCACCAGCAGCCGATCTTGCGCAGCCCGGTCCCGATACGCCGGTTGCTCAAGCGCCATCCGATTTTGACTTTGACTTCTCTTTGAATGACCCGACCCCCGCCCCGCCTGCTGTCACGCCGTTGGAGCAGCCGCTGGCTGATATCCAGGGCATTGACTTCGACAGTTTGTCAGCTCTGTCGGGACTGAGCGTTGATGCACCGGCTGCGGTTCCGGTGTCCGCTGACAGCATGTTCGAACTGGATTTTGGACAAGCGCCAGCGCCGGCGCTGGCGACTGAGGCCAATTCGCTTGAGCTTTCGACGACTGATTTTGATGCTCATTTCCTGACTTCCGCAGGCCCGCCACCCGACCCCGTTCCAGTGGCAAATGTTTTGTCCGAGGCCTTGCAGGTGCAGGTTGACGATATTTTTGATTTTGTTCCCGAGATGGTTGTTGAGCCGGCGTCCATCGTTACAGTTACATCATCAGCGCTCGACGTTGACGCCGAAATCCTTGCGCCTTTGGACGACCTTGCCGACCCCTTGTCCCTGGATATGAGCGGGGACGAGCAGATCAAGGTGATCGGCTCGCTGCGCATTGGTATTCCGCTTTACAACGTGTATCTGAACGAGGCCGACGAATGGTCTCGCCGGTTGGTGACTGAAGTCACGGAATGGACGATGGAGCGGGGGCAGCCTATTGGTGATTCGGCCCTGGCGCTCACCCATTCACTGGCTGGCAGTTCTTCCACGGTTGGATTTGACGCGCTCTCCGAAATGGCGCGCGCGCTTGAGCATGCGCTTCAGCAGTCGCAGATACAGCTGGGACATGGCGGCAACAGGCACGATCAATTGTTCATTGATGCCGCCGAGGACATTCGGCGTTTGTTGCACCAGTTTGCGGCCGGTTTCCTCAAGCAGCCGGACCCGAGAATCCTTCGGGCACTGCGCGAGATTGATTTTTCAGACCCTGTCAGCGAACCGGCACCGGTTGCCGATAGCGTGGCTTTTCTGTCGGGCGGGCAGGCTACTCAGCCTGTGGTCAAGTCCGTGGCGCCTACTGCGTCAGTAGCGTCAACAAGTGTGCCGGTAGCACCTGCCACCAGATTCATCATCACGGCGGTGACAAGTGCGCCGGTTTTTGTGTCCCCAGCGCCTCCAAAACCAGCACCTGCCGAGGTCGTTCTTTCACCTTCGCCTCCACCACCACCTGCCTTCACTCCAGTGGCCCTTGCTGCGCAGCCTGCCGTTTTCCGTGAAGACCTGGACGATGAGTTCGACGCGGTTGACGCGATCGATCCCGACCTGTTTCCGATTTTTGAGGAAGAAGGCGCTGAGCTGATGCCGCAACTGGGTGCAGCCTTGCGGCAGTGGGCCGCCCGTCCTGACAACCTGGGCGCACGCAATGAGGTCTTGCGCGCTTTGCATACCCTCAAGGGCAGTGCCAGGCTGGCAGGCGCCATGCGCTTGGGGGAGATGGCCCACCGTATCGAATCGGACATTGAGCATATGGGCTCCGACGCGGCTGCTTCGCAGAACTTTGACACCTTGCTGGCAACGTTTGATGCCATGCAGGCGAACTTCGAGGCCTTGCGACATCCCGGCACGTCCGAAACATTTGAACCGCTGCAGCCTTTGTCCCAGCCGGCCGCAGGCCACGGTCCTGAAGCGCTGGAAAACGCGCAGGGCACCGCCCTGGCGCCGGCCAGTGGTCGCAAGGTCGTGATGTCCATGGCCCAGGCGACGGCCTTGCAACCTTTGCGTCCGGCGGCTTCTGGGTCAATCCGGGTGCGTTCTCAACTGCTGGACCGCATGGTCAACCAGGCCGGCGAGGTCATGATCACACGCTCCCGCCTGGAGGCTGAGCTCAACCAGTTGCGCAGCTCGCTCAACGATTTGAGTGGCAACTTGAACCGCTTGCGTTCGCAATTGCGCGACGTGGAACTGCATTCCGAAACCCAGATGCAGTCGCGCTTGCAGCAGGCCAAGGAAGCGCAGCTCGGGTTTGACCCGCTGGAGTTCGACCGCTTCACCCGCGTGCAGGAATTGACACGCATGATGGCCGAGTCGGTCAACGACGTGGCGACAGTGCAGCGTACGCTGCAGCGCACGGTTGAAGCGACCGAGGACGATTTGATTGCCCAGGCGCGTCAGACGCGGGAGTTGCAGCGCGACTTGCTGCGTACCCGCATGGTGGAGTTCGAGGGCATTTCGGAGCGCTTGTACCGCGTGGTTCGGCAGGCTTCGAAGGAAACCGGCAAGCAGGTGCGTCTGGATCTGCAGGGCGGCACCATCGAGATGGACCGCGGCATGCTGGACCGCATGACGCCGGCTTTCGAACATTTGCTGCGCAATTGCGTAGCCCACGGCATCGAGGACCCCATGGCCCGCACCGGCGCGGGCAAGGACGCATCCGGCCTGATCACCGTGAGCGTGCAGCAATCGGGCAACGATGTGTCTGTCGAGTTCCGCGACGATGGCGCCGGGCTGAACCTGCAGCGCATTCGCGAAAAGGCCCAGGCGTCCGGTCTGATCGCACCGGGCCAGCAAATCAACGACGACGAAGCTGCCAACATGATTTTCATGGCGGGCTTTACCACCGCCTCCCAAGTGACCGAACTCGCCGGACGCGGGATTGGTATGGATGTGGTCCGCTCCGAGGTCAATGCCCTGGGCGGCAGGATTGAAACCACCACCGTGGCGGGCAAGGGCACCAACTTCAAGCTGGTCCTGCCGCTGACCACTGCTGTGACGCAGGTGGTGATGCTGCGCGCGGGCGGCTCTTCGGTGGGTGTGCCTGCCAACGTGGTTGACACTGTTCGCCGGATTTCCGCCAAGGACCTGCAGCAGGCCTACAACAGCGGCGTGTTGGACGTTGCCGGCGAGAGCGTTCCCTTCTTCTGGTCAGGCGCTTTGCTGCAGGCCTCGCGCCGCAGCAGCGAGCCGCAGGGTAAAACCGCGCCGGTGGTCATTTTCCGAAGCGCCGCCCAGCGGATCGCCCTGCACGTCGATGAAGTGCTGGGCAACCAGGAGGTGGTGGTGAAGAACCTCGGGCCTCAGCTGTCTCGCCTGCCGGGCCTGGCGGGCATGTCGGTGCTGGCCTCGGGTGCGGTCGTGCTGATCTACAACCCGGTGGCGCTGGCAACCGTGTATGGACAGCAGGCGCGTGGCTGGAGTTCAGACAGCGCCGAGCCGCACATGCTGGAGCAGTCTGCGGCCGGTGACGCGGGCGGTACAAGCATGGCCGTGACCTCGTCCATGCCGGTGGCGCCGCAGATCCCGCTGATCCTGGTGGTGGACGATTCGATCACGGTGCGGCGCGTGACCCAACGGTTGCTGCAGCGCGAGGGTTATCGCGTTTCCATGGCAGCCGACGGCCTGCAGGCGCTGGAACGGCTGCAGGAAGAGCGCCCCACGGTGGTGTTGTCGGACATCGAGATGCCGCGCATGGACGGCTTCGACCTGGCGCGCAACATCCGCGGTGACGTGCGCCTAAGCAGCCTGCCCATCATCATGATCACGTCTCGGATCGCCGAGAAACATCGCGAACATGCCAAGGAGCTGGGCGTCGATCACTACCTTGGCAAGCCTTACGCTGAAGACGAGTTGCTCAGCCTGATTCGCCACTACTGCAGCGCCGAGCTCGCAGCTTGAGATAAAAAAGTCGTAACTACTCAGCCCAACTTTAGGCAGACGTACTGGATTCAGCCGAAGCGGGGCTGAGGCGGTGCACCCTTGAAGGCGGCGACAAGGGAGTCAAAGATGTTCGCCCCTTGCTTGTGCATGGTCGCGGCATATGAGCGGA
>NZ_JAUYEY010000075.1 GCF_030689685.1 Polaromonas sp. | reverse complement strand
CTAAAAACCCGCATCCTCAAAGGGATAGCTGAAATCAACGCATCGCCTGTCGTTTTTCGATGGAATAAGTTCGATCTTGGCGTCGTTTAGTACGTAATTGCTTTAATGGAACTAACTACTAGGAGCCTGGGCGGCGGAAGGCGTCGAAGCGAAAAGTGGCCCCGGCGAGGACAGTTTTTGCCGGGTTTGCAGCCCCATAGCCGTAGCTATGGGGCAAAAAGCCGGTGAAAAATGGACCGGCGCGGCCACTTTGCAGCCGACGTTCCTTCTGCCGCCCAGGCTCCTAGGATGAGTCCTGCAACTCCGGGCGCCTTCCCGGGTCTGTACGGACCGATTCAACCTGGCAGGACACTGGATGAGCCTTCGAAGCACGCGTGGTGTATGTGCTGCCCGAAACGCGGTCGGTCCAGGCCCTGTTCGGTGAAGCCCTTGGCTTGAGCCTGCTGGCGCAGCCCTGAGCTCCGCCGTCAGGGCCGCCGCGTCCGGACGGTGACCGCGTTGCCGCGTGCCATCGACAGGTCGCTGGCGTAGGTATTGCGTTCCATCAATGCATTGACGGCCCGGTTGACATGGCCACCTTGCCTGCTGTCTACAGCCGGGCAGGAGGTGTCGGTGATCGAAAACACCAGATGCCCATCCGGAAACACCGCCGGCAAGGTCTGATGCAACTGATAACGCATATCTACCGGTGCCGCCGCCGCGTGATAGATCACCTGGTTGGCGCGGTTGTAAACGGTGTAGCAGGCCAGCGCCTGGCCGCTCAGGGTGACGGTCAGCAAAACGCCAAGGACGTATTTCAGGACGGGGGTCATGCGCGGGCCTTTCGCAAAAACCGATGGTGGCCGCAGCGGCGCCTGTGTCACGCAGGCGCTCAGACGTTTGTGCTGTCAGCAAACATCCCCTGAAACCTGCCGTTTATCAACAAAATATGGCTCCAGCCCATAGCTGACCTACGTATCAAGCTATTAAAAGAGGAGCAAAATTGCGGCCTCAGGCCATGCGCCCCTTGTTGGCGACCACCACACAGCCGGTGATGAGCCAGGACGTACCCTCCCGCTGCAAGCTGTAAATCGCCAGCCAGGCGTCGCCGCTGGCATCAAGCATTTGCACCCGCTGGATCACCTGGCCTTCCTTGCTTTCGGGCTTGAGAAAAGCCACCGACGCCGGGCGGTAGACCACTGGGTAGGCGTTGCGCACCATGGCCATGAAGCCGGCCGCCGTCCCCAACGCTTCGCGTATGTTGGGCGCGGCATAAGAAAAAGCCTTGTCGGCGTCGTCCGCCGCAAAAGCGGCCAGCTGGCCCTGCACGGTGGCGCGCACGTTTTTCTCATCGGCCGGTGTCAAGGACGCGGCCTGGGCCGGCACCCCCAAGGCCAGCGCGCAGCTTGCGGCAGCCAGCAGCATCACCAGGCGGGCAAAAAAGGCGGGCTGGCGGGTCATGAGGATCTCCTTGAGGCGGTGCATGGATTGTCCCCCTGTCGCTGGACAAAAGTAAAAGACGGCGCCTCATTTTTATACCGCGAGGCTGGTGCTTATACGGGCCGGGTGCGTGATTGGATGCGCTTGCGTCCTACCCCGCAATCAGCGCGCGGGTTGTGGCGCGAGCTTGCTGGTGGTGGACGACAGCACCGGGGTGGGCACGGGCGCGTCGTCGCCAGCCTGGCCGGGCTGATTGCGCGCGACCATCCGTCTCTCAAGATCGTCAACCGGGCCAAAGACGGCGCCAAGTTGGCCGACATCGCCCGCCAGCTCGACATGCCGGGCGACGAGCGGTTTGATGCGATTTTGGTGCTGGGGGGCGGCAATGACGTGATTCGCCTCACACCTGCCAGCTCGCTGGAAGAAAATATTGCCCGTGTGGCGGCCCTGGCGCGCACGCAAGCCCGGCTGGTGGTGCTGATGCCCTCGGAGCCTGGGCGGCAGAAGGGACGTCGGCTGCAAAGCGGCCGCGCCGGTCCATTTTTCACCGGCTTTTTGCCCCATAGCTACGGCTATGAGGCTGCAAACCCGGCAAAAACTGTCCTCGCCGGAGCCACTTTTCGCTTCGACGCCTTCTGCCGCCCAGACTCCTCGGGCAATGTGGGCAGCGCGCCCTTCTTTTTTCCGCCCTGGTCGTGGCTGATGACACAGCGCTCCAAAACGCTGCACCGCTTTGTACGTGAAGTGGCCAGCGACAACGGCGCGCTTTACGTCAACTTGTACAAGGACAAGCCAGAAGACCCGTTTGCCCAGCGGCCCGACGAACTCAATGCCAAAGACGGGTTGCATCCCAGTGATGCTGGCTACCGGCTTTGGTATGCCGAGCTCAACACGCAGGTGGATTTTTCCAGACGGCTCGCCGCGCTGGCGCGGTAGGGCCTTCAGCCCATTGATTTTTCCAAAACACACGACAGTGAATGGGACTGTTTTCACCCTTGCCCTTTGGAAGAGGGTTGGGGTGAGGGTGAGGGATTGAGCTTTCGACTGCCATGAATTTTGAAACGCTCAGTAGGCTCAGACGCGCCGGGAAGACGGCTCGGTATTTTGAAAGTCTGGCGCAGGCGTGCCGTCCACCGGCTGCTGCAGGTGGGCGTCGCGAATGGCAAACATACGCTGCAGATCCTGTAAAACTTCGGCGTCGTGACCTGGAGCTGGCGGGGCACTTTTTGAGGAGGCTATCGGGACGGCGACCCGGGTAATCGCATCTTCGGGCATGAGGAAGACTTCCGGCATCACGGTTGCCGTTTGAACCGGTGCTGAAACTTCCAGCCACACCGACGGTTCAGGCATATCGAGATAGGGACAGGTGTTGCCCACGTCCAGCTCCCAGGACACCCCATGCAGCCAGTCCGATGCCTGCGGCTCAAACTCGGTGATGGCCGCCAGCAACTGCTGCTGAAAAGCATGTGCGTAGGTCAGCAGCAGCATGTCCCAGTGGCGCATGACCAGGCGCACGTACAGGCCGGTGCCGCGGCTGCGGCTGTTGACCACCAACATGCGGCATTCGACCCAGCCGGGCGGAATACCGTGTTTGCGCAAGCCGTCGCGCAGCATCATCTGAACCAGTTGGCGGCGCG
This sequence comes from Polaromonas sp., assembly GCF_030689685.1. Classification (GTDB taxonomy): domain Bacteria; phylum Pseudomonadota; class Gammaproteobacteria; order Burkholderiales; family Burkholderiaceae_C; genus Polaromonas. Next base: position 4,951 of record NZ_JAUYEY010000075.1, on the reverse strand, counting down.
TGGCGTTGTCGGAGTTGTCTTCGATGGTGTGCGGGTTGTCCAGGCTCTCAGCGCGCTCGCTTTTCATGGGCAAGGCTGGCGCGGGGGCTGGTTTTTCCGGAGCTTGCGGTGTTTTCAGACCCAACAGTTTGCTGATCGCTTGTCTCATGGCTGTACGCTCCTTGCGGCAAGCCGGCTGGCGCGAACCGATCGCTGCCGCTACCGACGGCTTGTGTGTGATTGATGGTCGTCCAAGTGCGGTGGCAAGTCAAGCAGCGACGTGCCCGCAGGCACAATTGGGCAACAGCCACTTTTTTATTCTCTCCATGTCACTCGATGTCATTGAAGTTGAAACCGCCGCCAACCCGCGTGCCACGGTGCTGCTGATGCACGGCCTGGGCGCCGACGGCGGTGATTTTGTCCCCATCGCGCAGCAGCTCGCGCTCTCGGCCGTGGGCCCGGTGCGTTTTCTGTTTCCTAATGCCCCGGCGATTCCGGTCACCATCAACGGCGGCTACCAGATGCCCGCCTGGTACGACATTCTGGGCGCCGACCTGACGCAGCGCCAGGACGAAGAGGGTCTGCGCAAGACCCAGACCCGTATCAACACGCTGATTGCTGCTGAAATTGCGCGCGGTATTCCCGCCAGCCGCATCGTCATCGCCGGCTTCTCGCAGGGCTGCGCGATGGCGCTGATGACCGGGCTGCGTTACCCCGAGCGGCTGGCCGGCATCATCGGCCTGTCCGGCTACCTGCCGCTGGCCGATAAGCTGGCGGCCGAACGCAGCGCCGCCAACCACGGCCTGCCGGTGTTCCTGGGCCACGGCCGCCGCGACGGCGTGGTGCCGCTGGCGGCCGCAACGGCAACGCGCGATGTGCTCGCGGCGCTGGCTTACCCGGTTGACTGGCATGAGTACCCGATGGAACATTCGGTCTGCATGGAAGAGATCGCAGACATGAACAGCTGGCTGCTGCGCGTGCTGGCGTAGGGGCTTTCGGGGCGGGGCTGGGCGCAGGCCCGGTGCCAAGGTCTTGTTTTTAGCATTAAATAGGGCTCCAGCCCATACGCAGCAAGCGCAGACAGCTATAAAAAACGTAGCATTCAATGGGTTGTGGCGGGCACCCCGCAGACCAAGCACCCTCGCCGCACCGGCCCTGGCGCAGGCCCGCCTGCAAACAAGCCCGGCCTGTGATACCTTGCACGCCACGAAAGATACAGAGGGACGACTTCATGAACAGCTTGCATGCGCGCCAGGGCGCGCTTTTGGGAGACCGCCTCGGCGCGCTCGACCCTGCCAGGCTGAAAGGCATGCGCCGCGGCATCGAGAAAGAAAGCTTGCGCGCCCAGCCCAGTGGCGCGCTGGCGCTGACGCCGCATCCGGCCGCGCTGGGTTCGGCACTGACCCACCCGAGCATCACCACCGACTTCAGCGAATCGCAGGTCGAGCTGGTGACCGCCGCGCACGCCGGCCTGGGCGATGGCGCCCAAGCTGCGCTGGAAGAACTCACCCAGATCCACCAGTTCACCTACCGCGCGATGAAGGACGTCGGCGACGAGATGTTGTGGGTTTCAAGCATGCCCTGCGGCCTGCCGACCGACGAAACGATTCCGATCGGACGTTACGGCTCGTCGAACGTGGGCCGTGCCAAAAGCGTCTACCGCATGGGCCTGGGCCACCGTTATGGCCGGCGCATGCAGACCATCTCGGGCATCCACTACAACTGGTCGCTGCCCGGCGTCTCCAGCGAGGAGTATTTCGGCCTGATCCGCAACTTCCGCCGCCACGCCTTCCTGCTGCTTTACCTGTTCGGCGCCTCGCCCGCCGTCTGCTCCAGTTTCGTTGCCGGCCGCCAGCACGAGCTGCAGGCCTTGGGCAGCGGCACCATGTACATGCCGCATGGCACTTCGCTGCGCATGGGCCGCCTTGGCTACCAGAGCGACGCCCAGGCTTCGCTGAAGGTCAGCTACAACAACCTCGACGGTTACGGCGCCTCGCTGCAGGACGCGCTGACCCGGCCTTACCCGGCCTACGAGGCGGTCGGCATCCAGAACCCCGGCGGCGACTACAACCAGCTCGCCACCAGCCTGCTGCAGATTGAAAACGAGTTCTACGGCACGATCCGTCCGAAACGCGTGATTTTCCCGGGCGAGCGTCCGCTGCATGCGCTGCGCGAGCGCGGTGTCGAGTATGTCGAGGTGCGCCTGATGGACCTGGACCCGTTTGTGCCGGTCGGCATCGCCGCCGACACCATGCGTTTTCTTGATGTGTTTTTGCTGCACTGCCTGCTGACCGACAGCCCGCCCGACACGCCGCAGGAAATCGCCGCGCTGGCGCGCAACCAGCACCGCGTGGCAGCACGCGGGCGCGAGCCCGGCCTGTTGCTCGAGCGTGGCAGCGAAGAAGTCAGCCTGACCGAATGGGGCGCCGAACTGATCGCGCAATGCGCGCCGATTGCCGCCGCGCTCGATGCGGCGCAGGGCGGCAGTGCCTATGCCGATGCTTTGCGCGCTTCGGAAGCCTCGCTGCGCCAGCCCGAGACCTTGCCCTCGGCCCGCGTGCTGGATGTCATGGTCACTCAGCACGGCAGCTCCTTCGTGGCCTTTGCACGCGCGCAGTCGCTGGCCACCCGGCAAACCCTGCTTGACTTGCCGTTTTCAGCTAACCAGCAGGCCCGCTTCGAAGAGCTGACACGACAATCGCTGGCCGAACAGAAGACGATTGAAGCGGCCGACTCCATGCCGTTTGAAATTTACCGCCAGCAGTACGTCTCGCCCGAGCGGCTCGGCATCCGCAGCCTGGCGCACGCGGCCTGAGCCCGGTCGCAGGTTCAGGCCTGCGGTGGGCGACAATCGGTGCGGTCGCGCGGAGTGCCTGCGCCGCCCACCACCCACCAAGAAAGAAGATCCCGATGGCCATCCAGTGGTTTCCCGGTCATATGCACTTGACCAAAAAAGCCATCAGCGAGCGCATCAAGGAAATTGATGTGGTGATCGAGCTGCTCGACGCCCGCCTGCCCGGCTCCAGCGCCAACCCGATGCTGGCCGAGTTGACCGGCGGCAAGCCGGCGCTCAAGGTGCTTAACAAGCAGGACCTGGCCGACCCGGCCCGCACGCCGACCTGGCTGGACCACTACAACAGCCAGCCGGCCACGCGCGCCATCGCGCTTGATGCCAGTGCCACCACGCCGGCGCGCCGGCTGATTGATGCCTGTCATGCGCTGGCGCCCACGCGCGGCAGCATGGTCAAGCCGATGCGGGTGCTGATCTGCGGCATTCCCAACGTCGGCAAATCGACGCTGATCAACACGCTGACCGGAAAACGCGCGGCCAAAACTGGCGACGAGGCCGGCATCACCAAGCTCGAGCAACGCATTGTGCTGGCCGACGGGTTTTATTTGTGGGACACACCGGGCATGTTGTGGCCGCGCATCATCGTCGCCAAAAGCGGCTACAACCTGGCCGCCAGCGGTGCCATTGGCCGCAATGCCTTCAACGAGGAAGAGGTGGCGCTGGAACTTCTCGACTACCTGATCAAACACTATCCGGCCGCGCTGCAGGCGCGTTACAAGGTCGAGCTGCCGCCGGGCATCACCGACGAGCAGTTGCTCGAAGCCATAGGCCGCAAGCGCGGCGCGGTGCTGGGCAAGGGGCGCATCAACCTGCAGAAGGCCGCCGAGATCGTGATCCATGAATTTCGCGCTGCGACGCTGGGGCGCATCACGTTGGAGACGCCGCACGAGTTTGCGGCTTGGCTCGCCGCTGGCCAGTTGCTCGATGCCGAGCGGCAGGTCAAGAAAGACAAGATCGAGATCGCTCGTCTGGTCAAGTTCAAGAAAATTCCACGGCCCGACGTACCCTGATTAATGCTGCGCCCCACAATAGTCGAGAAACAGATCAAGTTCGGTTGATTTGTCGAAAACGGCATCAGCGCCACACGCCAGGCAGCGATTGCGCATGTCGTCGGTCGCGTAGTTGGACAGCACCACCACCTTCTGTACCGCAGACCGGTGCAGGCATTTCCTGAGAACGCCAATTCCCGTGCCTTGCTCAAGAAAAAGATCCACAATCAGCAGGTCCCAGCCTGCGGGGTGCTGTTGCAGCCAATAACAGGCATCGGCCTCGGTCGTTGAATACCCCACAGTCTGGACGCCGGCCAGCTCCGTCAATGTTTCCACCAGGTTGTGGCGGATCAGGTCGTTGTCTTCGACGATATAGGCCCTCGATGCCATGAGGTCTTGAGTGAGTTGGGAGATAGCTGATCCGCGCGAAGGATTGCCGGAAAAGTTCATCGGTTTCACGATGCCAGTGTGCCCCGCGCCTGGGGTGCTTGGCGCAAGAGATTGCACTGCACCGGTGTAGGACAGCAGGCCACATGTCTCGCGATGGCCCGGACGGGACACCAAGTCACTGTTTCGCCCGCATCGTCTTGAGGTTAAATCGGCTTCCAGCCCTTGACTGATAAGAGATGATTGCTACTGATTTAATAGCGGTGAGGACGCTTACCGCGAGCTCCCTGGACTACGGGTGCTGGCAAACTTACGCCTCAGGTAGAGCCCGCCGAAAGCCAGACCGAGCACCAATGCGAACCAGCCGACGGGCGACGCACCCGCGACGATGCCCTGCATGCCGGGCGATTTGATGAAGTACGGAGAGACCAGCACAGCCAGTCCGATCAGGGCGCACAGACAGCCTTTGAACAACAACTCGTTGTTGGCCTGGTTGCTGTGGCGGCGCGTGGGGGGAGGAGGTAAGGGCATGCTCAATTGTCGGGCTAAACCTTCAGGCATGCAGAAGAGCTAAATTGCCTGGGTGGGTCACCCGATAAGAATCTTGTAACTACTCAGCCCCCATGATTCGATAGGCGACAATCCGCATCAATGCAAACCCCATCAAGCCTGAGTCAGTTAAGCCATGCCGCAAAAGATGCACTGATTCTGATGCAGCAGGAGCAGATTACGGCGCTGCAAGAGG
>NZ_JAUYEY010000074.1 GCF_030689685.1 Polaromonas sp. | reverse complement strand
GAACGTCGGCTGCAAAGCGGCCGCGACGGTCCATTTTTCACCGGCTTTTTGCCCCATAGCTACGGCTATGGCGCTGCAAACCCGGCAAAAACTGTCCTCGCCGGGGCCACTTTTCGCTTCGACGCCTTCTGCCGCCCAGACTCCTAGTTCTTCCCGAGCGCATGCAGACCCTGGATTTATAGTCAAAAACGGCCTCAGCCCTTATGGATAGCGCGCCAAAAGCTATCAAAAACAGAGCGTTTTTAGATTGATTATCTTGCTGCGACGCCAGAATGCACCGCTACCAGCGGCCAAACGCATGGATGTCGCGTGCGCCCACGCCGCTGGTGTCGAGCTGCAGACCCCGCAGCTAACAGGCAAGCTCAAACCGTGATCCAGCGACAGCGTCTTGCGCGCGCGCATGGCGCGAGGGCATGATCGGCGTTACGCTAGCGGCATGCAGCACACCGCCTCGCTCGCCAAAAAGCTGGTCCGCATTGGCGCCAGCCTGCTGGTTGTTGCGCTGACCTCCATTGGGCTGACTCTGTGGGTGACCTGGCAGTTGGAGGGCGGCGCGGCGGCTGTGAATGAGGCCGGGCGCATGCGCATGCAGACCTGGCGGCTCGTCAGTGCGGTGCAGGCAGGGCTGGAGCGGTCCGAACGGCAGGCCCTGCTGGTCCGTTTTGATGACAGCCTGGCGCTGCTGCGCCAGGGCGACTCGGCCCGCCCCCTGTTCATGCCATGGGACGACGATGTGCGTGAGCGGTTTTCCGAGGTGGAATCCCTGTGGCGCGAGCAGCGGCCGCTCTGGCTGGCAGAGCCGGCGCCGACGTCGCCAGTGTTGCTCAAGGCAGGGGGTGACTTCGTCGATGCCAGTGACCGTCTGGTGCTGATGATCGAGCAGCATCTGTCCCGGCTGACGGCCATCCTGAACCTGGCCCAGCTTCTGATGCTGGCCTTCGCAGTCGCCGGTGCGGTGGTTATGCTGTATACGGGTTACATCTATGTGATCAATCCGCTGGCGCAGCTGCGACAGGGCCTGCGCAAGCTGGAGTCGGGAGATTTCAGCACGCGGGTTGAGGTCGATACGGCCGATGAGTTTGGCCAAGTGGCAGCCGGCTTCAACCACATGGCCGCGACCTTGCAGTCGCTTTACGGTGAACTGGAGGCCAAGGTCGAGGCCAAGACGCAGCGCATCGAAGCGCAACGCGCGCGACTCGAGGCGCTGTACAAGGTCAGCGCCTTCCTGGCACAGGCAGGCAGTATTGACGAGCTGGCACGCGGCTTTGCACAACGCGTCCGTCGCGTGATGAAGGCCGACGCGGCGGTCGTCCGCTGGTCGGACGACGCCAACCAGCGCTACCTGATCCTCGCGTCCGACTGTTTTCCGCAGGACCTTGTCGAAGAAGAACGCAGCCTGCTGGCGGGGGCGTGCGCCTGCGGCAACCTGCGCCCGGACGCGCGCACCCGTGTGATTCCCATCCTCAGCCACGACGAAGCGCCCGTTCGCCACTGCGCCAAGGTCGGCTATGAGAGCGTGGTCAGTGTGCCCATCCGGCTGCAGCAGCGCTTGCTCGGCGAGTTCAGCCTGTTTTTTCGCCAGCCCATTCTGCTTGGCGCCGATGAAATCGAGTTGCTCGACGCGCTGGCCAGCCATCTCGCCAGTTCGCTCGAAGGCCTGCGTGCCAACGCGCTGGATCGGGAGGCAGCGGTGGCGCAGGAGCGTGCCCTGCTGGCGCGCAACCTGCATGACTCGATTGCGCAGTCGCTGGCCTTTCTCAAAATCCAGGTGCAACTGCTGCGCAGCGCGGTCAACAAGGGCCATGCCGCGCAGACGGAAAGTGCACTCGACGAGCTCGACACCGGCCTGCGCGAGAGCATTGGTGATGTGCGTGAGCTGCTGGTGCATTTCCGTACGCGGACCAACACCGACGACATTGCGCAGGCCTTGCAGGAGACGCTGCAAAAATTCCAGAACCAGACCGGCCTGCCCGCCCAGTTGCAGGTGCACGGCCAGGGGCTGCCATTGCCTTCTGATGTGCAGGTGCAGGTGCTGCACATCATCCAGGAGGCCCTGTCCAATGTGCGCAAGCACGCAGGCGCGACGGAAGTAGGGGTCGAGGTGGCCAAAGGCACGCGCTGGCGCTTTGCAGTGCGTGACAATGGTGCCGGTTTTGATACCCGCAAACACCCGGGCGAGTCGCACGTCGGGCTGAACATCATGCGTGAACGTGCCGCACGCATTGGCGCGGCGGTGGACGTGAGCTCCCGGGCAGGGCAAGGCACCACGGTGACCCTGACCCTGCCGGAACACCCCGAAGCGCTGGCCGGTGCGCTTGCGCGGGCCTTGCCGTATGCCCCGCAGGCAATCGAATCCGGGGCGGCTGACTTGAAGCCGGCACGATGACGCCGGTTGCACTGCTGGTGGTCGATGACCACAAGCTTTTTCGCCGTGGCATGGTGGCGTTGCTATCGCAGGACGCACGCTTCAAGCTGGTGGGTGAAGCCGGCGACATGGGTGAGGCGCTGCGCTGTGCCGCGCAGGTTTTTCCTGACCTCATCCTGCTGGACAATCACCTGCCGGGCGTGCTTGGCGTCGATGGCATCGCTGCACTGAAGGAGGCGGCTCCGGGCACCCGCATCCTGATGCTGACGGTCAGCGAAAATGAAGACGATCTGGCTGCGGCGCTGCAGGCCGGTGCCGACGGCTACCTGTTGAAAACGGTGGAGCTGGACAGCTTGTGCGAATCGATCATCAAGGTGCTGGGCGGCGAGTCGGTGGTCAGCCCCGAAATGATGACCAAGCTGGTCGCCGCCTTCCGCGCCAAACCGCCGGTCGCCGTGGGCGAGGCACCGGCGCCTGGCCCGCAGGACCTGCCGGGTCTGGCGCTGCTGTCTGCGCGTGAACGGGAAGTGCTCGCGCTGATTGCAGTGGGCGACAGCAACAAACTGATTGCGCGCAAGCTCAACATCGCTGAAACCACCGTGAAGATCCATGTTCAGCATATTCTGCGCAAGCTGCAACTGAACTCCCGGGTGCAGGCTGCCGTCTATGCGACCGGCCAGCCACCGCCGCATTGACAAACATCAAGTCAAGGTCAGTTTGACGTCCGGCTAGTTCTTCAGGAGGAGGGTGCGGCGCAGTACCCGGCTGGTTTCTACCTCTTCCCGACGTTCCAAAGGAGGATGTTCAAGCGATCGGTAAAAGCCGACAGTCATGCCATGTGTCTGGAGAAACATGCATGGCCTCTGAACTGGAAAACCCAAGAAAAGCGTGGTCGGTGCTGATTGTCAGCACACTGGCCTTCACCGTCTGCTTCATGGTCTGGATGATGTTCGGCGTCATCGGCATCCCGATCAAGAAGATGCTCAACCTCAATGCGACCGAGTTTGGCCTGCTCGCGGCCACACCGGTGCTCACCGGGTCGCTGATCCGTGTGCCGCTCGGCATCTGGACCGACCGTTATGGCGGGCGCATCGTCATGGCCATCCTCATGGCCACCACCATCCCCGCGATCTGGCTCATGGCTTACGCCACCGCCTACTGGCACTTTCTGGTCATTGGCCTGTTTGTCGGCCTGGCTGGCGGATCGTTTTCTGTCGGCACACCTTATGTGGCACGCTGGTTTCCGAAAAACCGGCAAGGCATGGCCATGGGTGTGTACGGCGCCGGCAACTCCGGTGCTGCCGTCAACAAGTTTGTGGCACCCGTGCTGCTGGTGGCCTTTGGCTGGGCCATGGTGCCGCAGGTGTACGCCGTCATCATGCTGGCGGCACTGGTGCTGTTCTGGCTGTTCAGCCACAGCGACCCGTCGCACCTGGTGCCGAGCCACGTCAAGTTCAGTGACCAACTCAAGCTGCTCAAGGATCCGAAGGTCATCAAGTACTGCCAGTACTACAGCATTGTGTTCGGTGGGTATGTGGCCTTGTCGCTGTGGATGGTGCAGTACTACGTTGGCGAGTTCGGTCTGGACATCCGCGTGGCCGCGCTGCTGGCAGCCTGCTTCTCCCTGCCGGGCGGCATTCTGCGCGCCTTCGGTGGTGTGTTGTCCGACAAGTATGGCGCGCACAGTGTCACCTGGTGGGTGATGTGGGTGAGCTGGGTCTGCCTGTTCCTGCTGTCGTATCCGCAGACCGACTTCACCATCCTCACGGTCAACGGCCCGGCGACCTTCCACATCGGCCTGAACGTTTACACCTTCACGGCGCTGATGTTTCTGCTGGGCATTGCCTGGGCTTTCGGCAAGGCCAGCGTTTTCAAATACATCAGTGACGACTATGGCGCCAACATCGGCGCGGTCAGCGGCATTGTGGGGCTGGCTGGTGGCCTGGGCGGCTTTGTATTGCCCATCATTTTTGGTGCCTTGATGGACCTGACCGGCATCCGCTCCAGCGCCTTCATGTTCATGTACGGCGTGGTCTGGGTCTCGCTGATCTGGATGTACTGGACCGAAGTGCGTCGTACCGAAGTCATGGGCAGCAATGCAACTCCGTTCAGCCTGAAGAACTGACACGACCTACCTATTGAGCGTTTCAAAACTCATGACATTCAGAACGCTCAATCCCTCACCCCAACCCTCTCCCAGAGGGCGAAGGTGAAAACGGTCCAATTCACTGCCCGTGTATTTGGAAAAAATCAATAATGATGAGGATTAATCATGACCACAACAGTCAAAGCCGGTGTAGCCAGTGCCGCCTTGCGTCCAGAAGGTTCCCCGCACGGGGGTCGCAACGAGGTCATGTCGGGCGCCGACATTGCCGACTGGCGCCCAGAAGACGATGAGTTCTGGAGGCACACCGGCAAACGCATTGCCAACCGCAACCTGTGGATATCAATTCCCAACCTGCTGGTGGCTTTCGCTGTCTGGCTGATGTGGGGCATCATTACCGTGCAGATGCTGAACCTGGGCTTTCCGTTCAAGCCCGCCGAACTGTTCACGCTCACCGCCATTGCCGGCCTGATGGGTGCCACCTTGCGCATCCCGGCATCGTTCTTTATCCGGCTTTCGGGCGGGCGCAACACAGTCTTCCTGACCACCCTGCTGCTCATCGTTCCCGCAGTCTGGACAGGCATCGCGCTGCAGGACAAGACCACGCCATTGTGGGTGTTCCAGATCTGCGCCTTCCTCTCAGGCATTGGCGGCGGCAATTTTTCCGCCTCGATGAGCAATATCAACACCTTCTTTCCCAAGAAGCAGCAGGGTCTTGCGCTTGGCCTGAACGCGGGCCTGGGCAACTTCGGTGTCACCACCATGCAGATCGTGATTCCGCTGGTGATGACCATCGGCATTTTTGGCGCGGTCGGTGGTGGCTCGATGGTGCTGATGAAAGATTCAGGCTGGATCTTCGGCAAGATTCTTGCCGGCACACCGACCTATGTGCAGAACGCCGGTTTCATCTGGGCGGCGATTCTTGTGCCTCTGGTGATCGCCGCCTGGTTCGGCATGAACAACCTGCTGCCGATTTCGCCCAATTACGGCGGCACCCTGCGTGCGTTCGGCAAGATCGTCTATCTGTACGGCCTGGCATTCGTGGTCGGCGGCGTGGGCCTTTACCTGTACCTTCCGGCTCCTTCCGGCTTGGGGCTGCTCAACATGTGGGTAGCGCTCCCGCTGATCGTCATTGCCACCCTGGGGGTTATGAAGCTGGCAGCTTTTGGCGAGATGAAAGGCAATTTGACCAAGCAGTTCGATATTTTCAAGAACAAGCACACCTGGTCAATGACGATTCTCTACATTGTTACCTTTGGTTCATTTATCGGCTTCTCGATGGCGCTGCCGCTGTCGATCACGGTGATCTTCGGCTTTCAGCATGTGCCTGACATCGCCGGCGTGATGACACACACGATCAAGAACCCGAACGCACCGTCGGCCCTGACCTATGCCTGGATTGGGCCCTTCGTTGGCGCACTGATCCGCCCGTTTGGCGGCTGGCTGTCCGACAAGGTCGGCGGCTCCATCGTCACTCAGGTGATTTCCAGCGTCATGGTGGCGGCGTCCGCTGCACTTGGCTACGTGATGCTGCTCGCCTACAAGTCGGCCGAACCAGAGCAGTACTTCCTGGTCTTCATGGTGCTGTTTGTTGTGCTGTTTGCAGCCAGCGGCATCGGCAATGGCTCCACCTTCCGCACCATTGGCGTGATCTTTGATCGGGTTCAGGCTGGACCTGTACTGGGCTGGACGGCAGCGGTTGGCGCCTACGGCTCGTTTATCGCCCCGGTGGTCATTGGCGCCCAAATTAAAGCCGGTACGCCGGAGATGGCGATGTATGGCTTCGCCGTGTTTTATGCGTTGTGCCTGATTCTCAACTGGTGGTTCTATCTGCGCGCCGGCTCAGAAATCAAAAACCCCTGACCTGAAACCTTGCGGGACAAACCGTAGCTGCGCGTAGCGAGCCAGCTCAGTCCTGAACATTTTTAGAAACACTCGAAGGTATCTCATGAGCCATTTTCTTGACCGACTGACCTATTTTTCTCAACCCACAGAGCCGTTTTCCGGAGAGCACGGCGTCACCACCGGCGAAGACCGGACCTGGGAAGACGCTTATCGCAATCGCTGGGCCCACGACAAGGTGGTGCGCAGTACCCATGGCGTGAACTGCACGGGCTCGTGCTCGTGGAAGATTTATGTCAAAGGCGGCATCGTGACCTGGGAAACCCAGCAGACCGATTACCCGCGCACGCGCTGGGACATGCCCAACCACGAACCGCGCGGTTGCGCCCGCGGCGCCAGTTACAGCTGGTACCTGTACAGCGCCAACCGCGTGAAATATCCCCTGGTGCGTGGCCGACTGCTCAAGCTCTGGCGCGAAGCGCGCCTGACGCTGGACCCGGTCGATGCCTGGGCCTCCATTGCCCAGTCCGACGCCAAGCGCAAGGACTACCAGAGCGTTCGCGGACTGGGCGGTTTTGTCCGCTCCAGCTGGGACGAAGTCAACGAGATCGTGGCGGCCTCCAACGTCTACACCATCAAGCAGTACGGTCCCGACCGCATCATTGGCTTCTCGCCAATTCCCGCGATGTCCATGGTCAGCTATGCGGCGGGCAGCCGGTACCTGAGCCTGATCGGCGGCGTGAGCATGAGCTTTTACGACTGGTACTGCGATCTTCCCCCCGCCAGCCCGCAGATTTGGGGAGAGCAAACCGACGTGCCGGAGTCGGCGGATTGGTACAACTCCAGCTTCATCATCGCCTGGGGCTCCAACGTACCGCAAACGCGCACGCCTGATGCGCACTTCTTCACCGAGGTCCGCTATAAAGGCGCCAAGACAGTGGCCATTACTCCGGATTATTCGGAAGTCGCCAAACTTTCCGACATCTGGATGAGCCCGAAACAGGGAACCGATGCTGCTGTCGCCATGGCCATGGGCCACGTCATTCTGAAAGAGTTCTACTTTCCCGATGGCGCCGAAGAACGCCGGGCCGCCCCAAGTTCTTCAGACCCCCTCGGGGGGCAGCCGCTGGCAGGCGGTCGGGAGGCTCGTACCACACGAAGCGCGTATTTCGACAATTACGTACGCCGCTACACCGACATGCCCATGCTGGTGATGCTCAAGGAACAGCAACTCCCCGGCGGCGAAACCGTCATGGTGCCGGACCGCTACCTGCGCGCCTCCGACTTCAACGGCAATCTCGGGCAGGCCAACAATCCTGACTGGAAAACAGTTGCCTTTGACGAGAGCGGAAAAGTCGTACTGCCCACCGGCGCGATTGGTTTCCGCTGGGGCCCTGACGGTCGCGCCGACGAGGGCCAGTGGAATCTTCAGGCAAAAGAGGCGCGTCATGGGCATGAGGTCAAGCTCAAGCTGTCCGTCATGGAAGGCGACAACCCGAGCACGGAAACCGCCAAGGTCGGCTTTCCTTACTTCGGCGGCATTGTCCACGAACACTTTCCCAACAATGCCACCGGCGCGGGCAGCAAGGACGTGCTGGTGCGTACGGTCCCGGTGCAACGCATCTCCCTTGGCAAGGAAGGCGACAAGCGCGAGGCATTGGTCGCCACCGTTTTCGACCTGCAGGTAGCCAACTACGGCGTGGCGCGCGGCCTGCCGGGCGAGCTGGCGGCCAAGAGCTTCGATGACGACACCCCGTACACGCCTGCCTGGCAAGAGCGCATCACCGGCACGCCACGCGCGCAGCTCATCACCGTGGCACGCCAGTTTGCCGACAACGCCGACAAAACCCACGGCAAATCCATGGTCATCATCGGCGCGGCGATGAACCACTGGTACCACGCCGATATGAACTACCGCGGCGTCATCAACATGTTGATGATGTGCGGCTGTATCGGTCAAAGCGGTGGCGGCTGGGCTCACTATGTGGGCCAGGAGAAATTGCGTCCGCAAACCGGGTGGTTGCCACTGGCCTTTGCACTCGACTGGATTCGCCCACCGCGGCAAATGAACTCGACCAGCTTCTTCTACGCCCACACTGACCAGTGGCGCTACGAAAAGCTGGGCATGGAAGAAGTCCTGTCACCGCTGGCTGACAAAAAAATGTTTGGCGGCAGCATGATCGACTACAACGTGCGTGCCGAGCGTATGGGCTGGTTGCCTTCCGCGCCCCAGCTGCAGACCAACCCGATGCAGGTGGTGCGCAACGCCAACGCCGCCGGCATGGACCCCAAGGATTACGCCGTCAACAGCCTCAAAGACGGCTCACTCAAGATGAGCTGCGAAGACCCGGATCACCCCGACAACTGGCCGCGTAACATGTTTGTATGGCGCTCCAACCTGCTGGGCTCCAGCGGCAAAGGCCACGAGTACTTTCTGAAGCACCTGCTGGGTACAGACCACGGCGTGCAGGGCAAGGACCTGGGGCCTGAGGAAGCCAGGCCTTCCGAAGTGGTGTGGCATGACCAGGCGCCCGAAGGCAAGCTCGATCTGCTCGTGACGCTGGACTTCCGCATGAGCACGACTTGTCTGTACTCGGACATCGTGCTGCCCACCGCCACCTGGTATGAGAAAAACGATCTCAACACCAGCGACATGCACCCCTTCATACACCCGCTGTCGAGCGCCGTGGACCCGGCGTGGCAGTCACGCAGCGACTGGAATATTTACAAAGGTTTCGCGAAGAAATTCAGCGAAGTATGCATCGGCCACCTGGGCGTGGAACGCGAGCTGGTGCTGGCGCCGCTGATGCATGACACCCCCGCCGAGCTGGCGCAACCCTTCGGCGTGCAAGAGTGGAAGAAAGGTGAAATCGATCTGATTCCTGGAAAAACCGCGCCCAACATGGTCGTGGTTGAGCGCGACTACCCCAACGTGTACAAGCGCTTCACCGCCCTGGGCCCCTTGATGAACAAAGTGGGCAATGGCGGCAAAGGCATCAGCTGGAACACCCAGACCGAGGTGACGCAACTGGGCCAACTCAATGGGCTCACAACGGCCGAAGGCGTGACCTGCGGCATGCCGAAGATCGAAACCGATATTGAGGCTTGCGAAGTTGTGTTGCAACTCGCGCCAGAGACCAATGGCCATGTGGCAGTCAAGGCATGGCAAGCTTTGGGAAGGCAGACCGGCCTCGACCATACCCACCTGGCAGTCCACCGCGAAGACGAAAAAATCCGCTTTCGCGACATTCAGGCGCAACCGCGCAAGATCATTTCATCACCCACTTGGAGCGGCATCGAATCCGAGACCGTCTCGTACAACGCAGGCTACACCAATGTGCACGAGATGATTCCGTGGCGTACGCTGACGGGTCGCCAGCAGTTCTACATGGACCATCCCTGGATGACTGCTTTCGGCGAAGGCTTCAGCAGTTACCGGCCACCGGTCGATTTAAAAACTACCGCCGGCATTCACGGCATCAAGCCGAATGGCAACATCGAGATTTTGCTGAACTTCATCACACCGCACCAGAAGTGGGGCATTCACTCGACCTTCAGTGACAACCTGATCATGCTGACGCTCAATCGCGGCGGGCCGGTTATCTGGCTCAGCGAAGACGATGCAAAGAGTGCCGGCATTGTGGACAACGACTGGGTTGAATTGTTCAACATCAACGGCGCCATAGCGGCCCGCGCGGTGGTGAGCCAGCGTGTCAACCCCGGCATGGTCATGATGTACCACGCGCAGGAGAAAAACATCAACACACCGGGCTCAGAAATCACCGGCATTCGCGGTGGCATCCACAACTCGGTGACGCGCATTGTGCTTAAACCCACCCACATGATCGGCGGTTACGCCCAGTTCAGCTACGGATTCAACTACTACGGGACCATAGGCACCAACCGCGACGAATTTGTCGTGGTGCGCAAGATGGACAAGGTGGACTGGCTCGACACGCCACGCGATGACGACCGTGCCCTGGCGGTGCAGCAAATGGGAGAAGCAGCATGAAGATACGCGCGCAAATCGGCATGGTGCTCAATCTCGACAAGTGCATTGGCTGCCACACCTGTTCAGTCACCTGCAAAAACGTATGGACCAACCGGCCCGGTATGGAATACGCCTGGTTCAACAATGTCGAAACCAAACCCGGCATCGGCTACCCCAAGGAGTGGGAAAACCAGGACAAATGGAACGGTGGCTGGGTGCGCAAGGCCAACGGTTCCATCGAGCCGCGCCAGGGCGGCAAGTGGAAGTTGTTGATGCGCCTTTTTTCCAACCCGAACATGCCGCAGATTGACGACTATTACGAGCCCTTCACCTTCGACTACGACCACCTGCAGTCGGCCCCCGAGATGAAGGCCACACCGACAGCGCGGCCGCGCAGCCTGATCACCGGCAAACGCATGGAGAAGATTGAGTGGGGCCCGAACTGGGAAGAGATCCTGGGCGGTGAATTTTCCAAGCGCAGCAAGGACGCCAACCTGGCCAATTTCGATCAGGTCCAGAAAGACATGGTCGGCCAGTTCGAAAACACCTTCATGATGTATTTGCCGCGCCTGTGCGAGCATTGCCTCAACCCGGCCTGTGTGGCGTCCTGTCCATCCGGTTCCATCTACAAGCGCGAGGAAGACGGCATTGTGCTGATCGACCAGGACAAATGCCGGGGCTGGCGCATGTGTGTTTCGGGTTGCCCCTACAAGAAAATTTATTACAACTGGAAAAGCGGCAAGGCGGAGAAATGCACTTTCTGCTACCCGCGTATTGAAGCCGGTCAGCCCACCGTCTGTAGTGAAACCTGTGTCGGCCGCATTCGTTACCTCGGTGTGGTGCTGTACGACGCCGACCGCATCCAGGAAGCGGCCAGCGTGGAGGATGACAAGGATCTGTACCAGGCCCAGCTTGACATCTTTCTGGACCCGAACGATCCCAAAGTCATTGAGCAGGCGCGCAGGGACGGCATCCCCGATGCCTGGCTCGAAGGCGCCCGCCGCAGCCCGGTCTACAAGATGGCGGTGGAATGGAAGGTCGCCTTGCCGTTGCACCCGGAGTACCGCACCCTGCCCATGGTCTGGTATGTGCCGCCGCTGTCGCCCATCACTTCTGCGGCCAATGCCGGTCACATTGGCATCAACGGCGAGTTGCCCGACATTGCGCAGATGCGCATTCCCGTGCAGTACCTGGCGAACCTGCTGACTGCAGGCGATACGGCACCCGTCATCCGCTCCTTGCAGCGCATGCTGGCCATGCGCTCTTACCAGCGCAGCAAACATGTAGACCAGGTGCAGAACCTGGCGGTGCTCGAGCAGGCCGGCCTCACGGTGGCGGAGGTCGAGGACATGTACCACATCATGGCGATTGCCAACTACGAAGACCGCTTTGTGATCCCCAGCAGCCACCGCGAGTATGCCGAAAACACCTTCGACATGCGGGGTGGTTGCGGCTTTACTTTCGGCAACGGTTGCTCCGACGGCGTCAGCGACGTCAGTCTGTTTGGCGGTAACAAGAAGCGCACCATTCCCATCAAGGTAGAGGTCTGAACCATGGCACTTTTCAATCCCCCCCCTGTGGCTTCAAAAACCCTGCGCGTGCTGGCCCGGCTGCTGGCCTACCCCGACGCCGAGCTGCGCGATCACCTCGCACCGCTGCGTGAGGCGTTGCACACGGAGCGCGCGCTGGCACCGCAGCGTCTGGCCGAGCTGGACGCCATGATGGCCGCGCTTGCGATGGCCGAGCCGCTGGAGACAGAGGCGACGTATGTCGAGCTGTTTGACCGTGGCCGTGCCACATCGCTGCACCTGTTTGAACATGTGCACGGCGACTCGCGTGATCGCGGCCCGGCCATGATTGACCTGGCACAAACCTACGAAAAGGCAGGCATGTACCTGGCCGAAGGCGAGATGCCAGATTTTCTGCCCGTGCTGCTGGAGTTCACCTCCACCCAGCCACCGCGCGAGGCGCGCGAGTTTTTAGCCGAGATGGCCCATATCTTCAACGCCATTTTTTCAGCGCTGCAGCAACGCGGCAGCGCTTATGCATCCGTGCTCGGTGCGCTGCTGGAGCTGGCGGGCGAAAAGGCCCACCCGGTCCAGCTTGCCGCTGAAGAGCCGATAGATACCGTCTGGGAAGAGCCGGTCGTTTTTGATGGCTGCTCTTCCAAAGGCCAGGCCAAGCCGGGCCAGCCGCAACCGATTCACATCGTGCCCCGCGCAGCTCGGGCACGCCCTTCCCAGGGAGCACAAGCATGAACACCGGACTTCACGGCTTTCTATTCGGGGTCTATCCCTACATCTGCCTGACGGTGTTTCTGCTGGGCAGCCTGATCCGCTTTGACCGCGACCAGTACACCTGGAAAAGTGACTCCTCGCAGCTGCTGCGCACCGGTCTGCTGCGCTGGGGCAGCAACCTCTTCCACGTTGGCATCCTGTTCCTGTTTTTCGGCCATCTCGTGGGCTTGCTGACACCGCATGCGGTGTACGGCATTTTCATGGACGCCGCCATGAAGCAGCGCCTGGCGATTTATGCGGGGGGCATTGCCGGCTTCATCTGTTTCATCGGTCTGTCCATGCTGATCTACCGGCGCATGTTCGATCCGCGCATCCGCTACACCAGCCATGCCGCCGACCTGGCCATACTGCTGATTCTGTGGGTGCAACTGGTGGTGGGCCTGATCACCTTGCCGTACTCCTGGGGACATGCGGACGGCAGCGTGATGCTGATCCTGTCCGACTGGGCGCAGCGCATCCTGACCCTGCGCGAGGTCGATTCTGCGGCCCTCGCGGTCCTGCCCTGGCCGTTCCTGTTTCACATTGTGTTTGGCATGACGATTTTTTTGCTGTTTCCGTTCAGCCGTCTGGTACATGTCTGGAGCGGTTTCGGCGCGGTCGCCTACCTGTTCCGTCCGCATCAGATCGTGCGCAGCCGCCGCCTCGGTGTCCCCGGCCATACGCCGGCCGGCCGCGAGAAATCCAGTTGAGCAGCCGGGAGTTTTTCATGAGTGACTTGACCTTGACACCGGCTGAGATGTCGCGTGGCTGCGGCAGCAGCGCCTGCCAATGCGCCCCTGCGCCCGCCCCCCTGGCGACTCCAATTGCCCGCATCAACGGCGTGGCGCTACATGCGCCGGGGCAGGCGCCGGACGCAGATACGCTGCGCGAGCTGGCCTACACCGAGCTGCTGCGCCAGCAAGCGGTGCGGCAAGGCCTGCTGCTGGACCACGCCCATACGACCGCACTGGAGGTGACGGAGGCCGAGCGCCTGATCATCGAGACGATGGTGGACCGGCAGGTGAGCAGCCTCACGCCCTCCGCAGAAGAAGGCCAGCGTTACTACGACGCTCACAAGCCGCAGTTTGTGGTGGGCCAGGCCCTGCATGTGCGGCACATCCTGTTTGCCGTCACGCCGGGGGTCAATGTCCAGGCGCTGGCGGTGCATGCCGAACGCGCCCTGCTGGAGCTTTCGCACAAAGGCGTGCAGGCCGACCGGTTTGCACAACTTGCCGCCGAGCTGTCGAACTGCCCCAGCAGTGCGCAGGGCGGCGACCTTGGGTGGATAGCTCCGGATGATTGCGCGCCGGAGCTGGCCAGGGAGCTTTTTCATGTGCAGCACACACAGAGCGGCACAGGCGTGCATTCGCGTCTTTTTCACACCCGCTTCGGCTTTCACATCATTGAGGTGCTTGAGCGCCGCAGTGGCACACAGCCCGCCTATGAGGAAGTGCGCGAGCGCATCGACGCCTTGCTGACCCTGCAGTCGCGCGCCAGGGCTTTGCACCAGTACATGAGTCTGCTGGTGGGGGAGGCAGACATCGAGGGCATCGCGCTGGAGGGAGCCGGTTCGCCCCTGGTTCAGTAACTGCAGTGACGGCTTCGTCAGCAACAGGGGGTCGGCCCCTGTCGGGCGCACCAGCGAGGCGTAACTTGGTCACATCGGTCAATCTATCATGAGTCTAGATCCGGTCGTCGGTTTTTTCATTCTGGGCCTGTTCGCGGGCCTGTTGCGCTCCGACCTCAAGCTCTCGGGCGGACTGTCCGACACGCTGAGCATTTACCTGCTGATCGGCATCGGACTGAAGGGGGGCATCGAACTGGCGAATGCCACCGTGGGCCAGCTCCTGCTGCCTATCGGTGTCGCGGTGTTGATGAGCGCGGGTACGCCGTTGCTGGCGTTCCCCATCCTGCGCCGGTTCGGTCGGCTTGCACGCCCAGATGCTGCGTCGATTGCGGCCCATTACGGCTCGGTGTCGGTGGTGACTTTCGCGGTCGGCGCGTCTTACCTCGCGCGCGCGGGCATTGACTACGAAGGGTATATGTCGGTCTTCCTGGTGTTCCTCGAATTTCCGGCCTTGATCATCGGCGTGCTGCTGGCCAAGGGGATCAGCCGCGAGACGCAGTGGCGCCTGCTCGCGCAGGAGGTGCTGGCCGGCAAGGCGATCGTGCTGCTGGTCGGGGCGCTGCTGATTGGATGGGTGTGGGGCGCCGAAGGCAATAGCTCGCTGACCAAGTTCTATGGCGACATGTTCAAGGGTTTCCTGTCGCTGTTCCTGCTGGGCATGGGCGTGCTGACGGCATCTCGCGTGGACGATCTGAGACGCGCCGGCCCGTTCCTGGTTGGTTTCGGCATCGTGCTGCCCGTCGTTTCGGCGGCGGGCGGCGTGCTGATTGGCTGGCTCATGGGACTGTCGCTGGGCGGCACCACCTTGCTGGCCGTGTTGTACGCGAGTGCCTCTTACATCGCCGCGCCAGCGGCGATGCGCATCGCGATCCCCGAAGCGAATCCCGCGCTGTCCCTGGGTGTCTCCCTGGGCGTCACCTTCCCTTTCAACGTCTTGGTGGGCATCCCGCTGTACCATGAGATGGTCAAGTGGACGTATCGCATTCTGGGGAATTCATGAGCGAGAACCGGACCAAGCTGGTGGTGCTGATTTGTGAGGAAGCACTGGAAAACATCGTCGTGTCGGAGTTGCTGGCGGCAGGTGCCAAGGGCTATACCGTCTGCGATGCGCGCGGGCGCGGGAACCGTGGTGTGCGCGACGCACGTTGGCTGCTGTCCTCCAACGTGCGCATCGAGATGTTGTGCAACGAACCCGTGGCGAGCCACATCCTCGACATGGTCGAAACGAAATACTCCGCCAACTACGGGTTGGTCATTTACATGGTCGATGCCAAGGTCAACCGAGGCGGAGAGTTCTGACAGACCTGCGGGGCGCGCAGGTTCTGCGGATCAAACACGGAAGGGCCTCCGATGGTCAGTCGTAAGAGGGAGGAAGGACCTCTCACTTTGCATGGCTGGCACTACGTGACTGAGGACGGCGAAATCCATGTCTTTGATGTACGACAAGGCAGCTTTGTGCCCGCCGCGATAGCCTCTACCAGCGGCACTGGCCCGTACCAACCTTATGTGGAGCACGATGGACAAATCATCAGCAACTGACCCGACCGCACAGACCAACATCAATGCGGCAGCCGCAGCCGCAGTATTGCAGGCGCTGGCCGACGATTCCGGTCTCAAACCCTGGCGGCTTGCCGGCAAAAACCTGATTCCGGTGGTGCAGGGCGGCATGGGCGTGTGTGTGTCGGCCGGCGGGCTGGCCGGCGCCGTGGCCCGGCTGGGCGGGGTCGGAACCCTGTCGTCGGTGGACTTGCGGCGCCTGCACCCGGATCTGATGGCCCGCACCGGCCATCTGGACAAAGAGCCCAATGCGCGCGCGCTGATTGACAGCGCCAACCTGGAGGCGCTGGACCGTGAAATCCGCCGCGCGCACTCCCTGGCCCAGGGCCGGGGGCTGATTGCGGTCAATGTGATGAAGGCAGTCAGCGCTTACGAAGCCTACGTGCAGCAGGCTCTGGCCAGCGGTGCCGACGCGGTGGTGGTGGGTGCCGGCCTGCCGCTGGACCTGCCCGACCTGGCGCGCGACTACCCCAAGGCCGCCCTGATCCCCATCCTGTCGGACGCGCGCGGCGTGCAATTGCTGGTGCGCAAGTGGCAAAAAAAAGGGCGCCTGCCCGATGCCATCGTGATCGAGCACCCCGGCCTGGCGGGTGGGCACCTGGGCGCCGCGAAGGTCGCAGACCTGCATGATCCGCGTTTTGACTTCGACGTGGTCATCCCGCAGGTGCTGGAGTTCTTCAGGACGGCGGGTATCGAGCGCGAGATTCCCTTGATTGCCGCCGGCGGCATCAACTGCCGCGATGACATCCTGCGCCTGCAGGCCCTGGGCGCCTCGGCCGTGCAACTGGGCACGGCGTTTGCCGTCACCCAGGAATGTGACGCCGATCCCGCTTTCAAGAAGGTGCTGGCCGAGGCGAAGCCGCAAGACATGGTGGAGTTCATCAGCGTGGCCGGCCTGCCGGCGCGCGCGGTGCGCACACCCTGGCTCGAAAAATACTTGCGCCTTGAGCCCAAACTTCAGGCGGCGGCGCATGTCAAGGGCAAATGCAACATGTCGTTTGACTGCCTTGTACATTGCGGCCTGCGCGATGGTGTGGGCAGCATGGGCCAGTTCTGCATCGACCAGCAGCTCGGCCATGCCTTTGATGGCAATACGCGTAAAGGCCTTTTCTTCCGTGGTGCTGCCCGCCTGCCATTTGGCGACCAGATCCGTTCGGTGCAAGAATTGCTCCAGTGGCTGCTGGGCGGTATCCGGCCCGCAGTGTCCATCGCAGGAGCACCGATGTGAAACGTGATTCCATCAACCGTCCCCAGGACCTGACGGACACCCAGCCCATCACCCAGGATGTGCTGCGGGAAAAATATCTCAAACCCGGTGAAACCGGCGTCGAAGACATCTACCGGCGCGTGGCCCGGGCGCTGGCTTCGGTTGAGCCGGAAGCCGGGCGGGCCGCGCATGAGGCGCTGTTTCTGGAGAACCTGCACGCCGGTGCAATTGGTGCGGGCCGCATCATGAGCGCGGCGGGCACGGCCATCCAGGCCACGCTGATCAACTGCTTTGTCCAACCGGTGGGGGACTGCATCCAGGGCGTCGATGAGGGCGGCTACCCCGGCATTTATGAAGCGCTGCGCGAAGCGGCAGAAACCATGCGGCGCGGCGGCGGCGTCGGCTACGATTTTTCCCGCATCCGCCCGCGCGGCGCCGAGGTCAAGGCGACCGCCTCCGTGGCATCGGGCCCGTGCAGCTACATCAATGTGTTTGACCATTCCTGCTCTACCGTCGAAAGCGCGGGTGCGCGGCGCGGCGCGCAGATGGGGGTGCTCAGAATCGACCATCCCGATGTGCACGAGTTCATCACCGCCAAACGCACACCCGGGCGCTGGAACAACTTCAACGTGTCGGTGGCTGTGCCCGACAGCTTCATGCATGCGCTGGCCGAGGACCAGCCCTGGGAGCTGGTGCACAAAGCCAGACCCGGTGCCGACCTGATGGCGCAGGGCGCGTTTCAGCGTGCCGACGGGGTGTGGGTGTACCAGACGGTGGCAGCGCGCGAGTTGTGGGACA
Organism: Polaromonas sp.; assembly: GCF_030689685.1. GTDB lineage: Bacteria > Pseudomonadota > Gammaproteobacteria > Burkholderiales > Burkholderiaceae_C > Polaromonas. The sequence goes on along the minus strand of NZ_JAUYEY010000074.1, from coordinate 45,768 downwards.
CCGTGATGCGTTCGGCCTATGACTTTGCCGAGCCGGGCATCCTGTTCCTGGACCACATCAACCAGGACAACAACCTGCGTTACTGCGAAGACATTGCAGCGACGAATCCTTGCGTGCCAGCCGATACCTGGGTGATGACAACCGACGGACCGGCCCAGGTGCGCGATCTTGTCGGCCGGCCCTTCACCGCAGTGGTCGATGGCAAAGCCTATGCGGTCAAGAGTGACGGCTTTTTCAGGACCGGCCAGAAGCCCGTATGGGTGCTGCGTACCCGCGAAGGCCACGCGCTGCGCCTGACCTCAGATCATCGGGTGCGGCGTGTTGCGCGCAGCACCCGCTACACCCTGCAGGCCGAGTGGGCCGAAGCGGCGCAGTTGAAGCCAGGAGACGAAGTCCTGCTGCACGATCACCGCGCGCTGGGTGGCTGGGAAGGGCTGGGTACGCAGGCCGAGGGCTACCTGCTTGGCTTGCTGATCGGTGACGGCACCCTCAAAAATGACAAGGCGGTGATTTCGGTCTGGGCGCCTGAACTCAAGGCGGTCGGCAATGGCGCGGTGGCCTATGCGCAGACAGGCGCAGCCGGGATCGTGCGGGCCGCCGAGGCTGCGGCTGCCACCTTGTCGCACCGGGCCGACTTCCGTGGCTTCCAGCGGCCTGTGTCGGGCCGGGGCGAGGCGCGCATGGCCTCTGGTGCCGTGCGGCACCTGGCGCACGACATGGGCATGCGCCCGGGGTGCAAGACCATTACCGCCACGATGGAAAGAACCTCGTCCGCTTTTGCCGAAGGGCTTTTGCGCGGCTTGTTTGACGCCGATGGCTCGGTGCAGGGTTCGCAGGAAAAAGGCGTGAGCATCCGCTTGTCGCAAAACAATCCGGAGTTGCTTCAAACTGTGCAGCGCATGTTGTTGCGCTTGGGTATTGCCTCAACCATTTACGCCAACCGGCGGCTGGCGCAGGCGCGCCCTCTGCCCGACGGGCGCGGCGGCATGAAGGTTTACGAGACAGCCGCGCAGCACGAACTGGTGATCAGCGCGGATAACCTGCGGGTTTTCGCGGAACGCATTGGTTTTGCCGATACCAGCAAGGCCGCGCGCCTGGACATGGCGCTGGGCAGTTACAGCCGCAAACTCAATCGCGAGCGCTTCACGGCGACGGTCGAATCGCTGACCCGGGCCGGCAGTGAGGATGTTTTCGACGTGACCGTGGCCGACGTTCACGCTTTCGACGCCAATGGGCTGTATGTTCACAACTGCGGCGAGCAACCCTTGCCACCCTATGGCTGCTGCGATCTTGGGCCCATCATCCTCACGCGTTTTGTGCGCAACCCATTTGGCATCAATGGTGCGCCGGCCTTTGATTTCAGGGCTTTCGCGAAGTCGGTGACCACCCAGGTGCGTGCGCTCGACAACGTGCTGGATGTGACCTTCTGGCCCTTGCCGCAGCAACAGGCCGAGGCTGCGGCCAAGCGCCGCATCGGCGTCGGTTTCACCGGCCTGGGCAATACGCTGGCCATGTTGTGCCTGCGTTACGACGAGTCAGAAGGCCGCGAGATGGCGGCACGCATTGCCGTGAGCATGCGCGATACAGCCTATGCCGCTTCGGTGGCGCTCGCGAAGGAAAAAGGCGCGTTCCCGAAGTTCGCCGCCGACGGGTATCTTGCTGCGGGCACTTTTGCCAGCCGCTTGCCGGCCGCTTTGCAGCAGGCGATCCGGGCCGACGGCATCCGCAACAGCCACCTGCTGTCGATTGCACCGACCGGCACGGTCAGCCTGGCGTTTGCCGACAACGCATCCAACGGCATCGAGCCCCCGTTCTCGTGGATGTACCGCCGCAAGAAACGCGAGTCCGACGGCAGCACCACCGACTACGCGGTGGAAGACCATGCCTGGCGCCTGTATCGCGAACTCGGCGGCGACGTGGACAAACTGCCCGGCTACTTTGTCTCCGCGCTCGAGATGTCGGCGGACAGCCACATCGGCATGATGGAAGCGGTGCAGCCCTTTGTGGACACGGCGATTTCCAAGACCGTCAATGTGCCGGTCGACTACGCCTACGAAGACTTCAAGGGTCTGTACCAGCAGGCCTGGCGCGCCAAGCTCAAGGGCCTGGCCACCTACCGGCCCAATGCGATTCTGGGCTCGGTGCTCGAGACCCACACCAGGGCCGCCGCCGTGCCGGCCGACGCAGTGCCCATGGACCCGATGCGCACGGTGATCGAAAGCCGTCCCAAGGGCGCCCTGTCGGCAGTGGCCGACAAGGTCGATTACTGGACCCAGGAAGGGCACAAGACGCTGTACATCGTGGTGTCTTTCCTGCCGGTGCCTTCAGCCAGTGGCGAGCACACGGTTGAACGTGCCATTGAATTTTTCATGCCGGTGGGACAAAGCGGCGAGTCGCAGCAGTGGATCACCTCCAGCATGCGCATGCTGTCGCTGGCCGCGCGCGGCGGTTTCCTCGAGCGTGCGCTCAGCGACATGCGCAAGGTCGCCTGGGACCGTGGCCCGGTGCGGCTGGGCACTTACGAGAAGGCCGACGGCACAGGCGTGCCGCTGTGGCACGACTCCGAAGTGGCTGCCATTGCCTATGCGGTGCAGAACATCATCGCGCGGCGCGTCCGGCAGGGCGTTGCCGGCGCGGCACCCGTGATGGAGCCCCAGGTCGACATGGCACTCGCGCCGCCGGTGATGGCGGGCAAAAAGTGCAGCGAATGTGGCGCTCACGCGGTGATCCGCAAGGACGGTTGCGACTATTGCACCCAGTGCGGCCACCTGGGCGTTTGCGGATGACGGAGCGCCCTGTCATCGCCCTGCGGGTGAAGCCGGGTAAACCCACGGCCAGTGAGCGAGCCAGGGTGGACCGCCGCTGGCGCGCCCGCCACTTGTTGCTGGCACCGCACCGGCTCGGTTTTTTCCTGGCCATGACGGTGCTGGTGGCTGCGGCCCTGTGGTGGGGGCTGGTGCAGCTTGACCGTGTCAGCACGGCGCTGGGCCTGCCCTATGCAGTATCGCCCTCGCTGGCGCATGGCGCGGTGATGACATTCGGGTTTATTCCCCTGTTTTTTTCGGGTTTCCTTTTCACCGCCGGGCCAAAATGGCTGGGCGTTCAGACGCTCGGGACACGGCGCATCCTGGCGCCCTTGCTGCTCCAGGCGCTCGGCTGGTTGCTCTGGCTGACAGGCGCTCATTTGCACGGTCTGACGGCGCTCGGTGGGTTGGTGCTGGCGTGTATCGGCCTGAGCTGGATGAGCGTTTTGTTCTGGGGGCTGATCCGCCGCAGCCGGGCGGAAGACCAGGTCCATGCGCGCACGGTGGGCGTGGCTTGCGCAGTGGGTTGCCTGAGCCTGGCAGGCCTGGGTTCCAGTCTGCTGCTGGGTGCCCCATCGGTGGCCCTGGCTTGCGTGCTGACTGGCCTGTGGGGGTTTGTGGTGGTGGTGTATGTCTCGGTGGCCCACCGCATGATTCCATTTTTTACCTCCAGTGCCATGCCACGCATCAACGCCTGGCGCCCGTTCTGGGTGTTGTGGATGATGCTGGCCGTCGCCGCAGCCGAGGTGGCGGCCGTGTGGGTCGAGCTTGGAGGCCCGCTGCAAGGCACGGCGGGCACGGTCTGGCGCCTGGCGCGCGGAGCCTTCGAGTTGGCTGCGGGCGGCGTGCTGCTCTGGCTCGCTGTGGTCTGGGGGCTGATGCACAGCCTGAAGAACCGCCTGCTGGCCATGCTGCACATCGGCTTTGTCTGGCTGGGCCTGGCCCTGGCGCTGAGTGGCGTTACGCAGTGGCTGGGCTGGATGCAGGGCACTTCCGTGCTGCCCCTGGGTTCACTGCATGCGCTGACCATGGGCTGCCTTGCATCCTTGATGCTGGCCATGGTGACCCGGGTGTCCTGCGGCCACAGCGGGCGCGCATTGGTGGCCGACGAGCTGGCCTGGTCGCTGTTCTGGCTGCTGCAGGCGGCCACCCTGTTGCGGATTGTGGCCGCCGCACAGGGTGCCTTCGCGGTCTGGCTGCTTCTGGCGGCGGCTTTGTTGTGGGCTGGTGTCATGGCAGTGTGGGGCGTGCGTCTGGGCAACTGGTACGGTCGGCTGCGTGCTGACGGTCGCCCCGGCTGAGTGCTGATCGATGGGCCTGCCTGTCTTTCCTGCCCAACGCACTGCCGCCGATGCTGCCGGGAGCGATCCAGCGACGCTGGCGGCGGCACTGATGCAGTCGCGCCAGACCATCCTGCCCAGGCGATTGCTGGCACCGGGTCCCGATGCGAAGCAGTTCGGCATGATTCTTGGCGCTGCGGCAAGCGCGCCCGACCATGGGCAGTTGCTGCCCTGGCGTTTTGTACTGGTTCCCCAGGCCGGGCGTGCCCGGCTTGCCGACGTCTTTGCCGGCGCACTGCTGGCGCGGGATGCCCAGGCCAGCCCAGCGGAAATCGCGCAGTCGCGTGAAAAAGCGCACCGCGCCCCTCTGCTGATGCTGGCGGTGGTCGATGCCGACCGGGACGACGCGCAGATCGACCTTTCCGAGCGCACCGTCTCCGCCGGATGCGCGATCCAGAACATGCTGCTCATGGCCACAGCGCTGGGTTTTGGCTCGGCACTGACCAGCGGCAAGGCCCTGAAATCTGCTGGCCTGCGTGCGCTGTTTGGCCTGACAGACAGCGAACACGCGCTTTGCTTTGTCAGCATCGGCACAGCCTGCTCGCGCAAGCCCGCGCGGCTGCGTCCGGTGCCGCAAGACTTTGTGAGCAGCCTTTGTTCCGACGGGAACGACCGGAGCGCGAACCCCTCTGATTTTTTCTATTCCCTGTGACTGGATGGACCCCATGGATATACTGAGTTTTGAAGACCTGCTGCAAGCCGCGCGGGCGCAGCCCGAGCCACAGCGCCTGCTGTTTGTATTTGCCAGCGTGGAATTGCCCGAGGACAGCACCCCGGTACAGCGTGAACGTTTTGAAGCGGGCCAGGGCGGCGCGCTGGTCCCGGTCATGTGTGTGGACAAGCCACCGGAAGAGCTGGTCTCGTTTGCGGCGCTGGTGCAGGAGTCCAGCCAGTTCGGCCACAACTGGGGCCTGGTGTTTGCTGCTGCGCTGGGGGGCTCGGCGAACCGCGCACCCACCACCGAAGATGCCGAAGAGCCGCTGCAGCGCATGGTCGAGTCCATCAAGCTGGGCCGGATCGACGCTTTCATCCCGTTTGACCCCCAGGGCCAACCAGTGCAATTCGGCTGACATGGGCACCCTGAGCCGCACTGAACGGCCTGCGACCGTGCCCGGCTTTCATGCGCCTGGGGCTGGTTTTGAAGCGCCTTTCGAGATGCTGGGCGCCTGCCACGAACGGGTCGAGCGCATGCTGGCCTTGCTGGCACGCCTGCAGCAGCACCTGCTGGCTCAAGGTCTCGACGATGCCGCCCGGCAGGCCGCGCGTGACGTGATGCGCTACTTCGACCTCGCGGCGCCCCTGCACCACCAGGATGAGGAATTGCACGTGTTCCCGCCGCTGCGGGCAGGACCGGACGCTGACCTGCGTGCCCTGGTGCAGCGCCTGCTGCAGGACCACCGCGACATGGAAGCCGCCTGGCGCCCGGCGCGCAGCGTGCTGCTGGCAATTGCCGGCAGCACGGCTGCGGGCTGGACGCCGCTGGACCCCGCGCGGACCGCTGCGCTGAACCGGTTTGCCGCACTCTACGTGCGCCACCTGGCGGACGAAGACCAGCTAGCCTACCCCGCAGCACAGTCCACGTTGACGGACGACGCCCTGCTGACCATGAGCCGGGACATGATGCAGCGCCGGGGCATGCCTGTCCAGAAGTAAGGGCCGTGCTCCCCGCCGCATGAATACGGGCAAAATAGGGGCATGAACGCGCCCGACCTTTCCAACACGCTGGCCCGAAGCGGCGAAGCCGACGCCGGGCTGGCAGGGCTGATGGCGGCCATGGGCTCCAAGGCAAAATTAGCCTCAACCCATATGGCGCGGGCGCCTTCTGCTATTAAAAACAAAGCGCTTTCTGGCCTCGCCGCGCTTTTGCGCAGCCAGCTTGGGCCGCTGCAGGCAGCCAATACCCTCGATCTGCAACGCGCCGCAGCAGCCGGCCTGGCCGGCCCCATGCTGGACCGGCTCAAGCTGGACGGCAAAACACTGGAAACCGTCGCCCTCGGCTGTGAGCAACTCGCGGCCATGCCCGACGTGATTGGCGAGATCATCGGCATGAAACAGCAGCCCAGCGGCATCCGCGTGGGCCAGATGCGTGTGCCCATCGGCGTGTTCGGCATGATTTACGAAAGCCGACCCAACGTCACGATTGAAGCGGCCTCGCTGGCCATCAAGAGCGGCAACGCCTGTATTCTGCGCGGCGGCTCCGAGGCGATTGAATCGAACAAGGCGCTGGCCGCGCTGGTGCAGCAGGCACTTGGCGATGCTGGCCTGCCTGTGGAAGCCGTGCAACTGGTGCCGACCACTGATCGCGAAGCCGTGGGTCTGCTGATCACCATGCCCCAGTTTGTGGACGTGATCATTCCGCGCGGCGGCAAGGGGCTGATCGAACGCATCAGCCGCGATGCGAAAGTGCCGGTGATCAAGCACTTGGACGGAAACTGCCATGTCTATGTGGACGAGCCTTGCGACATCGCCATGGCCGTGAGCGTGGCGGATAACGCCAAAACCCAGAAGTACAGCCCCTGCAATGCCAGCGAGGGCCTTTTGGTCGCGCGCGGCGCGGCGGCGGAGTTTCTGCCAAAAATCGGCGCGATCTATGCCGCCAAGGGAGTCGAGATGCGCTGCGATGCCGAAGCCCAGGCCATGCTCGCGAAGCTGCCCGGGGCCAAGGTCCTGTCCGCCACCGAGCAGGACTGGTACGAGGAATACCTGGCGCCTGTCATCAGCATCAAGGTCGTCGCGGATGTGGACGAAGCAATTGCCCACATCAACAAATATTCGAGCCACCACACCGACGCCATCCTCACGCGTGACCACATGCATGCGCAGCGCTTTCTGCGTGAGGTCGATTCGGCCAGCGTGATGGTGAATGCCAGCACCCGCTTCGCCGACGGTTTCGAGTTTGGCCTGGGCGCCGAAATCGGCATCAGCACTGATAAATTCCACGCCCGCGGGCCGGTCGGCATCGAAGGCCTGACCTCGCTGAAATATGTGGTCTTGGGCCAGGGCGAAGTCCGCCGCTGAGTGTTGCGCGGGGGCCGGGTCGTACACTTGCGCGCAGTAATCCGCCCCCGTCATGTGCAACTAACCAGGCTGACCCCATGCGCACTGTTTCCCGTCCCCTGCCTTTCGTTCTGGCGTCATCCAACCACGGAACGCTGATTGTCAACCGCAATGACTACCGCATGGTGGATGAAACGCGCGGCTATGGCGTCGGACACCAGATTTTCCAAACCTCGGCGTTTGACCCCGAGGAGGTGGCCACGGCGCTGCAGCTGCTAACACTGCGGCGCGAGTTTTTCGGTGATGGGGTGGTGGCCATTGACGGTGGCGCCAACATCGGCGTGCACACCCTGGAGTGGGCCAAACTCATGCACGGCTGGGGCCGCGTGATCGGTGTCGAGGCCCAGGAGCGCGTGTTTTATGCGCTGGCCGGCAATGTGGCCATCAACAACTGCTTCAATGCCACGGTGCTTCACGCGGCGCTGGGCGCGGCTGAAGGCAGCATCATCATTCCCCGACCGAACTACCTGAAACCTGCCAGCTTCGGCTCGTTGGAACTGCGCCAGCGCGCGGGCAACGAATTCATCGGGCAGGCCATCGACTACACGCCCGACCAGGGCGACGCCGTCAGGATGATCACGGTGGACGGGCTGGGCCTGTCCCGGCTTGATTTCCTCAAGCTCGACATCGAGGGGATGGAGCTCGAAGCGCTGGAAGGCGCACTTCAGTCCGTCGAGAGGCACAAGCCGCAGATGCTGGTTGAAACCATCAAAACCGACGCCGCAGCCCTGCGCAGCCTGCTCGACAAGCACGGCTATCATCACTTCCAGGTTGGTATCAACCTGCTTGCCATTCACTCGTCGGACCCCTCACTGGCGCGCATCAAGGTGGCCTGAGCGTTCGATTTGGCTTGTCGAAGCGGGGCCGTTGGCGACCCGCTTGAAGCTTTCCGTTTCGGCCCCAGCTTTCGAAGGGTTATTCGCCTATTCTCCAGAGGATTCCATGGTTCCGCACCTCATTACTGCCCTGAACGGCCCCACCAACGAGCTCGAACAGCGCATCCTCGACATGACACCGGCGATCGAACGCTGGTTCCGCCTGGAATGGATGGAGCACACGCCGCCGTTTTACAGCTCGGTCGATGTGCGCAACGCTGGCTTCAAGCTCGCACCGGTGGACACCAACCTCTACCCCGGTGGCTGGAACAACCTGACGCCCGAGATGCTGCCGCTGGCGGTGCAGGCGGCGATGGCCGCGATTGAAAAAATCTGCCCCGAGGCGCGCAACCTGCTGGTCATCCCCGAAAACCACACGCGCAACACCTTCTACCTGGCCAACGTGCTGCAGCTCAAACGCATCTTCCACCAGGCCGGGCTGAATGTGCGTTTTGGCTCGCTCAGTCCCGACATCACCGAGCCCACCACACTGACCCTGCCGACCGGGGAGGAGATCACACTGGAGCCGCTGGTGCGCACCGACCGCCGCCTGGGGCTGAAAAACTTCGACCCTTGCACGATTTTGCTCAACAACGACCTGTCGGCCGGCACACCCGGCATGCTGGAAGACCTCAACGAGCAGTATTTGCTGCCGCCGCTGCACGCAGGCTGGTCGGTACGGCGCAAGTCGCGCCATTTCCAGGCCTACGAGGAAGTCTCCAAGCGTTTCGGCAAGCTGCTGGGCGTGGATCCGTGGCTGATCAACCCGATGTTTGCCAAATGTGGCGAGGTCAACCTAGCCGAGGGCGTCGGCATGGACTGCCTGACCAGCAATGTGGATGCCCTGCTGACCAAGATCCGGCGCAAGTACAAGGAATACGGCATCAACGAAAAGCCGTTTGTGATCGTCAAGGCCGACAACGGCACCTACGGCATGGGCATCATGACGGTGCGTGACGTCAAGGACCTGGACGAGCTCAACCGCAAGACCAAAAACAAGATGAGCGCCCCCAAGGACGGCCAGGCGCTGTCCGAGGTCATCATTCAGGAAGGTGTGCAGACCCACGAACGCATCAATGACGCCGTGGCCGAGCCGGTGGTCTACATGATGGACCGCTACGTGGTGGGCGGTTTTTACCGCGTGCATGCCGACCGCGGCATTGACGAAAACCTCAATGCACCGGGCTCAAGCTTTGTGCCGCTGGCTTTTGCCGACAGCGGCCGCCTGCCGCAACCGGGCGTACCACCCGGCGCCAGCGGGCCCAATCGCTTTTATATGTATGGCGTGATCGGCCGCCTGGCCATGCTGGCCGCCAGCTACGAGCTGGAAGCGACCGACCCGGACGCCGAGGTGTACGATTGAACACCCCTATCGTTCTCACTACGCTGCGCTTCGTGTAGTGCCTTTTCCCCTTGCAGGGGACGCCGCGAGGCATCCGGCAAAGCCGGCCTGCCCGCGGCTGCTGAAAAAAGCAGGGAAGTGACGACGTTCTATCGTTGCCAGAGTACCTCCGTGCTGTAGTGCCTGGACTCTGAGCCTTTTAGGCCTCCAGCCCATAACTGGTGGGCGTAAGCAGCTATCAAAACAGTAGTGTCTTGCCGGGTCACGCCCCGCCGTCAGCGTGGACACACCGCGCACGCCCTCGTTACAAGTTGTTGCAGTGCAACAAAACACTGAATTATTTGGTTTAGGGATATACGCCGACTTGCCGGAGGCCGGGCGAGGCGCAAAATAGCGTTCCTTAAGGTAATACTTCCCGCGCCGGAGCGCATGAGCTGACCCCGGCATCGGCGGGAATTTTTTGTGTCTAGTAAAAAATCATCACTTGCGGCGCTGACCCTAGGCGCCATCGGCATTGTTTACGGCGACATCGGCACCAGCGTGCTGTATGCCCTCAAGGTTGTGTTCGAGTCGGGCCATGTGCCGCTGACCCCGGACAACGTCTATGGCATCCTGTCCATGGTCTTCTGGACCATCACCGTGATTGTTTCGCTGAAATACGTCACGCTGATCCTGCGCGCCGACAACAACGGCGAAGGCGGGCTGATCGCGATGCTGGCGCTGGCCACCAACGCCGTCAACGACAAGCCCAAGCTGCGGCGCTGGCTGCTGGCGGTGGGCATCTTTGGCACGGCGATTTTCTATGGCGACGGCGTCATCACTCCAGCGATTTCCGTGCTGTCGGCGGTCGAGGGGCTGGAGCTGCTCTCGCCCGCCTTCAAGCCCTACATCATGCCGCTCGCGCTGGTGGTGATTTTCGGCCTGTTTTATGTGCAGAAGAACGGCACTGCAGGCATCGGCCGATATTTTGGCCCGATCTGCGCCCTGTGGTTTGTCACCATCGCGGTGATGGGTATCCCGCACATCTGGGCCCACCCCGAGGTGCTGGGCGCTGTCAGCCCGCACCATGCGCTGCGTTTCATCTTTCAGCACCCCGGTACCACCTTTGTGCTGCTGGGCGCGCTGGTACTGTGTGTCACGGGCGCGGAAGCGCTGTATGCCGACCTTGGCCACTTCGGCAAAAAACCGATCCGCATGGCCTGGTTTGCGCTGGTCATGCCGGCGCTGCTGATCAACTATTTCGGCCAGGGCGCGATGCTGATCTACACGCCCGAATCGGTGACCAATCCCTTTTACCTGATGGCACCTAAGTGGGCGCTGGTGCCGCTGGTGCTGTTGGCCACCGCAGCCACAGTGATCGCCTCGCAAGCCCTGCTGTCGGCGGCGTTTTCGGTCAGCAAGCAGGCGATCCAGCTTGGCTACCTGCCGCGCATGCGGATTCGCCACACCTCGGTGCATGAAACCGGCCAGATCTACATCCCGGCCGTGAACTGGTCGCTGTTCGTCGCGATTGTGATCGCCGTGGTCCTGTTCAAGAATTCGACGAATCTGGCCTCAGCCTACGGCATTGCGGTGACCACCGACATGCTGATCACGACCGTGCTGACCTTTTTTGTGATCCGCTACAGGTGGAAGCTGCCGCTGGCCTTGTGTGTCGGCGCTACTGGCGTTTTCTTCATCGTGGATTTGATGTTCTTCGCCTCCAATGCGCTGAAGTTTGCCGCTGGCGGCTGGTTCCCGGTGCTGATCGGCGTGGTTATGTTCACCGTCATGATGACCTGGAAGCAGGGGCGGGCGCTGCTCAACCAGAAGCTACGCGCCGACGCCATCGACCTGCCGAGTTTTCTCGAAGCGGTGTTTGTCAGCCCGCCGGCCCGCGTTGAAGGTACGGCCGTGTTCCTGACCGCAGAGCCGGGCACCGTGCCCAATGCCCTGCTGCACAACCTCAAGCACAACAAAGTGCTCCACGAGCAAAACCTGTTTGTCACGGTGCGCAACCACGAGGTACCCTGGATTGGCCTGGACAAACGCCTGGTGATCGAGTCGCTGGGCCACAACTGCTGGCAGGTGGTGATCCACTACGGCTTCAAGAACGACCCCGATGTGCCCAAGGCGCTGCAGCAGATGCGCACGCGCGGCTGTGAGCTGGAGGTCATGACCACCAGCTACTTCCTGTCGCGCGACGTGGTGGTGCCCACGATGGGCGGCGGAATGATGCCCTGGCGCGAGAAACTGTTTGCGCAGATGCATCACAACGCGAGCGGCGCGGCTGATTTTCTGAACCTGCCAAACAACGCGGTGGTGGAGCTGGGCGGCAAGATCGAAATCTGAATTTCATTGATTTTTCCAACTACACGTAGTGAATTGGACCGCTCTCCCCCTCGCCCTTAGGGAGAGGGTTGGGGTGAGGGAATGAGTGTTCCGATGCTTATCCGTTTTTGAAACACTCAATAGGTTCCATTTAGGCCTCAACCCCTTGTCGGACGGGCATAAGCAGCTATTGAATTAATAGCAATTTCGCTCAAGCCTCGCGCATCATGGTCACGCGATCGGCCGCTTCTTGGCCGCCGCCACGGCGCAAAGAAAATCCTCCAGCAGCGCCGCATCGTCAATCGTGTCCGCCCCCGGCTGGTGAAACTCCGGGTGCCATTGCAGTGCCGCGATATAACTTTTTGACGGGTTCTTGCGGCGTATCGCTTCCACAATGCCGTCGGGCACGCTGAAGGCCTCGGCCTCGAACTCGGGCGCCAGGTCCTTGATGGCCTGGTGGTGAATGCTGTTGACGCGAACCCGCTCCACGCCCGGATACAGCCGCGATAGCTGCGAGCCCTGCACGATCTCCACGCTGTGGAAGTTCTGGTCGTAACTCACCGCGTCGCGGTGGCCAAAGGATTCGGGCACCTGGGTCGTGATGTCCTGGTACAAGGTGCCGCCGAAGGCGACGTTGAGCAGTTGCAGGCCGCGGCAGATGCCGAACACTGGCTTGCCGGCTTTTTCAAACGAAGCGACCAGCGCCTTGTCGTAGTCGTCGCGCACGCGGTCGCCGGCCCAGCGCTCCTCGAGCGGGTCCTCGCCGTAGTTGCCGGGCCAGACGTCGGCACCGCCGTGTAGCACGAGGCCGTCCAGCCACTGCGCGTAGTCGTCAAAGTTCACGTCGCCGCGTTGCGTTGCGCCGGTCGGGCAGGGCACCATGACGACCATGGCGCCGGAGGACATGACCCAGTGCGCGACGGTCTGCTCGACATACTGCAGGGTTTTGCCGGTGAACAGCGAGCGCGTGGGATCAGCGTGGGAAAAACAGGCCGATAGGCCGATTTTCAGGCGGGTGCGCATATGGCGCCGGCTTTCCCTGGCGCTGGCATCGTCGGCAGGGAGGGTGTGGGATTTGGGACTCATGGGCGGGGGCAGATCTCCGGCAAGGAACGCTCCAGTGTAGGCAGACCGGCATGCCCGTGCTTACAGACAGGCGCTTATTGCCGCGCCGGACAAGGCCTCATTCCAGCGGCAGGTCGGCAAACCCCATGAAACGGATGGTCACGCGTGTGCCTGCCGGGTGATGTCCTGGCACGGCGTCTTCGATGGCGACGGTGGCGGCGTGCTGCTTGGCAATTTCTTCGACGATGGCCAGGCCCAGGCCCGAGCCGTCCACGTTGGTGCCCAGCGCGCGGTAAAAGGGCTGCAGCACCAGTTCGCGCTCGGCCGCCGGAATGCCCGGGCCCGAGTCTTCGACCTGCAGCACCACCACGCCGCTGAAGCGGTCGGTCAGCAGCCGCACTGTGACTTGACCGCCATCGGGCGTGTAGTTCAACGCGTTGTCCAGCAGGTTGCGCACCAGCTCCTTGAGCAGCGTCGGATTCGCCTCCAGCAGGCTGGCCTGTTCACCTGCGGGCGGGCCGTCGTAGCCCAGGTCGATGTGTTTTTCCAGCGCACGCGGCACCGAGTCCTGGATGGCGTCGGACAGCACCTGCACCACGTCCAGCTTCTGTTTGGCCAGGCTACGGCCGGTGGTCTCGGCGCGCGCCAGCGCCAGCAACTGGTTGACGGTGTGGGTGGCGCGCACGCTGGCGCGACCGATCTGCTTGAGGGACTTCTTGAGCTCGTCAGCGTCGGTCTCGCGCTGGGCCAGGTCGGCTTGCATACGCAGGCCGGCCAGCGGCGTCTTGAGCTGGTGGGCGGCGTCGGCCAGAAAGCGCTTTTGCGTGGTCAGCAGCACCTTGAGCCGGCTCAGCAGGTCGTTGATCGACGAGACCAGCGGCGCCACTTCTTCGGGCACCACGCTTTCGTCAAGCGGGCTCATGTCATCGGACTTGCGCGCGCGTATGCGTTTTTCCAGCCGGTCCAGCGGCTTGATGCCGCGCACCAGCGCCAGCCAGACCAGCAGCACCGCCAGCGGCAGCGTGACGAACTGCGGCACCATCACGCCCTTGACGATTTCGGTGGCCAGGGTCTTGCGTTTTTCCAGCGTCTCAGCCACCTGCACCAGGATCGGGTAGGCGCCCGGCGCATCGGTCTTGATCCAGGTGTAGGCCACGCGCACTTCCTGGCCCTGCATGATGTCCTCGCGCAGCCGCACCTCGCCTTCAAGACCGGTTTCCTCGTCAGGTGGCAAGGGCAGCTCGCGTTCGCCGCTGATGAACTCGCCGTGTGCGCCGAGAACCTGATAGAACACCAGGTCGGTGTCGTCGGCACGCAGGATCTCACGCGCCGGTGCCGTCAGGTTGAATTGCACCTGCTGGTTCTTGACCATGATCAGCTTGCTCAGGGCCTGCACGTTGTACTCAAGCGCGCGGTCAAAAGGTTTGCCGGCAATGTTCTGCGCCACCAGCCAGGTCAGCGCCAGGCTGATGGGCCACAGCAGCAGCAGCGGCGTGAGCATCCAGTCCAGGATTTCCCCGAACAGGCTGCGGCGCTCGCGCTGGAAGAGTCTGAGAGCCATATTGCAGCTGATCGAAGGGCGAATTCAGGATATTTGAACAAGGAGATCAAGGAGGTGAGGAGGAATACAGAAAATCAAAATGACTTCCTCCTTGAACTCTTTGATCTCATTGTGTAAATGTATTTTTTTAGCCGGGGATTTTTTCGAGGCAATAACCCAGGCCGCGCACCGTCGCAATCCGCACCGGGCCTTTTTCAATTTTCTTGCGCAGCCGGTGGATGTAAACCTCAATGGCGTTGTTGCTGACTTCCTCGCCCCATTCGCACAGGCGCTCGACTAGCTGGTCTTTGCTGACCAGGCGGCCGGCGCGTTGCAGCAGCACTTCCAGCAAGCCGAGCTCGCGCGCCGACAGCTCGACCATCTGGCCGTCGATGGTGGCCACACGCCCGGCCTGGTCGTAGACCAGCGGTCCGTGTTTGATGGTGCTGCTGGCGCCGCCCATGCCGCGGCGTATCAGGGCACGCACACGCGCTTCCAGCTCCTGCAGTGAAAACGGCTTGGCCATGTAGTCGTCGGCGCCGTAGTCCAGGCCCTTGACGCGTTCTTCGACGCTGTCGGCGGCCGTCAAGATCAGCACCGGCATCGCCGAGCCACGCGCGCGCAGACGCTTGAGCACTTCGAGTCCGTGCATGCGCGGCAGGCCGAGGTCCAGGATCAGCAGGTCGAACTCGGTGTTGGTCATCAGCGCGGCGTCGGCCTCGGTGCCGCTGGCGACATGGTCGGCCGCCGCTCCCGAGGCCCGCAGCGTGCGCAACAAGCCGTCGGCCAGCACCTGGTCATCCTCAGCAATCAAAATGCGCATGGCTGTCTCCGGTTTTTTTATGGGGGTGGTGCTCAAATTTTAGGCTTTTAAAAAATACGAAGAAATATTTGAACAAAGAGGTCAAAGAGGTCAAGGAGGTGGAGAAGGTCAAAGAGGTCAAAGAAGTGGAGATGGTCAGAAAGTCAAATTTTTACTGTTGTATTCCTCCTCAACCTCCTTGATCTCCTTGTGAAAAAATCTCCGCAGTTATTCACTCCCACCAACATAAGCCTCCAGCCCAAGCGCCACCACGGTGGCTACATCTTGCCCCACCGCCGCACGAAATTCATTTTCAGCCTGCGCCACTGCCCGCTGAAAAGCCCCCAGCCAGATCCGGCCAGACGTTGTAAACACCACATTTTTAACGCGCTTGTCGTGCGCATCGGCCGCCCGCGTGACCAGGCCCCAGGCCTCGCATTGGTCCACCAGGTCGCCCATGGCCTGCTTGCTCATACCGGCGCTGTGGGCCAGGTCGGTCAGGCGCGAGCCACCGACCGCCAGGTGCCGCGTGATGTGGATGTGCGCCGCACCCACCTGGGCGCGCGCGGCGAGGTTGGACAGCGCCAGCGGCACGTCCACATTGCGCGCCATCAGCACCAGCACGCGTTCGTCAAAACGCCGCAAAGCATGGCCCAGCAGGCGGCCCAAGTGGGTCAGGCGCCAGTTTTCCTCGTCGGCAGGCGCGACGCCGGAAACCAGAACAGGGGTGTAATTCATGCCAAAAAGGATACAGGTAATTGATCAGGCAAACTGACTAAAAATATGATTTACTTATTTCAACAACGCCCATAAAGTACTGGTCATACATCCAGCGCTGTGATTAAAAGCAGAGCCGAAACAAGCAAACAAACTTCCAACCTCAAGGAGCTTTCCATGGACCTGCCGAACAAAACCAACCCCGCCCTGAACACCGAAAAAGCCAAGGCCCTACAGGCCGCGCTGGCCCAGATTGAAAAGCAGTTTGGCAAAGGCACCATCATGAAGCTCGGCGCTGGCGAGGTGATCGAGGACATCCAGGTGGTCTCCACCGGTTCGCTGGGGCTGGACATCGCGCTCGGTGTCGGCGGCCTGCCGCGCGGCCGCGTCGTTGAAATTTATGGCCCAGAATCGTCCGGCAAAACCACGCTGACCCTGCAGGTGATTGCCGAGATGCAAAAACTCGGCGGCACCTGCGCATTTGTTGATGCTGAACATGCGCTGGACATCCAGTACGCGCAAAAGCTGGGCGTCAATCTGCAGGAGTTGCTGATCTCCCAGCCCGACACCGGCGAGCTGTCGCTGGAGATTGTCGATTCCCTGACCCGCTCCGGTGCGGTCGATCTGATCGTCATCGACTCTGTGGCGGCACTAACGCCCAAGGCCGAGCTGGAAGGCGAAATGGGCGACTCGCTGCCCGGCCTGCAAGCCCGGCTGATGAGCCAGGCGCTGCGCAAGCTGACGGCCCACATCAAGAAGGCCAACTGCATGGTCATCTTCATCAACCAGATCCGCATGAAAATCGGTGTGATGTTCGGCAGCCCCGAAACCACCACCGGTGGCAATGCGCTGAAGTTTTACGCCTCGGTGCGCCTGGACATCCGCCGCATCGGCTCGATCAAGAAGGGCGAAGAAGTCGTCGGCAACGAAACCCGTGTCAAGGTGGTCAAGAACAAGGTCGCCTCACCGTTCAAGATGGCGGAGTTCGACATTCTTTACGGCGAAGGCATCAGCCGCCTGGGCGAGGTGCTGGACCTCGGTGTAGCCGGTCACATCGTCGAGAAAGCCGGCGCCTGGTACGCCTTCAACGGCGAAAAGATCGGCCAGGGCCGCGACAACTCGCGTGATTTCCTGAAAGAAAACCCGGACCTCGCGATGGAAATCGAAAACAAGGTGCGCGAGTCGCTGGGTATCCCGCTGATTCAGGAGGCTGTGGGCAGCAAGCCGGAGAAAGCAGAAAAGGCAGAGAAGGCCGAAAAAGCGCCCAAAGTCCTGGCTTGACCCGGTCCTGTGCATGAAATTGGCATCTGGCCCTTATGGTGATTGCGTCAGTAGCTATTAAAAACATAGCAACTCCATGCAGGGTCCTGGCATGAATCCGGGCCAACCCGCTGCACCCGGCTTCGGCCTGTCCCTGAACGGGCGGGCTTTGCGCTACCTCGCCCAGCGCGAGCATTCACGCGCAGAGCTGCAGCGCAAACTGGCCGCCCACGCCGAGTCGCCAGAGCAACTGGCCCAGGTGCTGAACGAGTTGCAGGCCAAAGACTTCATCAGCGAAGCGCGGGTGGTCGAGTCGGTGATCAACCGGCGCGCCGGGCGTTTCGGTGCGGCACGCATCCGCCACGAACTACAGGGCAAGGGCCTGACGCCCGAAGCCGTGGCTGAGGCAGTCAGCGGCCTGAAGGCCAGTGAAGTGGAGCGCGCGCGCGAAGTCTGGCGCAAGAAATTTGGCGAGCCCGCGGCAGACGCTGCCGCGCGCGGAAAACAGATGCGCTTTCTGGCGGCACGCGGTTTCGGCTCAGAGGCGATACGCCGTGTGGTGTCGCCGTCGGAAGACGAGTCGCCTGGCTAAAAACCACCTCAAAAGCCGAGGAAGGCTAAAAATTCAACTTAAATGCGAAAAGCGTTGGAAGATAAATATGATTCGAGCGACGCAGACCCAGATTCTCATGCTTCGCTACTAAAATCCGGATCAGTCCTGCTTCTTTTTTGGTGCAGCTTCAGGAGTGGCAATGAGGCCTATGCGTTTGACGGCCAATCATGTTCGCGAGTTCGTCGGAGTGAGTCGAACAGAATTTCAACGTTGGCTCACCGTTCTGCCGCCCTACTCAGGGCAAAAGACGCAAGCACGAACGGCGCGAGTATTTGAAGCACGCGACTTGGTGTTTTTTGCTGCGACTCGGTTTTTGATCAGTGAAGTCGGCTTACGACTTGATGCTGTTGCAAGTTTTTCACAATGCATGCGGACTGAGCTGGCCAAGCTATCAGACCTTTCCATCGAGTCTAGGCGAGTCGCACTCATTTTTTCAAGTGGCAAAGGTTGGTCCGTAGGCGCCGATAGCACAGTCGAATCTGAATTCAAGTTAGAGATAGATGTTTCTGAGATCTGGTCCAAGGTGCATCAATTTCTTGGCCTTACCTCCGATTGGGCACAAAGTAATTTGTCGCTCGGACTCATTCCTGTGAGCAACTCCCATAAACGACAGCTAGTCGCATGAAAAGCATTACTGCTGAACTACTGAAATACGGAATACCTGCCGAAGCGGTGGTGGAGTTTGGAGCTACGCCTACCCCGCGACAAGTTCGTTATTTGGATCTTTTCAGAAAAACCGACGACTCTGAAGCAGGTACCTTGCCGACCGGTGTTATTGAATCAGCAGCGCGTCCCGCGGTGTATTTCAAGCGGAGTGGTGGCTTAGGCGCCGCATCGCTTGAGACAGCCGAACTGCAGGATTTGATCCGTACGCTTGCTTGCCGCGCAGACGCTCGATATCTGGCATTGATTAGTCCCGGCGTAGTTACCGTCTACAAGATCGGTTTTTTTGGCAGTGCAGAAGTAAATCAACTGATTTTTCAGACGACGCCGGGGAGCTTTCGTCTGCGGAATCTGATTTCCGGTCTGGACCTGGCTTCACTGGACGCGGTCGGCAACTCTGATAAGCAATGGCTAGAAGGCCACCTTTTCAACTTGTTAAAAGGGGCTGCAAGTGAAATACGAAGTGCAGCACCTGAGCAGTTGCTTTCCAACGGAGATGTCATATCCCTGATTGGTCGTGCATTGTTTACCCGATTCCTGGTTGATCGTGACATTCTTAAAGACTCGGAATTGGGCAACGTGGCACAAGGTGCACAAGACGCTCGGCAGTTGTTCGATGCGCCGCACGCTGCATCCTCTACATTTCATTGGTTGGACAGAATCTTTAATGGTGATCTACTCCATCTGAGCAGTACTGATTACGCAAATTTCTTTGATGGTTTGGGTGACAAAGCGACCATGGTTTGTCGAACACTTGGCAACATCATGCGGCGCGCACCTGGTGGCCAACTTCCGCTAGATTGGGGTGGGCTGCGTTTCAAGCACATCCCAGTAGATGTCTTGAGTCAGGTGTATGAGCATTTTGCGCATGAAAATTTCCCTGAACTAGCTAAAAAAACCAGCGTTCATTACACGCCTCGTGGAATTGCCGAGCTTGTCGTGGACGGTACTTTTACCGCTTTGCCGGCCGACAAAATTGCCGACGCAACCGTGCTGGACGCCGCAGCTGGTGCGGGTGTTTTCCTGGTACTAGCGTTTCGTCGCCTGGTTGGCGAGTTGTGGTTTCGACAAAACCATCGTCCCGACCGAAGGCAGATTCGAAAGATACTAAACACCCAACTCTGCGGGATGGACATCAACCCAGAGTCGCTGAAGATGGCAGCGTTGAGCCTGTACCTTGCAGCCTTGGAGCTCGACCCAGACCCACAGCCGCTTTCGGATCTGAAATTTGACGAACTTTTTGATACCGTACTGCACTGTGTTGAAGAGGAGCGCCTACAAGGCGACGATGCACATTTAGGTAGCTTGGCAACTGGCATACCTGACATAGGGCAATTTGACATCGTCCTCGGGAATCCTCCTTGGACCGTGTTTCCAGGTAGTGACAAGAAGTTTCTAGACGCGGTCGCAGCTAAAGCTGTTCAGCCGCTCCTGAGCAAAGAAGCGCTAAAGAGAGTTACCAGTTTGGTGCCTCGTCAAGCCCCCGATCTAGCGTTTCTTTGGAAGTCCTTGCAATGGTGCAAGCCCGGCGGTGCGATTGGGTATTTGCTGGATGCTCGATTGCTTTTTAACGCAGACCACTTTGAAGCCAGACGGCTGCTCTTTACGGAACTGCGGGTGACGGGGATATTGAACGCCACAGCACTCAGAAAAGAGAAACGGGTTTGGCCGTCTCATGACAAACCATTCTGCGCACTGGTCGCAATAAATACAAAACCACAGCTAACCGATTCTTTCTACTACCTAAGCCCGCATGTAGAAGTCGCTAGCAAAGCTCTAGGTGTAATTCGGCTCGATCCCAGTGCAGCGACTCCGGTTCCGAACACCATAGTTAGAAGTCATTCCTTTGCGTTGAAGGCCTTGTTTAAGGGAAGTGCCCTTGACTTAAACCTACTTGAGCGGCTTGCGGACAGCCCACGCCTTGCTTTTGGCGAGTATGTTAAGAAAAATCTAGGATCGAGCATTCATCGAGGTTATCAACCAACGGGTGCTGTGCAAAAAAGCGCCTCTCATCTGGCGGATTTACCAAGTCTTGAAACGTCTGACGCACCCAAATTCGAAGTGCAAACCGCTCGACTTATGAAAGTTCGTGATCGATATCCCGAACTTCATTTGCATATGCCCTATTCAAGAGAAACGTACAAAGGTCCGTCGGTCCTTTTTCGACAGGCTCCAAAGTTCGATCGTGAAATGCGCGGTGCAATATGGAGTAAAGAGGATGTCGCATTCTGTTTTTCCTACTACGGACTCCCCGTTGGTCAGAATCCAATCGGCCAATACCTTTTCGTTCTGTCTTACAGCGACCTATTTGTCTACTGGGCACTACTCACTAGCGCAAAGTTTGGCATTGAGCGCGAAACCTTTTACCTGGAAGATATTCGTAGTTTCCCCATAGCGCCGTATTCTGAATTATCCGAAGCGCTGCGCGAAAAATGCCAAAAACTGGCTGATCAAATTAGGGCCGGCGAAAGCCCTTGGGTGGAACTGGAGGTGTTCGTAAAAGCTGTTTACCGCCTAAGTGATCTGGACTGGCAGCTTATTAAGGACGCTCTGACATTTGGGCTGCCGTATTCCCAATCGCTAAAACTTGCTGCCGCGCCAACCAATGCTCGTGCTGGCGGAATTTTTGACTTTGTCGAAGAAGTGCAGATCTCGTTGAACGAGTTAATTGACGACTCCTTTGTCGCGTGCGTAGTCCCAGTGCCTTCACTAAATGAATGGTTATTTTTCAAAATCTCGAAAGCTAAAAAAAGCTCAACCGAAGCGTCACTAGATCTGATCATGTTGGCTAGTCAGATTGCCTGCGAAAAATCTTTTTGGACCACGCAGCTTCGCTTGCAGATGGCTCCAGAGCAATGGCTCGTCGGGCAGCCGAGTCAGGCCCGGTATTGGTCAAAAAGCAAGGCGCGATTGCTTGCGCTTCAATTGAGTGAATCGGGGCTGTTTTCATCAGCCTCGGCCAATTGATCCACCATGTTCCACAACATCGGATCACCGCCCTCGACAAAGCTTGACGCTCCCTATCCCGCATGGAGTCAAAAGAATATTCAAATAGTGGAGTCAGCTATTGCTTCAGCATGGAAATGTATCGTCGATGAGGCCCATCTTAAGGACGCCCGCGCCCTATATCTCTTAAGTCATGGGACCGAAGTCGAAGTTTCGGTGAAGCTGATGGATATTCTCCAGTCACTTTTGAATACGAGATCTAACAGCGGATTTAATGGCCGCCGGTTTTGCCCTCCAATCCGTGGACAGGAGCTTGAGAACGTGACGGGCGATAAATTGGAAAAGCGCCCTGACATTTCTGTCCGCTTAATATCTTCCGTACCCTATAGCCAGTACAACTCACTTTTTTTTGAATGCAAAAGAATTTCTCCTAAAAGACGAGTCGCTGACTACATCAATGAGGGGTTAATAAAATTTTGCGATCAACGATATGCGTGGGGAATGCCTCATGCTGGAATGCTGGCCTACGTGCAGAACCTTGATCCGGTGCCGCAGGCAAAAATTGAGCTAGAAAAGCATTGGGTAAAAAAACCAACCGCACATACGGTGCCGGTTTGTGCGACGGTTGTTGATAACAGCGGCTCAGTTTCAGTCACGATAACTACACACAAAAGGCACCTACCGTTGCCCAACGGTAGCGTCTCGGGAGATATTACCGTGCGCCATCTTTGGCTGTCAGCTTAATGGCGGCCCAAGTATGACGGCTGAAGCGATTCGCCGTGTCTTGTCTCAGGTGCATGAAGATTGAGGGCTGTAATCTGGAAAACCGGATCAAATCGACCGTTGGCCCAATAAGCATGCGCGCGAGCAGCTCCTGATTCGATAGCGAATTACAGCCCCAGCATCAGCTCAAGGTTTTGCACCGCAGCGCCCGAAGCGCCTTTGCCCAGGTTGTCCAGCCGGGCAATCAACACCGCGTGACGGAATTCCTCGTTGCCGAACACCCGCAGTTCCATTTTGTTGGTGTCGTTGAGGGCTTGGGCATCCAGCGTACCGCTGTCGCCAGCGGCCTCCACGGTGACCCATTGGCTGCCGGCGTAATGGTTCATCAGCGCCCCCAGCAGCTCGGTAGCGCGGGGCTTGCCTGGCAGCAGGTCCAGGTGCAGGGGCAGCTGCACCAGCATGCCTTGCTTAAAGTTGCCGACCGAGGGCGTGAACACCGGGCGGCGTGTCAAGCCCGTGTATTTCATGATCTCCGGCAGGTGCTTGTGCTTCAGGTTCAGCCCGTAGATCTCGTACAGGGGCGCGGTTCCGGCCTCGTAGGCCTCAATCATGCTTCGTCCACCGCCGGAGTAACCACTCACCGCAGGGATGACCAACGGGAAATCGACGGGCAGTAGTCCGGCGTCGATCAAGGGGCGAATCAGCGCAATCGCACCAGTGGCATAACAGCCGGGGTTGGACACCCGATCAGCTTTGGCCACCGCCTCGCTTTGCCCGGCCGCCAGTTCGGGAAAACCAAATACCCAGTCTGGCGCAGTGCGGTGGGCGGTCGACGCATCAATGATCTTGGGGCCCTTTTTGCCGCTGGTGCGGGCCAGCTCGTCGATCATGGCGACTGACGCGCGCGCCGCGTCGTCGTGCAGGCACAACACCACCAGATCGACCGTACCCATCAGTGCGCGTTTGGCCACCGCGTCCTTGCGCAGCTCGGGCGCGATGCTGATCAGCTCGATGGCAGGCATCGCCTGCAGGCGATCACGGATCTGCAGACCCGTGGTTCCCGCCTCACCGTCGATAAAAACCTTGGCCATGTGACATCTTCCCCTTGAGCTGCTTCCAAATGCGCTGTGAGTCACGCACAAGAATTGTGCATCGCAACATGATACAGTTCTGCGCTGCTGCGTGCAGTGACCGAAGGCGTTACATCTTGGTGAATTTGCCGGGATGTTGCAGACAAACATCAGCTCAAGCGCCAGTGCCCATTTTTACCGACTCCTGGAAGTAATTTCATGAAAATTCACGAATACCAAGGCAAGGAAATCTTGCGCAACTTTGGTGTCCCGACGCCGCGCGGCATTCCTGCCTTCACCGTGCAGGAAGCTGTGGAAGCGGCCCAGAAACTCGGCGGCCCGGTCTGGGTGGTCAAGGCCCAGATCCACGCAGGTGGCCGCGGCAAGGGTGGCGGCGTCAAGCTGGCGCGCAGCATTGAGGAAGTCAAAAAAGTCGCCGGCGAAATCCTCGGCATGCAGCTGATCACGCACCAAACCGATGCGGCCGGGCAAAAAGTCCGCCGCCTGCTGATTGAAGACGGCGCCGACATCCGACAAGAATATTACGTGTCGGCGGTGACCGACCGTGCCACGCAAAAGGTCGCCTTCATGGCGTCTTCCGAGGGCGGCATGGACATCGAGGAAGTGGCGCACGCCACGCCCGAAAAAATTATCAAGGTGTTTGTCGACCCGGCCCTCGGACTGACCGACGCGCAAGCGAAAGAACTGGCCGACGGCATGACCGTGCCCCCAGGCTCCACCGCCCAGGCCGTGGACGTGTTGCAAAAGCTCTACAAGTGCTACATGGAAACCGACTGCAGCCTGGCCGAGATCAACCCCTTGATCCTCGAAGGCAACGGCAATATCAAGGCGCTGGACGCGAAGTTCAACTTCGACCCGAACGCGCTGTTCCGCCACCCCGAAATCGTGGCTTTCCGCGACCTGGACGAGGAAGACCCGGCCGAGGTCGAAGCCAGCAAGTTTGACCTGGCCTACATCAGCCTGAATGGCAACATCGGCTGCCTGGTCAATGGCGCAGGTCTGGCCATGGCGACCATGGACACCATCAAGCTGTTCGGTGGCGAGCCGGCCAACTTCCTGGACGTCGGCGGCGGCGCTACGGCAGAAAAAGTCACAGAAGCCTTCAAGATCATGCTGAAGAACCCCGATGTCAAGGGCATCCTGGTCAACATCTTTGGCGGCATCATGAAGTGCGACACCATTGCCGACGGCGTCATCACCGCCTGCAAGGCCGTGAACTTGTCGGTACCGCTGGTCGTGCGCATGAAGGGCACCAACGAAGACCTGGGCAAGAAGATGCTGGCCGACTCGGGCCTGCCAATCATCGCTGCAGACACCATGGCCGAAGCCGCGACCAAAATCGTCGCCGCAGTCAAATAAGCCCGGAGCCAAGAACATGTCCATCTACATCAACAAAAACACCAAAGTCATCACGCAGGGCATTACCGGCAAGACCGGTCAGTTTCACACCCGCATGTGCCGCGACTACGCCAACGGCAAGGAATGTTTTGTCGCCGGCGTGAATCCGAAAAAAGCCGGCGAAGACTTCGAAGGCATCCCGATTTTTGCCACTGTGATCGAAGCTGCCAAAGCCACGGGCGCGACGGTCTCGGTGATCTACGTGCCGCCTGCAGGCGCTGCCGCAGCCATCTGGGAAGCGGTTGAAGCCAACCTCGATCTGGCCATCTGCATCACCGAAGGCATCCCGGTCCGCGACATGCTGGAGGTGCGCAACCGCATGAAGGCCAAGGAAGCCGCCGGCGGCAAGAAAACCCTGCTGCTGGGCCCCAACTGCCCCGGCCTGATCACCCCTGAAGAAATCAAAATCGGCATCATGCCCGGCCATATTCACCGCAAGGGCCGCATCGGCGTGGTCAGCCGCTCCGGCACGCTGACCTATGAAGCCGTGGCCCAGCTGACCGAAATCGGCCTGGGCCAGTCCACCGCCGTGGGCATTGGGGGCGACCCGATCAACGGTCTCAAGCACATCGATGTGATGCGCGCCTTCAATGACGATCCAGACACCGACGCCGTCATCATGATTGGCGAAATCGGCGGCCCGGACGAGGCCGAAGCGGCCATATGGTGCAAAGCCAATATGAAAAAGCCCATCGTTGGCTTCATCGCCGGGGTCACGGCCCCCGCCGGCAAACGCATGGGCCATGCGGGCGCGCTGATCTCCGGCGGCGCCGACACGGCGGACGCCAAATTGGCCATCATGGAGGAATGCGGCTTCACGGTGACCCGCAACCCCTCCGAAATGGCGAAGTTGCTAAAAGCCTTGCTGTAAATTCCGGAAAATTGAGTCCGGTCAACTGTTGGGCCGATTGTCTTCGCTGACAATCGGCCTTTTCGATTCCCTTTGAGAGGTTTCCATGGAAGAATTCATGACAGCCAGTTTCTGGCTTGCAGTTGGCCAGATCATCATGATCGACATCCTGCTGGGTGGCGACAACGCGGTGGTGATCGCCCTGGCTTGCCGGAACCTGCCTTCCAAGCAACGTACGCAGGGCATTATTTACGGGACCATGGGCGCGATTGTGTTGCGCGTGTTGCTGATTGCCTTTGCACTGGCGCTGCTTGCCGTTCCTTACCTCAAGATTGTCGGCGCTCTGCTGCTGCTGTGGATT
Organism: Polaromonas sp.; assembly: GCF_030689685.1. Lineage (GTDB taxonomy): Bacteria > Pseudomonadota > Gammaproteobacteria > Burkholderiales > Burkholderiaceae_C > Polaromonas. The sequence goes on along the minus strand of NZ_JAUYEY010000074.1, from coordinate 20,011 downwards.
GGCGTCAAGCTGCTGCAACCCGAAGCCGAGGACGCGCATAACATCAGCTCCAGCGACAAGCTTTGGGGCGCGGTCAAAACCGTGATCATTGCCGACCTGGTGATGAGTGTGGACAACGTGCTGGCGATTGCGGGTGCTGCCCAAGGCGCCCATCAAGACCATCAACTGCCATTGGTAATTTTTGGCTTGCTGGTCAGCATTCCCATCATTGTCTGGGGCAGCCAGTTGGTTCTCAAGCTGATGGGGCGTTTTCCGATCATCATCACGTTGGGCGCCATGCTGCTGGGCTGGATTGCCGGTCAGATGGCGTACACCGACCCCGCCATCAAGGCTTATTTGCCTGCTTCGGCGGGCTGGAGCTACCTGGCGGCTGCGGTAGGTGCTTTGTTCGTCCTTGCGGCAGGCAAGATCTTGCAGGCTCGCCACAAGCCGGCCGCCCCGGCCTGAGCCCCGGTGCTGGTGGACCAATTTGCAACACAAGCTTTGGGCCATGTGCAAAAGTCCCTTGTCCGTGTTCAAGGCGTCTGTTAACGTCCACAAATAGAAATTTGTAACCGCGCTGTAACGCGACTCGGTGGCTGGTGGCGCGACCAAATCGGTGAGACTGGATATGAACAGCGAAACCAGGACAAAGGGCGGGACGTGGCCACATCATCAAGTAAACGCAGGCAATTCTGGCGGGCAGACTGGTTTGTTGGCGTCCTGGTGGTGCTGGCTGTATTGGTTCTGCACAGCGCCACCGACTTCTTTGGCGCGCTGGAGCGTCGCTATTACGACTTTGCCAGCACCAGCACTTCGCGCCAGCCATCGGATCGCATCGCGATCATTGCCATCGACGACCAGAGCATCGCCAACATCGGTCGTTGGCCTTGGTCGCGCGATGTACATGCCCAACTGATTGACCAGTTGACCGCAGCCAAAGTCAAAACGATTGCGCACACCGCCTTCTTTTTCGAGCCGCAAACCGACCGTGGACTGGTGTTCATCCGGAAGATCAAGGAAGCACTGGGCCCGGCGGTCGACCCGGTGCTGTCTCAGGGCGGGCTCAACGAACAACTTGGCAAGGTGATTGCGGATGCCGAGGTGGCGCTGGATACCGACGCCAAGCTCGCCACCAGCATGACCAAAGCCGGCAATGTGTTGGTTCCCTCCGTGTTTGTGCTGGGTGAGCCCCAGGGCAAGCCCGACCATCCGCTGCCCGCGTACGCGCTCAAAAGTGCCGTGGAAGAGACAGGGGGTTTCTCGCTGCCCGCCGTTCGCGGACAACAGCCGATCGAGATCATCGGCAACAGCGCGGCGGGCGTTGCGCATTTGAACCAGCTGCCTAATGTGGATGGTGCGGTGCGGCAAGAGCCTTTGCTGATCAACTATTACGGCAAGGCGGTGCCCTCGATGGGTTTGCTGGCAGCCGTCAAAAGCCTGAACCTTGACGCGCCAGATATCAAACTGAACGGGGTGGAGTCAGTGCAAATCGGCAAATTGCGCATCGGCACCGACGAGGCCGCATTGATGCTGCCGCAGTTTTACAAAGGCCGGGACGGCAAACCGGCTTTTACGGTCGACTCTTTTTACGACGTGCTGTCAGGCAAAATTCCAGCCAGCAAGTACACCGACAAGATTGTGGTCATCGGCGCCACGGCCGCCGGGGTGGGAACACAGTTCCCCACGCCAGCCGGTCCGGGACTGTCGCCTGCGGAGACCATTGCCCACATCACCTCCAGCATCCTGAGTGAGCATTTCATCGCGCTGGCTTATGCCCACAAGCAAAACGTGGTGCACCGTGACATCAAGCCTGCCAATATCATGTATGACCCCGAGAGCGACACCGTCAAGGTGACTGATTTCGGCATTGCCCGCATCACTGACTCCAGCAAAACCAAAACCGGTATGGTGCTTGGAACGCCGAGCTTCATGTCGCCCGAGCAGATCGCCGGCAAAAAGGTCGATGGCCGCTCAGATATGTATTCACTGGGCGTGATGCTTTTTCAGATGCTTGCTGGTGTGCTGCCTTTTCGCGGTGACTCGATGGCGGAGTTGATGTACAAAATCGCCAATGAACCGGCACCGGACATCCGTATCATCCGACAGGAGTTGTCGGGGCGCCTGGCGGATATCGTGGCCTTGTCGCTCAGCAAAAAGTCCGAGGCCCGGTATCAGGAGGGTGAGCAGTTTGCCGCTGATTTGCGCGTTGTGATCGCGGAGCTATCTGGCGCCGTCACTTCGCCGCCTTTTGCGACGGCGTTGCAGGCTGCGGGAGCGTCAGACGCGGGTGAAAAAACCGCCGTTTTAGCAGCCGAAGAGCGACCTTTATTTGAAAAAACAGTTGTCACTCAGACACCTTTCGACGCCGCGGCAGGCCATGCCGAAAAAGATTTGAAGCCATAACAAAAAAACAATGATTTACGAGATTTGTACCCAGACTGACCCGGGTTTAACTCGGGACAACAACGAAGATGCGGTAACTTTTGATGCCGCTACCAACCTGTGCATTCTGGCCGACGGCATGGGTGGCTACAACGCAGGAGAAATAGCCAGCGGTATGGCCACCGCTTTCATCAAGTCGGAGTTGGGACGATGGTTGTCCCAGGCGGGCAAAAACGCCAACGCCAAGGAGGTGCGGCGCGCCATGGAAATTTGCGTTGAAAATGCCAACCATTCCATTTTCAACGCGGCCAACTCCAACCCCCAATATTCCGGCATGGGCACCACACTGGTTGTCGGTGTGTTCCAGGGCATGCGCCTGATGCTGGGCCATATCGGTGACTCGCGCTGTTACCGTTTGCGGGGGACTCAATTTCAGCAGATATCCAAGGACCACTCGCTGCTGCAGGAACAGATTGATGCGGGGTTGATCACACCGGAACAAGCGCTCACTTCGGTGAACAAAAACCTGGTCACGCGGGCTTTGGGGGTCGAGGATGCGGTGTTGCTGGAAGTCAACGAACACCGCGTGGAGTTGGGTGATATCTACCTGATGTGCTCCGATGGCCTGTCCGACATGATCAACGACGAAGCGATTGCGGCTATTCTATTGGGATCGAAGTCGCTCGATCAGATCGCCAAGCAACTTGTTATTGCGGCCAATAACGGGGGGGGGCGGGATAATATTTCAGTATTGCTGGCACAAGCCAAGGAAGCCTCGGTTAAACGCGGACTACTATCAAGAATGTTGGGGAAATAGCCATTGAGAGCCAAATTAAAAAATGACAGGAGTCGGCCATGCCGAAAATGATCGTCTCAATTGACGGTGTCGTCATCAAGGAGGTGCAACTGACCAAGGACCGTACGTCCCTGGGTCGGCGGCCTTACAACGACATCGTCATCGACAACTTGGCCGTCAGTGGCGAGCATGCGGTTCTACAAATGTCGGGCAATGAAGTATTCGTCGAAGATTTGAACAGCACCAATGGCACCTATCTCAACGGCAAAGCCCTTAAAAAGCAGCAATTGAGCAATGGTGACACCGTCGAGATCGGCAAGTACAAGATCAAATATGTGAACGAAGCCGCAAGCGCCAGCTTCGAGAAAACGATGATCATCAAGGCGGGTTCGGCGGGCTTGACCGCCCCGGCAGCAAGCGTGGTTGCACCCTCTCCTGTGGAAGGTGGCACTGGCAATGCGGCCATCAAGGTGATGTCTGGCGCTGCGGCTGGCCGGGAGGTTGCGCTGGTCAAGGTAGTCACCACCATTGGCAAACCTGGTGTGGCGGTTGCTGCTATTACCAGAAGGCCGCATGGTTTTGTTGTCGCGCATGTGGAAGGCGACAACCGGCCTACTCTTAATGGTACGTCCATTGGCGCGGAGCCTGTCCCGCTTAAAAATGGCGATCTCCTGGAGCTAGCGGGCACACAAATGCAGTTTGTACAGCATTGATCCAAACGGTTGTTTGGCGTTGACCGGAAAACCGACTTCAAGCGCCGCACTCTGAGAGGCCCTATGCGACTTCTTTTCCGGCACTGGCGTCGCATTGCCGTCACACTGATCCCGCTGATTTTTGCATTGCTGCATGCAGGTGGCGCGCTCCGGCTGGACGTTCTGCAGCGGCTCGACGACATTCTTTACGATGCCCGGCTTCGCGCCACCATGCCCAGGACGGTTGACGAGCGCATCGTCATTGTGGACATTGACGAAAAAAGCCTGGCAGAGGTAGGTCGCTGGCCCTGGGGACGCAACAAATTGGCTGAACTGGTGGAAGAATTGCTGGACCGCCAGCAAGCGGCCATGCTGGGTTTTGACGTGGTTTTTGCGGAGGCCGATGAGAGTTCCGGCTTGAAGCGGCTCAGGCAGCTAGCGCAAAACGAAATGAAGGATCAGCCGGCATTTGCCGACAAGCTTGGCCAGATACAAGACAGTCTGGACTACGACGCTGTCTTTGCAAAATCAATCACCAAGCGTCCGGTTGTTCTGGGTTATTACTTCACAAGTGACCGGGATGGGCGGGTCACCGGTATATTGCCTCCCCCGGTAATGGATCACCAGGCGATGAACGGCCGGCTTGTCAAGGTCACCAGTTGGAATGGCTACGGCGCCAATATCGACGCGGTTGCCAAAGCGGCGCCGATGGCGGGCTTTTTCAACGCCATCACCGAGGGGGACGGCGTTGTTCGCTCCGTCCCTTTGCTGGCCGAATACAAAGGCCAATATTACGAATCGCTGTCGTTGGCGATGTTTCGCGTGCTGGTTGGTTTGCCAAGCGTCGAGCCCGGGTTTTCGCAGGAAAGATTTTCGACCCGCCATTACCAGGGCCTGGAGAGCATTCTGCTCAAGCAGGGCAACAAGACACTGGCTATTCCTGTCGACGACCGGGTGGCCACCTTGGTGCCCTTTAGGGGGCCAGGTGGTGCCAGCGGCGGTTCTTTCGGTTATATCTCGGCTTCCGATGTGTTGGCTAAAAAGGTAGCGGCGGGCCAGTTGAAGGAAAAAATTGTTTTGATTGGCACCACCGCGCCGGGTTTGCTCGACTTGAGGGTGACGCCTGTCGGGGAAACCTATCCGGGCGTGGAAACCCATGCCAACGTGATTTCAGGCTTCCTCGATGGCAAGGTGTTCGTCAAGCCGGATTACGCGCTGGGGTATGACGTACTCGTTCTGATTTTGTCCGGGCTGACGCTTGCATTTGCGCTGCCCATGCTGTCTGCCCCCAAGGCCGTCGCAACCAGCGTGGGCATGGTCGCCCTGCTGGTCGGCCTCAATTTCTGGCTGTACTCGGCATATGGACTGGTGTTGCCATTGGCCACCGCGTTGGTGATGGCGCTGACCGCCTTTGCGTTGAACATGAGTTATGGCTACTTTGTCGAAAGCCGATCCAAACGCGAATTGGCCAATTTATTTGGCACCTACGTGCCGCCTGAACTCGTCGACGAAATGGTCAAAGACCCCGACAGCTACAGCATGAAAGCGTCAGCCAAGGAGCTGACGGTGATGTTTTGTGACATGCGCGGTTTCACCAAAATGTCAGAGACCATGGAACCTACGCAGCTCCAGGCATTGCTCAACAGCGTTTTCAGCAGGCTGACTGACTTGATCCGCAATAACCGCGGCACCATCGACAAATACATGGGGGACTGCGTGATGGCGTTCTGGGGCGCGCCCGTGGACACGCCGGAGCATGCCGGTCTGGCGGTCAAAACCTCCATCGAAATGGCACATGCGATTCGCCAGCTCAACGAAGAACACCGTGCCCAAGGATTACCGGAAATCGGCATAGGCATCGGGCTGAACACCGGGAGCATGTGTGTCGGCGACATGGGCTCCCACATACGTCGCAGTTACACGGTGATTGGTGATTCTGTCAATCTGGGTTCTCGCCTGGAGGGGCTGTCCAAAACCTATGGTGTCGATACTGTGGTCAGTGATTCGACCCGCAAGCTCGCTACAGATTTTGCATGGCAAGAGCTGGACAGGGTGCGGGTCAAGGGCAAAGACCAGTCGGCGGCCATTTTTTCCCCTCTGGCGCCTTTGGGCCTGCTAGATGCGCGAACAGGTGCCGAGTTGAAGGAGTGGGCCTTGGCTCTCAAGGCCTACCGCGATCAGGCCTGGGACGCTTGCGATGTGCATTTGCTCAACTTACAGCGCATGAGTGCGCCAAAGTACCTTTACCGGCTGTACGCGGAGCGTGTAACCTCCATGAGGTTGTTGCCATTTGATCCCGGATGGGACGGCGCAACCAACTTCGATACCAAATAAGCGCAGCCTGTCGGCGCATCAAGCGTAAAAAGCCATGAAAGTACGTGTACTGGGTTGCTCGGGGGCTATCGCCAAAGACTGCCGAACCACGTCTTTCCTGATCGATCATGACGTGCTGGTCGATGCCGGGACGGGGGTTGGTGATCTCACGCTGGATGAGATGTCCGCCATTGATCACGTTTTGCTCACACATTCCCACCTCGATCACGTCGCAGCCCTGCCGCTGATGGTCGATGCGATTGCTGCGCAGCGGACAAGCCCGATACAGGTTCATGCGCTGCAGGGCACGATAGATGCGTTAAGGATGCATATTTTCAACAACACCATCTGGCCTGATTTCTCGAAAATACCGACGCCTGAGGCACCCTTTATCAGCTTTCACCCGCTGACGATTGGACAGACACTGTTGCTCGCCGGAAAATTTGTGGAAGTACTGCCAGCGGTTCATACGGTTCCGGCGGTCGGCTATTCGGTGGCTGCTGGTGCAGGCTGCTGGGTATTTACCGGCGACACTGAACGCAACCCCGCGCTTTGGCAACGTATCAACCAGCTCGACGTCGCCATGCTGGTGATTGAAACTGCCTTCAGCAACCGGGAGCGCGACTTGGCCAGGCGCAGCCTGCATTTGTCGCCCCATGCGCTTGCCAGCGAACTCGACTGCATCGACAAAGGCAAAAATTATCCGATTTACATCACCCATACCAAGCCGGCAGAAACCGATTTGATCATGGCCGAAATCCAGCGCTTTGACCAGACGGCGCCGTTTGGTCCCCACGTCACCCACGACATACGCTGGTTGCGCGCGGGTCAGGAGTTCGAACTATGAACGCCGTCGTACAACGAGACCACGAAGACGAATTTTTCGACTCGCAGATGCTTCCCCCGCAAGAGCGGGGGGTGACTTTTGAGGCGCTGTATTTTCGCCAGTTGCAGCTAGTGACCAACCGCATTCACGAGACCGAAAACATCGACCAGATCATGCTGGACGCCAGCCAGGACATCTGCAAGCTCTTCAACGCAGACCGGTTGACCCTGTACGCCGTCAACGAAGACCGCACGTCGATTGTTTCCAAGGTCAAGACGGGCCTCAATACCAGCCGTGACCTCAAGCTGCCCATCAGCGCACAAAGCATTGCGGGTTACGTGGCGCTGTCCAAGGCCATAGTCAATATTGCCGATGTCTATGACGATGAGGCGCTCAAGAAGATTCACCCCGCCTTAAGTTTTTTGCAGGAGGTTGACAAACGCTCCGGCTATCGGACGAAGCAAATGCTGGTCGCGCCAGTGATGGACGGCAATACGCTGTATGGCGTTTTGCAGGTCATCAACAACCGCAGCGACCAGCCCTTTGCCAGACTGGAAGAGGACGGCGCACAGCAGTTGTGCAAGACACTGGGCATCGCCATACGTCAGCGTATGCAGAAGGTCGAGGAAGGCCAGCGACGCAGGGCGACGAAATACGATGGGCTGGTGGCCGATGGCGTGTTGTCGCAGAATGAATTGTTGCAGTGTGTGCAAAAAGCGCGCGAAGAAGTGCAGTCGGTGGAGCATCTGTTGATGGCGGACTACCGGATCCGGCCGGTACAAATAGGCGCCTCATTGGCTAAATTCTTTGGCGTGCCTTATGAAGCGTTCAACGCCGGGCGGATTCGTTCGGAGACGCTGCATGGCTTGCTCAAGCGGCATTTTGTCGAGCAGCAAAGCTGGATGCCCCTGGAAGAAACCCCCGAGGACCTGGTCATCATGTGTGTTGATCCCGAGGCCGTGCGCGGCGCACGGGTGGTTCCTCAGGTGTTTCCGAAAATCAGCAAATTCGCTTATTGCGTGACGACGCAAATTGAATTTGACGAAACGCTGAGCCAGCTTTTTGGCGCAGGAAACGAAGGGGGTTCCATCGATCAGCTACTTGCTGACATGGACTCGCCACTGGACAATGATGCCTCGGATGACTCGGCCCTTGAGTCGGCGGCGGCTGACAACGAACTGGTCAAGTTCGTCAACAAGGTCATCGTTGACGCCTATAAACAAAAAGTGTCTGACATTCACATCGAGCCCATGCCCGGCAAGGCCAAGACGGGAATTCGTTTTCGCATTGATGGGACCCTGCAGCCCTACATCGAAGTGCCGGCGCAGTTTCGCCAGGCCATGGTGACACGCCTCAAAATCATGTGTGATTTGGACATCTCCGAAAAGCGCAAACCGCAAGACGGCAAGATCAAGTTCAAGAAATACGGGCCACTCGATATTGAGTTGCGCGTAGCCACCGTCCCCTCGGCCGGCGGCGTGGAAGACGTGGTCATGCGTATTCTGGCGGCGGGTGAGCCCATTCCCCTGGAAAAACTCGGGCTGACCGCGCACAACAAAGAGCGCCTCGAGAAAACTGTGTCCAAACCCTATGGCCTGTTCTACGTCTGCGGCCCGACTGGCTCCGGCAAAACGACGACGCTGCATTCGATCCTGAAATTCTTGAACACGCCGGACACCAAAATCTGGACCGCCGAAGACCCGGTTGAAATCACGCAAAAGGGCTTGCGCCAGGTCCAGATCAACAAAAAAGCCGGCATCGACTTTGCACTCGTCATGCGCGCTTTCCTGCGTGCCGACCCGGACATCATCATGGTCGGCGAGTCACGCGACAAGGAAACCGTTTCGATGGGTGTGGAGGCGTCCTTGACCGGGCACATGGTGTTTTCAACCCTGCACACCAACTCGGCTCCGGAGTCCATCACCCGGCTGCTGGACATGGGCATGGACCCTTTCAATTTTGCCGATGCGCTGCTGGGTATTCTGGCCCAACGGCTGGCTAAAAAATTGTGTGATTGCAAGCAGGCCTACCAGCCGGATTCGCAGGAGTTGAAGGACTTCATCAAGGAATACGCTGAAGAACTGCGCAACACCGAGGCCTGGAAGGACGACTCCGGCGGCGCGGCGCAAGAACTGCTGGACGACTGGATGGAGCGTTATGGCCAGGACGGCAGGCTCACCCTTTACCGCGCCGCAGGCTGCGACAAATGCAACAAGACCGGCTACAAAGGGCGCATTGGCCTGCACGAGTTGATGATTGCCGACGATGCGGCGAAAAAGCTGATTCAGGAACGGGCGCGGGTCGCCGAGCTTTTTTCAGCGGCTGTCAACAGCGGAATGCGTACCCTCAAGATGGACGGCATGGAGAAGGTGTTGATGGGGCTGACGGATATGAAGATGGTTCGGTCGGTGTGCATCAAGTGACAAAATTGTCGTCGTATTTTCTCGAGTTGACCAAAAACGCCTTTTTTTCGGCAAGCAGCAGCCTAGAAATGAGAAATTTCCCCGGTAAATTGCTTGGCACAAAATCTGCACTAAGTTCGAGCTAGTTTTTCAACCAAGGAGTTTTTTATGAAGCGTTCCATGCAAAAGGGTTTTACCCTGATCGAGTTGATGATCGTTGTCGCGATCATTGGTATTTTGGCTGCGGTGGCTCTGCCTGCTTATCAGGACTACACCATCCGGGCGAAAGTCACGGAAGGTATCGTGTTGGGTAGTTCGATGAAAGTTGTTGTTGCCGACAATGCGTCCAACGCTACCGCTGATGCTGCGGGCGGCTTGTTTGCTGGTATGACAACGGGTACGGGCGCAGTGCCAACGACTTGCGCTGCCGCTGGCACTTGTGCGATGCAGGTTCCGGTGGACGCAGCAACCGGCGTGACAAAAAACGTACTCTCCATCACTGGCACAACGGCCACCGGGCTGATTGCGGTTGCGTATCAGGCGGCACTGGTGCCCGCAGCCACCAATCTGCTTCAGCTTTGGCCTTCCGCGAACGGAGCGGTGCTGGCCTCCGGTACACCACCTACTGGCGCACTCGTGTGGACTTGCTACACCGCAGGTAAAACTGCGGTCAACGGCGCCACCAACGGTGCCACCATGCTGGGCAAATTCGCGCCCGCTGAGTGCCGCTAAATCATTTGTAATCAGGGTTTACGCCCTCCAAAAAGGCCGCTGCTGCGGCCTTTTTGCTTTTCGGAACCTTTGGTTGTCTGTACACATGCATGGCAAACTCAAGCCCTGTTTCTTTTCTTGTGGGGGTGACTGAATGAGTCTTCGCGTTCGCGCTTCAGGACTGCACTTTCTCATCAGCGCCGGCATTGCGCTGCTGGCCAGCCTGCTGGTTTTTCTGGTTTGGTATCCATCGCCGTACGCCACGTTTGCCGGAGGCCTGGCTTTGTTCGCCATGCTGGTGGGCATTGACCTTGTGTTGGGCCCGGTTTTAACGGCATTGGTGGCCAATCCCGCCAAACCCCGCGCTGAGCTGCGGCGTGATATCGCCTTGATTGTCCTGGTGCAACTGCTGGCTTTTGGCTATGGCATGTACACCATCGCGATCGCGCGTCCGGCGCATCTGGTGTTTGAAGTAGACCGGCTCCAGGTGGTGACCGCCGCCGATATAGAGCCTTCGCAGTTGGGCCAGGCGCTTCCGGAGTATCGCCAACTGCCATGGACCGGTCCGACCTTGCTTGCCGCTCGAAAACCCGCGAATCAGCAAGAGATGTTGCGCGGCCTCGATTTGGGCATGCAAGGGCTTGATATCGCCATGCAGCCCGAGCGCTGGGTGAGTTACGCCTCCTATGCTGAGGTGGTTTTCAACAAGGCACGCCCTGTGAAATTGTTGCTTGAAAAATTTCCTGAGCAGGCTGATCCCGTCCGGGCTGCGGCCGCGCGTCACGGCGTGGCGCCAGAAAACATGCGCTTCCTGCCCATGATGTCGCGCCATGCAAGCGGCGTCGCCCTGCTTGCGTCCCCCGATGCACGCATCGTTGGGTATTTGCCGGTAGACGGCTTTTTCTAGTTGCGCCGCTGGCTTTGGAGGTTTGCCCGTGAACCGTCCCATTTGGCCTAGGGCTCCGCTTGACGACCGTCCCCGATCTCCGCACCTCGACCCGCTAAAGCTATTTTGATGTTGCGCGTTGCCGTGTTCAGTTTGCTGGTCCTGCCTTGGGTAAATCCGTTTGCGCCGGGGCCCATGCCCGCTGTAATGCCGTGGCTGTTTTCCTGGGGCTGTCTTGCCGCAGGGGCAGGGGTGTGGAGTGTTTGCCATGAGCGCCCAGGTGCCCGATGCTGGGCACCGGTCATTGCAGGGGCCTGGCTGCTTGCAGGGGTGCTCAGTAGCGTGATCGGTTTGTGCCAGTACTTTGGCGTGGCGGCTTACTTCTCACCCTGGATGAGCTTGCCCAGCATGGGGGAGGCGTTTGCCAACCTGCGCCAGCGCAATCAATTTGCGAGCCTGACCAATCTGTCTCTGGTGGCACTGGTGTGGCTCGTCGCGACTGGCCGCGTTGCGCCGCATCGAAAGTGGCTGGTGCTGCTTGGGGCGGCTTTGCTTGCGGCGGGAAATGCCGCCTCGTCGTCGCGGACCGGTTTGCTGCAGCTTATCTTGCTGTGCGGGTTGTGTGGGGTGTGGGGTGCATGGCGCCAGCCACCTGCACGCCGGGTGTTGCTGATGGCGGTGTTGATTTATGCGCTTGCGCTGCTGGCCTTGCCGTGGCTGGCCGGGTTCGAGTTGCAGGGACAAGGTGCGCTGGCCCGCCTGCGGGACGGCGATGCGGGTTGTGCCAGCCGCCTCACACTTTGGTCCAACGTGCTGCACCTGATTGCCCAAAAGCCGTGGTGGGGTTGGGGCTGGGGTGAACTTGATTACGCACACTACATAACGCTGTACCCCGGCGAGCGCTTTTGCGACATTCTGGACAACGCGCACAACCTGCCTTTGCATTTGGCGGTGGAGTTGGGCATTCCTGTGGCGGTGCTGTTTTGCGGCATCGCTGGCCGGCTGGTTTTGCGGGGCTGGCCCTGGCGTGAAACCGATCCGACGCGGCAAATGGCCTGGGGCATACTCGCGCTGATTGTGCTGCACAGCCTGCTTGAATACCCCTTGTGGTACGGACCGTTTCAAATGGCCTTTGGCCTGTGTGTGTACCTGCTGTGGACAACGCGGGAGCGACAGGACCCCACATCACCCCCGCCAGCAGGCGTCGATGCAAGGCCGGTGCGTGCCAATTATTTTCTGGCAGCGACAGCGGCGCTGATGATGGCGGTTGCGGCCTACGCCGCCTGGGACTACCACCGGGTGAGCCAAATTTATCGGGTACCGGCCGAGCGCGATGCCGCTTATCGCGAAGATACCCTGGAGAAAATTCGTGACACGTACTTGTTCCGGAACCAGTTCGACTTCGCGGCACTGAGTCTGACACCGCTGACCCCGGCGAATGCGCTTCAGATCTACACGTTAAGCAGTGAGTTGCTGCACTACTCGTCCGAGCCCAGGGTGATCGAGAAGGTGATTGAAAGTGCCGTGATGCTGCGGCGCGACGATGAAGCCTTGCTGCACCTGGCCCGCTACCGTGCGGCCTTCCCAAAAAACCATGCGCAATGGCGCCAGGCCCTGAACCTGCCGAACGGCCCGGCCCATTGAGGGGGGGCGCGGCCTCATGCTGCGGCCACAAAACTCCCTGATTTACCGCCGTATTTTTCCAGCAGTTTGACATCGGTGATGACCATGGCACGGTCCACTGCCTTGCACATGTCGTAAATGGTCAGCAATGCAATCTGAACTGCGGTCAATGCTTCCATCTCCACACCGGTGGGGCCGACGGTTTCAACGGTGGCCATGCAGCCAATGCTGGCGTTTGAGGTATCAGAGGTGAACTCAAGCGCCACGCGGGTCAAGGCCAGCGGATGGCACAGCGGAATCAACTCGCTGGTTTTTTTGGCGGCCATGATGCCGGCAATGCGAGCGATCCCGAGTACGTCGCCCTTTTTTGCCGTGCCTTCGAGGATGATGGCCAGGGTGGCGGCCGTCATAAAAATACGGCCTTGCGCGACCGCGACCCGGTGTGTGGCGGGTTTGGCGGCGACATCCACCATGTGCGCCTGGCCTTGCCCATCGAAATGTGTGAGTGTTGAAGTCGTGGTCATACTGTTACGAAACCTTTACAAGCATCCTTCATCATAAGAGCATGTTCAACATGTCCCAAGTCACCGCGGTGGCCCAACGACTGCATGGGCAGCAGCCCCGTCTTGGCGTCTGCCAGCCCGGGGGCGGCCCTTGCTCGATCTCAACACTACCAAGGTGATTGCCTTTGTTCCCATTGACTCCTTCTGAATTTATCAAGAGGAAAAGGCCTCTAGCCCATAGCAGATATGCGCTGACGGCTATATTTTTGATAGCATTTGCCGGTTTCTCGCAAGCCCAGGCACCGGGTCGCTCCGGCGGCTCTTTGCCGGTGCTGGGCGATACATCGGAGTTGCCGGCCAGCGCGGAGAGGCGCCTGGGCGACCGGATCGCCGGCAGTATTTACCGCGACCCGGATTACCTTGACGATCCGGTGCTCGGCGACTACCTGCAAAGCATCTGGCAGCCCTTGATGACGGCGGCACGCGCGCGTGGCGACCTTGGGGTCGATCTGGAAGAGCGCTTCGCCTGGGAGGTCATGCTGATACGCAACCGCACCATCAATGCCTTCGCCTTGCCGGGCGGCTACCTGGGTGTGCATCTCGGCTTGATTGCTGTCGTGGAAAGCCGGGACGAGCTGGCCTCCGTGCTGGCGCACGAGTTGAGCCATGTGACGCAGCGGCATATTTCACGCCTGATGAGCAAGCAGAGCCAGCAAATGCCGTGGATGCTGGCCGCCATGATCCTGGGCATGCTGGCCGCCAGCAAAAACCCCGATGCTGCGAATGCCGCCATCGCGGGGGGCCAGGCGATCGCGGTGCAGAACCAGCTCAACTTTTCGCGTGACATGGAGCGTGAGGCCGACCGGGTGGGTTTTGGCGTGATGGCCGATGCCGGCTTTGAAAAACAGGGTTTTGCGACCATGTTCGACAAGCTGCAGCAAGCCTCGCGGCTCAACGACAACGGCTCCTATCCCTATCTGCGCAGCCACCCCTTGACCACGGAGCGCATCGGCGAAGCCAAAGGCCGGCTGCAACTGGAGGGGCCTGCACCCTCCCCTGTTTCCGGGGAAGCCGGCCGCGCGCGCGTGGTTCATGCAATGATGGCCGGGCGCGCGCGGGTGCTGGGGGATGCCAGCGCGGACGCCTTGCGCCTGTTGCTGGCCGAGGCGCAACGCGTGCCCGCATCTGCGGCCGAGGGCTTGAAGCCGCGTGATGTGGGCGCGCTGTACGCGGGCGCCCTGGCGGCCACCCGCCTGCGCGAGCACAGCCAGGCACGCAGCCTGGCTGACAAGCTGAAAACAGCGGCGGCCGCAAGTCCATCGATGGCCCCTGCGCTTGAACTGTTGTCGCTGGAAATTGATATTGCAGCGGGACGTGCGGCGCAGGCCCCCAAACTTGCCAATGGTAAGAGCCGTGCGGCGGTCTTGCTGCAGTCGCAGGCCGATCTGGCGGCGGGGCGCCCGCAGGATGTGCCGGACCGCCTGCAGAGCTGGGTCAGCACCCATCCCAAAGATGCGATGGCCTGGCAGCTACTGGCGACGGCCCAGGGCCAGCAAGGCCAGACGCTCAGAGCGATTCGGGCTGATGCTGAAAGCCGCGTGGCGCAACTTGACTACGGCGCAGCGCGGGACCGCTTCAAGGCGGCGCAGGACCTGATGCGCAGCGGGCGCGACACCGGTTCCGGCGCCAGCGCGCACATTGACGGCTCAATCATCGATACCCGCGCCCGCGAGATCGACCAGCTACTTCGGGAGCAAGCGCTCCAGGAGAAACTCGATCGCAAGCTGTAGCACGGAATAAATCAGTGAGCCAACCAACGCAGCCACAAAACCGGTGACGTGCAGTCCGCTCAGCAGGCTGGCCGCTGCCCAGAACATCAAGGCATTGATGACAAACAAAAACAGCCCCAGCGTGACCAGCGTGACCGGCAGGGTCAGCAGCACCAGGATCGGACGCACGACGGTGTTGAGCGCGCCCAGCACGGCCGCCGCAAGCAGCGCAGCGGGGAAGCTGGTGACCGTGACGCCGGAATACAGATAGGCCACCGCCAACAGGGCGGCAGCGCTGAGAAGCCATTTGATGATGAGTTTCATGGACGCAAGAATAGCACCCGCGCCGTCCGCTTGCCGGTAAGGCAAAGGTGCCCCAAACCCACTCAGCTCAGTCCGCTGCCAGCAACATGCCGGAGCTTGCCATCATGGCGACGTAACTCCACAGGCCCTGTACCTCCGGCGGGTGCTGGCGCGTGACCGGCTGATGTTCGTTGCCGACTTTGGGGCGGCGAGCGTCCAGCACGCGCCCCGTACCGTATTGGGCCATCAGTGCATCCGTCAAATCACACAGGGGGCCGCTGGCGATCTGGGTGATCACCGAGTCGCCAGGGCCTTGCAGCCTGGGAACAACCTGAGAAAAGACTTTTTCGGCCCACTTGCTGCGCCAGCTCTGGCGTGCGCTGTGGGTGACCCATTTGCTCACGAGGTGAGTGACCCGAGGGGCGCAGCCGACCACGATCCAGCGGATGGGGGTGCGCCCCTGGCCCGCCGGTAGCATGGGCGGCAACATCGTCAGTGCGTAAGCGGCCTCGTCGATGTACACAATCATGTTGTCCATAAGTTTCCTGGTTATGCGTGTTGTAGTGGTGCGGACTCTCCCACGGCCGAGTCAGGTGCGCCGTAGACCACATTCAGCAGCGGTTCGCTGACCACCAGGGCGTTGAGAATAATTCCATTCCACACTTTCACGTCAGCTTGCGGCGTGGAAATCCGGCGGGCGGACTTCCGGTTTCGTTAAAACCAGACAAGGTCGGTGAGGGGCGGAAGGGTTGCCGCGACGCCTCGATCAAACCTGTTCAGGTTTCAATCGAAGGTCTGGCTCGACATGCTTTGCACTGCATGCCCAGCAAGCCGGAAGTGTGAACTTCGTAATGACGACTTGCTGAACGTCTGGCGGCGGGGCGGTCCCGATGGC
Organism: Polaromonas sp.; assembly: GCF_030689685.1. Taxonomy (GTDB): domain Bacteria; phylum Pseudomonadota; class Gammaproteobacteria; order Burkholderiales; family Burkholderiaceae_C; genus Polaromonas. The sequence continues at coordinate 3,928 of NZ_JAUYEY010000074.1, read as the reverse complement.
GCCGGACGAGGGAGTTACTCCCCTTCGGAAGCCCCTATTTGACAACAAGTTGCAAATTTTTGCAAAAGTCGGCGCGGTGCGCTTGAAAAAGCCCGGTACTCGGGAGGGACGCAGGCTTGGCCTATCATTCGTGACCCTGTCGGCAACAAGCAGATGCCGTCTGGAGGGGCGACCCCGTTTTTAGCCTCCATTTTTCTTTTTCTGATTGCATCGCCCCGCATGTTTGGCATCCACATCACCGACATTGAAGCCGCCATTAACTACTGGCGCGAGAAAAAACCATCGCCCGACGGCGTGACGCTGGCGCCCGAGTTGCGGGCGCTGGCGGAGGTCTATGCACTGATGGTTTTCTACCACGAGGACGAGGCCAACGAGGCGGGTTTTCCGCCCAAGGCCATGGCGGCCTGGCGCGCCTGGTACGACACCACCGCCGACACGCCCTGTATCGCCATCTGCTCGACCAGCCAGGGCGACGACCTGTGCAAGGGCTGCGGCCGCACGTTTGAAGAGGTGCAGCACTGGCCCGAGATGAGCCCGGTAGAAAAACGCGCCACCTGGCGGCGCATCACCCAGGAAGACACGGCCTGGCGTTTTGGCCGTTACGCCGACCGTGCGCTGGAAAACAAGGATGTGCCGCCGCCAGTGCCCCGCCCTCACCCCAACCCTCTCCCAGAGGGCGAGGGAGAAAGAGGGCGCGCCGGTGCGGGCTGAGTAGTTACAAAAATTTAAGCCTTTTTGGCCTGCAGCCCTTATGGAATGGGCGCAAGCAGCTATCAATTCAGGAGTACAGGAGTAAACTGGGCAGATGCTCCGACTTGCCCGCGCCCCGAATATTGCCATCGCGGCGCTGTGGGCCGATGCCTTGCAGCAGGCCGGGTTCTCGGCCAGCGTGCAGCGTTATTTCCTCGGCAGCGTCGCTGGCGAGTTGCCGCCCGACCAGTGCCAGCCCGAAATCTGGCTGGCCCATGACCATGAAAAACCACGCGCCCAGCTGCTGCTGCAGAGTCTGCAGAACCCGCCGCAGCGGCATTGGCTGTGCGCGTGTGGCGAAATGGTCGAAGGCGGTTTCGAGGAGTGCTGGAACTGCGGCGCCGGGATGCCCGCCGCCTGAGATCGTTGGATACAGCGCGGTGCTCTTAAACCCAGCCGGGGCCGCGGGTCCGGCTCCGCCGGCCCGCAGGCGCAGCGGCCCCCTCGGGGGGGCAGGACGCTACACGAAGTGAGCAACCGTGGGGGCTTGCTTAAACCCGTTTGGCGAGTTCGGCGGCTTTGCCAACATAACTGGCCGGTGTCATCGCCAGCAGGCGGTCTTTTTCGGCCTGCGGAATCTCCAGGGAGCGGATCAGCCCGTGCAAGGCTTCGGCCGTCACGGTTTTTCCGCGCGTGACTTCCTTGAGTTTTTCGTAGGCGCCCTGCACGCCATAACGCCGCATGACGGTCTGGATCGGCTCGGCCAGCACTTCCCAGGATCTGCCCAAGTCCTCGTCCAGCGCCTCGCTGTTGAGCTCAAGCTTGCCCAGGCCCACGTTCAGCGAGCTGTAGGCCAGGACCGCATAACCGAAGGCCACGCCCATGTTGCGCAGCACGGTGCTGTCGGTCAGGTCGCGCTGCCAGCGGCTGATCGGCAGTTTTTCGCTGAGGTGGCGCAGCAGCGCGTTGGCCAGGCCCAGGTTGCCCTCGGCGTTTTCAAAATCAATCGGGTTGACCTTGTGCGGCATGGTGCTCGAACCAATTTCACCGGTTTTAAGGCGCTGCTTGAAGTAGCCAACGCTGACATAACCCCAGACGTCGCGCGCGAAGTCGATCAGGATGGTGTTGGTGCGCGCCACTGCGTCAAACAGCTCGGCCATGTAGTCATGCGGCTCGATCTGGATGCTGTAGGGTTGGAAAGTCAGGTCCAGGCCCAGCGGCTCGGGCGACTCAATCACGCGGCGGCTCAGCGCCTCCCAGTCGAAGTCGGGCCAGGCCGACAAGTGGGCGTTGTAGTTGCCGACGGCGCCGTTCATCTTGGCCATCAGCCGTACCCCGGCAACACGCTCGCGTGCCACGGCCAGGCGGGCGACTACGTTGGCGATTTCCTTGCCCACGGTGGTCGGGCTGGCGGTCTGGCCGTGGGTGCGGCTGAGCATGGGCTGGTCGGCATAACGGTGCGCCATCTCGCGCAGTTGATCGATCACCTTGTCCAGTGCCGGAAGCAGCACCTGTTCGCGGCTGCTTTTGAGCTGCAGCGCATGGCTGGTGTTGTTGATGTCCTCGCTGGTGCAGGCGAAATGCACAAACTCGGCGGCAGCCATGAGTTCTGGCCGGGCGTCAAACTTCGACTTGATCCAGTATTCCACCGCCTTGACATCGTGGTTGGTGGTTTTTTCAATGTCCTTGATGGCCGCGGCATCATTTTCAGAGAAGTGTTTGCTCAGCCCCAGCAGGTAGGTGCGCGCGCCCGGGCTCAGCGGCTTGAATTCTGCAAAACCGGCGTCCGACAGCGCAATCAGCCAGACCACCTCCACCTGCACCCGGCGGTGCATATACCCGAGCTCCGACATCAGGGGCCGCAAGGCGGCAAGCCGGTTGGCGTAACGGCCATCCAGAGGGGACAGGGCGGTGATGGCAGAGCTGGTGGACGGGTGCATGGGCGACATTGTAGGCGGGCCATTGTGGCGACCCGCAACCACTTTGGCCAGCGTTTGCCTGGCCTTTTCGGGGCGTGCCGCTGGCAGTGCCGCCTTACTCGATAGAATGTATTTGACTTGGGCTCACGATAAAAGAAACAGCTATGAAACTCATTGGATCCAACGGCAGCCCGTATGTGCGCAAGGTGCGCGTCGTCATGGCAGAAAAAAAGCTCGATTACCAGTTCGTCATTGAAGACGTCTGGGCCGCCGGCACCGCCATGGCTGAATCCAATCCGCTCGGCAAGGTGCCCTGTCTGGTCATGGAAGGCTCCAATGGTTCGGAAGAGGCCGTGTTCGACTCGCGCGTCATTGTGGAGTACCTCGACACCCTGTCGCCGGTCGGCAAGCTGATTCCGGTGCAAGGCCGCGAGCGCGCCGAGGTCAAGACCTGGGAGGCACTGGCCGACGGCTTGATGGATGCCGCCATTCTGGCGCGGCTTGAAGCCACCTGGGCTGGCCGCAGCGACAAACACCGCAGCCAGGCCTGGGTCGACCGCCAGATGAAAAAGATTGACGACACGGTGCAGGCCATGAGCACTGGTTTGGGCGACAAGCCGTTTTGCAGCGGCATTCACCTGAGCCTGTCGGACATTGCCGTTGGTTGCGCGCTCGGTTACCTTGACTTCCGGTTTGCCCAGATCGACTGGCGCACGCCGCACCCCAACCTCGCCCGCCTGTATGACAAGTTGATGCAGCGACCGAGTTTCATCGATACCGTGCCGTCCTGAAAACCTGCTGGGCTTGCTGGGGCGCCGATAGCGAAAGTTGGACTGCTGCGGTCGATTTGCAGCGGACGGTCCACAAGCCCGTCAGGCTCCCTGTGGCTGTCGCTGGCGACGGATGAAGTTAGGTACTTTTGAAGAGTCCAGAAGACGCCCTACCTACCCTTAAAGATCATCTTAAGGGATGCATCCCATAGGTCGATATCTCCTTTGAGAGAGCTATGATGCCCTTCTTTGACCACCGCTTGAATGTTTTGATTGGCAGAGAGTATTTGTGCAAAGTTTTGGGCATGACTCTCCTCGTAGTACCGATCTCTGTTTGCATAAAAAACAGCGGCTGGAGAGTTGACTGTTTTTGCAAGCTCCGCCAACTTCGGGTAGTTGTATGAAGAATTGTAACTACTCAGCCCCCATGATTCGATAGGCGACAATCCGCATCAATGCAAACCCCATCAAGCCTGAGTCAGTTAAGCCATGCCGCAAAAGATGCACTGATTCTGATGCAGCAGGAGCAGATTACGGCGCTGCAAGAGG
>NZ_JAUYEY010000053.1 GCF_030689685.1 Polaromonas sp. | reverse complement strand
CTAGGAGTCTGGGCGGCAGAAGGCGTCGAAGCGAAAAGTGGCCCCGGCGAGGACAGTTTTTGCCGGGTTTGCAGCCTCATAGCCGTAGCTATGGGGCAAAAAGCCGGTGAAAAATGGACCGGCGCGGCCGCTTTGCAGCCGACGTTCCTTCTGCCGCCCAGGCTCCTAGAGCCACCCGTTCACGCCGCCCGGCTGCATTTCACGCCACGCAGTCCGCACTTCGTCGCAAGTTACTATCGGGCGAGGTCGGCCCTTCGGCAAAGTCCGCCGCAGCGATCCAAAGACGCGCGCCACGCAAGGGACACAGATCAGGCTCAACCCGGCCATTGGCCAGGCGCAAATGCAGGCCCTGGGCCTGGACGGCGTCGAGTTTCCGCGCATTCACCCTGCCCGCAACGGGCTGCCCACGCAGTTCACCGCCTTGCTGGCACGCAGCCGCGAGATGAACGCGCGGGTGGACGGCTTTGACAGCGTGCTGGCGCTGCACGGCGAGCAGCAAAAACGCCACGGCTACGGTGATGGCTGGATAGCGGAAGAACATGTGTATGTCCCGCGTTCCCCCAGTGCGCGTGAAGGCCAGGGCTGGGTGCTCGGCACGGCACGGCCTGCCATTGGCCCAGCGAGCGCACCGCACTGTCGGTGTTTGCTGCGGCAGCAGATCCGCTGCGGTACGGTGGTGCAAGCCCAGACCATCGACAATGTGCAACGCGACGACGCCGGCAAGCTTTCCCTGAGCCTGCGTGGCCGGCCAGACAAGCTGGCGGTCAGCCGGCTGTACAGTCAGCAGTTCCGGGCGATGTAAGCGCCCTTATTCGGACCGCCGCCATGCCTGATCCCGTCACCCCCGCATCCGTCCTTGATTTCTGGCTCGGCGATAACTTTGCCTCCGGCTGGCCCAGCGGCGACATGGGCAAGCAGTGGTTCGGCGGCAAATCCGAGCTGGACCAGCAGATCGCCGAGCGCTTCGGTGCAGTGGTCACGCAAGCGCTGGGCGGTGGCCTGACCGACTGGGAGGCCGACCCCCTGGACCGGCTGGCGCTGGTGATCTTGCTCGACCAGTTTCCGCGCAACATGTTTCGCAGCAAGGCCCAGGCCTTTGCCGGCGACGAGCGCGCCCAGCGCCTGGTGGCCGACGCTTTGGCGCAAGGCATGGACACGCAACTGCCTTGGGTCGGCCGCGTGTTTTTGTACATGCCGCTGATGCACGCCGAAGACCTGCCGCTGCAGGAAGAAGGCGTGCGCCGCTTTCGCCAACTGACCGAGGAGGTGCCTGAAAACCTGCGCGTCAGCCTGACCGGTAACCTGCGTTTTGCCGAGCAGCACCGCGACATCATTGCGCGCCTGGGCCGCTTTCCGTACCGCAACAATGCGCTAGCACGCACCAACACGGCGCTGGAATTCGAGTTTCTCAAAGACGGTCCGCGCTTCGGGCAGTAAAACCTGTCACACCGACCTGTGGCCGCCAGCCGCCGCAGCTCGTTCACGTGACTTTGTGCAGTTTTTTTTGCCCCGGCTTGAATCCAGCTCCGATCTGCTTGCGTAAGTGTTTCAGGGCGCCATGCATGGCCTCGTCAAAACAGACGTGCACAGGGGCTGACAACAAACTGGCTGGCATCGGCCAGCTCACTTTTCACTTAACCAGGAGTTTTCCAATGATGATCCGTACCGCCATCGCCATTGCCGCCGTTTCGCTGATCGCCGCCTGCGGCAGCATGTCCCCCAAGATGCCGACCTACTCGCAGGCCGCACTGCCCGCCGCCGTGCAAGTGCCTGCCGGCAACAAGGTCGCTTTGGAAACCGTGGGCGTGGGCGAGATCACCTACCAGTGCAGCGTCAAAAAAGACATGGCCGGCCAGTTCGAATGGGTGTTTGTCGGCCCCGACGCCAAGCTCAATGACCGCAGCGGCAAACAGGTCGGCAAATACTACGGCCCACCCGCCACGTGGGAAGCCATGGACGGCTCCAAGCTGACCGCCGTGCAGGTCGCCGTTGCACCCCACATGGCCGGCAGCATCCCGCTGCAACTCGTCAAGGCCAACCCTGCCATGGGCTCGGGCGCCATGCAGGGCGTGACCTTCATCCAGCGCGTGGACACCCGCGGCGGCGTCGCCCCGGCCATGCCTTGCGCTCCCGGCAACCTGAATGCCAAACAGATCGTCAAGTACCAGGCCGACTACATCTTTTACAAGGCCATGTAAGCCCTGCGGATTTCTCTCCGGGAAGCTCGCCCCTGAACTCGTTTCTGATGGTGAGCGGCCAGCTCTGAAGTTAGGCGGAGCTGGTTTTAGCCCACAGGCCGCATGCGGCCTGTGGGCTTTTTTGCGCCTGCCCGCAGTGCAGCCCGCCATGCGTCATGAAGCGCTGTTGCCTTGCATTACGCCGGTCAGGCGTCCTACAACCGCTTACATCATTCCCAGCTCTACTGGCATCTGGCAAAAAAACAAACTGGGGAAACGATGAAAAACACCAACACCAAATTCCGTACCGTCGGCAAAAACCTGCTCTGCACCACGCTAATGGCCGGTGGCACCGCCCTGATCATGGCCGCTTGCTCCAGCGCCCCGCCGCTGCCCAAGGTATACAGCCAGGACCGCCTGCCACAAGCCGTGATGGTGCCCGTCGGCAACACGGTGGCCCTGGAAACGCGCGCCACCGGCATCCTCAACTACGAATGCAAATCCACCGCCACCGGCCCCTACGGCTGGGTGCTGGTGAGCCCACAGGCCAATCTGCTGGACCGCACCGGCAAGGACGTGGTGGCTTATTCCGGCCCGCCCGCCACTTTCAAACATATTGACGGCTCCAGCGTCGTCGGCACGCAGATTGCCGTGGCGCCAAACGGCGAATTCACACTGCCACTGCAGCTTTCGCGCGCCGAGCCATCCATGGGTGCAGGCGCCTTGCAGGGCATCAGCTTTATCCAGCGTGTCAACACCAAGGGCGGCGTTGAAAAAGCCAAGCCTTGCGCTGCGCTCAACACCGGCGAAAAGCTGACCCTCCCCTACCAGGCTGATTACATTTTCTGGCGCCAGGGTTAAGGGCTGGGGCCTGGGGCTAGGAGTCTGGGCGGCAGAAGGCGTCGAAGCGAGAAGTGGCCCCGGCGAGGACAGTTTTTGCCGGGTTTGCAGCCTCATAGCCGTAGCTATGGGGCAAAAAGCCGGTGAAAAATGGACCGTCGCGGCCGCTTTGCAGCCG
>NZ_JAUYEY010000047.1 GCF_030689685.1 Polaromonas sp. | reverse complement strand
AGCCTTTGGCTTCGCCGCCGAATTTGGCCGCGAGCACGGTCGTGATCGCTGCCGTCAGCGTGGTCTTGCCATGGTCAACGTGCCCAATCGTGCCTACGTTGACGTGCGGTTTGGTCCGCTCAAATTTGCCTTTTGCCATTTAAAAACTCCAGTAAAGAACGTGCCCGTGTCTGTTTAACGTCTCCAGCTGAGGCCTCGCCACGGGCAGCGGGCCAACCACAAAAGTGGCGCCGAAGACAGGGATTCCAGTCCAGCAACCGCCACGGAACCGGCTTTGCCGGGCTGTAGGCGGTGCCCCCTCAAGGGGGAGGCGGCAAAGCCGCCCCGGGGGTGTACTTTTATTTTGCGCGTGCAGCCATGATGGCTTCGGACACATTGCGCGGGGCCTCGGAGTAATGCTTGAACTCCATGGTATAGGTGGCACGACCCTGCGACATCGAACGCAGCGTGGTCGAGTAACCGAACATTTCTGACAGCGGCACTTCGGCCTTGATGGCCTTGCCGCCACCCAGCATGTCTTCCATGCCCTGCACCATGCCACGGCGCGAGGACAAATCGCCCATCACGTTGCCGGCATAGTCTTCAGGCGTTTCCACCTCGACCGCCATCATCGGCTCCAGAATCACCGGGCTGGCCTTGCGGCAGCCTTCCTTGAAGCCAAAAATCGCGGCCATCTTGAAGGCCATCTCGTTCGAGTCCACATCATGGTAAGAGCCGAAATGCAGCGTCACCTTGACGTCCACCACCGGGTAACCGGCCAGCACACCAGACGTTACCGCCTCGTGAATGCCTTTTTCAACCGCAGGAATGTATTCGCGCGGCACCGTTCCGCCCTTGATGGCGTCAACAAACTCAATGCCCTTGCCTGGCTCGTTCGGCTCAATCTTGAGCACGACGTGACCGTATTGGCCTTTGCCGCCGGACTGGCGCACGAACTTGCCTTCGGCATCTTCGATGGTCTTGCGAATGGTCTCGCGGTAAGCCACCTGCGGCTTGCCGACGTTGGCTTCCACGCCGAACTCGCGCTTCATGCGGTCAACAATGATTTCCAGATGCAACTCACCCATGCCGGCAATCAGGGTCTGGCCGGACTCTTCGTCGGTCTTGACGCGGAACGAAGGGTCTTCCTGGGCCAGGCGCTGCAAAGCAATGCCCATTTTTTCCTGGTCCACCTTGGTCTTGGGCTCGACAGCCTGGGTAATCACAGGCTCGGGGAAAACCATGCGCTCGAGCATGATGATGGCGTCTGGATCACACAGGGTCTCGCCGGTCGTCACGTCTTTCAGACCCACACAGGCGGCGATGTCGCCGGCGCGGATTTCGCTGACTTCTTCGCGGTTGTTCGCGTGCATCTGCACGATACGGCCGATACGCTCTTTCTTGCCCTTGATCGGGTTGAAAACGCTGTCGCCTTTTTTCAGCACGCCGGAGTACACGCGCACGAAGGTGAGCTGGCCCACGAACGGGTCAGTCATCAGCTTGAATGCCAGTGCCGAGAACTTCTCGCCATCGTCGGCCTTGCGGGTGACAGGCACCTCATCTTCGTCCATACCCTTGACGGGTGGAATGTCGATGGGCGACGGCATGAATTCAATCACGGCGTCGAGCATGCGTTGCACGCCCTTGTTCTTGAATGCAGAGCCGCAGTACATCGGCTGGATTTCGCTGGCGATCGTGCGTGTGCGAATGCCCAGCTTGATCTCGTCTTCGGTCAAATCACCTTCTTCAAGGTATTTGTTCATGAATTCTTCAGACGCTTCAGCGGCGGCTTCAACCATCTTCTCGCGCCATTCCTTGGCCAACTCAAGCAGCTCGGCCGGAATTTCGCGGTAGTCGAACAACATGCCCTGCGAGGCCTCATCCCAGATGATGGCTTTCATCTTGATCAGGTCCACCACGCCGGTGAAGTTTTCTTCAGCGCCGATAGGGATCACCATTGGAACCGGGTTGGCCTTCAGGCGCAGCTTCATCTGCTCTACGACTTTGAAGAAGTTGGCACCGGTGCGGTCCATCTTGTTGACAAAAGCCAGACGCGGCACTTTGTACTTGTTGGCCTGGCGCCAGACCGTCTCGGACTGGGGCTGCACGCCACCCACAGCGCAATACACCATGCAGGCACCGTCAAGCACACGCATGGAACGCTCGACTTCAATCGTGAAGTCAACGTGGCCAGGGGTGTCAATGATGTTGATGCGGTGTTCTGGCAGGGACTTGTCCATGCCCTTCCAGAAGCAGGTGGTTGCAGCCGAAGTGATCGTGATGCCACGCTCCTGCTCCTGCTCCATCCAGTCCATGGTGGCCGCGCCGTCGTGCACTTCACCAATCTTGTGGTTCACACCGGTATAGAAGAGCACACGCTCGGTGGTGGTGGTCTTGCCGGCATCAATGTGCGCGGAGATACCAATATTGCGGTAGTTTTCAATGGGGGTAGCGCGGGGCATAAATAACTTTCAGTTCGGGATTGCGAACAAAGAGAAACGACTCGTTGAAAAACTGCCTACCCAGGCATCTCTCGTGTTTTTCTACGCGTCTGCCGTCAGGGCCTTGTGCGCCCAGAGGCAGAGTGGGGTTGAACCACCCGGAATCAAGGCGTTTGACACCTTGCCCCCGACCGGCAACCCATCAAATCAAAGGCAGCAAATACCGCCAGCGAAAATCAGAAGCGGAAGTGGCTGAACGCCTTGTTGGCTTCGGCCATGCGGTGAACTTCGTCACGCTTCTTCATGGCGCCGCCACGGCCTTCGGTGGCCTCCATCAACTCATTGGCCAGGCGCAGGGACATGGACTTCTCGCCACGTTTTTTAGCGGCTTCCTTCAGCCAGCGCATGGCCAGGGCCATACGGCGGACCGGGCGCACTTCAACGGGTACCTGGTAATTGGCGCCACCCACGCGGCGGGACTTCACCTCAACCATGGGCTTGATGTTGCCGATGGCCATGTGAAAGGCCTCCAGCGGGTCTTTGCCCGGGTTCTTTTTCTCGATGAAGTCGAGTGCGCCGTAAATGATGCGCTCTGCAACGGCCTTTTTGCCGCCTTGCATGATCACGTTCATGAATTTGGCAAGGTCAACATTGCCGTATTTAGGATCAGGAAGAATTTCACGTTTAGGGACTTCGCGACGACGTGGCATTTTTTCACCTCTTTGCTTCAGTTGGCACTGCCGTTTCGGGCCATGCCGCGAGGGTTATCAAAACCCTCACTTACTCGACCGGTGCAACTATTTGCACTTGGGTCACTTCGTTCAGCTCACCTGCCAGAGCGAGCCAAACACCATATTTTTTCACCTTGTTTTGACGACGCTGTGACACATCATCTGGCGCAAACCGCGAGGTTCGGGCCGATTTGGCTTATTTGGCCTTTGGCTTTTTCGCACCGTACTTGGAGCGCGACTGCTTGCGGTCTTTCACGCCTTGCAGATCGAGCGAGCCACGGACGATGTGGTAACGCACACCAGGCAAGTCCTTGACACGACCGCCGCGAACCAGCACAACGCTGTGTTCCTGCAGGTTGTGGCCTTCGCCGCCGATGTAGGAGATGATTTCAAACCCGTTGGTCAGGCGCACCTTGGCGACTTTACGCAGAGCGGAGTTTGGCTTCTTGGGCGTCGTGGTGTACACACGGGTGCACACACCGCGGCGCTGCGGAGAGTTTTCCATCGCAGGGCTCTTGGACTTGATCTTTTCGACCTCGCGCCCCTGACGGACTAGCTGATTAATGGTTGGCATGTAAAAACGTCCCTAAACGTCTGATTTCTGACTTGACTAAATACGTGAATATTTACGTGAAAACGAAAATCTCCCCGGAATTCCGGAAAAGCCTTCGAGTGTAGCAGTTTGAGGGGCAGGCTGCAAATCTGAGCCTTTTCCAACGTGGTATGAGCCTGAGCAGAGGCCTGTATTTCCAATCAGGAATGAGCCTGAAGCCGTAATTTGAGGTGACTTTTGGTGAGTGGGTTGATCATCCCAAGAATGGTGATCAACATGGATGAGTCCCAGCTTCGCACGATTGAGCAAATCGATCAATTTCTTATTGCCAGTGCCGATGTCGCGTTTACGGCCCACGGTGGCGAAGTGGAGCGTTACGCCCACATCAGCCGGGTGCTCCAGCGCTTTGACTACCCCCGCTGCAGCAAACACGACCGTGGCGTGCTGCTGCGCTACCTGCAACACACCAGCGGCTACAGCCGTGCCCAGATCACACGACTGGTGGCGCAATGGCACACCAACCGCCTGTCCAACGTACCGCTCGCCAAGCGCTACCGGGCTCCTGTAGCGCCCTTTGCGCGCAAGTACACCGCCTTGGATATCGAGCACCTGGTGGAGATGGACAAAGCGCACGAGGATGTTTGCGGCCCGGCCATCATTCACCTCCTCAAACGAGCCTTTCACGACTATGGCGATGAGCGCTACGAACGCTTGGCTACGCTGTCTTCTTCGCACCTGTACAACCTGCGCAAAAGTGCTGGCTACCAGTGCCTGCGGGTGAGTTTTACCAAGACCCACCCGGTGTGCAATTCCATCGGCGTACGCAAGGCACCATGCCCCAACGGCAGGGCTGGCTTTGTGCGTATCGACAGCGTTCACCAGGGCGACGAAGACGGCATCAAAGGGGTCTATCACATCACCTGTGTGGACAGCACTTCACAGTGGCAAGTCGAAGCTTGTGTGCAGGGCATCAGCGAGGCATTTTTGCTGCCGGTGCTGGAGCTGGTGATGGAGCAGTTTCCCTTTGTCATCGAAGGCTTCCACTCCGACAACGGCTCCGAATACATCAATCACAAAGTTGCCAAGATGCTGGAAAAACTGCGCATCGAGCAAACCAAATCACGCTCGCGCCAGAGCAACGACAACGCCTTGGCCGAGAGTAAAAATGCCAGTGTGGTCAGGAAGCATATGGGCTACAGCCACATCCCGCAAAAGTACGCCCAGCCGATCAATACGTTTTACCAGGAGGTGTTCAACCCGTGGCTCAATCTGCACCGTCCCTGCATGTTTGCAACCAGCAAAGTCAACCACAAAGGCAAGGTCGTTAAAGTCTACAAACACGCCGATGTAAAGACTCCTTTGGAGGCGCTGGTGAAGCTAAACGAACTGGGCCTGGTGAGGTTCAAAACAGACACGATGCTGGTGGATTTGTTAGCGCAGGCCAGGCAGCAAACGGACCTTGCTGCGGCGCAGGATATGCAGCAAGCCAAAAACGAATTGTTTGCCAGCTTTGCAAAACAAAAACAGCGGGCGTGATGCATTCGGAGTGAATTGTGGCGCTCGCAAAGGGGGGGGGGCCTCCGGCGGCCTGGCAGGGGCCTGATTTAAAAAATTCCGCAAGCCCTTAAACTTCCCTTTTCAACCTGGTCAGCCCGCACATCGAAATTACCCAAATTGCGAACCCTTCAGGCTCATACCTGAATTGGAAAATACT
>NZ_JAUYEY010000027.1 GCF_030689685.1 Polaromonas sp. | reverse complement strand
AGGCGCGGCAGCCGGATCGGGATGGGATTGCCAAGGCGGATTTCGCAGCCAATAGCTGGCTATTGGCAAGAAATTCAACGCAGCAGACCGCCCGAGCCCGGCTGATCGCGCGCCGCAGGGGACTTGTTCAGCGCTTCCTTAGGCCGAGCCGCCCCCATGCCGGCGCAGCGGCAAGTGGCCGGGGAAACCGGCGTCGGCGGTCACAATCAGTGCGGCCATCTCGCCTCGTTTTGAATCTTCGCTCCCCATGCAAGCCTTCTACGCCGATCACTTTGTGTTGCCCCTGCCGGACGGTCACCGTTTCCCCATGGGCAAGTACCAGCGCCTGCGCAGCCGCCTTGCGCTTGAGCTGGCGCAGGTGCGGCCGGGCGTGGCCCTGCCCGTCAGCGACGGCGAACTGGCGCTGGCGCATGACCCGGCCTACATCCAGGCCGTGGTGGACGGCAGCCTGAGCCCTGCCGCGATGCGCGAGATCGGCTTCCCATGGAGTCCCGCGATGGTGGAGCGCTCGCGCCGCTCGGCCGGCGCCACCGTCGCGGCCGCACGCGTCGCCCTGGGCCTGGGCGGCCAGCCGGCCGAAGGCATCGCCGCCAACATGGCCGGCGGCACCCACCATGCGTCGGCGGCCAAGGGCAGCGGATTTTGCGTCTTCAACGACGCGGCCATTGCGGCGCGGCTGATGCAGGCTGAACATGCCCGCCTGCGCTGCGGGGAACGCCATCCGCTGCAGGTTGCCATCATCGACCTGGACGTGCACCAGGGGAACGGAACAGCCAGCATTTTCAGCCGCGATCCGACGGTGTTCACGCTGTCCATTCACGGCCAGAAAAATTTCCCGTTCCGCAAGGAAGCCAGCGACCTGGACGTGGAGCTGCCCGACGGCTGCCGCGACGACGCCTACCTGCACGCGCTGGAGCTGGCACTCGACGAGCTGGACCGGCGCTTTTCACCGGGCCTGGTGATTTATCTCGCTGGTGCGGACCCGCACGAGGGCGACCGGCTGGGGCGCCTGAAGCTGAGCTGGGATGGGCTGGAGGCGCGCGACCGGCGCGTCTTCGACTGGGCTTTCAGTCGGCGCATCCCGCTGGCATTGGCTATGGCCGGCGGGTACGGTGTGAACATCGAAGATACGGTTCAGGTGCAGATCAATACCTTCCGGGCGGCGCTGGACTATTGGGAGCGGTGGCGGGGCGCTGGCAGAATACCTGAATGAATTCCTTCCCTCGACCCCAGGCCGAGCCGCGTAGCGCCTACAAGGTCTTTCGTCCCATTGGCACCCGCTGGTCCGACAACGACGTGTACGGCCACATCAACAACGTCGTTTATTACAGTTGGTTCGACACCGCCGTCAATGGCTACCTGATTGAGACCGGTGCGGTCGATATTCATGCCGGCCATGTGATCGGTCTGGTGGTCGAGACCCAGTGCAATTATTTTTCGCCGCTGGCTTTTCCCGACCCGGTGCTCGCGGGCATTCGCGTGGCGCTTGTGGGCTCATCCAGCGTTCGCTACGAGGTGGGCCTGTTCTCCGCCAAGCCGGGTGATCCGGCGGCGGAATCAAGCGCTGCAAAAGGCCATTTCATTCATGTCTACGTGGACAAAGAAACACGTCGGCCTGTGCCCTTGCCACCCCGACTTCTGACCGTATTGGAGAGCCTTAAGTGAGTGCAACCCCGAATGCTGTGGACGCAGCCATCGACAGCCGCATGTCCACCCGAGCCTTTCTGCCCACACCCGTAGCGCCGGAAATGCTGGAACACCTGCTGGCCCGCGCCAGCCGCGCGCCGTCAGGTACCAATACCCAGCCCTGGAGGGTCTATGTGCTGCAGGGTGCCAGCCGCGACGGGCTGGTCGACAAGGTCTGCAGCGCTCATGACGCCGTTCGCGCCAACCCCGAGCTTGCGGCGCAGTATCAGGAGGAGTACGCCTACTACCCGGAAAAATGGGTGTCGCCCTATATTGACCGGCGCCGCGAGAACGGCTGGGGTCTGTACGGCCTGCTGGGTATCGGCAAGGAGGACAAGGACAAGATGCATGCGCAGCATCAGCGCAATTTCAGGTTTTTTGATGCACCGGTCGGGCTGATGTTCACGCTGGACAGGGTGATGGAACGTGGCAGCTTGGTGGACTACGGCATGTTCATGCAGAACCTCATGGTGGCCGCGCGTGGCCACGGCCTGCACACTTGCCCGCAGGCGGCCTGGAACGGCTTTGCCAGCATCATCCTGCCGCATATAGGCGCTGGTGCCGATGAGATGCTGGTGTGCGGCATGTCGCTGGGCTACGCCGACGAGTCGGCGCTGGTCAACACTTTCCGCACGCCGCGCGTTGGCCCGCAGGACTTCACCACCTGGCTGGACTGAGATAGGCCCCCACGGTCGCTCACTCCGTGTAGCTCCCTGCACCTTGCAGCCGCCGCTCGCCAATGGCTTCGCTTCTGGTGCCTGTCCAAACCTGCTCAAGCAGGTTCGGAGCCGCAGCCACCAGCCCCGAGGGGGCCGCTGCGCCTGCGGCCCGGCGAAGCCGGTTCCACGGCCCCGGCTTGAAGGGGACGGGACACTCGCGAACGCTCGCATCCTCTCCGTTTGTCCTGAGCCTGTCGAAGGGCTCTGCGAATAGGGTGAGCTTGCGGGTAAAGTCAGGGGTTTGCGCAAAGGCGCTCATATCCATTTTTTTGAAAGATTTCGCATGGCACTGACCACCACCCCCTCCGGCCTCCAATACGAAGACACTGTGCTCGGCACTGGCGCGATTGCCAAGGCTGGCCAGAACGTCCGCGTGCATTACACCGGCTGGCTTTACAACGACGGTGTGCAGGGCGCCAAGTTCGATTCGAGCAAGGACCGTGGCGACCCGTTCGAGTTTTCGCTCGGTGCCGGCCAGGTCATCAAGGGCTGGGATGAAGGCGTGCAGGGCATGTCGGTCGGCGGCACGCGCCGCCTGGTGATTCCGGCAGAACTCGGTTACGGTGCGCGCGGCGCTGGCGGCGCGATTCCGCCGAACGCGACGCTGTTGTTCGAAGTCGATTTTCTGGGCTGAGTGTTTTGTGATTTTGGTCGACGCGGGCACCTCCAGAAATTCAGCTTTTTGGGATGAAGTGCGAGGCGCATGTCGCATCGCTCTTCGAGCTCATGCGAGGGTTGCGCAGGCCGCCGGCATGCACTTGGGTGCATGAGGATTGCGAGCACCGCGCAACGCAGCAATTCGCCCGAAAAATGAACTTACGGATGTGCCGATGATTATTGCCAGCCTGCTTGATACTGATCTGTACAAGTTCACGATGATGCAGGTCGTGCTGCATCAGTTTCCAGGGGCGCAGGTCGAGTACCGGTTCAAGTGCCGCAATGCCGGCGCGGCCGGCATCGGCGATCTGGCGCCTTACGTCCGTGAAATCCGGCAAGAGATACGCCTGCTGTGCAGCCTGCAGTTTCAGGATGCCGAGCTCGCCTACCTGCGTGCGATGCGTTTCATCAAAAGCGACTTCATTGATTTTCTGGGGCTGTTCCGCCTCAATGAAAAATACGTCAGCGTCAAGGCACTGCCCTCGGGTGAAATCGAGGTGGTGATCGAGGGTCCGTGGCTGCATACCATTTTGTTCGAGATCCCGGTGCTGGCCATTATCAACGAGGTGTATTTCCGGAATACCCAAAAACTTGCCGACGTGACAGAGGGGCGCAAGCGCCTGGACACCAAGATCGGGCAGTTGCAGGCCAATGGCCTGGCCGAGTTGAAAATTGCCGACTACGGTACGCGCCGCCGCTTTGGCAAGGCCTGGCATGAGGAGGTGCTGCGGGCACTCAGTGCACGACTGGGTACGGGCGTGACCAGTCAATTTGCAGGCACCAGCAATGTGCTGTTTGCGATGAAACTCGGACTGACCCCGTTGGGCACCATGGCGCACGAGTATTTGCAGGCCTGCCAGGCGTTGGGTCCGCGGCTGCGCGACAGCCAGGTGTTCGGCTTCGAATCCTGGGCCAAGGAATACCGCGGTGACCTCGGTATTGCGCTGAGCGACGTTTACGGCATGAGCGCCTTCCTGCGCGACTTCGACATGTATTTTTGCAAGCTGTTTGACGGCGCGCGCCATGACAGCGGGGACCCGTTCGAGTGGGGCGAGCGCATGCTGGCGCATTACGCCAAAAACCGGGTTGATCCGAAAACCAAAACGCTAATCTTCAGCGACGGCCTGACAGTGCCGCGCACCATCGAGCTGTATTCGCAGTTCAAGGGGCGCTGCCAACTGGCTTTCGGCATCGGCACCAACCTGACCAACGATCTTGGCTACGAGCCGCTGCAAATCGTCATCAAGATGGTGCGCTGTAATGGTCAACCTGTGGCCAAACTGTCGGACACGCCGTCCAAAAACATGTGCGACGACGAAAAATACCTGGCTTACCTGCGTCAGGTTTTTGACATCGCGTCGTCGGGATAATTGTGGTCGGGAGTTTGTCCCCCGGCTTTTAAAAATGGAGACACCATGAAAATATCGCGCTGGGCCGTCGTTGCGGCTTTGTTTTTTGTCTGGCCCGGGCTGGCGTTGGCGGCAGACTTCGACGGCAGCCAGTTATCGCCGCTGTGGGGCGTGCCTTTCGCCGGCCTGCTGCTGTCCATCGCGTTGATGCCCTTGCTGGTGCCGTGGTTCTGGCACCATCATTTTGGCAAGGTCTCGGCGGCCTGGACGCTGGCGTTTTTTATTCCTTTTGCCGTGATGTTCGAACCTTCAGTAGCGGGTATCAGCCTGGTTCATGCGTTGGTGGCCGAGTACATACCGTTCATTATTTTGTTGACAGCGCTGTTCACGGTGGCCGGCGGCATTTTCATCCGTGGCAATTTACATGGCAGTCCCGCGCTGAATGCGGGCCTGTTGCTGATTGGCGCCGTGCTGGCCAGTTTCATGGGTACTACCGGCGCCTCGATGCTGATGATCAGGCCTTTGATCCGCGCCAACGACAACCGCAAACACAACGCACACATCGTGGTGTTTTTTATCTTCATCGTCTCCAATGCCGGCGGATCGCTGACGCCGCTGGGCGACCCCCCGCTGTTCCTGGGCTTTTTGAAGGGTGTGGATTTTTTCTGGACGCTCCAGCACATCTTTCCGGAAACCCTGTTCCTGATCGGTAGCCTGCTGGTGATCTTCTACTTGCTGGATAGCTGGTATTACCGCAACGAGGGCGTGCAGCGGGTGGACCCGACGCCGGACACACAGCGGCTTGGGTTTGACGGCGCTTTCAACTTCGGCCTGCTGGCAGCGATTGCGGGCCTGGTGTTGCTCAGCGGTTTCTGGAAATCCCCGGTGGTGTTGGACATTTATGGCACCGAAGTCGGTCTGCCCGGCCTGGTGCGTGACGCCGGACTGATTGCCATCGCGCTGCTTTCGCTCAAGCTGACGGCCAGCAAGGTGCATGAGGACAACCAGTTTTCCTGGGCGCCTATGGCCGAGGTTGCCAAATTGTTTGCCGGCATTTTTCTGACCATCATTCCCGTGATCGCGATACTCAAGGCGGGTTCCAGTGGAGCTTTTGGCGCGGTGGTGGCAGCCGTGACCCGGCCCGACGGCCAGCCCGACCCGGCCATGTACTTTTGGGCCACGGGTGCGCTCAGTTCGTTTCTGGACAACGCGCCGACTTACCTGGTGTTTTTCAACACTGCCGGGGGTGACGCACAGGTGCTGATGACCACACTGGCGCCCACCCTGGCCGCAATTTCGGCCGGTGCGGTGTTCATGGGCGCCAATACCTACATCGGCAATGCGCCCAACCTGATGGTCAAGGCGATAGCTGAAGACCGTGGTGTCAAGATGCCCAGTTTCTTCGGCTACATGGTCTGGTCGGGTGCGGTGCTGATCCCGCTGTTTGTCCTGATGACCTTCATCTGGTTCAAATAATCCAGGCATCCTTCTTTTCAACCAAGAGATATTCTCATGAGCAAACCCAAAATCCTCGTCGCGCGTGCGATTTTTCCAGAAATCATCAGCCGGCTTGAGCAGCACTTCGAGGTTGAGGCCAACCAAGCTGATGAAAGCTGGTCCAAGGCCCAGCTCGCGGACAAATTGAAGGACAAGGACGGCGCTTTCACCACCGGCGGCGACCGCATTGATGCCGAGGTGCTGGCCGCCTGCCCGCGCCTGAAAATCTGCGCCAACATGGCGGTGGGTTACAACAACTTCGACCTCGACGCGATGACAGCGGCCGGTGTGCTGGCCACCAACGCGCCGGACGTGCTGACGGAAACCACAGCCGATTTTGGTTTCGCGCTGCTGATGGCGACCGCCCGGCGCGTCACCGAGAGCGAGCATTACCTGCGCGCTGGCAAGTGGAACAAATGGAGTTTCGACATGTTCGCTGGCTCCGACATCCACGGCAGCACGCTGGGCGTTCTGGGCATGGGGCGCATCGGCCAAGGTATTGCCAAGCGCGGCGCGCATGGGTTCGGCATGAAGGTGATTTACCACAACCGCTCCCGCCTCGATGCCGCGGTGGAAGCCGAATGCAAGGCCAGCTATGTGAGCAAGGAAGAGCTCTTGAGAACCGCCGACCATGTGGTGTTGGTGCTGCCGTATTCGCCGGCTTCGCACCACACGATTGGTGCGGCCGAACTGGCGCTGATGAAACCCACGGCGACGCTGGTCAACATTGCGCGCGGAGGCATTGTGGATGATGCGGCGCTGGCCCAGGCCCTGGGCGACAAAACCATTGCAGCCGCCGGCCTGGATGTGTTTGAAGGCGAGCCCAAGGTGCACCCCGACCTGCTCACCGTACCCAACGTGGTGCTGACGCCGCACATCGCCAGCGCCACCGTACCGACGCGCATGGCGATGGCGAATCTGGCGGTGGACAACCTGATCGGTTTCTTTAAGGACAAAAGGCCGCTGACACCGCTGAACTCTGCGGTGCTGGCCGCCAAATAAGCGCAAGGTATGACCGACCTCCAAGCCTGGCTGGCGCTGGCATTGCTGCTGGCCAACCTGCTGCTCCTGCTGTGGCTGTTGCTGCGCAAGCCGGCCGACAGCACGGGCGCCGCGCAGGTGTTGGCTGGTCTGGCGGCAGGCAACGACAAGCTTGAACGTGAATTGCGGCGTGAGATCGGCGACAGCGCGCGCTCAAGCCGCCAGGAACTGGCGACGAGCTTTGCTACCTTCCAGCAGACGCTGGTGCAGCAAAGCGCCGAAGCCATTCGCACGCAGAACACGCAGATCGACGCTTTTTCCCAGCAGTTGACCTTGCTGCAGAAAACCCTGTCCGACACCCTGAGCACGCAGTTGCAGTCGGTCAGCGAATCGAACGCCCGGCGCATGGTCGAAGTGCGCGAAACGCTGGAGCAGCAACTCGCTCAGTTGCAGCAAACCAATTCGGCCAAGCTGGACGAAATGCGCAAAACCGTGGACGAAAAACTCCAGACCACGCTGGAGACGCGCCTCGGCGAGAGCTTCAAGCAGGTGGCCGACCGGCTCGAACAGGTGCACAAGGGCCTCGGCGAGATGCAGTCACTGGCGGTCGGCGTGGGCAGCCTGCAGCGCGTGCTGACCAACGTCAAGACGCGTGGTGTGTTTGGCGAAGTCCAGCTCGAAGCCCTGCTGGAGCAGGTGCTGACCACCGAGCAGTATGCCAAGCAGGTCGAGACCAAGCCGCGCAGCGGTCAGCGTGTGGACTTCGCCATCCGCTTTCCCGGACGCGGCGACGACGGCTCGCCAGTGTGGTTGCCCATCGATGCAAAATTTCCACGCGACGATTATGAGCGCCTGCTCGACGCGCATGAACGCGTAGACCCTGGCGCGGTAGAGCTGGCCGGCAAGGCGCTGGAAGCGCGTATCCGCACTGAGGCCAAATCGATTGCCGAGAACTACCTGGCTGCGCCGCACACCACCGATTTCGCCATCCTGTTCCTGCCGGTCGAAAGCCTGTATGCCGAGGTCTTGCGCCGGCCGGGGCTGATGGACGCGATTCAGCGCCAGCACCGTGTGACGCTGGCCGGACCGACCACCTTGCTGGCCATGCTCAACAGCCTGCACATGGGTTTTCGCACGTTGGCGCTGGAGCAGCAGGCGTCCGAGGTCTGGAAGGTGCTGGGCGCGGTCAAGACCGAGTTCGAGCGTTATGGCGAATGGGTGGCGCGTATCAAGGAGCAGGTGGCCAAGGCCTCCGATACCCTGGACAAGGCCGACACCCGCGCCAAGCAGATGCGGCTGGCCCTGCGCAAGGTCGAGGCCTTGCCCGACGCCGAATCCCAGGTGCTGCTGCCGCCAGCCGCAGATACGGACGTGCTGGACGATTGACTTCCCTTCCCTGGTTTGCTACTGATTTGATAGCTTCTTGCCCCCTATGAGTATGGGCTAGAGGCCGATTTGATCATTAATCATGACGCCTGAACTGGCCCGCCTGATCCTCGCGCAGGTTTGCTTGCACGCCTGCATGGCCGGCACCCGCATGGCCGCACCGCTGCTGGCGCTGCGCGAGGGTTACAGCCCGGCGGCCGTCGGTGTGCTGCTCGCGATGTTTGCCCTGACGCAGGTGTTCCTGGCGCTGCCGGCCGGCCGTTTTGCCGACCGCCATGGCCTGAAGCGCCCCATCGGCTACAGCGTGATGGCTGCCATGCTGGGCGCCGGCATGGCGGTGGCCTTTCCGGTGTTCCCGGTGCTGTGCGTGGCGGCGCTGCTGACCGGTGGTGCCACTGGGGCAGCCGTCATTTCGCTGCAGCGCCATGTCGGGCGTGCAGCGGTGGGGGCCTTGCAACTGCGGCGCGTGTTTAGCTGGCTGTCAATTGGTCCGGCAGTGTCGAATTTTGTCGGGCCTTTCGCGGCGGGCCTGCTGATCGACCATGCGGGCGCTTTGCCCAACAGCACCACCGGTTACCGCGCCGCGTTTTTTCTGATGGCGGTGCTGCCGCTGGCCTGCTGGTTGCTGGTGCGGCCGACCCGCGAACTGCCGCCCGTGACCGTAGAGCCGGGCAGCGCGCCGGCCAGTGCCTGGGACCTGCTGCGCGACCCGGCCTTTCGCCGTCTCATGCTGGTGAACTGGTTTTTGTCGTCCTGCTGGGACGTGCACACTTTTGTGGTGCCGGTGCTGGGTTTTGAAAAAGGTATCAGCGCCTCGGTCATCGGTTCCATCCTGGGCGCCTTTGCCGTGGCCGCCGCCGCCATCCGCATGGTCATGCCGCTGCTGGCCGCGCACCTGCGCGAGTGGCGTGTGCTGGTGGGCGCGATGCTGATGACCGCCGTGCTGTTTGGTGTCTACCCCTTCATGGGCACGGCGCTGGGCATGGGTGTGTGTTCGGTGCTGCTGGGTTTCGCGCTGGGCACGGTCCAGCCCATGATCATGAGCATGCTGCACCAGATCACGCCCGAGGCCAGACACGGCGAGGCGCTGGGCCTGCGCCTGATGGCCATCAACGCGTCCAGTGTGCTGATGCCCATGCTGTTCGGCACCCTGGGCGCGGTGATCGGCATCGCCGGCGTGTTCTGGGCCACCGGTGCGGTGGTCGGCGCCGGCGCGCGTGCGGCTTGGCTGCTCAGGGACTGAGCTCCCTCCCGACAAGCAGGGGCCGCGGGTCCGGCTTTGCCGGCCCGCAGGCGCAGCGCCCCCGCAGGGGGCAGAGAGTTACACGCAGTGAACGAACGTGGGGGCTCTATTTACAACTGATAAAAGGTCTTGATCGCGTCCCAGGCGACCTGGGGGTCGTCGACATATTCGAAGAGCTTCAAGTCTTCCGGCGAAATCGCGCCTTCCTCGACCAGCACATCAAAGTTGAGCAGGCGTTTCCAGTAGTCGGAGCCGAACAGGATGATGGGCACCGGCTTGGCTTTGCGGGTCTGCACCAGCGTGATGACTTCGAACAGCTCGTCGAGTGTGCCGAAACCACCGGGAAAGGCCACCAGCGCCTTGGCCCGCATCATGAAATGCATCTTGCGCAGCGCGAAGTAGTGGAACTTGAAGCTCAGCGAGGGTGTGACGTAGGGGTTGGAGCTTTGTTCGTGCGGCAGGGCGATGTTCAGGCCCACGGTGGGCACGCCCATCTCGTGCGCGCCGCGGTTGGCCGCCTCCATGATGCCGGGGCCGCCGCCGGTGCAGATGAAGAGCTGCTCGGCCGGCGGACGGTGTTCGCTGTGGGTGGCGACCATGCGTCCGAACAGCCGTGCCTGCTCGTAATAAACCGCATTGCGCACATGCCGCTCGGCCAGCGCCTGCGCCTGCGTGTCGCCGCTTTCACGGGCCAGCTTCAGGGCTTGTTCAGCCTGCTCGGGCGCCGGGAAACGTGCGCTACCGAAAACCACGATGGTGTTTTCAATGCCCTGGGCGAGTTGCTCCATGTCGGGCTTGAGCATCTCAAGCTGGAAACGAATGCCGCGTGTTTCCCGCCGCAGCAAAAATTCAGGGTCGGCAAATGCCAGGCGATAGGCGTCAGCTTCAAGTGGATTGCCTTTGTCGGCATGCGACTGCAACTCGGCCCAGGCGTCGGCCAGGCGGCTGCCAGAGAGGTCTTGGGTTTGGTCCATGGCGCCATTGTGACCGCTGGGCTGATCCGATCATCAGTGCGGGTAAATGCGGATGCGATAAACAAACTTCAAGTTGACTATTCAACTAGTTGATTTGCCAACTAAAAGAATGCCGCTATGACCACCCAGCCCTCCCGCCGAAACAAACCGGTCACTGACGCCGACGTCAAAGCACCTGGAAAGTCCCTTCTCAAGCCAGTTGCCGCCAGCAACGAGGATGCGCGTGACCTGCTGACACCGCCCGCTTCAGCCGTTGACCTTGACCGTTATGTCCCCGCCTACTTTGTCTGGATTGCCAACAAGCTCACGCGTGGGGCCTCGCAAAACTATCTGAACCTGTTTGGCGTGGGGGCGGAAGTGTGGCGCTGCATGGTGCTGCTGGCCATCCACGAAACGATCAGCGCCCAGCAGATCAGTCAGGTCATCGGCATGGACAAGGCGTCTGTCAGCCGATGCTTCAAACAAATGGTGGCGAAGAAACTGATTGCGCTTGAACTCGATCCCGCCGATGGTCGCATTCGTTTGGCCAGCCTCACGCTGCACGGGCGTCATATTCACGACCAGATTCTCGGCATCGCACTGGCAAGAGAGCGCGCTTTACTGGAGGTGCTGAGCAAGGATGACCATGAAACCTTGCTGCGCTTGCTCAAGCGGCTTCATGAAAACTTGCCTGCAGTCGAGGTGGCAACACAGGCGTTTATTGCCGATTCACTCGCCAAACCTGTACGCAGGAGAAATTTACCGCCGTCCAAGGCGTGAAGGTGATCTTTCTAAGGAGAAAAAGCTGATGTTCGTCAGAAACTGTTGGTACGTGATCGCCTGGGATCACGAAATTCCGTCGACTCAGGAAAATGGCCAGATATTCACGCGAACTGTGCTCGGCGAGCCCATCGTGGTCTATCGAGCTGGCAACGAGCTGGTTGCGTTGGCCGACCGTTGTTGCCACCGTGGCGCGCCGCTGTCAAAAGGACGTTTTGAGGGCAACAATCTTCGCTGCGGTTACCACGGCCTGCTGTTTAACCCCGATGGTCAATGTATTGAAGTACCGGGCATGAGCGCGGCGCCAGCCAAGGCCTGCGTCAAACGATACCCGGTGGTGGCCAAAAACAAGTGGATTTTTGTGTGGATGGGTGAGCCGGAAAAAGCGGATCGGGCGATGCTTCCGGACAACTATTCGTGCGATAGCCCCGACTGGCATTACAAGCCAGGCTACCTGCATTACCAGACCAACTATTTGCTGATCTGCGACAACTTACTGGATTTTTCACACCTCAGTTACGTTCATGAGAAAACACTGGGCGGTTCGCACGCCATTGCGCAAAGCCGGGCTGCAGTCAGCGACATTTTGACGCACGGGCAGCGAGGTTTGCGGGTGCAACGGTCAGTGGCAGAAGTACCGCCACCGCCGTCTTACCAGCGCATCCATACCTTCAGCGGCCTGATAGAACGCTGGTGGGACTACGACTTTTTACTTCCCGGAACGCTGCTGATGAAGTCGGGCGGAAAACCCAGCAAAAGCAACTCTGTCGATAGTGGCGAGGTTGAACTGCATAGCTGCCAGACTTTGACCCCAGAGACTGAACACAGCACGCATTACTTTTTTCAGCAGGGCCATCGCACCGGCCAGGGCGACGCCGAACTGGCGGGGTCGATGTACCAAATGCTGATTCGCGCTTTTGAAGAAGACAAAGACATGATTGGCGCTCAAAGCGCTTGCCTGGCCAGCGCACCCGACTTCACCATGTTGCCGCTGCATCTGGACGGCGCATTGACCCGCTATCGGCGGCTGGTGGATGCAGAAATTACCAGCGAATCTGCAGCCCCGGCCGCGAGCCAGTCATCCGCGACAACTGCCGCCACAAAAAGAGGCCCGGTGGTGGCTTGAATCTTTTTTCGATTTCAACCCGTTTCAACCCATGTCAAGCTAATTTGCCAAAGGAGACTTTCATGCTCAGAAGAAAATTTTTCTACGCCGGTGCCCAGTGGTCGGTTGCGCTCGCAGCCCCATCGCTGCTGCTCAAGGCCAACGCCCAGACGGGTGCATTCCCCACAAAAGGCCTGCGTGTGGTTGTGCCGTTCGCACCCGGTGGTGCTACCGACGCAACAGCCCGTTTGATTGGTGAAAAACTGTCGAGGAGCCTTGGGCAGAGCGTCATCATTGACAACAAGACAGGCGCTGCAGGAGCGATTGGTTGTGCCGAGGTAGCCAAGGCGCCTGCAGACGGCTACACGCTTTTGTATACGCTCAATGATCCCCTCATCAACAACACCGTACTGATAAAAAATCTTCCTTACGACCCACAAAGAGATTTTCGTTTTGTGGCGTCAATTTTGCGTAGCCCAGCGCTGCTGTCGGTGCCGGCCAGCCTAGGGGTGAAGAATTTTGAGGAGTTCAAAGCCTATGCTGCTGCTGCGGGCCGGCAGGTTTCTTATGGCTCGTGGGGCATTGGAAGCCTCGGACATCTGGCGGGCCAGACCTTGGGCAGCAGCTTGAAGTTCAACTCGGTGCACGTGCCGCAACGCGGCGAAGCGCCCGTACTGCAGGACCTGCTTACCAATACGATCAACTGCGGCTGGACCTCTGCTGGCACTGCCCGCCCACATGTGCTGGGTAACAAAATCGTGCCTCTTGCAATGATGGGCGTCAACCGTTCCAGTGCACTGCCCAATGTGCCTACTTTTCGCGAATTGGGCATCACTGACAACTTTTTTGACCGCAGCGTCTGGATGGCGGTTTTGGTGCCCAAAGCCACACCGGATACGGTGGTCGCGCGGCTGTCTACTGAAATTCAGGCAATTGCCAACAGTGCCGAAGTTATCGGGGCGATCCGGGAGCGTGGCCTTGAGCCAATGATTACCGGAGCAGACCGCGCGTTGGCCATGTACAACGAAGAGTTTCCCGTTATCACCAAGCGCCTTCGGGATTTGGGGATTGAACCGAGCTGACCGGGAGTCAAATACGTCAGAAGACTTTGTTCAACTTTGGTGATCATTTCCTGCTTGCCTTTGTCCGGAGAGTTCATCGTCGACTTTAATCCAGGAGACCGTTCGGGCTCAGGATTTGTGGATACCTCGCTGACTGCTCTCGATGGACATGTGGTGCGTTTGCGCTGAAACTGCAGACCCGTCGCTTATTGAAAAAGGCTCCCTCGGGAGCCTTTTTTTCATAGCAGCAAAGAGTCAGACGCGTTTGCGGTATTCGCCGGTGCGGGTGTCGATCTCGACGACATCGCCCTGGGCCACAAAGATGGGCACGCCGATTTCAAAACCGGTGGCCAGCTTGGCAGGCTTGAGCACCTTGCCGGAGGTGTCGCCTTTGACGGCGGGCTCGGTCCAGGTGATCTCGCGCTGCACGCTGGTGGGCACCTCGACCGAAATCGCCTTGCCGTCGTAGAACACAACTTCGAGTTCCATGCCGTCTTGCAGGTAGTTCAACGCGTCGCCCATATTTTCGGATTCGACTTCGTACTGGTTGTACTCGGCGTCCATGCAGATGTACATCGGGTCGGCAAAGTAGGAGTAAGTGCAGTCCTTTTTGTCGAGGATGACCTGGTCGACCTTGTCGTCGGCCTTGAAGACCTGCTCAGTCCCGAAGCTGCCAATCAGGCTTTTGAGCTTCATGCGTACGGTGGCAGAGTTGCGCCCGCCGCGGCTGTATTCGGTCTTGAGCACAACCATCGGGTCCTTGCCGTGCATGATGACGTTACCGGCGCGTATTTCTTGAGCGATTTTCATAACAGTTCTTAGTTGAGGCTGGGCCGCTGGACGCTGGTTGAGGACGCGGGTCCTGCGGCAGGTTGTGCGGCCGGCCCGACTGGGACTCTCCGCAAAGCCCCTGATTTTAGCTTTTTTTTGCCACAAATTCGAGCAACTGGGTGCCGAGGTCCGGCTGACCCAGCAGGCGCTGCCGGACTGCGCGGATACATTCGGACCAGCTTGCAATGTCCATGGCGAGTAGATCTTGCTGCGGGCCGTTCCAGGCCTCATGAAAGGCCCGCAGCGAGGGCGGCGCGTCCAGCAGGCCCAGGAAAGCCTGCAATTTGGCCAGGTGCGCCTGGTCGTCCTGCGGGTAAATCTGCCAGACAAAAGGTTTGCCGGCCCACAGCGCGCGCACCACCGAGTCCTCACCACGCACAAAGTTCAGATCGCAGGCCCACAGCAGGTGGTCAAAATCGGTCTGGCTCAGCAGCGGAAGGTATGAAATTGATAGCAGTCCAAGTCCATCCGACATGGACTGGAGCCACTTTTGATCACTAATAACGGCCTGGACCGCGCTGGCAGCGCGTCCGGCGGCCACCAGCAGGTGCACCGGCTGGCGGCCCAGTCCTGCGTGCGCATACTGATGCAGCAGGTCGGCCAGGGCAGGGGGTTCGTAGCAGAAGAGGCTGACCAGTTTCTGGCCGGCCCATTCGATGCGCTGCTCAGCAAGCCAGGCGGTCCGGTCGAAATTCGCCTGCCGCAGCATCAGATCGGGCTCGCGCAGCAGGCCACCAGTGCCAGGCGTGAAGCCAGGGTAAAAAAACCACTTGCTCCAGCCGGCCACCGGGCCGCGCTGCACTGGCGAGGGCAGGCCGTGGCATCGTTCCACATAAGGCTCGGCGGACAGGTACTCGAGGTTGATCCATACAGGTTTTTGGCATCCAGCCCTTTGCCGGTCTGCACAGGCAGCTATAACTTCAGGAGCGATGTCGCAGCCGAAAGCTTCCACCAGCACCTCGCAGGGGGCGCTGTCCAGGCGCAGGATGTTCAGCCCCAGCGGCTCCAGCCAGGGCAGCACCGTCACGCCCGCATGCCCCGCAGGCGCCATCCATTGCAGCGCCGAGGCATCATCGACCCACAGCCGCACCTGCTGGCCACGCGCGGCCAGGTCGGCGCTGAGCCGCCAGCAGACACCGATGTCGCCATGGTTGTCGATGACTTTGCAAAATATGTCCCACTGCCGGCTGCGATTCATGTCCGGATTGTCCACAATACGGGTACTTCCGACATCACCATGACCGTGCCCCACGAATTCGATCCCCAACTGCTCAGCGAAGTCGCGGCCCTGCCGGCCATGCCGGGCGTCTACCGTTATTTCGATGCGGAAGGCGGCGTGTTGTATGTCGGCAAGGCGCGCGACCTGAAAAAACGCGTCTCGACCTACTTCCAGAAAAACCACGGTGGTACGCGCATCGGCCACATGGTGACGAAGATCGCGCGCATGGAGACCACGGTGGTGCGCTCCGAGGCCGAGGCCCTGCTGCTGGAAAACAACCTGATCAAGACGCTGAACCCGAAGTTCAACATCCTGTTCCGCGACGACAAGAGCTACCCCTACCTCAAGCTGGCATCCCACAGTTTCCCGCGCGTGGCCTATTACCGCGGCGCGGTGGAGAAAAAGCACCGCTACTTCGGCCCCTACCCGAGCGCCTGGGCGGTCAAGGAAACGATCTTGCTGCTGCAAAAGGTGTTCAAGCTGCGCACCTGCGAAGACACGGTGTTCAACAACCGCACGCGGCCTTGCCTGCTGTACCAGATCAAGCGCTGCTCGGCGCCCTGCGTGGGTCATGTGACGCCCGAGCAGTACGCGCTGGACGTCGCCAATGCCGAGCGTTTTTTGCAGGGCCAGGCTGAAGAGATATTGACTGAGCTCGAAAAACAGATGCGCGGCCATGCGGACAAGCTGGCGTTCGAGCAAGCCGCCGAGCTGCGCAACCAGATGTCGGCGCTGTCCAAGGTGCTGCATCAGCAGTCCATGGAAACGGGTGGTGACAAGGACGTGGACGTCCTCGCGGTCAAGGTGCACGGCGGCAAGGCCTGCGTGAATCTGGCCATGGTGCGCGGGGGCCGGCACCTGGGCGACCGGCCGTACTTCCCCACCCATGTGGAGCACGCCGCCGACCTGGCCGGGCTGGATGGCGACAGTCCGGAATCTGCGGGGGCCGAAGCAGCGGGCAAACTGAAAAGCCTGGAGGCGCTGGTGCTGGAGGCCTTTGTCGCCCAGCATTACATCGACGTGCCGGTGCCACCCGTGCTGGTGTGCAGCCAGCCGGTGGACAAGGAACTGATCGCCGCCCTGATCATGCAGACCGGCAACAAGGTCACGGCCATCCACCAGCCGCGCGAACAGCGCCGTATCTGGCTGGAGATGGCGCAGAAAAATGCCGACCTGCAACTGGCCCGCCTGCTGGCTGAGCAGGGCTCGCAGCAGGCCCGAACGCGCGCGCTGGCCGAGGCGCTGGAGCTCGCGCTGGACAACCTTGATGCCCTGCGCATCGAATGTTTCGACATTTCACACACGGCCGGCGAATCGACCCAGGCCTCGTGCGTGGTGTTTCACGGGCACAAGATGCAAAGCGCCGAATACCGGCGCTACAACATCGACGGCATCACGCCGGGCGACGACTACGCCGCCATGCGCCAGGTGCTGATGCGCCGCTACAGCAAACTTGCCGAAGCGGCGCGCAACAACACCGCCCGCTTGCCCGATCTGGTGCTGATCGACGGCGGCAAGGGGCAGGTCTCGATGGCGCGCCAGGTGTTCGAGGAACTCGGACTGGATCTGGGCCTGATCGCCGGGGTGGAGAAGGGCGAGGGCCGCAAGGTCGGGCTGGAAGAACTGGTGTTTGCCGACGGTCGCGAAAAAGTCTATCTCGGCCGCGATTCCGCCGCACTGATGCTGATTGCCCAGATCCGCGACGAAGCCCATCGCTTCGCCATCACCGGCATGCGCGCCAAACGTGCCAAGGTGCGGATCGGCGCCAGCCGGCTCGAAGACATCGCTGGCATAGGCCCTAAAAAGCGCGCCAGTCTGCTGCAGCGCTTTGGCGGCATACGCGGCGTGAACGCGGCAAGCGCCGAGGACATCGCCACGGTGGAAGGCATCTCGCGTGACCTGGCCGATGAAATTTATCGCGCCCTGCATTGACGGTGCAGGGAGGCTTTTGCACCCTCCGCGCTGTGAAAGCCGGGGTATTTGGGGGGGCGCTGCAGTCCCTGCCAGTCTGCCGGCGCGCTCTCATGCCAAAATCGGACGATGTTTCTGACCATACCCACGCTGATGACCTGGACCCGCATTGTTGCGATTCCGCTGATTGTGGGGGTTTTTTATATCGATATCGCGCCGGAAAAGGCCAACCTGATTGCCACCGTGATGTTCGTGGTGTTCGCCGCGACCGACTGGCTGGACGGCTACCTGGCACGGAAATTGAACCAGACTTCGTCCTTCGGCGCCTTTCTCGACCCGGTCGCCGACAAGTTTCTGGTGTGTGCTTCTTTGCTGGTGCTGGTTCACTTAGACCGCATCGACGTGTTTGTGGCGCTCATCATCATCGGCCGTGAGATCGCGATTTCCGCGCTGCGCGAATGGATGGCGCTGATAGGTGCGACCAAAAGCGTGGCGGTCCACATGCTTGGCAAGATAAAAACCACGGTGCAGATGGTGGCCATTCCTTTCCTGCTTTACGACGGGGAGCTGTTTGGCGTGATCGACACCAATCTCTGGGGCACCTGGCTGATCTGGCTGTCGGCCATCCTGACCGTCTGGTCCATGATTTATTACCTGAAAAAAGCCATTCCCGAAATTCGCGCCCGCACCAAATGACGAGGCCTGCATCGAATGATGCCCTGATCCGGGCGATGCCTGCCGTCTTCGTGCTGATTTGGAGCACCGGTTTCATCGTCGCCAAATACGGTTTACCTTATGCGCCGCCACTGAGCTTCCTGGCAATCCGTTACGCCTTGTCCTTGCTGTGTTTCATCGCCTGGATTGCCATCGCGCGGGTTGCCTGGCCCGCCAGCCGCGTGCAGTGGCTGCACCTGGCTGTCACCGGCATCCTGATCCATGCGGGTTATTTGAGCGGAGTCTGGTCCGCCATCAAGGGCGGCATGGGCTCGGGCCTGTCGGCGCTGGTGGTCGGTCTGCAGCCGGTGCTGACGGCGGTCTGGGTGTCCCGGATGGGCGAGTCCAGTCAAGCCGAAAGCCGCGTCAGCGCACGCCAATGGCTGGGCCTGGTGCTGGGCCTGGCCGGTTTGCTGCTGGTGGTCTCGGGTAAATTCGGCGCCGGCAATGAAGCCACGCCCTACACCCTGGGTTTTGCCGTCTTCGCACTGCTGTGCATCACGGCCGGCACCTTGTACCAGAAGCGTTTTGTCCAGTCTGCCGATGTGCGCAGCGCCAATGCCATCCAGCTCGGCGCGGCGCTGCTGGTGACCCTGCCTTTCACATTGCTGGAGACCGAGCCTGTTCAATGGACTGGCGGCTTCGTCGGTGCGTTGGCCTGGTCGGTGCTGGGCCTGACTCTGGGCGGCAGCTCGCTGCTGTACATGCTGATCCAGCGCGGTGCGGCCACAGCCGTGACCAGCCTGCTCTACCTGGTGCCGCCGACCACGGCGCTGATGGCCTGGCTGCTGTTTGGCGAAGCCATCACGGCGGTCACGGTGGTGGGCACGGCACTCACGGCGCTGGGCGTGAGCCTCGTGGTGCGGCCCGCAAAGACTGCGTCCTAGTTTTCCAGGGGGCGCCCTGAAACTGCGCGAGCAGATGGTCGATCAGCAGCCGGATCCGCTGCGGCGAGTCTGCGCGGTAGGGTGCCAGCCAGTGGATGTCGGCGTCCGGCATGGCATAAGCCGGCAGCACGTGCACCAGATCGCCGCTGGCCAGTTGCGGTGCGATGTCCCAGAGGCTGCGCAGCATGATGCCTCGGCCCGCGACACACCAGTCGCGCACCAGTTCACCTGAATTGCTCGACAGCGGCCCGTGCACGCGGACCCGCGCCGGTGTTTTGTCGCGTTCTTTTTGCAGAGGCCAGACATCGAAGCGCTGACCGCTGGCGCTGCCGTTTTCGCGCACGATCAGGCAGGCATGGTTCTGCAACTCGTCCAGGCTGGCGGGTATGCCGTGCTGACGGATGTAGCGCGGTGAGGCCACCTGCACCCGCTGGTTGCGCGCCAGCCGGCGCGATACCCACTGCGCGGCCTGTCGCCCCTCAACT
The DNA here is from genome assembly GCF_030689685.1 of Polaromonas sp. GTDB lineage: Bacteria > Pseudomonadota > Gammaproteobacteria > Burkholderiales > Burkholderiaceae_C > Polaromonas. The sequence goes on along the minus strand of NZ_JAUYEY010000027.1, from coordinate 165,841 downwards.
TGCCACAGCCAGACGGCGCCATCAAAGCCTTCGGCGGCCAGGTCTGGCAACTGTTCGGTCAGTTGCAACTGGATCTCGATGCGCGGATAACGCTCCTGGAAGCTGGCCAGAGCCGGCCCCAGCCACAGCCGGCCAAAGCCCAGGGTGGCTGCCAGCCGGATCAGGCCGGTGGGTTCGGCCTTGCGTTCCTGCAGCTCCGCCTCGAGCTCCGTAAAGCCGCGCAGCAGGACCAGCGCGCGCTCGCACACCGTCTCGCCTTCAGCGGTCGGACTGACGCGCCGGGTGGTGCGCTGAAACAGTCGCTGGCCCAGGCGCGCCTCCAGCGCGGCGAGCCGCTTGGTGACGACTGGCGGTGCCACATCCAGGCTGAGGGCGGCTGCGCTGAGGCTGCCGTGCTCACGCACGGCCAGAACCAGTTCCAGATCACTGCGTTGCATTCATGCTTTTATAGAAACAATCAATTGCCTGATTATTGCTTGAATCGACGCCTCCGATTGCGCAGAATCAGTCCACGCATGAAAACCACAAAGACACGCCTCGCGGCCGACCATCCTGCAGCAGTCCAGCGCATGCTGCTGTTAGACATTGCGCCCACGCTGGCCATGTACAGCAGTACCACCGAGGCGTTTGCGCGCGCCTACTGGCACTGGTTTTTCCTGATCCAGCCGCCGCCCTTGCCCGGAGCCTTGATAGAGGCGGACCCGGTGCGCTACATCCGCAGCGTGATGGGCAAGCGCCAGCCGGCCTGGCCGCGTTTGCGCCCGAAGCGATGGCGGCGTACGAACGTTGCGTACAAATTCGGGGCACTGCTGAAAGCATCTGCGAGGACTATCGCGCCTCCGCTGGCATCGACCTTGACCATGACCGCGCCGATATGGCTGCCGGCCGCAAGCTGGCCCAGCCTCTGCGGGTGCTCTGGGGCGAACACGGCGCGGTGGGTCAATGTTTTGAGGTGCTGGCCTTGTGGCGTGAACTCGCTCTCGAGGTCTCGGGACGGCCGCTGCCCTGCGGCCACTATATTGCGGAAGAAGCGCCAGCCCTGCTGCTGGACGAAGCGCTGAATTTTTTTACCACCTGAACCAAGGACGGACCATGAACAAGAGCACAGCAAAGAAAAGAATCGCGGTCATCGCCGGCGACGGCATCGGCAAGGAAACCATGCCCGAGGGCATTCGTGTGATGGAGGCTGCTGCATCGAAATTCAACATTGACCTGCAGTTCGACCACTTCGATTTTTCGAGCTGGGACTACTACGAGAAACACGGCCAGATGATGCCGGACAACTGGAAGGACCAGATCGGCGGGCACGACGCGATTTATTTCGGCGCGGTGGGTTGGCCTGAAAAAATCGCCGACCATGTGTCGCTGTGGGGCTCGTTGCTGCTGTTTCGCCGCGAGTTCGACCAGTACATCAACCTGCGGCCCGCGCGTTTGATGCCCGGCATCATCGCGCCGGTGGTGCGCCGCGACGGCAGCGCGCGCCTGCCCGGCGAGATCGACATGTACATCGTGCGTGAGAACACCGAAGGCGAATACTCCAGCATAGGCGGTCGCATGTACGCCGGCACCGAGCGCGAGATCGTGATGCAGGAAAGTGTCTTTTCACGCATTGGTGTGGACCGCGTGCTCAAGTTTGCGTTTGAACTGGCGCAGTCGCGGCCGAAAAAACACCTGACCAGCGCCACCAAATCCAACGGCATTGCGATCACCATGCCCTATTGGGACGAGCGTGTGACCGAGATGGCCAAAAATTATCCCGACCTGAAACTCGACAAGTTTCACATCGACATCCTGACCGCGCACTTTGTCCAGCGCCCGGACTTTTTCGATGTGGTGGTGGCCAGCAACCTGTTCGGCGACATCCTCAGTGACCTGGGCCCGGCGTGTACCGGCACCATCGGTATTGCGCCCAGTGCCAACCTGAATCCGGAGCGCAATTTTCCGTCGCTGTTCGAGCCTGTGCATGGATCGGCGCCCGACATTGCGGGACGCAACATCGCCAACCCGATCGGTCAAATCTGGTGCGGCGCGATGATGCTGGAATTCCTGGGCCACAAGGATGCGCATGACGCTGTGCTCGCCGCGATTGAAAAAATGCTCAGTCCCCAGAGCGGTGCACCGCGTACGCCCGACCTCGGCGGAACGGCGAGCGGCACCGATGTGGGCAAGGCCATCGTACAGGCGCTGGCCTGAGGCGAAACGCCCTGCTTGGTGGGATCCCCGAATACAGGGTGTGCTTATGAACAGGTCGGGAAAGCGTGAAAAAAAAGACTAGAATCCGCCTCCGCACGTTGTAAAAATCTGATGTTGTCTTGACACGGTTGGAGTCCATGGCTCTAATTGGACGCAGCAGACGATCTGCACATGCCGCCTCCCGCTGTTATCTTTTTACAGGTGTCCAGGGGAGATATTTCAAGAGACAACCAGATTAACTTTATCAACGAGGGGCTCCTTGTGAACAAGACTGAACTGATCGAGCACATTGCCAAACATGCTGATATTTCCAAAGCGGCCGCCACGCGCGCGCTGGAGTCAACCATTGGCGCAGTCAAAACAACCCTGAAAAAAGGAGGCTCCGTGTCTCTGGTGGGTTTTGGCACTTTTGCAGTCGGAAAACGTGCGGCCCGCACTGGCCGCAACCCGCGTACCGGCGATGCGATTAAAATCAAGGCAGCCAAGGTGCCCAAGTTCCGTCCAGGCAAAGCGCTCAAGGACGCCCTGAACTGATGCAGAAGAAGTAAAAGTTGAGGTGGGGTGCTTAGCTCAGTTGGTAGAGCAGCGCCCTTACACGGCGTAGGTCGGCGGTTCGAGCCCGTCAGCACCCACCAGAAACTGAACAAAGGCGAACAAACGGTTCGCCTTTTTTTATGGATGGCGGGCGTAAAATTTTTTATCACTGCCGGTTGACGGCTGCACAGGAAGTTCGAGATGTTTGAATTCATTCGCAAGCACACCAAGGTCACCATGGGCTTGCTGTTTTTGCTGATTGTTCCGTCCTTTGTACTGTTTGGCCTGGACGGCTATAGCCGTTCGGAGCAAAACACGGCCGTGGTCGCACGCGTCGATGGCCGGGACATCTCGCAGACCGATTGGGACATGGCACACCAGAACGAGGTGAACCGCCTGCGCGCTTCCATGCCCACCCTCGATGCCAAGTTGCTGGATTCCCCAGAGGCCAAATACGGCACGCTGGAGCGCCTGGTGCGCGACCGCGTGTTTGCCGCAGCGGCCGCCCAGAGTGGCCTGGTGGTTCCGGACCAGAAGCTGCAGCGGCTGTATGCTGAAGACAAAGCGATTGCAGCTTTCAGATTGCCCGATGGCAAGTTTGACCGTGCCGGCTTCCTGTCGCAGACGGGCATGACGCCGGAGGCCTACGAAGCCGGCCTGCGTTCCGAGCTCGCGACGCGGCAGGTGATGCTGGGCGTTGCCGCCAGCGGCTTCGCGGCCAAGGCTGCGGCGGATGTGTCGCTCAATGCTTTTTTTGAAAAGCGTGAGGTGCAGGTGGCGCGGTTCAATACCCCCGATTACGCAGCCAAGGTGAATCCGAGTGAGGTCGAACTGGCGCAGTTCTACAAAGACAACCTGGCCCTGTTCCAGGCGCCCGAGCAGGTGGACATCGAATACGCCGTGCTCAACATGGACGCTGTGACCCAGGGCATCACGCTCAATGAGCAAGACCTGAAGACCTACTACGAACAAAACACCGCCCAACTCGCGGGCAATGAAGAACGCCGCGCCAGCCATATTCTGATCGAGTCGCCGGCCTCTGCAGCGGCGGCGGATCGCCAGAAAGCCAAAGAAAAAGCCGAGCAATTGCTGGCCGCCGTGAAAAAGGCGCCGGACTCGTTTGCCGACTTGGCCCGAAAAAACTCCAGCGACACCGGCTCCGCCGCCAATGGCGGCGACCTTGATTTCTTTTCCCGCAAGGCCATGGTCAAGCCGTTTGCCGACGCAGCGTTTTCGATGAAAAAAGGCGACATCAGCGAGGTGGTGGAGACCGAGTTCGGCTATCACATCATCAAGCTTACCGACATCAAGGCGCCCAAACAGAAGACCTTTGAAGAGATGAAGCCTGCGTTAGAGACCGAATTGCGGCAGCAGCAGGCGCAGAAAAAATTCGCTGAAACGGCTGAGGCATTCAGCAATGCGGTGTACGAACAGTCAGACAGCTTGCGTCCGATTGCCGAACGCCTGAAGCTCGAAGTCAAAACCGCCAGTAAGTTGACCCGTACGCCGGCCGCTGGCGCCACCGGCGCATTGGGCAACCCCAAGTTTCTTGAAGCGCTGTTCTCGCCGGATGCAGTGGAGAGAAAGCGCAATACTGAAGCGCTGGACCTTGGCGGCAACCAGCTCGTGTCGGGCCGCATCACGCAGCACACGGCGGCGCGGGCTTTGCCTTTGGCCGAAGTGAAAGACCGCGTACGCGAGCGCCTGCAGCAGCAGCGCGGGGCTGAGATGGCGCGCAAGGATGGCGCTGAAAAGCTCGCTGCCTGGAAGGCCAACCCCGCCGCCGCTGCCTTGCCCGCTGCCGTGGTGATTTCGCGAGAGCAGGCGCAGCAGTTGCCCGTTGCAGCGCTGAAGGCTGCGCTCAGTGCCGATACCACTGCCTTGCCGGCGCTGGTGGGTGTGGACCTGGGTGCTCAAGGTTATGCGGTGGTCAAGGTGCTCAAGGTGTTGCCGCGCGCGGCCCCTGCGGCAGCGCTGGCCCAGCAGGAGCATACCCAGTACACCCAGTGGTGGACCTCAGCGGAAAGCCTGGCCTACTACAACATCCTGAAAGAGCGCTTCAAGGCCGACATCAAGGTGCCGCGGCCTGCCGAACAGAAGCTTGGCGCTTAAAGCCGCGCGCAAAGCGGAGAAAGCGCACAGTTCTCGTTATAATTTGAGGTTCCGGTGGCTGTAGCTCAGTTGGTAGAGTCCAGGATTGTGATTCCTGTTGTCGTGGGTTCGAGCCCCATCAGCCACCCCAGTATTTAGCTCCAGAAATCTGGTCGCCGCAAGCGACGCTAGCGAAAAAAAAGCCCCTGATCCAGGGGCTTTTTTTTGATCGGCTGTTGCTACTCAGTTCACCATCACCAGCTTGCCCTTGACCCCGCGCGAGCCCATGTGCGCATAGGCGGCCTTCAGTTCGGCCATGGGCATGGTGCGGTCAATGACCGGCTTGATTTTGCCCTGGGTATACCACTGGGCCAGCTCGGCCATGGCGGCGGCGCTGGCTTTCGGCTCATTCTTGGCGAAGCCGCCCCAGAACACGCCGACGATGGAGGCGCCCTTGAGCAGGGTCAGGTTCAGCGGTAGCGAGGGAATCGGGCCCGAAGCAAAACCCACCACCAGGTAGCGCCCGCGCCAGGCGATGGAGCGGAAAGCTGGCTCGGCGAACTCACCGCCCACCGGGTCGTAAATCACGTCAGGGCCTTTGCCATCAGTCAGGGCCTTGATCGCTTCGCGCAGATTCTCGGTGCTGTAGTTGATAGTGGCGTCGGCGCCTATCGACTTGCACAGCGCGCATTTTTCATCGGTCGAGGCTGCGGCGATCACTTTCGCGCCCAGCGCCTTGGCGATCTGGATCGCCGCAGTGCCGACGCCGCCAGCCGCGCCCAGCACCAGCACGGTTTCACCGGCCTTGAGTTGTGCGCGGTCCACAAGCGCGTGGTGCGAGGTCGCGTAAATCATGATGAAGGCGGCCGCGTCGACATGCGGAAAACCATCGGGCAGCGGCATGCACAGCGCGGCCGGCGCGATGGTGTGCGTGCCGAAACCGCCGGTGCCCGACAGGCAGGCGACGTTCTGGCCGACTTTCAGGTGTTTGACACCCTCGCCGACAGCTTCAACCACACCAGCGTATTCGGAACCCGGCACAAACGGCAGCGCTGGTTTCATCTGGTACTTGTTCTGCACGATCAGCAGGTCCGGAAAGTTCAGGCTGGCCGCCTTGATGGCGATGCGCACCTCGCCGGCTTTCGGTTCGGGCGTGGGCAGCTCTTTCCAGGTCAGGGCGTCTACGCCGGTGGGGTCTTCACAAAGCCAGGCATGCATGGGGGTGTCTCCGTTGGAATCAGGGTTGAGACATCATAGGCAGGTTGCGCACCCAAATAGACGCGGCATGCCCCCGGTTTGTCACCCTTGAGACCTTAAAATCAATCCATGAAAATTCTTATCTGCAACGACGATGGCTACCAGGCCTCCGGCATCATCGCCCTGTACGAGGCCCTGAAAGACATCGCCGATGTGGAGGTGGTGGCACCCGAGCAGAACAACAGCGCCAAATCCAACGCACTGACCCTGCACTCGCCGATGTACGTGCAGACGGCGGCCAACGGTTTTCGCTACATCAACGGTACGCCCGCCGACTGTGTGCACATTGCACTGACCGGGCTGTTGGGCTATCGGCCCGACCTGGTGGTATCAGGCATCAACAACGGCGCCAACATGGGCGACGACACAATTTATTCGGGCACCGTCGGCGCGGCCATGGAAGGTTATCTGTTCGGCATTCCGTCGATTGCGTTTTCGCAGACCGAAAAAGGCTGGGGCCACATCGATGCGGCCGGCCGGCGCGCGCGCGACCTGGTGCAGCAACTGATCCCCTCGCTCGAAAAAATCTCCGAAGGCGCCTTGCCAACGGTGGCGCCCTGGCTGCTGAATGTGAATATTCCCAACCTGCCTGACGATCAGCTTCAGGGCTACAAGGTCTGCCGCCTGGGCCGGCGCCATGCGGCTGAGCGGGTGATCACGCAGACCAGCCCGCGCGGCGAAACCATGTACTGGATAGGCGGCGCGGGGCCGGCCAAGGAAGAGGGCGAGGGCACCGACTTTTTTGCAACCAAGCAGGGATTTGTCGCCATCACGCCGCTCCAGGTGGACCTGACCGACCACGAGCGACTGCCTTATTGGGCGCAGACTGCGGCCAAACTCACGCACGGCAGCACCACTGCTCCGGCTGCGGCATGAAGCCGCCGGTCAAGCCGCCTTTGACTTCTTCGGGCACGGCAGCGGCCAAGCCCGTTGCCAAAAGGCCAGGCTTCCCGGTGCGGCTGGAAATTGATGCGGGCACCCCATCTGCTACCAAAAAGATAGCTCATCGCGCCCATCCGGAAAGGGCTACAGGCATTTTCGATCAAAAAATGCCGGCCAAGGCCGCTTTGCCCAGCGGTGTTGGCCTGGACTCGCGCGCAGTGCGGGCGCGCATGGTGCACAAACTCGCGGCGCAGGGCATTTCCGATGCGCAGGTGCTGGCCGCCATGGGCCATGTCGAGCGCCACCGCTTTGTCGATACCGCGCTGGTGAACCAGGCCTATGAAGACACCAGCCTGCCGATCGGCCTGGGCCAGACGATCTCCAAGCCCAATGTGGTGGCGCGCATGCTTGAACTGCTGCGCCAGGGCGCGGGCAGCCCGGCCGGCAAGCTGGGCCGGGTGCTGGAGATCGGTACCGGCTGCGGCTACCAGGCTGCGGTGCTGGGCGAACTGGCGACCGAGGTCTACAGCATCGAGCGCCTGCGCGGCCTGCACGACAAGGCGCGCGAGAACCTGCGTGCCTTCCGGCTGGCCAATGTGCACCTGCTGTTCGGCGACGGCATGGTGGGCTATGCCAAGGGCGCACCTTATGCGGCCATCATTGCGGCGGCCGGCGGCGAAGCGATTCCGACCGCTTGGGTTGAACAGCTCGCCGTCGGTGGCCGCCTGGTCGCGCCCATGCACATCGCTGGTGGGGCCGGCGGCGGCCAGGCGCTGGTGCTGCTCGACAAGACCGCGCAGGGCGTGACCCAGACGGTTCTGGAAGCGGTGCACTTTGTGCCTCTAAAATCGGGAACAAGTTAGCCCGAGTGGCAAAAGCGCACACTGGGCATCCTGAACCAAAGTCAGCATCTGGCGTCATAGGGTGGCAACACGCAGAATTTGGAAAAGGTGAATAGAACAATGAATCAACAAGCAGGGATCATCCCCATGGCAGCGTTTTCTCCCACGGCTCTTGAAGCGCCCCGCGCCGGCAGGGGCGCCGCTCGCCTGGCTCTGAGCTGCCTGCTGGCGGCCGCCGTGCTGCTGGTGGCGGCTTGCAGCACGCGTGGCCTCAACCGTGCGCCTGTTGAAGACCGTGGTACCGGCATGTCGCGCGCGCCAATCGTGGCGGTCGATGCAGGCGTGAAGCCGCTGCCCGGCTTTGAGAACGCCGGCAAACCCGGTTATTACACAGTCAAACCCGGTGACACGCTGATTCGCATCGGCCTGGACACCGGCCAGAACTGGCGCGATATCGGTCGCTGGAGCAACCTTGAGAACCCCAACCTGATCGAAGTCGGCCAGGTATTGCGTGTGGTCCCGCCAGAGTCGGTGGCCGTGGCCCGTCCCGTGACTTCTGGCTCGGTCACGCCGGTCAGCCCGGCGTCAGCGGCCAGCGCACCGGCACAGGCGGCAAGCGCGCCCAAGCCTGCGGCACCCGCAGCCGCTGGCGGCGACGAGGACCTGGCCTGGATCTGGCCGGCGCAGGGCCCGGTGCTTGCGGGCTTCGACGAGGCCAAAAACAAGGGCATGGACATTGCGGGCAAGGCCGGCGATACCGTGATGGCTTCTGCCGACGGCCGCGTTGTGTATGCCGGTGCTGGTCTGCGCGGCTACGGCAACCTGATCATTCTCAAACACAACAACACCTTCCTGACTGCTTACGCGCACAACCAGACCCTGCTGGTCAAGGAAGACCAGTCGGTGCGCAGGGGGCAGAAAATTGCCGAAATGGGCAGCAGCGACGCGGACCGCGTGAAGCTGCATTTTGAAATCCGCCGCCAGGGCAAACCCGTGGACCCAGCGAAGTACCTGCCCGCCAAATAAGCCGGTTGATGATGGTCTTAAAAGAGCCCTGTGTTGCAGGGCTTTTTTGTGCCTGTACTTGCTGCAAACGTGGCCTTTGTAGTCAAGAGACATGACGCTCAATGTTCCTCGCGTTTGAGTCTGCACAGCCTGAGACAATGGGTGCATGTCCCGAAGAAAACAGAACAAACCGCCACAGCAGCCGGCTGCCACACCCGCCGAAAACTACCCGCTCGACATCCTCACGGTGGAGTCGCTCGATATCGAAGCTCAGGGCATTGCACACCGCGACGACGGCAAGGTGGTTTTCATAGACGGTGCGCTGCCGTTTGAGACCGTCAGCGCCAGCGTCTATCGCAAGAAACCCAGTTTTGAAAAAGCCACGCTGATGGCGGTGCTGCGCGAGTCTTCGCAGCGTGTGCGCCCGCAATGCCCGCACTTTGGCCTGCACACCGGAGCTTGCGGCGGCTGCAAGATGCAGCACCTGCATGTGGGCGCGCAGGTGGCCGTCAAGCAGCGGGTGCTGGAAGACAACCTCTGGCATCTGGGCAAACTCAGGGCCGAAACCGTGATGCGGCCCATCGAAGGCCCGGCCTGGGGCTACCGTTACCGGGCGCGCTTGTCGGTGCGTTATGTGCGCAAGAAAGGCGAGGTGCTGGTCGGTTTTCATGAGCGCAAAAGCGGCTATGTCGCCGACATGCGCGAGTGCCATGTGTTGCCCCGGCATGTGAGCGATTTGCTGCTGCCGCTGCGCGCGCTGATCGCCGGCATGGACGCCAAAGAGACCTTGCCACAGATCGAGCTGGCCTGTGGCGACGCGGTGACGGCGCTGGTGCTGCGCCACATGGAGCCGCTCTCTGGCGAAGACCTGGCCCGGCTGCGCAGTTTTGCGGCAGCGCACCCCGGCTTGCAGTGGTGGCTGCAGCCCGGCGGGCTGGAGACGGTGCATTTGCTCGATGCGGGCGGGCCGGTGCTCGGTTACGGCCTGCCCGAGTTTGGCGTGTTGATGCCTTTCAAACCGACAGATTTCACCCAGGTCAATCCGCATATCAACCAGGTGCTGGTGTCGCGCGCGCTGCGCTTGCTGGACGTGTTGCCGCATGAGCGTGTAATCGACTGGTTTTGCGGCCTGGGCAACTTCACCTTGCCGCTGGCCACCCGCGCGCGCTCGGTGCTGGGCATTGAGGGCAGCGAGGTGCTGGTTGCCCGTTCGCGTGAAAATTATGAGGCAAACAAGGCCTCAGCCCACGGCGGACATGCGCTGGCAGCTACCAAATTTGTAGCAAGCAACCTGTTTGAAATCACACCCGGTGCGCTGGTGAAACACGGCGCAGCCGACAAATGGCTGGTTGATCCGCCACGCGAGGGCGCCTATGAGTTGTTCAAATCGCTGGCTGCGCTGCACCAGCAAACGCTGACCGGCGTGCCCTGCGACGACGCCGGGCAGCAGCAAAGCCTGGTGCTGGGCGACTGGCAGCCGCCCAAACGCATCGTGTATGTGAGCTGCAACCCGGCGACCCTGGCGCGTGACGCGGGGGTGCTGGTCACGGATGCGGGTTACCGTTGCACGGCAGCCGGTGTGGTCAACATGTTTCCGCACACCGCGCATGTGGAATCAATCGCGGTTTTTGATGTGAATCCAGCCTGAAACGGAAAAGGGGGCCAGTGGCCCCCTTGTTTCCATCCGGAGCGAAGCGGATTACTCGCGATCACCACCCATACCGAGCAAGGCCAGCAGCGCCTGGAACACGTTGAACATGCTCAGGTACAGAGCCAGTGTGGCGGTGATGTAGTTGGTCTCGCCGCCGTCAATGATTCGCTTCAGGTCATACAGCATGTAGGCACTGAAAATACCGATCACCGCAACCGAGATGGCCATCATGGCAGCGCTGGAGCCGACAAACACATTGACGATGCTGCCCACCATGACCACCAGCGCGCCGACAAACAGCCATTTGCCCATGCCAGACAAGTCGCGCTTGATGACGCTGGCCACGCTGGCCATGACGAAGAAAATGCCGGCCGTGCCGCCCATGGCGGTCATGATCAGTTCAGAGCCGTTTTTGAAGCCCAGAATCATGCCTATCATGCGCGAGAGCATCAGGCCCATGAAGAAGGTGAAAGCCAGCAGCACCGGCACACCGGCGGCCGAGTTTTTGGTTTTTTCAATCGCGAAAATAAAACCGAACGCACCGCCCAGAAAAACCACCAGGCCAAGTCCGCCGCTGAGCGAGGCGGTAATACCCGTGGCCACGCCAACCCAGGCGCCCAGCACGGTGGGCAGCAGGCTCAGTGCCAGCAGCCAGTAAGTGTTGCGCAAAACCCGGTTCCGCTGCTGCGCCGAGGCAAGGTAGCTGTTGTCTAGGGTTTGAACATTGTCATTCATGAAGTCATCTCCGTTTTGGCCTGCATATGCGGGCATCTCTATTTTAGGGGCGCACGAGATTTTTCAAGGGATTAACCCCTCAGACTGCTTCCTTTTTGTCAGGGTTCTATAAGTTTTAAGGCATGCAATGGTTTGTTGGCGCATACCGAAACTTGCGTATGCTTGCGCTTTTGCATCAAAACTCCGGAAAAACATGAAATCTAAAGCAGTGCTTGAATTCTCCGATGTACAGGCCATGGCCAGTGCCGCCGCCACAGAGGCGACCCAAAACGGTTGGGCGGTGACGATTGCGATTGTGGACGACGGCGGTCATCTGCTGCACCTACAGCGCCTTGATGGTGCGGCGCCGATATCGGCTCACCTGGCACCAGCCAAGGCCAATACCGCCGCCATGGGACGACGCGAAACCAAAATCTACGAAGATATGATCAACGGCGGGCGTTTCTCGTTTCTGAGCGCGCCCGATCTCAAGGGCATGCTGGAAGGCGGCGTGCCCATCATGAAGGACGGTCAGTGCCTGGGCGCGGTCGGTGTCAGCGGCGTGAAGTCCAGCGAAGATGCGCAGATCGCACGTGCCGGCATGGCGGCGATCGGGCTGTAAGTCTTTGCCGGGCAGGCGCTGTTTGCTATCGAATGGATAGCTGCTTGCGCTTGTGGTGCATGGGCTGGAGCCCGATTTGGCATTAAAAAACCGACCCTCAGGTCGGTTTTTGCATGGGGTGTGGAGAAAAAAAGCCTGGCTACTGCATGGGCACTGACGCCCAGGTCTGGCTGGCAAAAAACGATCTGTGAGGCTTGGGTAAGCCTCGGATCGCCCCACGATGAAACTGGGTGTGTAGCGCCTATTTGGTCAGGATCAGCTTGCCCAGGCGCGTGGCCTGCAGGCGATAAGTCAGGCCGTTGTGCTTGATCGCCACGGCTTTCTGGCCGCGCAGGATATCGGTGCTTTCCAGTGCACTGCCGAACTCGCTGCGCGCCGAGGCGGAAGGCATGGACAGGTCTGGCTGACGGGCTGGGCGGGAAGGCAGGCTCAGGGTTGTGGCGTGAAGAGCTAGGGACATGGTGTTTACCTGTTTCTGGTCAATACCGTAATGATAATTATTCGCAATTAAAAGTCAACACAAAGCCCTGAATTTTTTACGGCAAGATTTGCGCTCTCAGGGCGTGTCGGGCTCGGTGATGAAGCCAATTTTGCGCAGACCCGACACCTGGGCTGTGGCCATGGCCTGGGCCACACGTTCATAACGCACGGCTTTGTCGCTGCGGATGTGCAGCTCGGGCTGCGGGTTCTGCGCAGCGGCTGCCTGCATGCGCGGCGCCAGATCCTTGTCGGCTATCGGCGCCTCGTTGATGTAGTAGCTGCCCTGGGCGTCCACCGTCAGGCGCATGGTTTCGGGCTTGACGATTTGCGCCTCGTTGGTGGCGCGCGGCAGGTCAATATTGACCGAGTGTTTCATCACCGGCACGGTGATGATGAAGATAATCAGCAAAACCAGCATCACGTCCACCAGGGGCGTCATGTTGATCTCGTTCATGACATCGTCGGTGTCGTCCTGTGTTCCAAAGGCCATGGTGTGTCTCGCTTGTTGTCGATGTCAGGCTTTTTTCATCGGCACGACGTTGGCCGGGCCGCCCGCACTGCTGACGCGTGCGCCGGTGACGAAGTAGGCGTGCAGGTCGTGCGCAAAGCGGCTTAGCTGCTGCAGCACGCCTTTGTTGCCGCGCACCAGCGCGTTGTAGCCGAGCACAGCCGGAATCGCGACTGCCAGGCCCAGCGCCGTCATGATCAGCGCCTCGCCAATCGGGCCGGCCACCTTGTCGATGGTCGCCTGGCCTGCCGTGCCTATGGCCAGCAGCGCATGGTAAATGCCCCAGACCGTGCCAAACAGGCCGATGAAGGGCGCGGTGGAGCCGACCGAAGCCAGAATCGCCAGCCCCGACTGCAGGCGCGAGGTGAACTCGTCCATGGTGTTGCGCAGGCTGCGCGTGACCCAGTCGCTGACGTCCAGCGCGTCATGCAGGTGCGCCTTGGTGTTGCGGTGATGGGCGGTGGCTTCGCGGCCTTCGATGGCGAGCTGGCGGAAAGGGTTGGCCGGGTCGCTGCCGAGTTTGGCCAGGCCTGCGGCAAAGTCTTCGCTGTGCCAGAAGTCTTCGGCGCTGCTGGCGACTTTTTTGTAGGTCAGCAAGTCCAGCGTCTTGATGATGATGACGATCCACGACGCAAGCGACATGCCGATCAGCAGGATGGCTACCGCCTTGGTGACGAAGTCGCCCTGCGTCCAGACGCTCATCAAGCCAAATTGTGAATTCATAAATGCTTACTCCAGAACAAAATTAATCGGGGCCTTGAGCAGGTACTCGGTGTTGGCATCGGTACCTGCACGGCGAAAAGGGGTGACCTGCGAGGCCATCACCGCCTCGTAGGCTGCGCGGTCCAGGCGCTCAAAGCCGCTGGACTTGAAGACGCTGCCCCGCACGGGACGGCCTGCGGCGTTGTAATACACGGCGATGACCACCACACCGGCTTCGCCATTGCGCTTGCTCAGCGAAGGGTAGACCACACGCGGGGGCCGGATGTATTCGGTCTCGCCCTGGGTCACTTCGACCAGACGTGGCGGCGCGGGTGGCGCAGGCGGCGTGGGCGCCGGTGGTGCGGGCGGGGCGGGAATCGGCGGCGCAGGCGGCTGCGGTTCGACCACGCCGGCGGGCGCATTCGGCGCTGGAGTCGGCACCGGCGCACGGACAGCCACCGGCAGGGGTGGCGGGCTCGGCGCCTTGGGCGCCGGTTGGGGCGGCGGTGGTGGTGGGGGAGGGGGAGGGGGTGGCGCGACCTTGGGTGGCTCAATCTCGATGATGCGGGTCAAAATTTCGGCCGGCACCACGATTTCAGCCGTGCGGCGCAGCAAGCCGTTCTGCATCGCCCACAACACCGCGACGTGAAAGACGACCACGCTGGTGGCAATCACGAGGTTGCGGTTCAGGGGTTTGCGCACGGTGGCAAGGGAAGGAGTCGAAAGGGCTGGGGCGTTCATCAGGAGTTTAGAGCCTGTTCAGGCCCAAGGGGATGCAGGCGCAAAAGCGCAGCGTCCGCCGGCGAGGCCTGTCAAGGGCGAAAAATCCACCAGAGCGGGCCGACCGCGAAGATCAGGCTGCCGGCGAGAGTTGCAAACAAGGTGAGGGAGGATTCCATGCGCTGCCTTCCAGAGGATGAATGGCGAGCTTGCGGATGTGTGCTGTCGGGCAGGTGCCGCTGCATTGCGCGACAACATCACGCGCGCAGCCTTCACACTGGCCGCACTGGGTGGCGACACCCAGTTCGAACTGGATCTCGTCAAAGCCCATCCCGGCACGGACGTGACGGGCAATTTCGCGGTCAGAGATTCGGCGGCAGACACAAACAATCATGGATTGGCTTGCTGGTTGGTAATTTGTTGATTTGATTATAAATGCGAATCTGTCGCATTTGCAATTATATTCTTGCAATATCCGTGGCTGCACGCAGGTTTTTTGCGCTCCGGAGCGTGGTTTTTCCTGCCAATTGCTATAAAAAAGCGAGCATCTGCCATCACACCGGCGCGTTGTTTTCAGGCATGAAAAAACGGGGCCAGGCCCCGTTTGTGTGTTGCACCGGCAAGACGCCGCGTCAGCTCAACTCGCCCATCTGGCTTTGCAGGTAGTTTTGCAGGCCGATTTTGCCGACCAGTTCGATCTGGGTTTCCAGAAAGTCAATGTGTTCCTCGGTATCGTCGAGGATGCCCTGCAGCAAATCGCGTGAAACGTAGTCACGCACGCTTTCGCAATGCGCCATGCCGGCCTTGATGGTCGCCTGTGCGCCGGTTTCGGCCTTCAGGTCGCAGTTCAGTGCTTCTGGCACGTCCTCGCCAATCATCAGCTTGTCGAGATCCTGCAGGTTCGGCAGGCCGTCGAGCATGAAGATGCGGTCCATCAGCTTGTCGGCGTGTTTCATCTCGCCGATGGACTCCTCGTATTCCTTCTTCGCCAGCTTGTCCAGACCCCAGTGCTTGTACATGCGGTAGTGCAGGAAGTACTGGTTGATGGCGGTCAGCTCGTTCTTGAGCTGGGCCTGAAGATGGGTGATGACTTGTGCGTCGCCTTTCATGGCATTCCTCTTTTGTTTATGTTTGGACGCGCAATTGTCCCCCGACAGACAAGCTAACTCAAGCATTCCCACACGCCAGCGGTTTGCTTGTGTGTGAGTGTGATAAACGTTCGCATTTGGCGCAGGCCGCTGACGCGAAAAAAAGGCAAAGCCCGTCGGAGGCGGGCTTTGCCGGGGAGGGCGTGTGGCCGCTCAGTGCGCGGTCGCGGGACTGCGGATCAGGTAGTCAAACGCACCGAGCGCGGCCTTGGCACCGTCGCCGGCCGCAATGATGATCTGCTTGAAGGGCACGGTGGTGGCGTCGCCGGCAGCAAAAACGCCGGGTAGCGAGGTCTGGCCTTTGGCATCGACAATGATCTCACCGTGTTTTGAGAGCTCCACCACACCCTTGAGCCAGTCGGTGTTGGGCACCAGGCCGATCTGGATGAACACGCCTTCAAGCGGCACAGATTTGAGCTCGCCACTGGCGCGGTCCTTGTAGACCAGGCCGGTGACTTTCTGGTCGCCGGTGATCTCGGTGGTCTGTGCGTTGGTGAACACATCGACGTTTTTCAGGCTCATCAGTTTGCGCTGTAGCACGGCGTCGGCGCGCAGCGCGGTGTCGAACTCGATCAGTGTCACATGGCCGACGATGCCGGCCAGGTCAATCGCCGCTTCAACGCCCGAATTGCCGCCGCCGATCACCGCCACGCGCTTGCCCTTGAACAGCGGGCCGTCGCAATGCGGGCAGTAGGCCACGCCTTTGTTCTTGAACTCGTGTTCGCCGGGCACGTTGATGTTGCGCCAGCGCGCGCCGGTCGAGATGATCACCGACTTGCTCTTGAGCGTGGCGCCGCTTTCCAGCTAGATCTCGATCAAATCCTTGCCCGGCCCGGTGTTGGGGATCAGCGCCTTCGCGCGTTGCAGGTTCATGATGTCCACGTCGTAGTTGCGCACATGTTCTTCCAGCGCGTGCGCGAATTTCGGGCCTTCGGTCTCCTTGATCGAGATGAAGTTCTCGATACCCAGGGTGTCCAGCACCTGGCCGCCGAAACGCTCCGACGCCACGCCGGTGCGTATGCCCTTGCGCGCGGCGTACACAGCCGCGGCAGCGCCGGCCGGGCCGCCGCCGACGATCAGCACATCAAACGGGTCTTTTGCATCAATCTTTTTGGCTTCGCGTGCGCCACCGCTGGTGTCGATCTTGGCGAGGATTTCCTCCAGGCTCATGCGGCCCTGGCCGAACTCGGTGCCATTGAGAAAAACTGTGGGCACCGCCATGATTTGACGCTCTTTGACCTCGTCCTGGAAGGTGCCGCCTTCAATCATGGTGGCGCGGATGCGCGGGTTCTGCACCGCCATCAGGTTCAATGCCTGGACCACATCGGGGCAGTTGTGGCAGGTCAGCGAGACGTAAATCTCGAAGTCGAGGTCGCGGTCCAGCGCGCGGATTTGGTCGAGTACGGCCTGCTCGACCTTGGGCGGGTAGCCGCCGATCTGCAGCAGCGCCAGAATCAGTGAGGTGAATTCATGGCCCATGGGCAGGCCGGCAAAACGCGGGCCGTGGTTTTCGCCCGGACGGTTGATGGAAAACGAGGGTTTGCGGTGCGGGTCGTCGCGGCTTTCGGTCAGCTTGACCAGCGGCGACGAGTCGGCCACGTCTTTCAGCAGCGACAGCAGCTCGCCCGAGGCCTTGCCGGCGTCGAGCGAGGCGACGATCTCTATCGGCTGTGTGGCGCGGTCGAGGTAGGTTTTCAGTTGGGCTTTGGTGTCGGCGTCGAGCATGGCGGACTCACTTCTCAAGGTCAATATCGTGTCAACAGGGAACAAAAAAGTCCGGGACACACACCACGGTGTGCATCGCCCGGACTTTGTGAAGGCGCAGTTAGATTTTGCCGACGAGGTCGAACGAAGGCTTCAGTGTTGCCTTGCCTTCTTCCCACTTGGCGGGGCAGACTTCACCGGGGTGGGCGGCCACGTACTGCGCGGCCTTGACCTTGCGCAGCAGCCCGAAGGCGTTGCGCCCGATGCCTTCGGCGGTCACTTCGATGGCCTGGATGATGCCCTGCGGGTCCACGATGAAGGTGCCACGGTCGGCCAGGCCTTCCGCTTCGCGCATGTTGTCGAAGTTGCGGGTGAGGGTGCCGGTCGGGTCGCCAATCATCGTGTACTGGATCTTGCCGATGGTTTCCGAACTGTCGTGCCAGGCCTTGTGCGTGAAATGCGTGTCGGTCGACACGGAGTAAATTTCAACGCCCATTTTCTGAAACTCTTCGTAGTGGTCGGCCACGTCGCCCAGTTCGGTCGGGCAGACAAAGGTGAAGTCGGCAGGGTAGAAGAAGAACACCGCCCATTTGCCTTTGACGTCAGCGTCGGACACCTCGATGAACTTGCCGTTTTTGTAGGCGCTGGCTTTGAAAGGCTTGATTTCGGTACTGATCACGGATATTTACGGGTTTCCTCTATTGATAAATGACAAAAAGTTAAATGACATGACTAGTTTAAGGCCGCTGGATGACTAATCCAATCAATTGAATTTATTCATCGCATTTGATATGGCTATGGGGATGGGTGTTTAATGAGAATTACTCTCATACAATCTTCGCCTCCATGGGTCAGCAGTCCGCCTGTAGCCAGCGGCCAGGCGCTGCGTGGCTCAAGCAGGCAGTGCGATCACCACGGCCGACTCGTCAATCAACGCGTTCACCCGTGTTTTGGCTTTGATGCCGCTGCCGGGCGCGGCAAAACCCACCAGTTGCAGGCCTGCGTCCAGCAGCAAGGACACCTCGTCGCCGCTTGCGCTCCGGCTGATGCGCATGGCGCGGCCGGTCAGGTATTGGTCGCCTGCGCGGCCGGCATCCTGAAGGGTGATGGCCACCGCCGTCGCCTTGCACAGTGCCAGCACCGCCTGTTCCTTTTCCAGTCCCAGCAGTTCGGCGCTGGCTTTGGTGATGCGTGACACCAGCGCTGTCCCATCCGCCAGTTGCAGAAACACGCGGACCGTCTGGCCTTTCGCCTCCAGCTTGTCCACCCGACAGGGAAACTGGTTGCGCATGCTGGTGCGCACGCCCATGGGGGACACCACGGGCGAGTCAGGCTCCGCCGCAGCGCTGGCCAGCACCTGCCGGCGTGATTCGGCCAGCCGGCCGGCGACGGCCAACAATTGCCGGCCGGCGTCGGTGAGCAGGGCGCCCCCACCGCCTGAGCCGCCGACGGCCCGCTGCACCAGCATGCCGCCGGCCAGATTGGACAGGGTGTCGATGGCCTGCCAGGCCGCCTTGTAGCTGACCCCGGCATCGCGCGCAGCCTGCGAGATCGAGCCACTTTCTCCGATCAGGCGCAAGATATCGATGCGTTTGTCGGCAGGCTCATGGCTGAGGGCGCTGCTGAAAGACAGTGCGGCGGGGACGGATTTTTTCATATGTCGATGGTGGTGTGGGCCACGGCAGGCATCGCTATTCTAAAATAGAATAACGAAAAACTGTTCTGACTCCGGAGTGTTTATGACCTTTAAATCCCTGTGTATCCTGCCCGCATGGCTGTTGCTGTGCCTGGCCGCGCCGGCTCTTGCCGGCGACGTTCAGGTCGCGGTGGCGGCCAACTTCACCGCCCCCATGAAAGTCATCGCCGCTGATTTTGAAAAGAACACCGGCCACAAGGCGGTGTTGTCCTTCGGCGCTACCGGCAAGTTTTACGCGCAGATCAGCAACGGCGCGCCTTTCGAAGTGTTTCTGTCCGCCGACGACGAAACGCCGAAAAAGCTCGAGCAGAACGGCACCGGCGTCAAGGGCAGTCGCTTCACCTATGCCACCGGCAGGCTGGCGCTGTGGTCGGCGCAGCCAGGTGTGGTGGACGCGCAGGGCGAAGTGTTGAAAAAAGGCCAATTCAGCAAGCTGGCGATTGCCGCACCCAAACTCGCGCCGTATGGCGCGGCGGCGGTGGAAACCATGACGCGGCTGGGCGTGATGGCGGCGCTTGAGCGCAAACTGGTGACCGGCGAAAGTACAGGCCAGGCGTTCAGCTTTGTCTCCACCGGCAATGCCGAGCTTGGTTTTGTGGCGCTGTCGCAGGTGGTTCAAGGCGGCAAGCTCACGTCGGGCTCAGCCTGGATCGTGCCGGAGACCTTGCACAGCCCGATTCGCCAGGATGCCGTTCTGCTGGCCAAGGGCAAGGACAGCCCCGCCGCCATCGCTTTGGTGGCGTTCCTGAAAACCGACAAAGCCAGGGCGGTGATCCGCTCTTTCGGCTACCAGCCCTGAGGTCACGTCGGCATGCTGGACGACACAGCTCTTCAGGCCATCGCGCTGACAGTCAAACTGGCCGGCACCACCACGCTGGTGCTGCTGCTGGCGGGGACGCCGCTGGCCTGGTGGCTGGCGCGCACGCGCTCCTGGCTCAAGGGGCCCATCGGTGCGCTGGTGGCGCTGCCTTTGGTGTTGCCGCCGGTGGTGCTGGGGTTTTACCTGCTGGTGCTGATGGGGCCGCAGGGGCCGGTCGGTGCGCTCACGCAATCGCTGGGCTGGGGCCTGCTGCCGTTCAGCTTTGCCGGGCTGGTGGTTGGCTCGGTGTTTTACTCCTTGCCGTTTGTGGTGCAGCCGCTGCAGAACGCTTTTGAAGCGATTGGCGACCGTCCGCTGGAAGTGGCGGCCACGCTGCGGGCCTCGCCGCTGGACACGTTTTTGACGGTGGTGCTGCCGCTGGCGCGTCCCGCCTACCTGACGGCTGCCGTCATGGGGTTTGCCCACACCGTGGGCGAGTTCGGCATCGTGCTGATGATGGGCGGCAACATCCCCGGCCAGACGCGGGTGCTGTCGGTGCAGATCTACGACCATGTCGAGGCGCTGGAATACGCGCAGGCACACTGGCTGGCCGGCGGGCTGCTGGTGTTTTCCTTTCTCGTGTTGCTGGCGCTTTACATCTTGCAGCCAACGGGCCGGCGGCGCCGCAGGCAGGGCGCATGAGCGGCATCGAGGGGGCGTTCAGTCAGGCTTTCGACGGCTTTTTACTGGAGGTGTCGTTCAGCTTGCCGGCGCGCGGTGTCACGGCGTTTTTTGGTCCTTCGGGCTCCGGCAAGACAACGCTGCTGCGTTGCATTGCCGGACTGGAGCGCGTCGATAGAGGGCGCCTGGTGGTCAATGGCGAGGTCTGGCAAGACGATGCGGCGCGAATTTTTATGCCGGTGCATCGTCGTCCGCTGGGCTTTGTTTTTCAGGAAGCCAGCTTGTTCGCGCACCTGGACGTGCGGCGCAATCTTGACTACGGCCTGGGTCGGGTTCCCGCCGCGCGGCGTCGGGTCGCGCTTGAGCAGGCGGTCGAACTGCTTGGCATCGGCCTATTGATGCAGCGCCGGCCCGACACGCTGTCGGGCGGTGAGCGCCAGCGCGTGGCCATCGCCCGAGCGCTGGCCACCAGCCCCAGCCTGCTGCTGATGGATGAACCGCTGGCCGCGCTGGACCTGCAGCGCAAGGCCGACGTGATGCCTTACCTGGAAAAATTGCATACCGAACTGGACATCCCCATCCTGTATGTGAGCCACGCGCCCGATGAGGTGGCGCGCCTGGCCGATCATCTGGTGTTGCTGGAAGCCGGTCGCATCAGCGCGGCCGGCCCGGCGCGCGAGCTGATGACCCGGCTCGACTTGCCGCTGGCGCACGGCGATGCGGCGGCGGCCGTGATCGACGCGACGGTGACGCACCTGGAGCCAGCCTGGCAGCTGAGCCACCTGGCATTTCTGGGCGGCCAGATCAGCCTGCCCAGCCAGGCGCTGCAGCCCGGCCAGCGCGTGCGCTTGCGCATCCAGGCGCGCGATGTCAGCTTGAGCCTGCAGCCGCAGCAGGGCAGCAGTGTGCTCAATGTGTTTGCAGCCACCGTCACCGGCCTGGCCGATGACAGCCCCGGCCAGCTCATGGTCAGCCTGAACGCCGGCGGCAGCACGCTGCTGGCGCGCATCACGCGCAAGTCGGGGGCAGCGCTGGAGCTGCAGCGGGGGAGCCGGGTCTATGCGCAGGTCAAGGGCGTGGCGGTGCTGGGTTAAGGTGATTTGCTATCAAATATATAGCTGTCAGCGCACGACTGGTATGGGCTGGAGACCGATTTGATACAGAAACACGAGTACCCATCGGTTGACAGGCGTGGTTGTTTCCGGATTTTGTGCTTCAAAAGTGCCTGTAGCCCATATCTGGCGGGCACAAGCAGCTATTAAAAGCAGAGCGCTTGAGGCGCCGCCTCAGTACTCCAGCCGCTCCGGCCGAATCTCCTGCAGGATGGTGGTGGCGATCTCCTCGATCGACTTGGTGGTGGTCGACAGCCAGCGTATGCCTTCGCGCCGCATCATGGCTTCGGCTTCGTGGATTTCGTCGCGGCAGTTCTCCAGGCTCGCGTACTTGGAGTTGGGCCGGCGTTCGTTGCGAATCTGCGCCAGGCGCTCGGCCGCAATCGTCAGGCCAAAAATTTTTTTGCGGTGCGGCACCAGCGCCGACGGCAACTGGCGGCGTTCGAAGTCTTCCGGGATCAGCGGGTAGTTGGACGCTTTGAGCCCGTACTGCATCGCCAGGTAGAGCGAGGTCGGTGTCTTGCCGCTGCGGCTGACGCCGACCAGGATCACGTCGGATCCGGCCAGGTCGCGGTTGCTCTGGCCGTCGTCGTGCGCCAGCGAGAAGTTGATGGCCTCGATGCGGTCGTCGTACTCCTTGCTCTTGGAGGCGTCCGAAAAACGCCCGACCCGGTGGTTGGACTTGAGGCCCAGTTCGGTTTCCAGCGGCGCCACAAACATGCCGAACATGTCCAGCAGCATGCCGTGGCAGTCGGCCTTGAGCACCTCCAGGATTTCCATGTTGACCAGCGTGGTGAAGACAATCGGCTTGCTGCCTTCGAGCTCGGCCGTGTGGTTGATCTGGCGAATCGCCTGGTGCGCCTTGTCCACGCTGTCGATGAAAGGCAGGCGCACATGGCGCGGCTTGAACTCGAACTGCGCCAGGATGGCGTTGCCAAAGGTTTCGGCTGTGATGCCGGTGCCGTCGGAGATGAAAAAAACAGTGCGGTTGGACATGGGCGGCCGGTCAGGGTGGTGACAGGCCGCCGGGCAGGGCGACCTCTACAATGGGGGCAATTATCCCGATATTCCCCGCCATGTCCCGCCCCAACCCCTTCGAACACCAACAAGGTTGCCCGCCGTGCATGCGCCCGTCCCCGGTTTTTAAACCTCCCGGAGTATTTTTATGTCCAACCTTTTTGAGCCGACCGCCCTGGTCGTACCGTTTGAAAACCTGAGAATGACGGATATCGAGGCCGTCGGCGGTAAAAACGCCAGCCTCGGCGAGATGATCTCGCAACTGCCCACCGGCCCCCAGGGCGTGCGGGTGCCGACCGGCTTTGCCACCACCGCCCACGCCTTTCGCGTGTTCCTGGCCGAGGGTGGCCTGGACAAGAAAATCAACGCGCTGCTCGACGCGCTCAACACCGACGACGTGCGGGCACTGGCCGAGACTGGCAGCAAAATTCGCGCGCTGGTTGAAGCCCAACCTTTCCCCTCCGACTTCGAACAGGCCGTTCGTGCAAGTTTTACCACCCTGAGCGCCGGCAATGCGCCGGCCAGTTTTGCGGTGCGCTCATCGGCCACCGCCGAGGATTTGCCTGATGCATCTTTCGCGGGCCAGCAGGAAACTTTTTTGAACGTGGTGGGCATCGAAGACGTGCTGCACAAGATGAAAGAGGTGTTTGCCTCCCTGTACAACGACCGCGCCATCAGCTACCGCGTGCACCAGGGTTTTGCCCATGCCGACGTGGCCCTGTCGGCCGGGGTGCAGCGCATGGTGCGCAGCGACCTGGGCGCGGCCGGCGTGATGTTTACCATCGACACCGAAAGCGGGTTTGAAGACGTGGTGTTCATCACCTCCAGCTACGGCCTGGGCGAAACGGTGGTGCAGGGCGCCGTCAATCCGGACGAGTTCTACGTGCACAAGCCCATGCTCAAGGCCGGCAAGCGCTGCGTGATCCGCCGCAACCTGGGCAGCAAGCTGTTGCAGATGGAGTTCACCACGGCGGAAGAGAAAAAATCCGGTGGCAAGCTGGTCAAGACCACCGACGTGCCGGCCGAGCTGCGCAACCGCTACTCGCTGAGCGACGCCGATGTCGAGCAGCTCGCGCGTTATGCCGTGATCATCGAAGACCACTATGGCCGCCCCATGGACATTGAGTGGGGCAAGGACGGCACCGACGGCCAGCTCTACATCCTGCAGGCGCGTCCCGAAACGGTCAAAAGCCAGTCCAAGGGCAAGGCCGAGCTGCGCTACAAACTCAAGGGCACCGGCACCGTGCTGGCAGAAGGGCGCGCCATCGGGCAGAAGATAGGCACCGGTGCCGTGCGCATCGTGCACGACATCAAGGACATGGACCAGGTCCAGCCCGGCGACATCCTGGTGACCGACATGACCGACCCGAACTGGGAGCCGGTCATGAAACGCGCCAGCGCCATCGTGACGAACCGCGGCGGGCGCACCTGCCACGCGGCCATCATCGCGCGTGAACTCGGCATTCCGGCGGTGGTCGGCTGCGGCGATGCGACCGAAACACTCAAGACCGGCATGCTGGTCACCGTGAGCTGCGCCGAGGGCGACACCGGCAACATCTACGACGGCCTGCTGGAAACCGAGGTGACCGAGGTGCAGCGCGGCGAGATGCCGCCGATTGACCTGAAGATCACCATGAACGTCGGCAACCCGCAACTGGCTTTTGATTTCTGCCAGATTCCCAACCACGGCGTCGGCCTGGCGCGGCTGGAGTTTGTCATCAACAACAACATCGGCGTGCACCCCAAGGCGATTCTGGACTACCCGAATGTCGATGCCGACCTGAAAAAGGCGGTCGAAAGCGTGGCCCGCGGCCATGCCTCGCCGCGCGCTTTTTACGTTGACAAGGTGGCCGAAGGCGTGGCGACCATCGCCGCGGCTTTCTGGCCCAAGCCGGTCATCGTGCGCCTGTCGGACTTCAAGTCCAATGAGTACCGCAAGCTGATCGGCGGCTCGCGTTATGAGCCCGAAGAAGAAAATCCGATGCTGGGCTTTCGCGGCGCATCGCGCTACCTGAGTCCCGATTTTGGTGAGGCGTTTGCGATGGAATGCGAAGCGCTCAGGCGCGTGCGCGACGACATGGGCCTGGTCAATGTCGAGGTCATGGTGCCTTTTGTGCGGACCCTGGGCCAGGCCAAAAAAGTCACCGACCTGTTGGGCCAACACGGCCTCAAGCGCGGCGAGCAGGGCCTGCGCGTGATCATGATGTGCGAGGTGCCGAGCAATGCCATCCTGGCCGACGAGTTCCTCGAATTTTTCGACGGCTTCTCGATTGGCTCCAACGACCTGACCCAGCTCACCCTGGGCCTGGACCGCGACTCCGGCTTGGCCATCCTGGCCGAGGACTTTGACGAGCGCGATCCGGCGGTCAAGGCCATGCTCAGTCGCGCCATCCAGGCGTGCAAGCGCCAGGGCAAATACGTTGGCATCTGCGGCCAGGGCCCCAGCGACCACCCTGACTTTGCGCAATGGCTCAAGGACGAGGGCATCGGTTCGCTGTCGCTCAATCCCGACACGGTGATTGCGACCTGGAAGCAACTGGCCAACTAGTAGTTCGTTCCAACAATACAGTTACATAATAGCAGATAATTGCCATAATTCATTTGCAACTCTTGACGGAGGCGGATTATGGCAAGGAAATCTGGACGTGCGGCACTGATTCTTTCTCAGGCGCAGGAAGCGATGCTCAAGGAATTGGCAGGATCGAGAACTGCCGCAACCCGAGAGGTCGAGCGCGCCAAGGTGATGCTGGGCTACGCGGCTGGCAAGACGATCACGGAGCTGCAACGCCAACTTGGCGTTGGGCGTCCGATGATCTACAAATGCATTGATAAGGCCCTTGCCGCAGGTGCGCAGATGGGCTTGAAGGACAAATACCACCGCCCACACGAACCCGAAATCACCGACGAAGCCAAAGCGTGGGTGGTGACTCTGGCGTGTACCAAGCCCAAGGATCATGGGTTGGCTGCCGAGTTGTGGTCAATCTCCGGGTTGGCCAAATTTGTGTGCGAACGCGCTCAGGGCGCAGGCTTTGCCCGATTGGCCAACGCAGGCAAGAGCACCGTGTGGCGCATCCTTGACGGCAACGACATCAAGCCCCACAAGATTCGCTATTACCTGGAAAAGCGCGACCCTGAGTTCGATCGCAAGATGCAGGAGGTTTTGATGGTTTATCGGGACATCTCGATTTACCAGGAAGGCGCCGTTCATGACGCACGCCCGAATCCCATCTACAGTGTGAGCGTCGATGAGAAGCCCGGTGTTCAGGCCATCGGGTTGACGGCACCGGACTTGTCACCCGTGCCAGGCAAGGCGTCAACCTTTTCACGCGACTACGAGTACGTACGCCGTGGCACGGTTTCAATCCTGGCGGGTATCGATCTGCACTCAGGGCATATTTTTGCCAACGTAGAGGACCGCCATCGCAGTGTGGAGTTCATCGGCCTACTCAAAAAAATCGATGACCATTACCCACCAGACGCTGTCATCCGAGTGGTGCTGGACAACCACTCGGCGCACATCTCCAAGGAGACCGTGGCCTATCTGGGCACTCGCCCCGGACGCTTCGAATACGTGCACACGCCCAAGCATGGTTCCTGGCTCAATTTAATTGAATGCGTATTCTCAAAAATGGCAAGAACCTTTCTGCGCCACATTCGTGTCAAGTCCAAAGAGGAACTAAAAACCCGCATCCTCAAAGGGATAGCTGAAATCAACGCATCGCCTGTCGTTTTTCGATGGAATAAGTTCGATCTTGGCGTCGTTTAGTACGTAATTGCTTTAATGGAACTAACTACTAGCGGCCTAAAAGGCTTAAAAATCAGCGGAAAATACCGCGCTGGTCACTGTCAGGCTTTTTTCGGTCCATCGACCACCTCGGCGGCGGTCCTGAAGGCATCGACTGCGGTGGGCACGCCGCAATAAACAGCCGCGTGCAGCAACACCTCTTGCAGCTCTGCAGGCGTGGCGCCGTTGTTGAGTGCGCCGCGCAGATGGCCCTTGAGTTCATGCTGCTTGCCCAGTGCCGTCAGCATCGCGACGGTGATCAGGCTGCGGGTCTTGAGGTCCAGGCCGGGCCGCTGCCAGACATCGCCCCAGGCTTTGCTGGTGATGTGCTCCTGGATCGGGCGCGTGAAATCGGTGGCATTGCCCAAGGCGCTCGCTACAAAGTCTTCGCCCATCACCTGCTTGCGTGTGGCCAGACCTTTTTCATATGCCACGTCCATGGTTCGTCTCCTGAAATAAAAGCAGCAGCATAACGCAGCACCCTCAGCCCAAAGCCTGTCAGAACCAGTGGTTTCGGTCCGAGAGAGCTGCCCAGCAAATTCATACCTAAAAACTATCAACGCCATTAGAAAGATTGATTAGTTCTATTATGTGGCCAAGCCTAGACTCTGGTTGTCCTCAGACCTAAACACCCACCGGAGAACACTTTGTCAACTGAACAAACTTGCCCATTTTCGGGCGGCGCTCGTAAAAACGCAGTGGCTGGCGCCACCACCAACGCTGATTGGTGGCCCAACCAGCTGAACCTCAAAATTCTCAACCAGAACTCCCCGCTCAGCGACCCCATGGGCGAGACCTTCAACTATGCCGAGGAGTTCAAGAGCCTCGACCTGAATGCCGTCATCAAAGACCTCCATGCCTTGATGACCGATTCGCAAGACTGGTGGCCGGCAGATTACGGCCACTATGGACCGTTCTTCATCCGCATGGCATGGCACAGCGCGGGCACCTACCGCATTGCCGATGGTCGCGGCGGAGCGGGCTCCGGCACCCAGCGGTTTGCGCCGCTTAACAGTTGGCCGGACAACGGCAACCTCGACAAGGCGCGCCGTCTGCTCTGGCCGATCAAGCAAAAGTACGGCCGGAAAATCTCCTGGGCCGACCTGATTGTTCTCACGGGCAACGTCGCGCTGGACTCCATGGGTTTTCAGACCTTCGGTTTTGCCGGTGGACGCGAAGACGTCTGGGAACCTGAAGAGATTTACTGGGGACCTGAAGCAGAATGGTTGGGCGACAAGCGCTATACCGGCGACCGTGTTCTTGAGAACCCGCTCGGCGCCGTTCAGATGGGCCTGATTTATGTGAACCCGCAAGGCCCCAATGGCAACCCCGACCCAATTGCCTCGGCGCGGGACATCCGCGAGACTTTCGCCCGCATGGCGATGGACGACGCGGAAACCGTGGCGCTGGTTGCAGGCGGACACACCTTCGGCAAATGCCATGGCGCGGCCGATCCGGAGAAGTACACCGGCCCCGAACCCGAGGGTGCCGGCATCGAAGAGCAAGGCTTCGGCTGGACCAACAGCTTTGGCAGCGGCAAGGGCGTGCACACCATCACCAGCGGCCTGGAGGGTGCCTGGACCCCCACCCCGATCAAGTGGGACAACAGCTACTTTGACACCCTGTTCGGCCATGAGTGGGAGCTGACAAAGAGCCCTGCCGGCGCGAACCAGTGGACGCCCAAGGGCGGCTCCGGCGCCGGCACCGTGCCCGACGCCCACGACCCCTCGATTCGGCATGCCCCCATGATGTCCACGGCTGACCTCGCACTGAGGATGGACCCGGCCTACGAGAAGATTTCCCGACATTTTCATCAGCATCCGCAAGAACTCGCAGACGCGTTTGCTCGGGCCTGGTACAAGCTGACACACCGCGACATGGGCCCCATCGCGCGTTATCTCGGCCCGCTGGTGCCCAAGGAAGAGCTGATTTGGCAAGACCCGGTTCCCGCAGTGAACCATGCCTTGATTGGCGAGCAGGACATTGCGGCCCTGAAGGCCAAGATCCTGGCCTCTGGCCTGTCGATTTCCCGGCTGGTCTCGACGGCCTGGGCCTCGGCGGCTACCTTCCGCGGCGGTGACAAGCGCGGCGGTGCCAACGGCGCGCGTATTCGCCTCTCGCCGCAAAAAAACTGGGAAGTCAACCAGCCCGCGGAACTGGCCAAGGCGATTGAGACGCTGGAAGCCCTTCAGAAGAAATTCAACGACGCGCAGACCGGCGGTAAAAAGGTATCGCTTGCCGACCTGATCGTTCTGGGCGGCTGCGCGGCCGTCGAGGCCGCCGCGAAGAAGGCCGGGCACGACGTGAAGGTTCCGTTCTCGCCGGGGCGCACGGATGCCTCACAGGCGCAGACCGATGTCGACTCCTTTGCCCCGCTTGAGCCTACCGCAGACGGCTTTCGCAACTACCTGCGAAAGGGACTCGAAGGGTCGGCGGCGGAGCTGCTGGTTGATCGCGCGAACCTGATGACCCTGACCGCGCCCGAAATGACGGTGCTGGTCGGCGGCCTGCGCGTTCTCAATGCAAACTTTGGGCAGTCCGAACACGGCGTCTTCACCAAACGACCCGAGACATTGACCAACGACTTCTTCGTGAACCTGCTCGACATGAACACGAAGTGGAAAAAGAGCCATGCGTCCGAAGGCGCATCGGAAGGGGGCGACCAGGACGCAACCGGCCTGGCCGACATGAACACCAAATCGCGCAAGTCCGCCCTGCCCGAAGGTGTGCTGGAGGGGCTTGACCGGGCGGCCGGCGGCACCAAGTGGACGGCCACCGTGGTCGATCTGGTCTTCGGCTCGAACTCGCAACTCCGCGCCCTTGCAGAAGTTTATGCCTGCAGCGACTCGGAGCCAGCGTTTGTGCGTGACTTCGTGGCCGCCTGGAACAAGGTGATGAACCTGGACCGCTATGACCTGGCGTGATCTGAACGCAGAGCCCTGAGGCTCCTGCACAGCGCAGCCGCCATCTGGCGCCGGCTTGTTCCGGACCAGTTGGCGGCTGCGCCATTTCCGGCACGCACCAGGCACCATGGGCCGGCTTCACGGGTTAACCTCAGGGCTTCATCTTCAGGAGACCGCCATGTCAGCGCCCCCACCACCTCGCACCGCTCCACCACGCTACCCGTTGCCCGACCTCAACACCCTGCCCGATGACATCAAAGCCAAGGTGCTCGAAGTGCAGGAAAAAGCCGGCTTTGTGCCCAACGTGTTTCTGGCGCTGGCGCGCCGCCCTGCCGAGTGGCGGGCCTTCTTCGCTTACCACGACGCGCTGATGCTCCGGGAAGAATCAAGCCTTAGCAAGGGCGACCGCGAGATGATCGTCACCACCACCAGCGCCGCCAACCGGTGCCTGTACTGCGTGATAGCGCACGGCGCGCTGCTGCGGATTTACGAGAAGAAACCGTTGGTGGCCGACCAGGTGGCGGTGAACTACCGCAAGGCCGACATCACGCCGCGCCAGCGCGCCATGCTGGACTTCGCAATGAAAGTCTGCGAGCGCTCGAACGAGGTCGAAGAGGCCGACTTTGCCGCGCTACAGGCCCACGGCTTCAACGACGAGGACATCTGGGACATCGCAGCGATCACCGCATTTTTCGGCCTGTCCAATCGCATCGCCAGCTTCTCTGGCATGCTGCCCAACCCCGAGTTTTACTTGATGGGGCGTGTGCCCAAGCAAAAGTCAGGCGCCTGATCCGCTCTCTATTTGATAGCTGCTTACGCCCGGCTGGTATGGGCTAGAGGCCAATCCTATCAAATGCTGACAATGACACGCACCCAGTCGGGCAAGGTTGCGGCTTTCTGGCTCGGAAAATCCACCCAGATGGTGGTAGCGCCGCCAGCCGCGTAAATCACGCCGGGCTGGTCAAGGCGCTCCATCGTGCCCCAGGTCTCGAACGTGGTTCGGCCAGGGTCGCTGGCGTACATGCGGAGCAGGATATCGCCAGGGTATTCAAGCTGCTTGTAGAAGTTGCAAAACGCGTTGACGATCACCGGGCCCTCGCCTTTCGGGTCCGGCACGCAGCCGATGGAATACATCCAGTCGATGCGCACCGTCTCCAGGTAGCGGAAGTAGCTGGTGTTGTTAACGTGGCCCATCGCGTCCATGTCGCCCCAGCGGATCGGCAGACACATCTCGAAGACTTGCTTCTTGTTGTCGGGGATTTCAAATTTCATGGGTCAGGGATTCCAGAGCTCAGATGCCGAAACCATCATCGGCGGCAATCACGGCGCCATTGATAAAGTGGCTCTGGCCGCTGGCCAGCATCACCAGCAAAGCGTCCAGGTCCTCGGGGTCTCCAACACGTTTGCGCGGCAACATCTGCACCAGTTTTTTGCCCTGCTCGGTCTGCCAGTGGTGGTGATTGATCTCGGTGTCGATATAGCCGGGACAGATCGCATTGACGTTGATGCCGAACTTGCCCCACTCCAGCGCCATGGCCTTGGTCATCTGCACCACCGCAGCCTTGCTCATGCAGTACACGCCGATCTGCGGCAACACGCGCAGGCCAGCCATTGAGGCGATGTTGATGATGCGCCCGCCGGAAAACGTGCCCGACGCCGTGCCGCGTGCGCGGGCCAGCATGCATTTGCCCACTTCCTGCGCAACGAAAAAAGCGCCTTTGGTGTTTGTATTGAGGACAAAATCGTATTCGGCCTCTGACATATCTTCCAGTCGACCGGTGGCGCCGACACCGGAATTGTTGACCAGGATGTCGATGGGGCCGACCTCGGTCTCGGCATGCGCCACGGCGGCCTTGATGCTGGCCGTGTCCGTCACATCGAGCATCACCACATGCGCATCGCCGCCCTCGGCCTCAATCTGTGCGCGCAAGTCCTTGAGCTTGTCCATGCGCCGGCTCGCCAGCACCACGGCTGCGCCAGCGCGGCTCAGGGTTTTGGCAAACTGGGCACCGAGCCCGCCTGAGGCGCCTGTCACCAGTGCAACCCTCCCTGACAAATCCAGGCTATAGGCCATGGCAAACTCCTGTTGATTAGAGATACGTATCTTTCCTGCTGCCCACGTTAGCAGAATAAAATCAGACGCTGCAACGGCGACCATAGCCGACACGTTCCGCAATTCATTATCAGCGAGCCCCACATGACCAACCAAGAGATCCTGGCCCAGTTCGGCCCACGTGAAGCCATGGAATACGACGTGGTGGTGGTCGGTGGCGGCCCCGGCGGCCTGGCCACCGCGATCCGCCTCAAGCAGCTCGCCGCTGAAAAAGGGACAGAGCTATCGGTGGTGGTGCTAGAAAAAGGCTCGGAGCCCGGCGCGCACATCCTCAGCGGCGCGGTGATGGACCCCAAGGCCCTGACTGAACTGATCCCGAACTGGAAAGAACTGGGCGCCCCGCTGAATCAAGCCGTCACCACCGACGAGGTGCTGTTCCTCAGCGAAACCGGCGCAACCAAAACACCGGGCTTTTTGGTGCCCGAGTGTTTCCACAACGAAGGCAACTACGTCATCAGCCTGGGCAATGTGGTGCGCTGGCTGGCGCAACAGGCCGAGAACCTGGGCGCGGAGATTTTCCCCGGCTTTGCAGCGGCTGAAGTGCTTTACAACGATGACGGTTCCGTCAAGGGCGTGGCCACCGGCAACCTCGGCGTCGGCAAGGACGGCCAACCCAGCGACCACTTCCAGCTCGGCATGGAACTGCACGGCAAATACACCATCTTTGCCGAAGGCGCGCGCGGCCACCTGGGCCGCCAGCTCATGGCGCAGTTCAAGCTCAACGACGGCAAGGACCCGCAAGCCTACGCCCTCGGCGTCAAGGAACTCTGGGAGATAGCCCCGGACAAACACAAACCCGGCCTGGTGGTGCACACCGCCGGCTGGCCGATGGACAGCAAGACCTATGGCGGCGGCTTCATGTACCACCTGGAAGACAACAAGGTCACGCTGGGTCTGGTGGTCGGCCTGGACTACACCAACCCTTACCTCAGCCCGTTCGAGGAAATGCAGCGCTGGAAGACGCACCCCCGCATCAAGGCCTACCTCGAAGGCGGCAAACGCATCAGCTATGGTGCCCGCGCCATCACGGCCGGCGGGCTGGTCAGCCTGCCCAAGACCGTGTTCCCCGGCGGCGCGCTGATCGGCTGCGAAGCGGGGTACCTCAATGCGGCACGCATCAAGGGCAGCCACGCGGCGATCAAGACCGGCATGCTGGCCGCCGAGGCGGCGTACGAAGCCGTCACCGCTGGGCGCCAGCACGACGAACTCAGCGCCTATCCCGAAGCCTTCGCAAAGAGCTGGTTGCATGCCGAACTGAATCAGTCGCGCAACTTCAAGCAGTGGTTCAAGAAAGGTGTCTACCTCGGCTCCTTCATGACCGGCATCGAGCAATGGCTGCTGCCCAAGCTGGGCATCCGCAACCCGCCCTGGACCTTGCACCGCCGGGCGGCCGACCACGCCATGCTCAAGCCGGCGGCCGAGTGCCCGCAAATCGTCTATCCCAAGCCCGACAACGAGATCACCTTTGACCGCCTCAGTTCGGTGTTTGTCTCCAACACCAACCACGAAGAGCAGCAGCCAGCACACTTGACGCTGAAAGATGCCAGCGTGCCGGTCAACATCAACCTGGCCACCTATGCCGGGCCGGAATCCCGTTATTGCCCGGCCGGCGTGTACGAGTTCGTGAAGAACCCGGACAACAGTGATCGCCTGCAGATCAACGCGCAGAACTGCGTGCACTGCAAGACCTGCGACATCAAGGACCCGACGCAAAACATCGTCTGGGTCACCCCTGAAGGCGGCGGCGGGCCGAACTACAGCGGCATGTAAACACCCGGCCGCGCGCACTGCACGGGCCGGGCAGGCGCGCTAGACTCGCGTTTCGGTCAACCCCTGGCCGCTCCGTCCACGAACAACGCATTGCGAAAGCCGACACACATGAATATCGTCATCACCGGCGGCGCCGGATTTTTGGGCGTACGCCTGGCCCGTGAACTGCTTCAAAACAAGACGCTGTCGCTGGCCGGCAGTCCGGCGCAGGCCATCACCCGCATCACGCTGGTGGACCGCGCAGCGCCACCGGCAGACCTGGCGGCCGACAGCCGGGTGCACGCCATGGAAGGTGATCTGAACGCGCTGCTGGAGCCGGACAACACGGCAGCGCCCGTGGTGGCCGAAGGAACGTCCTTGATTTTTCATCTGGCGGCTGCGGTCAGCGGCGAATGTGAGGCCGACTTCGACCTCGGTATGCGCAGCAACCTGGACGCCACGCGCGCGCTGCTGCAGGCCTGCCGCGCGCTCAAGATCAAGCCGACCCTGGTTTTTGCCAGCTCGCTCGCCGTCTTCGGCAACTCCCCAGAGCAGCCACTACCCGAGGTGATCACGGACACCACCCTGCCGACGCCGCAAAACAGCTACGGCATCCAGAAGTTCATCGGCGAGCAACTGGTGGCCGACTATGCGCGCAAGGGTTTTGTCCACGGCCGCAACGTGCGGCTGATGACCGTCAGCGTGCGCCCTGGCAAACCCAATGGCGCTGCGTCCAGTTTTCTCAGCGGCATGATCCGCGAACCGCTGGCCGGCGTGCGCGCCGTCTGTCCGGTCGCGCCGGCAACGCCGGTGGCGCTGTCTTCGCCGGGCCACACCATAGACGGCCTGATTCGCGCCGCCGAGGCCAGCGATGCGCAATGGGGCGCGCGCACCGCCATCAACCTGCCGGCACTCAAAACCACCGCTGGCGAGATGGCAGCCGCGTTGGCCCGCGTGGCCGGCCCGGAGGTAGCCGCGTTGATCGACTGGGTGCCCGATACGGTGATCGCCAACATTGTGACCAGTTGGCCCGCCCATATCCACGCCGAGCGAGCCGCCGCGCTGGGTCTGCTGCCGGAGCAAAATTTTGACGACATCATTCGCGCCTACCTCAGCGAAAACCCCTATGCGGTGGCACAGCCGCTGCGGTGAAAATCAGAAGTTGTATGACAACTTTTCACACCCACCCCCCATCCACTGAGGAGACATCCATGACATTTTTCAAACCCACGCTGTCGCGACTGGCCCTGGGCATGACGCTGGCATTGGGCCTGACAGCAGGTGCTGCCGCCCAAACCATCGTGAAAATCGGCTACGCCACGACCAAGGAGTCGCATTACGGTGTCGGCTCAACCGTCTTTTGCGACGAGATTGAAAAAGGCACACAAAACCGCTACAAATGCCAGCAGTTCCCAAGCTCCGCGCTGGGTGGCGAGCGCGAGATGACGGAAGCCGTTCAACTCGGCACACTGGACATCGTGAACACCTCCACCGGCCCGATCGGCAACTTTGTGCCAGAAGTCAAGATTGTCGACATTCCGTTTTTGTTCCGCGACTATGACCATGCCCGCAAGGTTATGGACGGCCCGATTGGCCAGGACATTCTGGGCAAGTTCCCGAGCAAGGGCATCATTGCTCTGGGCTGGACAGAAAACGGCTTTCGTCACATGACCAACAACAAACGGCCCATC
This sequence comes from Polaromonas sp., assembly GCF_030689685.1. Taxonomy (GTDB): domain Bacteria; phylum Pseudomonadota; class Gammaproteobacteria; order Burkholderiales; family Burkholderiaceae_C; genus Polaromonas. The sequence continues at coordinate 131,243 of NZ_JAUYEY010000027.1, read as the reverse complement.
GTGAAGCCCGCCGATGCGGCCGGACTGAAAATGCGCACCATGGAAAACAAGGTGCACATGGATGGCTACCGCACCTTCGGCATTCTGCCGACACCCATGGCGTTCCCCGAACTGTTCGGCGCCTTGCAACAGGGCACGGTTGACGGCCAGGAGAACCCCATTCCCGTCATCCTGGCGTCCAAGTTTGCCCAGGTCCAAAAGCACCTGTCCCTCACTGGTCACGTCTATTCACCGGCGTTGCTGCTGATGTCGCCCCGGACCTGGACCAAGCTGACGGATGCTGACAAAAAAGTATTCACCGACGCGGCCAAAAAAGCCGGTGCAGCACAGCGCAAGAAGGTCAACGACGATGAAAACACCGGCATTGCCCAACTTGAAAAAGATGGCATGACGGTGGTTAAAGCAGTCGACGGCGCGGCCTTCCGCGAGGCCCTGACACCCGCCTACGCCAGTTACGCCAAGGAGTTTGGTGCAGAGAACATCAAGAAGATCCAGGACGTCCGCTAAAACGTCATGAATATGCCGCCCGGTGTGACAACCGGGCGGCATTTCTTTGGGAATGAGTCGCTGCGGCGCGGCACAAAAATCAAAAAATAACAGTGAAAACCTTTGAACATTATTTTCTCGGCGCCAACCGCTGGGCACTGATCCTGCTGCTGGCCGCCATGGCCCTCATCATCTTCACGAACGTGGCCCTGCGTTACCTCACCAGCCAGTCGATCGAATGGGCGGAAGAAGTCTCCCGCCACATGATGATCTGGCTGACCTTCCTGGGCGCCGGGCCGGTGCTGCGATACGGCGGCCACATCGCCGTCGAGAACCTGCAGGACGCGCTGCCGCGCAAGGCCGCCGTGGCCCTGCGCATGTTGGTGGCGACGCTGCTGTTTGCCTTCTTCATCTTCATGATCTGGTACGGCTGGCTCTACATGGGCCGCACCATGTTCCAGCTCACGGCGGCCACCCAGATCCCGTTTGCCTACATCTATTCGGCGATGCCTGTCGGCGGCCTGCTGCTGGTGATCCACTGGGCACTGATCGTGCGCGGCTACGTGCTGGAGCGCAGGTTCGCGTCCGATGCCCATTTCGATGCGACTGCGAGTGCGTCGCTATGAGCGCCAGCCTGCTCCTCATCGTGTCGACCTGTTTTTTCCTGGCCATTGGCGTGCCGGTGGCATTTGCGCTGGGGCTGGCCACCGCAGCCACGCTGATCCTGGCCGAGAACTTCCCGCTGTTTGTGCTGCTCAAGGAAACCTTCACCGGCATCGACAGCTTTCCGTTGATGGCCGTGCCCTTCTTCATCCTGGCTGCCGAACTCATGAGCGGCGGCTCGCTGACAGAAGTGCTGCTGAAGTTTGCCGGGCAGTTTGTCGGCCACAAGCGCGGCGGGCTGGGCTACACCAATGTGGTGTCGCTGACCTTCTTCTCCGGCATCTCGGGCTCTGCGCTGGCCGATGCGGCCGGCCCAGGCTCCATGCTGATCCGCATGATGGACAAGGCCGGTTATGACCGGTCCTACGCCGCCGCATTGACCGCTGCCACAGCGATTGTCGGCCCCATCATTCCGCCCTCGATCATCATGATCATTTACGCGCTGCAAGCTGACAACGTGTCGGTGGGTGCACTGTTTGTGGCGGGCCTGATCCCCGGGTTATTGATTGCCGTGGCCATGTGCCTGGTCAATTTCCACGTCTCGAAAAAGCGCAATTATCGCGGCGACGGCGGCATGCCACCCTGGCCCGAAGTCTGGCGCACCACCTGGAAGGCCATTCCCGCGCTGCTGCTGCCGGTGATCATTCTGGGTGGCATGCGTGCCGGCTGGTTCACACCTACCGAAGCCTCTGTGGTTGCGGTTTTTTACGCGCTGATCTGCGGCAAGTTCATCTACCGCACACTCGAGTGGAAAGCCCTGCCCGACATCCTGGCGCGCTCGGCGCTGTTGACCGCCTCGGTGCTGATCATCATCGGCATGTCGGCTTCTTTCGCGTGGATCCTGACCATCGAGGGCCTGCCGCAGATGATGGCCGACTGGATCATCAGCATGAACCTGTCGCCCTGGATGTTCCTGATCTTCGTGAACATCTTCCTGCTGCTGTTCGGCATCTTTATCGAACCACTGCCCGGCGTGATGGTGCTCGCGCCCATCCTGGCGCCGGTGGCGCTCAAGCTGGGCATTGACCCGATCCACTTCGCGATGATCGTCATCTACAACCTGACGCTGGGCATGATCACCCCGCCGGTCGGCGGCCTGCTGTTCGTGACCTCGAATGTGGCACGGGTGCCCATGGGGCCGCTGGTCCGCGAGCTGGTGCCCTTTCTGTGGGCGCATGGCGCGGTGCTGCTGCTGCTGACATTCATGCCCGCGCTGAGCACCTGGCTGCCACGCGTGCTGGGCTTCAAGTAGCGGGCGCTTTTTCCGCTTCCGTTACACTTAAGCCCGTCAGGAGAGAGTTTTCCCCGCGAAAACCGCCGAAGGCGCATGCCCCCCCCTTATGGTGGACTGAACGCTCAGGCAAAAGGACTGGCAACCGCCCTTCGGCAAACATTTGGCGAGCGGCGTTCCCTACTGGAGAGAGGCGGCCTTCAAGGTCGTCCACCGAAGGAGCAAGCCCGCATCGCCGGGTGAATCTCTCAGGTAAACCGGACAGCAGGGGTAGCCCATGGTTGAAGGCCATGTTGTCTATTTGCCCCGGAGAACGCCTGTGTCTGCCACCGATACCCTCCTGCTGAAAACACCCCTGCATGCGCTGCACCTCGAACTCGGTGCGCGCATGGTTCCGTTTGCGGGGTACGCCATGCCGGTCCAGTACCCGGCCGGCCTGATGGCCGAACACCAGCACACACGCACATCGGCCGGTCTTTTCGACGTGTCCCACATGGGCCAGTTGCGCCTGGTCGGACCGGACGCTGCCGCAGCCCTTGAAACCCTGATCCCGGTGGATGTGATCGGCCTGGCGGTCGGCAAGCAGCGCTACGGGCTGCTGCTCAATGAGGACGGCGGCATCATCGACGACTTGATGTTTTTCAACCGGAATTTTGCCAATGGCGGCGACATCTTCATCATCGTCAATGGCGCCTGCAAGGTTGGCGACATCGCGCATATCCAGCAGAAAATCAGCGCCCGTTGCGAAGTCATCCCCATGCCTGAGATGGCGCTGCTTGCCCTGCAGGGACCGCAAGCCGTGACTGCGCTGTCGCGGCTGGCACCCGGCGTTGAAAAACTCGTTTTCATGACCGGTGGGCATTTCAAGGTTGCCGGTTGCGACTGCTTTCTCACCCGCAGCGGCTACACCGGCGAAGATGGTTTTGAGATTTCCGTGTCGGCCGAGCAGGCCGATACGCTGGCGCGTGCCCTGCTCGCGCAGCCCGAAGTCAAGCCCGTCGGTCTGGGTGCGCGCAACTCGCTGCGGCTCGAAGCCGGCTTGTGCCTGTATGGCAACGACCTGGACACCAGCACCACGCCGGTGGAAGCCAGCTTGAACTGGGCGATCCAGAAAATACGGCGCGCAGGCGGGGCACGTGCGGGTGGCTTTCCTGGCGCGGACAAGGTGCTGGCGCAATTAACCGACCCCGCAACGCTGAAGCGCAAGCGGGTCGGGCTGATCGCACTTGAGCGGGTGCCTGTGCGTGAGCACACCGAGCTGCACAACGCCGAAGGCCAGCGCATTGGCGAGGTCAGCAGCGGTTTGCTGGGCCCCACCATTGACAAACCAGTCGCCATGGCCTTTGTGGACCCGGTTTATGCAGCGCTGGGCACAAAAGTCAACGCTATCGTACGTGGCAAACCTGTGCCCATGGAAGTGGTGGCCATGCCTTTTGTTCCCAACCGGTATTTCCGCGGCTAAGTTTTTATTCTTTTTTTTGGAGAAAGCCATGATCAAGTACACAGAAGACCACGAGTGGGTCAAAGTTGAAGGTGACATCGCTACCGTCGGCATCACGGTCCATGCGCAGGACGCGCTGGGTGATGTGGTGTTTGTCGATTTGCCATCCGTCGGCGGCAACTTCGCGCAAAAAGAAGTGGCCGGCGTGGTGGAGTCGGTCAAGGCCGCCGCCGACGTTTACATGCCGGTCAGCGGCGAGATCACCGAAGTTAACGAAGCCCTGCGCGACGACCCCGCCCTGGCCAACACCGACCCGCTGGGCGCCGGCTGGTTCTTCAAAGTCAGGCTTGCCGACAAGGGCCAGCTTGATGCCTTGATGGACGAGACCCGTTACGCCAAGTTTTCTGCCAACGCCTGAAATTTGTCTAGCTCCCTCTCCCTCTGGGAGAGGGCTGGGGTGAGGGCTAGCGAGCGTCAAAATATAACGGCAGGTTGATTGAACGTGCTCCCTCACCCCTACCCTCTCCCAGGGGGAGAGGGGGCTAAAACCAGCAATCTATTAGGACTCCAAACCATGCTGATGCCCACCGCCCGCCCGCTCGGCGAGCTTGAAAACCCCGCCGAATTCATCGCCCGCCACATCGGCATTGATGCAACCGACGAAGCCCACATGCTAGGCGTTGTCGGCTCGGCCTCGCGCCGCGCGCTGATTGACGGCATTGTTCCGCGCGCCATTGCGCGCAGCAGCGCGATGGCGATTCCGCCACCGGTGACTGAAGCGGCCGCGCTCAAGCAACTCAAGGCCATGGCGGCCAAAAACCAGGTCTTCAAGAGTTTCATCGGCCAGGGCTACTACGGCACGCTGACGCCCGGCGTGATCCTGCGCAACATCCTCGAAAACCCCGCCTGGTACACCGCCTACACGCCTTACCAGGCCGAAATCTCGCAGGGCCGCATGGAGGCGCTGATCAACTTCCAGACCATGGTCTGCGAGCTCACCGGCATGGCGATTGCCAACGCCTCCATGCTCGACGAAGCCACCGCCGCAGCCGAAGCCATGACGCTGGCCAAACGCAGCGTCAAGAGCAAGAGCCATGTCTTTCTGGTGGCCGGTGACTGCCATCCGCAGACCATTGAAGTGATCCAGACCCGCGCCAAGCCGCTGGGTATTGAGGTCAGGGTCAGCACCGCCTCCACCACCCTGCCCATGATGATGGCCGAGGGCGACTACTTCGGCGTGCTGGCGCAGTACCCGGCCACCACCGGCAGCATCCACGACCTGCGCCCGCTGGCCGGCCTGGCGCATGCGGACGGCGCCGCGCTGTGTGTGGCCGCCGACCTGCTGGCGCTGACCCTCTTGATCCCACCGGGTGAATGGGACGCCGACATCGTGCTTGGCAACACCCAGCGTTTCGGCATGCCCATGGGCAACGGCGGCCCGCATGCGGCCTACCTGGCTTGCCGCGACGAGTTCAAGCGTTCGCTGCCAGGGCGACTCGTCGGCGTCAGTGTGGACAGCCACGGCCAGCCGACCTATCGCCTGGCGCTGCAGACACGCGAACAGCACATCCGCCGCGAAAAAGCCACCTCCAACATCTGCACAGCGCAGGTGCTGCCGGCCGTGATTGCCAGCATGTACGCGGTCTACCACGGCCCGCAAGGCCTCAAGCGCATTGCCGAACGCGTGGCGGCCTACACGGCCATCTTTGTGCAGGGCCTGAAGACGCTGGGTTACCAGATCACCAACGCCGGCGCCTTTGACTCGGTCACCGTCAAGACCGGCGACGCTACTAATTTGATAGCTGATCGCGCCCGCCAGGCGGGGGCCAACCTGCGATTTCGCTTGAAGAATCACCTGGGCGTGTCGCTCGACGAAACCACCAGCCGCAAGGACATCGAGCTGCTCTGGTCTTTCTTTGCCCAGCCCGGCCAGGTTGTGCCGGTGGTCAGCGCTTTTGAAAAGGGTATCGAATCATTGATCCCTGCGGACCTGCGCCGTAGCAGCGACTTCCTGACGCACCCGGTGTTCAACACGCACCACTCCGAGACCGGCATGTTGCGCTACATCCGCATGCTCAGCGACAAGGACCTGGCGCTGGACCGCAGCATGATCCCGCTGGGCAGCTGCACCATGAAGCTCAACGCCACCAGCGAGATGATTCCCATCACCTGGCCCGAGTTCGCCAACATCCACCCATTTGCACCGCAAGATCAGCTACAGGGTTATGCCGAGCTCGACAAGCAGTTGCGCGACTGGTTGTGCCAGGCCACCGGTTACGCAGGCATCAGCCTGCAACCGAATGCCGGCTCGCAGGGTGAATACGCCGGCCTGCTGGTGATCAAGGCGTGGATGGAAGCCAACGGCCAGGGCCACCGCAACATCTGCCTGATCCCCTCGTCGGCGCACGGCACCAACCCGGCCAGCGCGCAGATGGCTGGCATGACAGTGGTGGTGACCGCCTGCGATGCGCAGGGCAATGTGGACATGGCCGACCTGAAAGCCAAGTGCGAGCAACACAGCGACAAGCTGGCGTGCGTGATGATCACCTACCCCAGCACCCACGGCGTGTTCGAGACGCAGGTGAAGGAGCTCTGCGCGCTGGTACACAGCCACGGCGGGCGTGTATACGTGGACGGCGCCAACATGAACGCGCTGGTCGGTGTGGCAGCGCCCGGCGAGTTTGGTGGCGATGTGAGCCACCTGAACCTGCACAAGACCTTCTGCATTCCGCACGGCGGCGGCGGCCCCGGCGTTGGCCCGGTGTGTGTGGTGGCGGACCTCGTGCCTTACCTGCCCGGCCACGCGACAGCAGGCTACCCAGGCGGGGGCGCCAGTTTTTCCGCCGGGCCGCCCCAAGGAAAAACAGCCCCCTCGGGGGGCAGCGAATTACACGAAGTGAAAAGCGTGGGGGCCATATCGGCTGCGCCGCTGGGCAATGCGGCGGTGCTGCCGATCAGCTGGATGTACTGCCGCATGATGGGCCCCGAGGGCCTGCAGCAGGCCACCGAGGTCGCCATTCTCAGCGCTAACTACATCAGCGCGCGGCTGAAAGACCACTACCCGACGCTGTACGCGAGTGCCAACGGCCACGTCGCGCATGAGTGCATCCTGGACCTGCGTCCATTGAAAGAAACCAGCGGTGTCACTGCTGAGGACGTCGCCAAACGCCTGATGGACTACGGCTTTCACGCGCCCACCCTGAGCTTTCCCGTGCCCGGCACCCTGATGGTTGAGCCGACCGAAAGCGAAACCCTGGCCGAGCTGGACCGCTTTATCCACGCAATGATCGCTATCCGCGAAGAGATCCGCAAGGTCGAGGCCGGCGACTGGCCGCAAGACAACAACCCGCTCAAACACGCGCCGCACACAGCGGCCAGCTTGCTGGGCGCGGATTGGGACCGGCCCTATTCGCGCGAAACCGGCGCCTTTCCGCTGGCCTCGCTCAAGCAGGTCAAGTACTGGCCGCCGGTGGGCCGGGTCGACAACGTCTACGGCGACCGCAACCTGTTCTGCAGTTGCGTGCCAGTGAGTGACTACGCGGCCTGAGCCACTGAGGCATGGAGACCCAGACGCTGGTCATCATTGCCGGTGCCATCGCTGCGGGCTTTGTTCAGGGCCTGTCGGGTTTTGGTTTCGGCCTGGTGGCCATGTCCTTCTGGGCCTGGACGATTGACCCGCGCCTGGCAGCGGCCATGGCGGTGTTTGGCGCCCTGACCGGGCAAATCATTGCAGCCGTGACTGTGCGGCGCGGCTTTGACCTCAAGACATTGGCACCGTTTGTGGTGGGAGGCCTGATAGGCATTCCGCTGGGCATGCTGCTGCTGCCGCAGGTGGACGTGCAGGTGTTCAAGGCTTTTCTGGGCGCCCTGCTGGCCGTCTGGTGCCCGGCGATGCTGTTCGGTGCACAACTGCCGCGCATCACCCGCGGCGGGCGCATCGCCGACGCGCTGATCGGTGCAGGCGGCGGCGTGATGGGTGCACTGGGCGGTTTTACCGGCGTGTTGCCCACACTCTGGTGCACGCTGCGCGGGATGGACAAAGACGCTCAGCGCACCATCGTGCAAAACTTCAATTTGTCGATGTTGCTGGTCACCTTTGGCAGCTACATCGCCACCGGCATCATCAGCCGCGCCACCCTGCCTTTTCTGGCGATTGTGGCCCCTGCCATGCTGATCCCCTCGCTGCTGGGGGCGCGGCTTTATATCGGCATCAGCGAAGCGACTTTCCGAAAAATTGTGCTGAGCCTGCTGACAGGCACCGGCGTCGCCTTGCTCGTCTCGTCAGTGCCGGGTTTGTTGCAACGCTCCGCCTGAGGGGGCGTTGAACTGCCCCGCCGGCTTTCAGAAGCCGGAGCGGCTCTGAATCTGATATTGATTTAATAACATGCTGCGCTCGTTTCAAATGGGCTGGAGGCCGATTTTGTTTGAAATCAAGGGTTGAGATGGAATGGGAGCTGTCGGGCGATTTCAGGCAGTTAACGGTGTGTCGCCGAATGCCCGCTAATGATGCAAAACGGAAAAATTTCTTGACGCCCCTGCCGACTTCATGAGCTGTGCATGCGAATCGCTTGAAAAGTGTGATTGCCGTAAGATTGGCAGATGAGTTCAACAGATCACGATCACAGCGAGTTGGGTGAAATGGATTTGCGCGTGCGAGCACTGGAAACCGTGCTGACGCAAAAGGGGTACATCGATCCCGCCGCACTGGATGCAATTATTGATACCTATCAGACCCGAGTCGGCCCGCGCAATGGGGCGCGGGTTGTGGCGCGCGCCTGGTCTGATCCAGCCTACCGGGAATGGCTGTTCACCGATGCCACGGCGGCGATTGCCTCGCTGGGCTACCAGGGACGCCAGGGTGAACACATGGTTGTAGTGGAGAACACCCCCGAGCGCCATAACATGGTGGTCTGTACGCTGTGCAGCTGCTATCCCTGGCCGGTACTGGGATTGCCGCCCACCTGGTACAAGAGTGCGCCGTACCGTTCGCGGGTCGTCAAGGACCCGCGCGGCGTATTGGCGGAATTCGGGGTCGCCCTGCCGGAAGCGATGGAGATCCGGGTCTGGGACTCGACCGCGGAGGTTCGTTATCTCGTTCTTCCGCGTCGCCCTGAGGGCAGCGAGGGGTTTGATGAAGACGCACTTGCCCGCCTCGTCACGCGGGATTCAATGATTGGAACCGGGCTGGCACTGCGCCCTGGGTCAGGCCTGTCGTGACTTACACGACGCATGCTGATCTGGGTGGCTTGCCGGGTTTCGGCCCGGTCACGCTTGAACCCGAAGGCGAATTGTTCCACGCGTCGTGGGAACCACGCGCACTGGCACTGACCGTCGCCATGGGCGCAACCGGCGCCTGGAACCTGGACATGATGCGGGCCGCGCGTGAGACGCTGCCTGACTACCGTGAACTCAGCTACTACGAAATCTGGCTTTTTGCCCTGCAAAACATGCTAGAAAAGCGGGGCCTGGTGACGCCCGAGGAAGTCAGCGCCGAGCGGATGTTGCAGGCATCGCCAGCCTTGCCACGCGTTCTAAAAGGGGCCGATGTCCATGCAGCGCTGGCGCGAGGCGCTTCGACCGAACGCTCGCCTGTCGAGCCCGGTCGATATGCACAGGGCCAGAAAGTCCGGGTTCGCAAACTGCAGGCTGATCATCACACCCGGTTACCCGCGTATGCTCTTGGCAAAGAAGGTGTGGTTGAGCAAATTCGCGGTGTGCACGTGTTTGCAGACGCGCACGCGCAGGGACTGGGCGAGCAGCCACAGTGGCTCTATGCTGTGGCCTTTGACGGGGTTGAGCTGTGGGGGGATGCCGGTTCGCCTGGCGTGCAGGTCTGCATCGACGCATTTGAGCCTTACCTGGAAGCACTGTGACCGAAATTCCCGCGGCAATCAACGATGGCGCCGCCGTCTTTGGGGAGCCGTGGGAAGCGCAGGCGTTTGCCATGGTATTGATGCTTCATGAGCGTGGCATTTTCACCTGGCAGGAATGGGCCGACGCCCTGACCGCGCAGATCGCCCGTGCGCAGCGCGATGGTGATCCGGACCGGGGCGACACCTATTACGAACACTGGCTGCATGCCCTCGAATCCCTGGTAGCCAACAAAGGCGTCAGCAGCAGGGCCGAACTGGATCGATATCGTGACGCCTGGGATCATGCCGCTGACCGTACGCCTCATGGTCAGCCGATTGAATTGCGGACCGGCGATTTCAGTTAGTCGTCTTTGCCTGCATCCAGTTGCATTTGCCTGTTTCTGTCTGTCGTCGCCTGCCTGATAGCTTTGAAACCAAGCATCGGCGAGCGCACCTCAATCGTCAAAAGTGCAGCGATTCTTGACCGCCCACTCAATCCGCAGTGCGCACTCGCTGGTGGACGTGGACGTTCGGCGTCACAGAGCATGGCGCGTTACAATTTCGCTTATTTCCCCACGGAAATCAATCATGAATTTCAGCATCGAGTGCGAGGAAGAAGTCGATGGCCGCTGGATCGCTGAGGTGCCGCAGCTTCCTGGTGTCCTGTGCTACGGCAAGACTGCCGACGACGCCATGGCGAAGGCGGAAGTGCTTGCCCTTCGTGCCCTGGCCGAGCGCCTTGAACAGAGTGGGTCGCGTCCTGTAGCGATCAGTAGCAAAAAGTTTTACTTGTGATTGCGGGCAGAGTCTGTCCCGGACCCGGTCCGGAAACCCGCACTCCATGGATCCCGGATCAGGTCCGGGGCCGCAACGACAAAGCAACGTTTTTTCATTGCTGCGTGGGGTGAGTGACTTAGCTGAACAGTATTGGGCTAAAAGCATAAATCACCATGAAACCCGATTGAAAACACTCATTCACCTACCTTTCCGCGCGAGGCCTTGATCTCCGAGCGCTGGCTTTTTCCGGCCAGGCGCCGCTGCTTCGAGCCATAGGTCGGCTTGGTGGCGCGCCGCGGCTTGGGCGGCTGGGCCACACTGTCAACCACTTCCTGCAACCGCGCCAGGGCATCGGCCCGGTTCATCTCTTGCGTGCGGTGCTGCTGCGCTTTAATGACGAACACGCCTTCCAGCGTAATCCGGCTGTCGCTGAGCGCCAGCAAGCGGCCCTTGATGTCGTCGGGCAGCGAAGAGGCGGCAATGTCAAAGCGCAGGTGAATCGCGCTCGACACCTTGTTGACGTTTTGCCCGCCCGCACCCTGGGCCCGGATGGCGCTGAACTCCACCTCGCGTTCATCCACCGGAAATTTCAGCGGCAGCGGCATTTCAGCGCCCGGGAGGTTTGAGAAGACCCGTCAAGCGGGTTGGGCCAACTCGGCCAAGCCGGCGATTGCCAAGGCATACCCCTTGACGCCGAAGCCGGCCATCACCGCCCTGGCGGCCGGCGAAATGTAGGAATGATGCCGAAACGCCTCGCGCGCATGGACGTTGCTGATGTGCAGCTCGATCAGGGTCACGCCAGCGCCCTTGATGGCGTCATGCAGCGCCACGCTGGTGTGGGTGTAGGCACCGGCATTGAGGACGACGCCCACCAGCGTACCGGCCGCCTGGGCGCGCCCCGCCTCCTGGATGGCGTCGACCAGCGCGCCTTCGTGGTTGCTCTGGCGAAAGTCGAGCTTGAAACCGTGGGTGACGCAGGCTTTGGCGCACAGGGCCTCCACATCGGCCAACGTCTGTGCGCCATAGACAGCGGGCTCGCGCGTGCCGAGCAGATTGAGGTTGGGACCGTTGAGGACGAGAACTGTTTTCATGGACTCAGGCTTTCAATGTGTGAACCGGCATTATCCAGCCTGAATTTTAGGGGGCTGTCCGGCCGCCCGCCTGGATCTGCGTGACGGTGGGAGCGGGGCGAATCGCGCACAATCACGGGTCCCCATGCAAACCCGCCACTTCCTCCAGTTGATTGCCCTGTCCGCGCTGTGGGGCGGCTCGTTTCCGCTGCTGCGCATTGCCAGCCCTGCCCTCGGCCCCTGGCTGCTGGCGGGCCTGCGCTGCGCCCTGGCTGCGGTGGTGCTGGCGCTGCTGATGCGGGTGCTGCGCGAGACATGGCCGGGTCGCGACGCCTGGCCACGGCTGGCCGTGCTCAGCGTGCTCACCGTCGTCGCGCCTTTTGTGCTGTTCAACTGGGCCGCGCTGGTGATCCCGGCCGGTTATTCGGCGGTGCTCAACGCCACTGCGCCGCTGTTCGGCGTGCTGGGTGCCGCTGCGGCGGGCGAAGAGCGGCTCAGCGCGCGACGCCTGGTCGGTTGCGCGGTCGGTTTTGCCGGCGTCGCATTGCTGGTGCAGCTCGGTCCGGTCGCCGTCACACCGCCCGTGGTGCTGGCCGCGCTGGCCTGCACAGCGGCTGCGGCCGCCTACGGCTTCGGCGCTATTTTGATGAAACGCGCGACCATGGCCTATTCGCCCTTGCCCGCCTCGGCGGTGGTGCATGTGGCGGCCACACTGATCTTGCTGTTGCCGGCGGGTGTGGCGGCTCCGACGGCGCATTACAGCACCGGCGCGCTGGCTGCCGTCGCGGTGCTGGGCCTGGTCACCTCGGGGCTGATGTACTGGATCAGCATGCGCCTGATGCGCGAAATTTCGGCCAGCGCCGCCACCTCGGCGGCCTTCATGATCCCGCTGTTTGGCGTGGCCTGGGGTGGCATCTTTCTGGGCGAGCCTGTCACCTGGGGCATGGCACCGGGCTGCGTGCTGGTGCTGGCGGCCACCGCGCTGATCACAGGGTTCAACCCGTTTCGCGACAAAGGCCAAGCATGAGTTGTTTCGTCATGCTATTTAATTTATAGCTGCTTACGCCCACCCCGTATGGGCTGGAGGCCTAAAACGCTTAAATTATGCGGCCACCGAAGCTGCAGCATCCAGCCCACGCTGCAGCCGCCACGCCCGCCAGGCGCAGAAGGTGGCAATGGCGCTGGCGACCGCGCAGGCCCAGTACACACTGCCCAGCCCGTAGACCGAGCTGAGCAAACCACCCGCCAGGCCGCCCAGCACCCCGGGCAAGCCGTAGGCCACCACCACGTACAGCGCCTGGCCGCGCCCGCGCAGCCGCCCGGGAAAGTGGTGCGACAACAAGGCAATACACACCGTGTGGTGCGTTGCAAAGGTCAGCGCATGCAGCATCTGCGCAAACACCAGCACGGCCAGCACACCGGCGAAGGTGGCCGTCAGCCCCATGCGCAAGGTCATGGCGGCGGCACAGATCACCAGCCAGCCGGTCAAACTGAAACGCGGCAGCCAGCGGCCCTGGGAATAGAACCAGCCGATCTCGACAATGACCGACACCGCCCACAGAATACCTATCATGGCCTTGCTGTAACCAATGCTGTCCAGGTAGAGTGAGAAAAAAACGTAGATCCCGATATGCGCCAGCACATGAAAAAAAGCCGCCGCAAAAAACCACTGCACAGCCCGCTGGCGCAGCACCGGCAGCACCGGCATTTTTTCTTCGTGCGGGTTGACAGCCTCCTTCAGGTTGGGCAGGCACCAGACGCTGATGGTCACCGCCAGCAGCGACAAAAAAGTCCAGGCCGGGAAATGGCTCATGCCGAAGAACTCAAACCAGGCGCCTGCGGCAAACACCGTGACCAGGAAACCCAGCGAGCCCCAGAGCCGTACCCGGCCGTAACGCCGCGCGTCAAACGCTCCACCCTGGCTGATCAAGTGCGCCATCGCGGCCTCGCTCATGGGCATCATGGCGCTGGTGTGGGTGAACATCACCAGCAGCACCGCCGCCAGCCACCAGATGCCGAAACGCGCGTCAAAGTCCAGCCACAGGCCGCAGGAACTGATCAGCGCGACCGTTGCGCCGTAACGCAGCAGCTTGACCCGTTCACCAGTGTGATCGCTGAGCGCACCCCAGCCGTAGGGTGCAAACAAGCGCGTCGCGGCCTGTACCGAAGTCAGCAGGCTGATCGCAATGATGCTGAAGCCCAGCTCCTTGAGCCACAGCGGCAAATAGGGGTTGAAAAACCCGATGTGGGCGAAGTAGCTGGCCGACAGCGCCGCAAACGGCACCAGCTGGCGGCGCCGCGCTGCGGTTTCAGGCATGTTCAGCGCCGATTCAGGCCGAGCCGTTGATGGCGCGCATCGGCGAGACCACGTCGCCGCATTGGGCGCGGTGCCGCAAGGCGTGGTCCATCACCACAAGCGCCAGCAGGGCTTCGGCAATCGGCGTCGCGCGTATGCCGACGCAGGGGTCGTGCCGGCCCTTGGTGATGACCGAGGTCGGCTGGCCCGCCATGTCGATCGAGTCGCGCGGCGTCAGGATGGAGCTGGTCGGCTTGATGGCAATCGACACTTCCAGGTCCTGCCCTGTGCTGATGCCGCCCAGCACGCCACCGGCGTTGTTGGACACGAAGCCTTCGGGCGACAGCGAATCGCCATGGGCGCTGCCACGCTGCGTGACACTGGCAAAACCCGCGCCGATTTCCACGCCCTTGACCGCATTGAGGCCCATCATCGCAAAGGCGATGTCGGCGTCGAGCTTGTCGAACAGCGGCTCACCCAGGCCCACCGGCACGCCGCTGGCGGTCACGCGGATGCGCGCGCCGCAGGAGTCGCCGCCCTTGCGCAACTCGTCCATGTAGGCTTCCAGCGCCGACACATCGGCAACCGGCGCGAAGAAAGGGTTGTGGGGCACATGTTCCCAGGACTCGAAACCAACCGCCAAGTCGCCGACCTGCGTCATGCAGCCGCGAAAGGTGGTGCCGTATTTTTCCAGCAGCCACTTGCGGGCCACCGCACCGGCCGCCACGGTGGGCGCCGTCAGCCGCGCCGAAGCCCGGCCGCCGCCGCGCGGGTCGCGGATGCCGTATTTCTGCAAATAGCTGTAGTCGGCATGGCCGGGCCGGAAGGTGTTGAGGATGTCACCGTAGTCCTTGCTGCGCTGGTCGGTGTTTTTGATCAGCAGGCAGATCGGTGTGCCGGTGGTCTTGCCTTCGTAGACACCTGAAAGAATTTCGACCGTGTCCGGCTCATTGCGCTGCGTCACGTACTTGCTGGTGCCGGGACGGCGCCGGTCCAGCTCGACCTGGATGTCCGCCTCGGAGAGCGCCATGCCCGGCGGGCAGCCATCAATCACGCAGCCAATGGCCGGGCCGTGGGATTCACCGAAGTTGGTGACTGCGAATAGGGTGCCTAGGGTGTTGCCGCTCATGGGGGGATTATCCCAGATGAGATTACCGGGATCAGCCCGAAGCTTAGGCTACGGGAATGATCGAAAATGTTTGCCATGAGCGGCGAGCCGAAGGCACGTCGGCTCGATAAAAGGGTTACGTTGCATTGTGGCCTGACGCAGTGACTTCAGAAAGCACCCGGTGAACGAACGGCGCTTTGGCTTCTGTGTAGGCCTCTCGGTCCAGGCGGAACTGCTGTGCAAGTCGTAGTTTAAGTTCAGCATACTCTGCGGCGAGTGCTAAGTTCTGGCGCAAGGCATCACGAAAGCGAAGCCTTTCTTCCCAGAGTGGGCTTGCGAACGGCACCAAATGTAGGTGGTGAGTTCGAAGATGCGGGGACGGCTTGCAGAACCAGTGCATGACTTCTGCTTTGTAGGGATAGTAAACGTAGCCGGCGCTTGCCGCTGCCTCTATTGCCGGGCGCGACGCCCCAAGCGTGTGTACCGGAGCCATTATGTCGATGATTGGCTTTGCCGGCAGCAGCGGTACGGCCGTGCTTCCGATGTGCTCAATGGGGCCAGTCAACCAGGGTGCAAGCGCTTTTTGCAGCAGCGAACGCTCAGTTTCGAACTCCGCAGGCCATGATTCATCGTAGGGAACGATCTGCACCAGAGGGCTGTTTTGCTCCTGCAAAACACGCCGGGCTTTGGACACGTCCAACGACGCAGTGAGGTCAACACCCTCGTCGAACTGCTGATCGAATTTTCTAGCTTTCATACAGATCCCCTATTCTGAGCGTTCACAGCCGCAACACCCTACGCCACCTGCGCAGTCAGCTTCACCCCCAGCGCCCGCGCCACCTTCAGCACCGTATCGAACCGTGGTTTGGCGCCAGGCGCCAACGCCTTGTACAGGCTTTCTCTTCCAAGACCGGCATCCTTGGCAACTTGCGCCATGCCTCTGGCGCGAGCGATGTCGCCAAGCGCAAGAAGCAGAAGATCGGGGTTGTCGGTTTCGAGAACAGCCGTCATGTACTCTGCAACAGCGGCATCGTCGGTCAGGTACCTCGCTGCATCGAAGGCAAGCAGTTTGGTTTTTGGCTTGGACGTGGTCATGGGCCGGGGCCGACATCGACCCGCATTTCAGACACTTCACCTCCAAGCGCTTTCCAGTCGCCCAGGCTACCGGCTTCGACAAGACGCAATCTGGCAACAATACGCACCTGAGCCCGAAGGTCCTTTAGCGCATCGAGCCAGTCCTGAAACTGTTGCGTCTGGCGGACTTGAAACATCGTGAAATTGTATCCAAATGGATACTGTTGTCAAGCATGCACAGGTACTGCCTGCGGGAACACTTCCTGCTTGCTGCGGTGCAGCATCCCTTGATGCACTGACAGAAGGATCACCCCCTACTGGACCGCACCACGACCACCTTCTCCCACGTCAAGCCCGGCGTCACGCCCTCAATGTGTCGGGCGACTTGCGTGACTTCTTTCTTCATCGGGATCTGGCAATCGTGCCTGCAGGCGCTCCACCTCCCACCACCCTGGAAACAGCCCACGCACTTGCGCGCCCGCATACCTGTCGTCAATCAGGTAGACCACGCCGCGATCAGATTCGGCGCGTATCACCCGGCCCGCCGCCTGCACCACTTTTTGCAGGCCGGGGTAGAGGTAGGTGTAGTCGTAGCCCTGGCCGAAGCTGGCCTCCATGCGCCCTTTGATCTGCTCGTTGACCGGGTTGACCTGCGGCAAGCCCAGCGTGGCGATGAAGGCGCCGATCAGGCGTTTGCCGGGCAGGTCAATGCCCTCGGCAAACGCGCCACCAAGCACTGCAAAACCGATGCCGCTTGAAGCTGGCGTGAAGCGTTCGAGAAAACCTTTCTTCGCGCTTTCTTCCATGCCGCGCGACTGCTCCCAGACCGGGATGTCCGGGTACCGCGCCTTGAACAGCGCCGCCAGCTGCTGCAGGTAGTCAAAGCTGCTGACAAAACTCAGGTAGTTGCCGGGCACCTGCGCGTACTGCCGGGCCATCAGATCCACCATCGGGGACAGCGAGTGCTCACGGTGCTGGAACCGGGTCGATACGTCGTCCACCACCCGCACCGAGAGCTGCTCGGCTTTGAAGGGCGAGGCCACGTCGATCCAGGCGGTGTCATCAGGCAGGCCCAACATGTCGCTGTAATAGTCCGCCGGGCTCAGCGTCGCGGAGAACAGCGTCGCCGACCGCGCGGCGCTAAAACGCGGCACCAGAAAAGGTGCGGGCACGATGTTGCGCAGGCACAGCAGCGCCCCGCCCTCACCCTGAGTGATGTCGAACAGCGAATGTGCGCCCAGCAGCTCAGCCATGCGCGAGAAATGCAGCACCTCGAAAAAGAAGTCCTGCAGACTGGCGGCGATGCCCGACGGATGGTCGGCCAGGTGGTCGAGGATGGCGCTGCTTGTCTGCTGCAGCGCACCGCGAAAATCCTGCGGCACGTCTTCATACACCTGGTAGTCCTCCTGCTGCTCCTTGAACAGGTCGTACCAGCTGCGCTTGAGCCGGTCCAGCACGCGCTTGATGTCGACTGGCGCCGCCTGCCGCGCCAGCGCCAGATGCGCCGGGTCCAACTCGGCCGAATACATCTTGCGCGCGCGTTCGACCAGGTTGTGCGCCTCATCGACCAGCACGCAGACGCGCCACTGGTTGGCCTGCGTCTGCGCATGCAGCATGGCGTTCACGTCGAAGTAATAGTTGTAGTCGCCCACCACCACGTCGCTCCAGTGCAGCAGGTCTTGGCCCAGGTAATACGGGCAGACCTGGTGCGCCAGCGCGACCTCGCGCAGCGCGTTTTTGTCGAGCGGACCGGGTGCGGCGGCAGCCGCATCGACAGCAGCCTGCCGCGCCGCCGGCAAGCGGTCATAAAAACCCTGGGCCAGCGGGCAAGACTCGCCGTGGCAGGCCTTGTCGGGGTGTTCACAGGCCTTGCCTTTGGCCACCAGCTCGAGCACCCGCAGGGGAAGCGCTGGCGCTGCGGTCTTGATCAGCGCCAGCGCATCCAGCGCCAGTTGCCGGCCCGGTGTCTTGGCCGCGAGAAAAAACACCTTGTCGAGTTGCTGCGACGGACAGGCCTTGAGCAAAGGAAACAGCGTGCCTATGGTTTTGCCAATGCCTGTCGGTGCCTGCGCCATCAGGCAGCGCCCGCTGCTGGCTGATTTGTAGACCGCCTCGGCCAGTTCGCGCTGGCCAGGCCGGAAAGCCGCATGCGGAAACGGCAACAAGGCCAGCGCTTCGTTGCGCGCGGCCCGGTGCGCCAGCTCCTGCCTTGCCCAGCCCAGAAAGCTTTCGCACTGCGCCTCGAAATACGCCCGCAGGTCCTCCGCGCTGCAGGACTCGACCAGCAAGGTCTCGTCCTGCGTGGTGACATTGAAATAGACCAGCGCCAGCTTGATCTGCTGCAAGCCGTCCCGGCTGCACAGCAGGTGGCCATAGACCTTGAGCTGCGCCCAGTGCAGTTGCCGGTGGTTCTCGCGCATGGCTTCCAGGTTGCCGCGATAGGTCTTGATTTCTTCAAGCTGCCCTGCTTCGGCGTTGTAACCATCGGCGCGGCCACGCACGCGCAAACTCTCGTAGTCCCCGCTCAGACTGAGTTCGGTCTGATAGTGCGGCGGCCGCCGTAGCGCCACCATGCGGTGACCGGCCATGCCTTCGAGCGCTGAAGGTGACGGGGTGAAACGCAGATCCAGGTCACCGCGTTTGGCAGTGAAGTCACATAAAGCACGCACGACCACAACATACGGCTCGTCCGGGTCGTGTGGCTTGCTCATGGGAGGGTGTTGCTTGCTACGTTACTGTATGAATAGCCAGTATTGTAGCCACCCGCTGACTATGCGGCGATCAGGCCGTCCAGTACACCCGGATCAAAATGTTGGCCGATGTAGTCGGCCAGACCCTCAAATACCGACTCCAGCGTAGGCGTGTTGACCCCGAACAGTGCCTGCAGCACTGCCGGGTCTTCAAACAGGCCATGCAGGTAAACACCCAATACGTTGCCGCTGCCGTTTTGCCAGGCCAAGCCCTCGGGCATGACGGCATGCGCCACATCGCCGGCTGCGGCCATGGCGCTGTGCGGCGCGGTCTGGCCATGGTGAATTTCGTAGCCCTGCACGGCCACACCCGACAGTGCCGCCCACGCGCCACCCACCGATGAAAAACTCGCCTGCCGGTGCCGCACGGTCTTGTCGGTTTCAAACAGCGTGACCACCGGCAGCAGGCCGAGGCCGGGCCCGTTGCCGTCGATGCCGTGCGGATCGATGAGCGCCTCGCCCAGCATCTGCAACCCGCCGCAAATGCCCAGCACCGCCCCGCCCCGCCCGGCATGCGCTGCAATCGCGCTGTCCAGCCCCTGGGCGCGCAACCAGGCCAGGTCGCCGCTGGTGTGTTTGGAGCCGGGCAGGATGATCCAGTCGGCGTCTGTCAATTCAGCTGGGGTGCGGACCCATTCGAGGTGAATGCCCGGCACGTTTTTAAGCGGCTGGAATTCATCGAGGTTGCTGATGCGCGGGTAGGCGACGATTGAGATGTTGAGGGGTGCACGGGCAGGGGAGCCCTCACCCCTGCCCTCTCCCAGCGGGAGAGGGAGCAAGCCGGAAGCGTGAAACAGGCCGTCTTCCTCGGGCAGGCCGTGTTGCCACCACATCGGCAGCGTTGCAACCGTGGGCACGCCGGTCAGGTCCTGCAACATCTGCGGCCCGGGCGCCAGAAGCGTTGCGTCGCCGCGAAACTTGTTCAGCACAAAACCTCTGATCAGTTTGCGTTCTGCTTCATCGAGCATGGCCCAGGTACCGTACAGATGCGCAAAGGCGCCGCCACGATCGATATCGGTGACCAGCAGGCAGGCCGCGTTGGCGTGCTGGGCAACACGCATGTTGACGATGTCGCTGCCTTTCAGGTTGATCTCGGCCGGCGAGCCCGCGCCTTCAATCACCACCACATCGTTTTCCTGCAGCAACTCGTCCAGCGCCTGCGCCACCACCGGCCAGACCGAGGCGCTGCGGCCCCGCCATTCCATGCGCGAGAGTTCGGCGTTGACCTGGCCCATCAAAATCACCTGGCTGTGGGTGTCTTTCTCGGGCTTGAGCAGCAGCGGATTCATACGCACCTCAGGCTCGGCGCGCGCCGCCAGTGCCTGAAAGTATTGGGCGCTGCCGATCTCCCCTCCTGCCACCACCCTTGCGTTGTTGCTCATGTTCTGCGCCTTGAAAGGCGCCACCTTGAGCCCCTGCCGCGCGTAGTAGCGGCACAAGGCAGTGGTCAGCCAGCTTTTGCCGGCACCACTGGTGGTACCCAGAACCATCACACTTTTTGCGGTCACTTCAAAGAACTCTCAGGCTTTTTTATTTCTTGTTTTTACCAAGGCATCCGCATCTGAAGGCAGCTCATCGCCTGCCAACGCAGGCGCATCGGGCACCAGCTTCAGAAACTGCTCAAAGTCCTCGCGCTTGCCGAAGACAGCTTCACTGCGTCTGATGGCGGGTCTTGCTTCTGTCCCGCTTCGGAGAATGGTCACGCCACGCGCCAGAGCAAATTTTTGCCGCAGGCTTTAACGTATTTGCGCAGGGTTGCAATGGAAGGTGAATGTTTGCCGGTGGCCAGCGACCGCTCCAGTCGTGCGACAGCAGGTGCCTGCGTTCCCATCAGCTCTGCCACGTCGGCCTGCGTCAAACCGGCATCCTGACGCGCTTTCAGCAGGGCATCAAGCAGGACACCCTCTTCCCGCTCGATACGCTCCACCTCAATGCGCACGCCGGGTCGGCGCATCAGTTTGTTGACAACTTGTTCATGCGTTTTCACGTTTGATCTCCTTCATTCGGGTTTTGGCAATCTCGCGGTGGCGAGCTGGGGTACGGTCGGTTTTCTTGACGAAACTGTGAAGCATCACGATACGTTTTCCCACCAGCGTACAAAAAAATACTCGGGCTATGCCTTCCGCACCTTTGAGTCGAAGTTCGAATAGGCCGTCACCGAACGCCTTGGAGTGGGGTTCGCCAAGGTTCGGACCCAGTGCAAGCATTCGACGTGTCAGAACGATGTAGCGGGCGGCAAGGGTATCAGGCAGTTCAACGATCTGCTCCTGCACCGCGCCGCTGTAGTAGGTGATCGAGTAATCCACACAAAATTATAACAAATATGTTACTTATCTAGATTGCTTGGTTGAACTTTCAGGACGACATGCCACTGTTACGGCGCAAACCGCGCCAGGACAGTCGCAGCGCGTCCTGCGCAGCGGGCGGCATCACACTCATGCGCACATGGCCAGGCAGGCCGAAGGAAGTCGCATCGCGCAGCTTGATGCCCTGCGCCCGCAGTTGCGCCAGCGCCTGCTGCAGCCCGACGCTCTCAGGCAACGCAGGCCGTGCGCAGAAAAAATTGGCCTCGCTCGGCAGGCAACGCCAGCCCCCTGATTCGCACAGCGCGACTTGCCGCGTTTTCCAGTCGCGCAGGGTGTCCAGGCTGCCCGTCAGCCAGCTTTGCACCTCGGGCGTGGTCCAGGCCTGCAACATGGCGACGCCGTGCGCACCCACAGGCCATGACGCTGCCAGGCTTTCAAGTTGCGCTACCAGCTCTTCGGCGTCGGGCGGCGCAATCACATAGGCCGCACGCACGCCGGTCAGGCCGAGGGCCTTGTTCGGTGTCCAGAGCTGCCAGAATTTTTGCAACGCTGTATCCGCAAGCGCCGATGCACCGCTGAGCCGCAAAGGCTCGTACGCGCGGTCCAGCACACACAGTGCGCCGCCGCCCGCCAGTTGATCCAGCCCTGCCTGTGCGACGCCCAGCGGGCTGGACGGCTCACAGGCCCAGCGCAGTGGCGCCTGTGCGGGGTCAGGCACCACGGCCAGACGCCAGGCCTGTGCTGCATGCGCATAGTCGCCATAAGCGTGTGGCGGCAGCCACACGGCGCGGGCGCCGCGCTGCCCCGCCAGCGCCGTGATACGAAAGATGAATTCACTGGCGCTGCCGGCCAGCACCATGCGCTGCAGGTTGACACCATGAAAATCTGCAAGCTGCGCACGCAACACCGCATAAGTGGCGTCCGGGTAACACGCCGCATCGGCCTGCTGCACGGCTGCCAGCGCCACCGGGCACGGTCCGCAGGCGTTGCTATTGCTGGAAAAATCGTGCAGCGGCACCCCCTCTTCGTCAGGCCCGCCGTGGCTGCGGGGCATCATCGGGCAACTCCAGTCGCTATCAATAACATAGCTGTTGGCGCAAGTACAGCAAGGGCTACAACCACTTTTGATGCAACATCCAAAGCCAGAAGGGTGTCTAGGGCTTGCGGCGCCCTGCCCGCAGCGTTGAGCGCATAGACACCGGGTTTGCGCAGGCCCACGCCGAGGGTGAGTGCCATGGCCGCCATGGGCCAACCGCTGTTTGGCGACGGCGTGCGCAGCGCCTCTGGTCGCAGGGTGCGCAGCCGGAAGGTACGCGTCACCGCCCAGATCAGCACAGCGGTCAGCCGCGCGGGCACCCAGGACAGCACATCGTCCGCACGCGCGGCCCATTTTCCCGCCCACTCCCAACGCCCCCGGTAGCCCCACATCGCATCGGCGGTGTTGGCAAAGCGGTAGATGGCGGCGCCGGGCAGGCCAAACAAGACAAACCAGAAGATGGGGGCCACTACTGAATCGCTCAAGTTTTCGGCCAGCGATTCAATGGCGCTTTCGCGCACCTCGCTTTCGCTTAAGTGCGCCGTGTCGCGGCTGACCAGCATGGCCAGCCGATCGCGCCCCGCTGTCAGCGAGGTCTGTAGCGCGTCTTCGACAGCCTGCACCTCGCTGCGCAACATGCGCCAAGCGAACATCGGCTTGAGCGCCACGCCCAGCAGCAAAGCCGCCAGCCATCCATGCAGCTGAAAAATCGCCCACTGCAACGCCATAGCCGCTATAAAAACAATAGCTGCACCAGCAATCCATACAAGGGCTGCAAGGCCAAACGCCTTCAAATCCCGGGTTTGCGGCGGCCACGGCGGCTGGCGCAGCAAGAGCGGCTCCATGCGCTTGAGAAAACTGCCCATCCAGACCACCGGATGCCAGCGCGCTGCTGGCTCACCGAACACGCAGTCAATGGCCAAAGCCACCAGCAAAGCCAGGGCGCATGCCACTGCGTCGAAGTCAAGCGTCACAAAGCCGCCAGCGCCTGGCAAACCCAGCCAAAGCCGATGCGCTCTTGCTCCAGCCGCAGGCCGGCTCGGATGCGGTTGTCGCGCAGGCTGTCGTACACGGCCCGTTCGTGCGCCGTCAGGCGCGGCAAATCGCGCTGCTGGGCTAGCCCTTCGTGGCCCCAGTGCTCGGCATGGGCCAGCAGTGTGCGCTCGTCCATCAGCAGGGACTGGGCTTGTGGAAAGTAGGCGCGCAGTTGATCGAGCATGGCGAAGCCGTGGGTATCTATGTCGCCCCAGTAATGCAACTGACGCTGGTTCAACCAGTCAGCGGCACGCAACCGGTCCAGGCCGCCAAAACCGCCACCAAAGACGACCATGGCATCGGCCACAGGCGGGAACGCCAAAAAATTTACTTCGTTTTCGGTGATGAAAACGTGGGCAATTGGGGGCGCGAGTTGTTCAAAAGTGATTTGCGTGATGGCGACGTCCTGCCCGTAACGGGCATCAAGCGTATCCAGCCAACGAAACCGAATCCGCAGGGGCTTGTCCAAAAAGCCATAACGCTGACAAAACCCGGACGCGCCGGTGGCAGTGTGGTGTATAGCCTCGGGCGGCAAGGCCAGGTCGAACAGTTCTGCCAGCACGCTGCGGTGCAACTCAATGAATTTGCTGTCCACACCGGCAACATCGACCTGCCGCAGGTAAATACCGGGGCGCGGATGCGCTTGCAGCCAGGCCACCACGCTCAAGAGGCG
This sequence comes from Polaromonas sp., assembly GCF_030689685.1. Classification (GTDB taxonomy): domain Bacteria; phylum Pseudomonadota; class Gammaproteobacteria; order Burkholderiales; family Burkholderiaceae_C; genus Polaromonas. Next base: position 107,445 of record NZ_JAUYEY010000027.1, on the reverse strand, counting down.
CGGCCAGGCGTCGGCCAGCGCCAGCGCCTGGAGCGGCCGTCTGGCCAGCCAGGGCAACAGTTCGGGCTGTTGGTTTTGCGTGAGCAAGGCCAGCGCGGCAAAGCGCTGGGCTTCTTTTTGTTTGCCGATAAGCGCCAGCGCATCGGCTGGCGTATCGACCCAGGCTTCGCTGGGCACACTGTTGTTGCCCAGAATCGCGTGACGCCACTCACGCTGCACGATCCGCAGGCGCTGCGCGCCGGCTGCCAGGCCCGCTATCCAGGCCCGTACCTCGTCGAAGCGCGCAGTCAACTCGGTGGTGGATGGCGCGGTAAAGCGCAGGCGCAGCGGGAACAACTCGTTTGCGCTGTCCGTGGGCTTCAGCAGCAAGCCCTTGTCCCAGAGCTTTTGCACCTGGGCGCGCAAGTCGGCGGGGGTGGTCCAGTTCATAAGCGAATCTGCAAATTTCTCCTTCCCGCCTTTGGGGGAAGGTTGGGATGGGGGCTTTCGGCGTGGGCAAACAGGTGCTGATGGTTGAGGCTGCTGGCCCCCATCCCTGCCTTCCCCCAGCGGGGGAAGGAGCCAGAAAGTGCAGGCTCCAGCATCATGCCCTCAGCGCCTTCTCCGCCCGGTATTCCTCAATCGTCAAGTTGCGCAACTTCGAATCCCTGCCTTCGTCGTTTTGCACAAAACCCACGGTGGAAACAAAGGGCTCAATGATGTGTATTTTTTGCAGAGGCGTGACGATCAGCAACTGCAGGTTGAGCTTTTCAAACAGCTCCAGCCCGTATTGCGCTGACTCGTCTGAGCCTCGGCCAAAGGCTTCATCAATCACCACAAAGCGAAAGCTGCGGGCGCGCTGGCCATCGGCGTCGGCACCACCCGCCGTCCAGTCCAAGCCAAACTGGTAGGCCAGGCTGGCCGCCAAAATGGTGTAGGCGAGTTTTTCTTTTTGCCCGCCGGATTTGCCGCCGGAGTCAGAATAATGCTCGTGTTCGCGGCCATCCTCGTGCCAACACTCGCTTGCGGCAAACACAAACCAGTTGCGCACATCGGTGACTTTGGCGGTCCAGCGGCGGTCCTGGTCTGTTTGCCCGGTGCGCCCGCGCAGGCGCTCGATGATGGCCTTGACCTGCAAAAACTTGGCCTCGGAGTATTGGCCGTCTTCTGCTGATGGAGCGCCTGTTACATCGCCCGATAAAGAGCCATCCAGGCAGGCCCGCAACTCGGTTTGAAAGTCACGCACTTCAACATCCAGGGCTTTTTGCGCTTGCAGCACGATAAAGCGGCCAGGGTTGTAGTCGATCTGCGCCAGTGACTGGTTGATGCGGTCAATGCGCTCTTTGATGAGGTCGCTTTCCATGCGCAACTGCGTGCTGAAATTGGCCAGCTCGCGGATGGTGTTGACTTTGAGCAGCTCCTGAAATTTCGCTTCAAAACGCGGCAAGTCGTCCAGCGCCAGCTGGTTCAAGAGCTTGCGGTATTCGCCAGCCGCCTCAATGGCCACGTCCATCTCGCGCGTCTCCAGCGGAAACTCACTGGAGAAATTGCTCATGGCGGCGCTGATCTTGCCCAGCAAGCGGTTGGCCCGCAGCGTCTCGGCATCCATCGAGCGTTGCAGGCTGTCGCGCAGGTCGCTCTCCACCGGACCGCAAAGCTCTACCGTCAGCGTTTGACCCGTGGCTGATTCGGTTTGCAACTGCGCAAGGCGCTCAAGCACCGCTGGTGAAACAGCTTGGGCATCCAGCTGCGTAACGGTTTGCACCGTGTGCTCACGCAGCGTTTGTGCCTCGTCAATTTTTTGCTCGGTCCTGGCTCGGCGCTCTATTTGTTCCTGTAATTTTTTCTCAGTCGCCGCCAAGATTTTCTCAAGCGATTCCAGACGCTCGGTCAACGTTTTCAAAACGTCCGATGCGGCCTTGATTTGCTCCAGCTCTTGACGAAGGCGGGCTATTTCCAGGGCCAGGCTGGGCCAGTCCAGCTCGCGATAGTCCTGAAATTCGACGATCTTGTCGAGGGCAGAAAGCTGGCTGTCGATGGCGCGCTTTTCCGCTTCACAAGCTGAGATCAGCCCGCCAATTCGCCCCAACTTGTCCTCCAGCAGCCTGGCCTTGACTTGTAATGCGCCAAGCTTATTGGCATTGCTCCAGCCCAGCACATAGCGGCTGCGGTCCTCAATGTGATGACGGTCGTCTTTTTCATGGCGCAGTGTGCTTTTGATTTGTCCGCTGCGCGTGATTGCCTTGTCCTCGCGCCGGAACTGCTCTTGCGTGCTGCAGCAGGCCAGATCGAACCGCTCATGAACCGCACGGTCAAGCCAATTGTAAAAAGCCGAATCGGGTTTGACGGTGATCTTGCGCACCAGCGAATCCGGGTGAAGGCCAGGCAAACCGCCGCGCACAGCCTGCGGCACCTTGAAGTACACCAGGCGCCCTTTCAAATGGGTGTTGTTCACCCACTCGGCCACCTTCGCGTATTGCGCTTCAGGCACCAGCAGCGACAAGCCAAAGTTGTGCATCAGGCGCTCTATCGCGCCCTCCCAGTCACGCTCGGCCTCGCGCACCTCAATGAGTTCGCCCGCAAAAGGCATGGACGCCTCGGTGTAACCCGTGGCCTGGCACAGCGCGGCGCGGATGGCAATTTGCTGCGTGTCGATGTTGCTGCGGCGGCTTTTGAGGCTGGCAATTTCCCCGGCGAGCAGCTTGTGCTCGTCATTGCCCTGGCGAAAGTCCGCGCTTTTCTCAATCCAGTCGTTTTGCACGGCGGCGCTGCGGTCTTGCTCTTCAATGCGTTTTTGTGTGCAGGTTTGCTGCTGCACCAGCAAGTCTTCCATGCTGCTGACCTGTAGCAAGCCCAGCTGTTTGCGCAGCTCATCGTAGCGCGCTGCCTTGCCTTTGCGGATGTCGGCCTCGCGCTGCTGGCGGTCCATATCCGCTTCAATCTGGGCGATCCGGTCGCCGCCGTTGCGGGCAATGGCATCACGCTGCTCGCGCATCTGGAGTTGTTGCTCCGATCTGAGCCGCTCCAGTTTTTCTTCCTTTCCGCTTTCAGTTTCCAGGGTATCGGCCAGGGTCTGCAGGCGAACGTCGAGCAAGCCCAGCTTCAATCCGGCAAAGTAAGGCCGCAAGGCTTCGCGCGCATCGCGCAGGGCTTCAATACTGGCCAGCAATTGTGCGTGTTTGTCGCAATCCGCCACCAGCGGCGTCAACAGCTCAAGCTGGCGTTTGGCCTTGAGTACAGCGGCGTGGGCGCGGTTCAAGTCGTCAAAATGGGCAATCAGGCCATTGATGCGGGGCTGCACATCAAAAGGCTCCAGCATGTGGTGGCGCACAAAGTCAGTCAAATTGCCGACTGACTTCATCGAGACGGTCTGGTGAAACAGCTCCAGCGCCTGCTCGCCGTCAATGCCAAAGCGGCGGCGAAACTCGGCCCCATAGCCTGGAAAGGTGTCAAACAACTCCGCGCCGCCCTTGCGCAGGCGCGCGCGCAAGGCCGTCACCGTCGTTCCAATGTTTGAAAAGTCAGTGGCAATACCCAGGCGTTTGTCTGCCACCGCATAAAACCGCTCGGGCTGGCCCAGACCGTCCTTTAGCCAAAACACCTGCACCAGCGAAACCGTTTGCTTCAAACTCGCGTTGTGAAAGACACCCAAAATCACCGAGTAGGAGCTGGCATCGCGCAGGGCCACGGGCTTGGCATGGCCACTGGCCTCGTTGCGCTCAGACTTGAAGTGCCCCAGCACGTAAGAGCGCAAAGTGCGTTCCCTGGCATCGGCCCCGGCGGCCTTGTTGTAGGCGATGCGCTGGGTCGGCACCAGCAGCGTGGTGACGGCATCAACCAGCGTGGACTTGCCTGAGCCGATGTCACCTGTGAGCAGCCCGTTGCGGCCATCCAGGTTGAGTGCCCAGACGCGCTTGTCAAAGGTGCCCCAGTTGAGAACTTCAAGGTGCATGAGACGAAAGCCGGCCAGGGGTTCCCCCTCACCCCCGCCCTCTCCCGCAAGCGGGAGATGGAGTAGTTCAGAAGCGGATTCCGCCGCAAACCAATCAGGACTATTCATCAGCATCTTCCGTTTGCGGCATTAACAACTGCGCCTGATACAGCGCCAGGCGCTGGTCAAAATCGGCCAGCCATTGCGCATCGACAAAAGCTTTCAAAATGCGCCGCACTTCATACATGGCCTCTTGCCCGCCAGCCGATGGCTTGAGACGACGCACAAAACCCAACTCCACAACCTTGTTCAGGTGCGCATCGACGTTGTCAATCAGGCGTGATTCATTGGAGCCAGCAGGTAAAAAGACGCGAATCAGCTCGACCACGGCATCGCGGGACAAAATCAGCCGCGTATCACCCCCGCTGGCATCAAACTCGGCAAGCTTTTTACGCAGCAAGGCCAAAAGCACGCTGACATGAAAGGTCAAAGGCTGGCGGCGCACCAGGCGCGGAAGCTTGGGGCTTTCGTCGTCTTCGGGTTCTGGGCGGGACCGCAAAAAGGCATAACCCTCGGCTTCGTCAAGCACCAGTTCCAGCGCCAACACCGACGTGTAATCTCGCACCCGGCTTTGCAGCTTGAGCAGCGCTTGCCAGAGCGTTGCATCGTCTTCACGGTAGAGCACGCCTTTAAGCAAGGGCACGACCAGCGCTGTCAAGTCGTACTGGGGAGCGGCTGGCGGCGCATCTGACGGCACGGCATTCGGGTCTGCCTCGGGTTGCAGGTCCATCGTCAAGTCCTCACAAAAATAACGCGCTGTAGCTTCGCGCTGCGAAGGACACCATCGGCAGCCGTCCAGCGCACGGTTTCAAGCGTGTCCTCATCGATGACGGATTGTGCGGGCGCACTGGCCAGTTGAAGGTAGGCCACCAGTTCACCCAGGCCCTGCTGCAAGGGCCGGGCCTGCAGCAGCTCGCCCAGGCTGATCTGCGCGCGGGTTTGCAGCGACTGGCGGATGTGGCTGGCCAGTGCCGCCTTGTCCACCCTGACCTGAGAAAACAAGGCGTCTGCATCGACATCGGCGTCCCCCGTTTCAAGCTTCACATTGCTCAGGATTGTTTTGACCGGCACGCTGTACAGGGGCCGCTCCATGGGCAACTCGACGCGGGGGCCGAGCGCGTTGACGCTGTGGACGAGACCCTGCGGTGGCGCATCGCGCAGGCTCAAAGCTTTGGCTTCAATGCCGCGCAGCAAGTCCATGATGCGCCGGTTTTCAAGCCAGGCCTGGTCGTCTAAAAAGCGCCGCAATTGCTGCGACAGCAGGGCCACCGTGCGCTGCGCGTGTTCGCCGGCCTGCAGCCAGTCGTAGTGCACCCGCCGCAGGCGCTTGTCGGGCGACATGGCAGCGACGGGCGGCAAAGCCAGCACACGCTCAAGCAGCGCGGTCAGCTCTTCCTGGCGCGACTGCGACATTAAAAAATCCCAGAAAGCCTGAAAGCTTTTGCCTTGATCAGAATCGCTGATGGCATCGCGCTCTCCGAGGATGCTTTCGAGCAAGGCGCCACGGCCCTGCGCAGCATCCGCCTGATGACGGCCATCCCAGAGCGCAATGCGCTCACGCACCCGGCGATCCAGCGTGCGAAAGTTTTGCTCCACTTCCCTGAAGTCGCCAAGCAGCTCTTTGGCCAGCCGGTCGAATTGCTGAAAGCGGTCCTTGACTGCGGTGTCATCCAGCAGCGGCATGTTGCCGCTCAGCACAAGCGCGATCTCGGCGTCAATGTCATCCTTGCGTTTGTGCAGCTCGGCCAGGCGCGTCTCCGGGTTGGTGTCGCTGCCTTCGCTGATTTGTTTGAGCAGCTCAAACAGCATCAAAAGCCGTGACTCGGTTCCGACAAAAGCACGGTCAGACAGATTGACGAGCCAGGCCAGTGCGCGCTCGGTGGCCGGGGTGAGGTCAAAATGCGGCTCATCAGAGCCCGGCGGGTAAAACTTGCGCAGCCAGGCTTTTTCATTGGCGGCCCAATCGTTCAGGTACTCCAGCGCCGACTTGGGAAATTTCGGAGTGGCCTTCTCGAAGGCCAGCTCATGAATGGCATACAGCGTGTCGTTCAGCGCCTCGACCAGGGCAGCCTGCGCCATCACGCGCACGTTGGGCGCAACAAAGGCCCGGTGCAAAAAGCTGGCCACCAAAGGCGCATGTTCAGCTGCCAGCAAGCGCCAGGCGGGATGTTGGCGGCGCAGCAGGTCCAGCGTGTGGTAATCGAGCGGCATAAAAAGTCAGGGCCTGGAAGCCGCCAGTGCGCGCTTGAAGACATCTGTCATCAAAAACAAACTCAAGCTTCTGTCAGGAAAACTCTGAAAACCGTAACGCGCATAGAAGCTGGCAGCTGCTTTGTTTTGGGCATCCACCACAACAGCAAACAAACCGATTTTTTCAGCGGTTGATGCGGCCAGATGCATGGCATGGCGCAACAAGGCGACGCCTATGCCCTTGCCCTGTGCGCGCAAATCAACGCCCAAGCGGCCAATACGAACAACCGGCACGGGATAGCGCGGCAAACGCAACGCAGCGGGCCAATTTTCAAAGTCGATGGAAGCCGAGCTGATGGCGTAAAAGCCCCGTATTTGCGCTTCGCCTTGCTCGACGGCCACATAAGTGCGGTTGAAGTCTTTATCAGCATGCTGGCGGGCCAGACGCTGCAAAAAATGGTTGAGTGCCGCCTCGCCGCAGTCAAAGTCGTTGCGGTCATGGTGACGCTCCAGCGCGGAGATGACAAGCGTCATGTCCTTGCGCGCATTAATGCAATGAGAGCTGGCGTGGGTTCAGGCGGGTTGTCCAGTGCGTCCAGGAAAGCGTCGCGATCCCGGTCTGACAAGGTGATTACTTCCTGTTGGGTGACAACACGGCTCGCCGCTTCATAAGCGTTTTGCAACATGAAACTGGAAACCGTGGAACCCATGATGGCGGCAGCCCGCTCGATCAGCGCTTTGGCTTCCGGGCTGGTTCGAAGGTTGATTCTGGCGGATTCGGCTGCAGGGGTGGTGGAAGGCATAACTTGCTCTTTTTCGAAAATTGTACGTCAATTTGACACACAAAATCGGATACATCATTCGCATCGGATTCTTCAGTCTTCAATGCCGCGCTGCGCCGGAAAGCCCGATGAATCCAAGAGTGCCGCGAATTTTTCGCCAATTTCCTCTGCGATTTTTGCCTTGTCGCGCAGCATCAAATAATCCCAGCGCCCATAGCGCCCGTCCTGATTCACGGCAGAAACCCAACGCAGCGCAGCCGCGTGTTTTTCAGCCAGTCGGTCGTCATACCCTTTTGTTTCCACAATCACGTGCCGATCAGCCGGGGCGCTGAGTTGCACCACAAAATCAGGCAAATAGTCATGGCCTTGCCCAGCATGAAGATAGGGTATGGCAAACCCCAGGCCACTGTTTTTCACAAAACTGCGAACTGCCGGATGCGTGTCCAGCGCATAGGCTGCAACGCGCTCCCATTGGGAATCAGGCACCACATAGTTGACATGGCTTTTGGCCACCGCATAGGGCTCTTTGCGGGTGACGTACTCCACCTCCGCGGTGGTGCCCGGGCCACGATGGCGCTCCACCCGAATGCCCTCGTGCCCGCCTTGGGCTGGGGAGATGCTTGCCAATAAGCGTTCAAACATCAGCCCGTAGTAGGGAGCCGAAAACACGTCCTCAAGCGCTGCGGGCTGATGCGCCTCGACTTTGGTTGCTACGAATTGGCCTATCAGTTTCACAAACTGCGGATAAAGCCGACCCGGATGAATTAACGATGTGGCCTCATCGGCTTGACCCATGTACACCTTGACCAATTCCCTGGCAGCCTCGGCCACCCGCGACTGCATACGCCGCCCAGCGCGATATTGCGCAAGACTTGCCATATCCAGCCGACCGGGTCCATACAAGGTAGGCCGACCATCATTGGTGGCAAAACCCGCCTTCATTTGCACCTCGGGCGGAATCTGTGTGGGATCAATCACCAGTGCTTCTACACGGCTCCAGTCCACTTGAACATCACTACTCGGCTCAAACACAAAACCCTCTACCCGCGGGAACCGAATCTCCAGATCAGCCCGCTCGGGCAGCGCCCTGACACGCCAGGTTTTAACCGGCGGCTTGGGCGCGCCGCCTTGAGTCGCCTTGAAGGGAACGACCTGAAACGGTACGCCAAACACCTGGGCTATTTCTTCGCCCAACCGCTCGTTTTCTCCCTCGCCGTCTGTTTCGTAGCTGGCACGCCGCAGACCGCGTCCCACTACCTGCTCGCAAAGCAGTTGCGACATGAAAGGACGCAACCCCACAATGTGGGTCACCGTGTTGCAGTCCCAGCCCTCAGTGAGCATGCCAACACTGACAATGGCGCGCACATCACGGCCCGGCGGGTGCAAGGCCTTGCCCAGCTTTTCGGCCAACGCCACAAAACCTTCCGGGTAAAGCGGGCTGCCCTGTGCATCAGAAGGCCAGTCCAGGCGACCCACCGTGTCCAGCGTGTGGCGCATCCATGCGTTCAAATCAGACTTGGCATCACCCGAATCGGTTTCTGACACCACGTTGGAATCAACCCGAATTGTGTTGATGACTCCATTTTGGTTGCGAAAATCCGGCAGTCCTGCAGAGGGAATGCCCGGTGGCGGATTGTCGTCGGCCAGCCAGTCGAACACCACCTTGGCCAGCTTCGTGTTTTTACACACCAAAATGAAAACCGGCGGCCTAGGGTCAGTACCGGCCTCCTTCCAGTCGCGTGCCACCTGCTGCCACAAGCCTCCCAGCATAACGATGGGTGTGTATGCGTAACGCAAAATGGCTTCCGGCTTGGCAGCACTTTTTTTGCCACCACGCTCAGACGCCTTTAACTGCGGCAATATCCAGCGCCAGATATTGAAGTAGCCCGGAATAGACTGCCCCGACATATCGCGCACCGCAAACTGCGGAATCTTGGTCAAGCCCGACTCAATGGCTTCCATCAGATCAAAACTAGACACCACCCATGGAAATGGCCGGTTTGCCTGCTCACCCACACGCCCTAAAAAATAGGGCGTAGCCGAAAAGTCTATGCAGGTATTGATACCCACCTGTTTGTGCATACGGTCCAGTCCCTCGACCCAAACCGTGGCCTCTTTGTAATAGTCCTCAAAGCCTTCGTCGTCGGCTTCCTCAAACTCGTCAGGCTCTTCCGAACGAATACGGTAGGCATGATGTGCCTCATCGTTGAGCACCAGCACATTGGCGCGTCGCCCCGACTTTATGCCCAGCACACGCTCCAGCCAGGCAGCATCAGACTCCACATAACGCGTGCTGGCCACCTGGGCCCGCACCAGTGAGCCGCTTGCATCAAGTTCTTCCTTCAGCACTTCCAGCAGGCCTGCTGCCACCTGACGCTGATAATCAGGAAGCGACAGATAGCGCGTGCCCCTGGCGGTGGTGGTTTTATCGCCAATGCGAATGCTCTCCATCACATTGACTTCGCGCCCGGTGCGCACTACTTTGGCAGCTGTTCCGCCTACCTTGTTGGCATCGTGCAGGGCAAACACATGCCAGTTCATCACCAGCACCCGGCCCTGCGACAACGGCCCCATCAGATGCGCAGGCACCAGGTCGCGGCTGCGGTACAAACTGGCTTCGCCACGGGCTGGGTCCAGCTCTGCCAGGCGGCTGCGAATCGTCACATTGGGGCAGACCACAACCACCGTATTGGAGAACAGGCGCGCCCGGCTGCGGTCATGTCCACCGGCTTGCCGATTCAAAATGCTCCAGGCCACCAACATACCCATGACCGTGGTTTTGCCGCTGCCAGTGGCCATCTTGCAGGCATAGCGCTGAAAGGCTTGAATGCCTTCGGCCTTTTGTTTGTCGGAGGGCTCGTCCGTCGGGACATGAATGCCCTGCAGAAAATCAGCCCGCGCCTCGGTTAAAAAAATCACTGTTTGCGCCGCTTCCCTTTGCGCAAAGAAAAGGCGCTTTTCACGCCCCTCACGTTCCCAGTAGGCCAACAGCTCCAGTGTGATTTTGGACGCACCAGGGTAGCCTGCCGCGCGCCACTCCGCCAGGCGGCTGCGTATGCGTGAGACCAGCAACAGCTCAATCTGGTAGCCCACATCCTCTTCCATGCCCTCTTTAGACACCTCGTAGCTGGGAGGCCGGTAAAAGTAAACCGGCTTGCGGCGTTCTTGAGCCAGCACTGGCGGCGTGCCTTCTTCAATCTGCCAATGCCGGAGTGGCGCCAAAAAGGGCGAATTGGCGATGGGGCTTTCGACCTGGAAGTCAAACATTCGCGACTCCAAGCACCCCAAAAGCCTGTTTGATCTGGTTCAAGCGCTCGATGATTTCGGGGTGAATTTCTTCTGGTTTGAACTGAGCGGCGATCTCAAAGTAGTCGCGTTTTGGCGCATCCAGCCCCGCTGCCACCATCAGTTCTGGCAGCAAGGTTTTACTCAATGGTTCGCTTTGAAAATAACTTTTCACCAAAGGATCTGATTCATCTTTTCCCGCAATGAAAGCAAGTCTCTTCTGCAGTTCAGCCACCGCAATGGCTGCGGCATCAACCCCGCCCAGCCGTTTTTCAAAAAAGCGTTGCAGCGGCCCCTCAAGCAGCAAATAGCTTTCAATTTCATAGCGGCGCCAGCGCAGGCGCTGTAGGCTGTCGGCCGTACCCGTGATGGAATCCGGTGCTTTGTTTTTTTGGTTATCGCCGTCCAACAACTCCAGCGCTGGCAAGTCACTGCGAACAAGTTTGAGCATGTCCCAATGTTTTTGTGGACTGAATTCTCCCAAACCGTCGGGTAAAGGCGCCTTGGATGACTTGGTTACCAACTCCCTTGTCAAAAGCTTCAACGCTGCGGCGTCATTTAGCACGCGGGCAAAGGCTTCGAGAATATCAATATCGGTAAAGTCCTCGGTATATAGAACACCTTTGGCACCCTCAGCTTCCAAAATGTCGCTGTGAGTCAGGGCGCCGAATGAGGTCGTTAATTGCGCACGCTCCAGGTCGCTTTGAATTAACCGGGGGACACCGTACATGAGATACAGCTCACGCGAGTCGATGTTATTGACGATCATTTCGGAGTGCGTAGCTACGAACAGTTGCGCTTGCCTACTTGCCGCGATTGAGCGCAGTTCGCCGTAAATACTGCGCTGAAGCATCATGTGCAAGTGAGCATCAGGCTCGTCTATCAGCAACACCGCATGAGTTCCATCGGCCCGCTTTGACTGCGTGAGCAGCAGCGTCAACAACAGCAAGACCTGCAAAAAACCACTGCCTGCGCTTGCCACATCAAAAAAAGGCGCGTCTGCCGCATTGCCCTGCCGGTATTCGCATAACAGCTCGGCGCCACTTTTAGGTGTTTCCAGCCGACATGAGAACAGCCTTTGCATCGTCGCATTCAAGGTGCGCCAGGCTGCCTCGTCCTGGTGCGCGATGTAGAGCAAATTGCGCAGCACCTCGCCAGGGCGACCTTGAGCCAGAGCGGAATCAATGGCTTCTTGGTCGGCCAGGCGTTGCTCGGATCTCGACAAGCCCGACATGGCCGGGATAAATGTGGTCTGAAACCGAAGTGCGGATTTTCTCAAGATGGTCGCGTTGAGCGCGGCATCATTTTTAGGCCGAACGCTGATAGACCCGGCGCTTTGATAAAAAAATTCCAGCGTAACAAGAGGCAATCCATCGACCTGCACACCAATCTCAAACGACTGCTTCCTCTTTCTATTTTTCCATAACAAGTCAAACGAACGCACGGCTACGGGTGAGAAGTTAAGACGCTCCAGTTCCTGCCACGGGTAGCCATTAACGCGGGGATTAAAATCATTCAACTCCAGCCACTTCCTAAAGCCCAGTTCCCAGGCCGCAATTGCCTGCAACAGCGTTGTTTTACCGGTATTGTTCGGCCCAGCCAGAACCACATGGCCAGGAATGGGGAACTCAACGTTGCCAAACAGCTTGAAGTCTTTGAGTGTGACTAGCCGAATCATTGCGCACCCTCCAGCTTCTTCACCACCATCAGCTCATTGCCCCGGTCGTCAATCACCTTCACCGCAATCTGCCGGTGCTGGCCCACGTTAAACGGTGTGGACGTATCGCCCGCCAGATGCGCCCATACTGACTCGTCAAAGTCGGCCTTCAGCGCACGCTTGAGGTTGTCCCAGGCCTGCGTGCGCGGAAAAAACGCCTGACAAACGCGAAACACCAGGCCGTTGTAGTCGGTGTCCAAAAACCAGGCCGGCACGTCCAGGCCGCTGCGGGTGTCCAGGTCCATCGTCACCGGGTCAAACACATCCAGCCCGCGCAGCTGCACCTCGTAATAGCTTTGCCCCGCGATGCCGCCCTCGGGCGTGGCGATGGTACGCACCGCCACGTCGGGCTGGCCGCAGACCGAAAAGATTTGCGACGAGCGCATGTTTTTCAGCAGGTCGCCCATCAGGATGTCAGGCGTGGCTTGCACATAGGTGGTGGGCATGCCCATGGCCGAATATTCGCCAATCGACTGGCGCGCCTTGGGCTCAATGGCAAAGCCAATCACGTACAGATGCGTAAACGCCTTGGCCGTGGCCTCTTGCCAGGCCTGCAGCACCGCCACCTCGGCCACCGGGCCGTATTCAGGGCCAAACATCAGCGCCACGGGCTCACCTTGTTGCAATGCCAGGCCGCCATTGGCTGCATCCGCATCTTCCAGCGCACCCGCCATGCCTTCAGATGAGCTGACCATGGCCTCAGCCGCCAGAAACAGCGTTTTTGCCGGGCGACGAATGCCTGAGAGCTGCACTGTTTTGCCGCCAGCCAGATGCAGCACCGGCGAAGACCGCAGCACCTCAATCATGCGGTCCACAAAGTCTTGCGCGTCTTGCCCCCCTGCCCGTCTTGACTCCCTCTCCCCCGCACCCGAATCTTCCCCATCAAAATTACTGGCCGTCGGAATCGTCGCCTCAAACACAAACGGGCCACAAACACGAGTGACACCGCTGTTGACCTCGGGCCGGTCTACCAGCACTTCGTATTTGGGTGGCTCATTGTTGGCTATTGAGCCCAGCGTGATGTGCGGCACGATGCCGCCCACATGCTCGCCTTTTTTGTTCTTCTTTTCTTTATAGACAAAGCCGCCCGCCGGGCCGCGGTGCGGTTCTTTCAAGTCCCAGTATTTGAAGGTGGCGGTCAGCAGGCGTTGCCGGGCCAGGGCCAGCGGCACACGCGAGGTGTCTATGGTGATCCAGCGCCGGCCCCAGCTTTCGGCGACTACGGCGGTGGTGCCGCTGCCGCAAGTAGGGTCTAGTACGAGGTCGCCGGGGTCGGTGGTCATCAGCATGCAGCGCTGAATCACAGCCGGGCTGGTTTGAACCGCATAAAGCAAACCCGTACCAATTTGCATTGAATCCCATCGATCATTTACAGGGATAACAGGAAAATCTTCAGCGTAACGTTTGTATCGAAGCCGAGTACCTTCAATTGACAAACGTCCATGCAATTCAAGTACATTGAGTCCCGCCTCGTTCGTCTTCCAATGGCTGTTTTTGGCACAGGCGTACTTTTTCCCGAGAAAGTTGTAGTCGAAGCTCCCACGCTCGGAAGCGCCATCGCTAAACAAACTAGTCAAGCGAAACCGACGACCTTCAGGCAACGGCTCCTCTCCGCGAATTTCGTTTGCAGTCAGGCGGCGAATCGAACCAGAAGGAATCTCAATTTGGTCGTAGCGATCAAGAGAGGTATCGCCTGCCTTTCGATGCTCATAGAGTTGGCGATATTTCACGCCCGCCTTATTTTTTGCGTACCAAATGAGGTAGTCGAGCGTTATACCCAGTAATTGCCCTGCCTGGCTTCCAGTCTTCTGTACTGCAATCACGGCGACAAAATTCTCCGCCCCAAACACCTCATCCATCACCTCCCGCACATGGTGCAAATTCTCATCCGAGATCTGCACAAACACCGAGCCGCTTTCCGCCAGCAGCTCGCGCGTCAGCAGCAGCCGGTCGCGCAGGTAAGTCAGGTAAGAATGCAGGCCCAGCTCCCAGGTGTCGCGGTAGGCTTTGACCATTTCGGGCTCGCGGGTCAGGCCCTCATCGTCGTTGTGGGTTACGTCGCGCTTGCGCACAAAGGGCTGAAAGTTGCTGCCAAACTTCACCCCATACGGCGGGTCAATGTAGGCCATCTGCACCTGACCGCCCATGTTTTCATAATGCAGCATCGAGTTCATCACCACCAGCGAATCGCCCAGCACCATGCGGTTTTGCCAGCCGTTGGGGTGCTCGTAAGCCTTCATCAGCTGCTCGGGCAGGCTGCGCTCGGGGTGGCCAAAAAACTCGTTCACCCAGTCGCCCTGGCTTGAGAGCTTGTGGCGCGACACCGAGTCCAGAATCGCCTGGGTGGACAGCCGCTCATGAATAAACATGGGCAGCGTGGGCACGTCAAAGCTCAAACGCTCGGCCTTGCCGGCCCAGTTCAAAAAAGGCCGGGACATGGATTTCAATGCTGCGGCGGCCTCTCGCCCCGCCCGCAGCGGCTCGTTTTGCAGCGTGGTCAGTTTGGCCCTGGTTTGCAGCAGCAGTGCGCTCAGCTCTGCGGCGCTTTGGCTGGGCTGCGCCGCAGCCAGCTGCGACTGGACATCAACCAGGGTGGCCTGCATGGCAGCCATGGCGGCCTGCAATGCCGCAATGCGCGCCTCGCCCTGCTCGCGGGCCGGGTTTTGTGCATCCCATTGCAGCTCGGGGGCCAGCGACGAGTCGTAGCGCCAGGTGGCGGCAGGCTTTTTCTTTTTAAAACGGGTTTGCGCGCCTGCCTCGGGGCGAATGATGGCCTTGGCCTCGCTGTGCTGGTACGAGGCAGTGGTCGCTAGGCTTGATTTGGCCTTTGAGTTGGGGCTGCTAGCGGGTTTGCGGGTTGCCATGGAATGCCTTGTTTGGTCTTTTTTTGCGAGTACCTGCGTTTATACCGTGTCCAGGGCCGCCAGCGCCTGTTCTACCCAGCCAAAACCAATACATTCAAACCGATTGCGCGCAGGATAGTGCGGGGCATCTGATCGAGAGTCGTGCAGCCGAGGTCATGGACCAAGGCCCAATACTGTTCGCTTGCGAGAATTTGTCATTGCGGGCAGAGCCTGGCCCGGACTTGATCCGGGCACCCGCAATCCATGGATCCCGGATCGAGTCCGGGATGACAAGTCGGGGACAATGCCTTAAGCGAACAGTATTGGATCAAGGCCTGAATTCCGGTCTTCGAACCGGCCAAAAACCTGAGAAAGACCAAAAATACACATCAAATCGGCCTCCAGCCCTTTAGATACATGCGTAGGCAGCTACCAAATTAATAGCGCTTGACTGACAAGCAAGCAGCAACTACCCATCCGTCAAGCACCCTTCGCGGCTATACGTAGCTGGCCGCACGGCGAAAAATCAGTTGGCAGAAGCTGCCAACTGGCCCCAACGGTCTTCAAACACCATGTCGGCCAGCGCAGAGCGGCTCGCCCATTTTTCAGCTTGCAGCATGGGCTGCCCGTAAAACGCCGGGACCGGGCCCAGGCACAAAACGGCAATCGGTTCGGCGCCGGCTGGCATCTGCAACAGCGCACCGACGGCAGCCGGATCAAACAGCGATACCCAGCCCATCCCCAGCCCTTCGGCGCGGGCCGCCAGCCATAGGTTCTGGATGGCACAGGCGGCGGAGGCCAGATCCATCTGCGGCAGCGTACGGCGGCCGAACACATGTTTCTCGCGCCCCGGCGGCAGGGCAACCACCAGTACCTCGGCCGCGTCGAGCACGCCCTGCACCTTGAGCTTCATGAACTCGCCTTCGCGCTCGCCCAAAGCACGCGCCGTCAGCACCCGTTCCTGCTCTATCAGTGCATGCAGTTCCTCGCGCAGCGGCTGGCTGGACACGCGGATAAAACGCCAGGGCTGCATCAGGCCCACACTGGGCGCGTGGTGCGCGGCAGACAGCAGCCGCTGCAGCACGTCGTCAGCCACCGTGCCTCCGCTGAAGTGGCGCATGTCGCGCCGCTCGTAAATAGCGCGGTACACCGCCTGTTGCTCGGCGGCGCTGAAGGCGTGGGGTTCTGTGGATATGCTCACTATGCGTTCCTAATCTTCTATTCCACGCTGCGCGGGAATGCCAGCGTTGAACGCATGCTTGATCTTGGTCATCTCGGTCACGGTGTCAGCCAGCTCAATGATCTCGGGCGGGCAGCGCCGGCCGGTGATCACCACATGCACATGCGTAGGGCGGTCGAACAGCGTCTGCACCACTTCTTCAACGCCGCCGAGGGGTTCCATCCAGCCGTAAATCAGCGGGTAGGTGAACTCGTCGAGCACCACCATGAAGTACTCGCCGCTTTGAATCGCCGCTTTGGCTTTCAGCCAGCCATCGCGGGCGAGCTGGCCGGAGCGCTCCAGGTCCTGGCTCTTCCAGCTAAAGCCGTCGCCCAGGCCTTCAATCGGTATGCCGAGCTGCTCAAACATGCGGTGCTCGCCGAAACGCGCGCTGGGCACTTTCATGAACTGGAAAATCTTCACGGCTTTGCCATGCACATGGTGGCGGCCATGGGCGCGCAGGGCCAGGCCAAACGCCGCAGTGCTCTTGCCCTTGCCATCGCCGGTGTTGACGATGAGCAGGCCTCGGCGTTCGCCTTCGGGTTTGTCATAGGGTTTTTCAGACAGAGGGGATTCAATTTGCATCAGGATTTACGATTCATGGTGGACCGGTTCAAGGGCATGATGGCAGCGCGCTACAGGTCGAAAATCCGGACTGAGCCGGACCGTTTCGCCAATGATCAACAAGCCCGGTCGCGGCCCATACAAAGGCGCCTGCGCCACCAGCGCATGCAGTTCGGTCGCCACCACCTGCTGGGAGGGTCGGGTTCCGTCGCTCACGATGGCGGCAGGCGTGTCAGGCGACAGGCCGTGCGCGATGAGCTGGCGGGCAATCTGCGCCAGGCGCTGCACGCCCATGTAGAACACCCGCGTCTGCCCCGGCCTGGCCAACGCGGCCCAGTCCGGCGGTGCATTGCCGTCGGCCTCGTGACCGGTCAGGAAAACGCAGCTGTTTGAAAAGTCGCGGTGGGTCAGCGGAATACCCGCCGCCGCCGCGCAGCCACCCGCCGCCGTCACGCCGGGCACCACTTCGAAGGCAATACCGGCGGCCTGCAAAGCCTGCACTTCTTCGCCGCCACGGCCAAAGACGTAGGGGTCACCGCCCTTGAGCCGTACCACGCAGCGGCCGGCGCGCGCATGCTGCACCAGCAAGGCATGAATGCCCTCTTGCGGCACCGAATGGTTGCCCAGAGCCTTTCCGACATAGGTCCGCACGGCCGCCTGCGGGATCAGGGCCAGCACCTCGGGTGTGATCAACCGGTCGTGCACCACCACCTCAGCCCGCTGAATCCTGTCCAGCGCCCGCAAGGTCAGCAAATCAACCGCGCCCGGACCGGCCCCGACGATATAAACCATGCCCGCCACAGCGCGCAAAGGCTTGATGATGTCAGTCTGCATCATGCCCTTGCGGTCCCTGGTGAAAAATCAGGTCGGCAACCGGCTGCCCGCCCACCAGGTGTTGCTCGATGATGCGGTCCATGTTGGCGGGCGTGACGTTGTAGTACCAGGTGCCATCGGGCTGCACACACATGACTGGCCCTCCCTTGCAGGCGGCAAAGCAACTGACGCGGCTGCGCTTGACGCGAAGCTCGCCATCGTTGATGCCGGCCGCCTTGAACTTGTCGCCCAGGCTGTCGAACAGTTCCTGCGATGCACCATCCTGCGTGCAACGTGGGCCGGTACAGATCAACACATGGCGTTTGTAAGCGCCAATCCTGGGTTTGACGACCACCTCGCTCATGCTTCCGATTCCTCGGTGCTGGCAGCTTCCGGGGTGACTTCTACAATCGGCGCCGTCAAAACAGCCTCAATGTAGTCAGCGGGTAATTTGTGGCGCAAGGCCAATGCGCTGATGCTCTGCCCCTCAGCATGGTCGGCGCGCAGGTTTTCCATCCAGCCGAGCAGGCCGGTAGACAGTGAACGACCAGGCCTTTCACCCTCGCGGGTGCTGCCGTCGCCGTGCAATTCGTACTTGTTGGCATAACCGCGCGGCGTGACCATCAGGCCATGCCGCACAAAGGTGTTGCTGTTGCCAATCAGCACCGTGGTCAGCATGCCGATGTCGCACTCACTCATGTGCGCCAACGTGGTGAACTCGATGCGCTCGCGCCGGCGGTAAGCGGACTTGACCACCGCCACTGGCGTGTCGGGCTTGCGGTGACGCAAAAACAAGTGCTGTGCCTGGACAATCTGCTGCGTGCGACGCCCGCTCTTGGGGTTGTACAGCGCCACCACGAAATCGGCGGCGGCCACGGCATCGAGCCGGCGGGCAATCACCGGCCAGGGCGTGAGCAGGTCCGACAGGGAAATAGAGCAGAAATCGTGCGTCAGGGGCGCGCCCACCAGCGCCGCGCACGCATTGATGGCCGACGCGCCCGGCACCACCTCGACCTCGACACCCGAATCCGGCGTCCAGCCGGCCTGAAACAGCACTTCATAGGTCGGCCCGGCCATGCCGTACACCCCCGCATCACCCGATGAAATGAGGGCCACTTTTTTGCCTTCGCGCGCCCTTTCCAGCGCGTTGACGGCGCGGTCCAGTTCCTCGGTCATGCCTTTGCGGATGACTTCTTTGCCTTCCAGCAAATCAGCCACCAGCTTGATGTAAGTAACGTAGCCAACGACCACATCCGACTCGGCTATGGCCGCGCGTGCGCGGTGCGTCATGTGGTCATGGCTGCCGGGGCCAATGCCCACCAGCATGATCTTGCCGCCGCTCATGATGACACCTCAGCAGTCACAGGGGCAGGTGCCGCCGTGTCAAGCAAGGGGCTCAGCCAACGCGCCACCGCCACGGCGCACAAAGCCCCCAGCAGCAGGTATTGCAGGGCACTGGCTACAGCCGTCGCTACCGCAAAGCGGCTGGCCAAGGCCTGCAGTTGCACCGCAACTTCGGGGCTAAGACCCGCATACGGGCTGCCCGCGTGTTCTGGCGCGC
Organism: Polaromonas sp.; assembly: GCF_030689685.1. Classification (GTDB taxonomy): domain Bacteria; phylum Pseudomonadota; class Gammaproteobacteria; order Burkholderiales; family Burkholderiaceae_C; genus Polaromonas. The sequence goes on along the minus strand of NZ_JAUYEY010000027.1, from coordinate 88,501 downwards.
CAATCGCAAAGGGCAAGACCAGCAGGGCAAGACCCAGCACACGCCATTTCGCCTTGATCAGAAACAGCATCGCCAGCCCGCCCGCGCCGCACAGCGCCGTACCGACCCACCAGAGCTGGCGCGCATGCAGCGCCGCTGACTGCATGCCCGGCAGCTCGGGAGGCAGCCCGAGTGCCGGCATGGCAAACAGACTCACCCAGGCAGCACCACCCCACAGCAACCCATGGCGCAACACGGCACCGTTACCGCGCTGCAGCGACAAAGGCTGGCCGCCGCGCTGGCGATTGACAAACGCCATCAATGGCATCAGCACCAGCGCAGTGCCGACGGCATTGAGCACGTTGGCGAGCACGGTGTAGGCGGTACGCTCCAGGCCGGTTTGCGGCTCCCACGCGCCATCGTGGCTGTGCGCTGCGCCGTCGGCGTGTGCGTGGTCCGAACCTGTGCTGCTTGCGGTAACCGGCGGGGCTGACTTTGCCGCTGCTTCAAACACTTCAGCAGCCAGAATCAGCGGCACCACCTGCCAGCGCTGCACCAGGCTGTCGATAAGGCCTGTCAGCAGGCCGACGAACAGCGCGCATAAAAACAATCGTCGAAAAAGCATAGGGTACTCCGGCTCAATGGCAGGGACGGCCATTGGCATGGCGCACATCATGAGCCGCGTTGTGCGCGACCGACGCTTCGCTGAAACCGACGGCATACAGCATGACCAGGCCAAGCAGCAGTGCGCCGCCCAGCTGCGCCAGCAGGGACACTCTGGATGTGACGTGCTGGCTGACTACGGCGGTAGTTACGGAAGCAGTTGAAGTGGAAGCGTTCATGAAAACTCCTTGGGTTAAAACTGAAGAAAAAAATAAAGCCAGCGAAACGAAATCGTCAACACAGTCCAAGTGCAACGCGGGCGCAAGTGGCAATGGACACGGTGGCGTTACGCCCATCGGGCCCCTGATGCTTGAATTTTTCGACCACCAGGCCCGCCGCAGTGGTCTGCCCCGCGAGCACGGCAGCGGCCTCCGACACCGACGGCGTGCCCATGTGGCGCAGCACGGTGGCCGAGGGGTTGGGCACCGGCACGGCGGCCAGCTCGGCGGCACTGAAAAAACGCAGCGGCCAGCCGCCCTGCGCCGCCAGCTCGGCAAACGCAGGCTCATCACGCTTGGCCTCGATGCTGGCCAGCACCGCCACCTGCGACCGCACCAGACCGGCCTGAGCCAGCGCGGCGTCCAGTGTCTGCGCCACGGTGGCCAGCGGCGTGCCGCGGTCGCAGCCCAGGCCCACGGCCACCTGCGTCAAGCGACCCGTCATGCCTCGACCTCTTGCGGAGGGCGATAAACCACCAGACGCTCACTGAGCTGCTGCCAGCGCTCGGGGGTAATTTCTGCATGCGTGATCCAGAGCACGGCCTTGAAGCGGTTCAAATCCACGTCTTCGAAGCGTTCGAACTTGTGAATGCTGCCCGGCAGCGGCGTGGACCGCGTCCACCAGTTCGGGCTGCCCGTTTCCTGCACCACCGCAATCGGCTCGCCGTTAACCACATGCGCCGACACGCGGGTGATGTTGATCTTGGGCGCCTCGACCTTCCAGCCCAGCTCACGGCCCAGAATGTCCACCGGAATGGTCTTGCCCACGTCGGAGGCGGTGGTCAGCACGGCGGTAGCACTCAGCATCGCCGCAAGTTGTTCGGCCATGGCGTTGGCGCCGCCCACATGACCCGACAGCACGGGAATCACGAACTGCGCCGCATCATCGACCACCACCACCCCGGGGTCTTCGTCCTTGCTTTTGAGATGCGGAGCGATCAGGCGCACGACAGCCCCCAGCGAAACAAAGAACACGACCTGGTCGAAGTCGGCGAACAGCGTGGCGATCTCGTCGCGGAAAGCGCCGCTGTAGGCACGCACCGGGTTGGGTAGGCCGGCCATCAGCGGCGCGAATTTGTCGGCCACGCACACGCTAGCTTGCGGCAGCCGACGTGCCAGATCGGCGGTTTGCTGCGCGCCGTGTTTGGTGATCGCGACCAGAACGATGCGTACATCCAAAGGTGTAGCGGAGCTGGTTTCCGGCAAAGTATTCATAGTCATTCCTGCAATTCCTCTTCTTCAATTTCAGTGCTGGTTTTTTTGCGACAACCGCGCAGCATCTCGCCGCGCTCGCGGTTGGGATTTTTAACCAGAAGCAGCGACAAATAATTAACTTTGGTGCCCTTGAGTTCGGCCACGTTGTGCACGATGCGTTCCACCGGGGAGCCGGCTTTTTCGATGAAGCGGCTGTGTGCCAGCAGGCCCCGGCGCTCCAGCAGCGCAATCAAATCGTCGAGCAGCGGCTTGACCTTCATCAACACCAGGGTGTCGAAGTCATCCAGCATTTTTTCGACGGCTGCAATGCCGTAAGCAGCAGGCACGATGGCGATGGTGTCGTCCTGCTCGGACAGTGGCATCTGCAGCTGGGCGCAGGCCGCGTTGAAGGACGTGACGCCGGGCACGATGTCGATTTGCGCATCGGGCTCCAGTTCGCGCAGCACCCGCGCCAGGTAGCAGAAACTGGCGTAGGTGGAAGCATCGCCTTCAACCAGAAACAACACGTCTTGCCCGGTGGCCAGCAGCGCCTTCACGGTCTCGGCGGCTTTGAGCCAGTGGCGCGCGAGTTTTTCGACATCATGGGTCATGGGGAACAGGAGCGGCTGGTGTTGCGCCGGCAGCGTCATGCCCGAGCGCAGAACGATGTCGAGCGCATAGCTTTCCTTGCGCAGGCTGCGTACCGGGTAGGTCCACACAGCGTCGGTACGTTCCAGCAAAGCCCAGGCGCGGCGGGTGATCAGCCCCGGGTCACCGGGACCCAAAGACACGCCAAAAAGGCGGCCCCTTCCCCGTTCGAGCTGCGCGGCGTGAAGTTCAGTCATCGCTTTTCTCCAGTTTGGCTGTTTTTTGCACGGTCACTTTTTGCGCGCACACCAGCCACACCGGGTTCTCGGCGGCCATACGGTTCATGTGCAAGATCGGCTTGCTGCGCGAAGCCTGCAACTGCAGCACGTCCCAAGCCACGCCCAGCGCCTTCAGAGTGTCAACGGCGACGCTCAGGTTCTCCAGCGTCACAAAGTTCATCACCAGCCAGCCTTCAGGCTTCAGGCGGAGCAAGATCAGGCGAATCAACTCGGCAAGCTCGCCGCCCGAGCCGCCTATAAACACGGCATCGGGGTCCGGCCAGTGTTGCAGGCATTCGGGGGCTTTGCCATGCACCAGGGTGTGGTTGCTGATGCCCAGCGCTTTGCGGTTGCTGCGCACAATCGCGCTGTCGTCCACGTTCTTTTCAATCGCGTACACATGGCCCTGGCTGCACAGGCGCGCCGCCTCCAGCCCCACCGATCCTGAGCCCGCGCCAATGTCCCAGACCACGCTGTTGGCGCGTAGCTGCATGCGGGCCAGCGACACCACCCGCACTTCATTTTTGGTGATCAGGCCTTTTTCTGGGTAACGCTGCTGATAGCTCGCGTCGGGCAAGCCCAGCAGCACCGGCGACGGGCGCAATGTGGTGCGCCACAGCAGCACCACATTGGGGTCGGCAAAGGGCACCTGCGTGGCCGCCTGGATGGTGATGCCGCTCAGCACGCGCTCTTCGGGCTGGCACAGGCGCTCGGCCACGGCCATCTGAAAGTCGTCCGCCATGCCTTCGGTCACCAGCATGCGGGCGATGCGATCAGGCGTGTTGTCGGGGCTGGTCAGAATGGCCAGACGGTCGTTTTGGCGAATATCACGCAGCAGGGCATACAGGCCATGGCTGGGCTCTGAGCCTTCCATCCAGTCGCCTGCATCCTTGCTGTGGACCGATGAAAACTTCATGTCCTGCCACGGCAGCCCCAGCCGGGCGCAAGCCAGTTGCAAGGTGGAGACGTTGGGCAACACGTCGATGGCTTCAATGCACAGACGCGAGGCCAGGTAGGCGGCAATGCCATGGCACAAGGGATCCCCCGTGGCCAGTAGCACCACGCGCTGCCCTTCTGCCTGGGCCGCCCGTATCCATTCAGGCACTTGCGCCAGCGCCCCCGTCAGGTCGCGGCGGATAGCGGTCGGGTCCATCTGCGGCGCAAACAGCTGCAGGGTGCGACTGCCGCCAATGACCAATTGCGCCCGTTGCAGGTGTGCCAGCGCGGTGCGGCTCAGACTGTCCACGCCATCGTCCAGCACGCCGATGATCCGACATTTTTCTATCGCAGGAAAGTTTTCAGAATTCAAGGGGCCTCCGCTATCTTGCGACCGTCAAAGTCACAAACCAGCACTTTCAAATCGAACTGATCGGGGTAGCGCGTGCGCAGGGTCTGGATCACCCGCTGTGCCAGTGCCGTATGGAATGCCGTGCCCAGACCCAGCGCATCCATGCGCTCGCCGGCATAACGCGCGGTTTCGTTCTGGCGAATCGCGTCGCACACTTCGGGCGCTGCGCCCAGGCTGGCCGCAATGTCAGCCAGCAAGCCGGTATCGACCTCGGCACGGCCGGCGTGGGTGATGGTTTCGCCCTGCGCAATTTTGGTGAGCTTGCCGACCATGCCGCCAATCACCACCTGCTTCAAACCCGCTTTCACCGCAGCGCCCATGGCGTAGCGCAAAAAGTCGCCCATCTGCACAAACGCCGCCTCGGGCAGGTGCGGCATTTCCTGCATGACAAACTTCTCGGTTCGCCCGCCCGTGGTCAAGACCACCAAGCCGTGGCCCAGCGTACCGGCGACCTGCACGCCCTGCACCACGCTGGCACGGAAGGCGGCCGTGGAATAAGGCTTGACGATGCCGGTCGTGCCCAAGATGGAAATGCCGCCCAGGATGCCCAGGCGCGCATTCAGCGTCTTCTTGGTCATCTCCTCACCTTGCGGCACGGAAATCGTGACCTCAAAACCTGCTTCGTCGAGCAGAGAGGAGCCTGCAGCACGTACATTGGCCTCGATGTTGCGGCGTGGCACCGGGTTGATGGCCGGGCCGCCCACGGCCAGCCCCAGGCCCGGCATGGTGACTGTGCCCACACCAAAGCCCCCCATCAGCAGCACTTGGCCCGGCAGTTCGTGAAGCAAGCGCACATCGACCGTGAGATGCGCCTTGTCAGTGCAGTCCGGGTCGTCGCCTGCGTCCTTGATGACCATGGCGTGGGCGCTGTCCTGGCCGCAGCGGCCATTTTGCACCGCAAACATCACCAAGTCGCCGTTGGGCAGCAGGCATTCCACGGCTTCGGGCACCTGGCCGGTCACCAACCCGATGGTCGCGGCACGCGCAGCAGCAGCAGAGCACGCACCGGTCGTGAAACCGGTGCGGGTACCGCGGGGCGCGTCTTTTTTCATCATGCTGCGCCGGGCTCCCTCAGCTCACGCGCTTCCGCCAAGCCCAGCATCGCGTGAATCGCGGCCACCACCAGCGTCGAGCCGCCCTTGCGCCCCCGGATCACCACCCAGGGAGTGGCGGTGCTTTGTGCCATCAGATCTTTTGATTCGGCAGCGGACACAAAACCCACAGGCATGCCCACCACCAGCGCAGGCCGTGCGCCCTCTTCCTGAATCAGCCGCACCAGCTCGATCAGCGCGGTAGGCGCATTGCCGATGCCCACAATGGCGCCGTCGAGCAAACCCAATCGGTGCGCCTTGCGCATGGCCTGCACGGCGCGGGTCGTGCCTTCTGCCTTGGCGGTATCGATGACGTCAGCGTCTGAGATGAACTGGTGCGTCGTCATGCCAAAGTGCGCCAGGCGAGGCGCAGACAAGCCCACACAAATCATCTCCACATCGGCCACCACGCGGGCCGCGCGCGACAGGATGGCGGCCACACCCGCATTCACCGCTTGAGGATGAAAATCCGTCAGACCGTTGAAATCAAAATCGGCATTGGCGTGAATCATGCGGCGAACGATGGGCCACTGACCGGGGGTGTAGGTATGCGGCCCCACTTCGCGGTCGATCACCGCAAACGAGTCATACTCGATGGCTCTTCCTGCAGCCGTTAGCTGCTCGGTAATGACGTTAGGGGTGCTCATGGATGGGCGTGCTCATGATCATGGGAGCGCGCGTGGTCATTGTGATCCGGGTGGGCATGCCCCGACTCAGGCGCATGGGGATGTGCATGATCATTCGCCTGGGCAAGCGCATGGGCGTGCTCCGTGTGAGGCGCGTGATCGTTTCCATGGTCATGGTGATGCGGCACCGCGTCGTCATGGTGATGCCCACCCATGCCGTGCTCCACCGCAAATTCCCGGTATTTGCAGCCATCGCAGGGCATGCGTGATGCGGGGGCATTGCGCTCCAGGTCCTTGACCCGTTCCTCCAGCAATTCAAAAATTTCGCGCTCAAAGCCGAAGTAGGCTGTCGAGGTAAAACGGATCGCTGGATACTGGGTTTTAAGGTTCTCGACCTGCCGCGTGATGCGCTCGACCAGCGTGCCGTTGAACAGGTAATAAGGCAGCACCACCACCTGCGTCATGCCTAGCAGGCTTTGCCGTTGCACCGCTTTTTCAAGGCGCGGCCAGGTGATGCCGGTGAAGGCCAGATCAACCAGTTCGTGATCGGTTTCCTCCGTGACCCAGCGCGCCATCTTGGCCATCTCGCCGTTGGCCTGGCGGTCCGACGAGCCGCGCCCCAGGATCACCACACCCGTCGTGGTCGGGTCAGGCATATCCAGTTTTTCCATTGCCCCCTTCAAACGGCGCTTGACGATGGAGAGAATATGGTCACAAGCTGTCAGGTGCGGCGCATACAAAAACTGCACGTTCGGAAAGCGTAGCCGAGCCCCATCAATCGCCTGCGGAATATCCATCTTGACGTGCCCGGCCGCATTCAAAATCAGCGGAATGACCATGACCCGGCTGGCACCCATCGCGGCGCAGCGCAGGCCCTCACTCATGGTAATTTCCGAAAATTCGATAAAGCAGATTTCGATGCGCCAGCCGGGCTGGCGCGCACGCCATTGCTGCGCAAAAGCTTCAATCTCGTCGTTACCCGATTTCTCGCGTGAGCCGTGGCCCACCAGCAAAATGGCTGTTGAATTCATGGAGTCTCCTGTGAAGCAATTGTCGGCGCAGTGCCGTCCGGAGCAGCCGTGATGCCGCGTCGAAAGCGGTGGGTGAAACTGGCATCGTAAAGCTTGGACTTGGCCAGCGTCGTCCATTGGCGGGCCCCCAGCGTGGGACTGGCAATGATCATGGCTTGGCTGACGATTTTGGCCTCGCGGCACAAGGCTTGAATGGTGGCCACGGTGCCACGGACAATTTTTTCTTCGCCCGGCCAGCTCGCCTTGTGCACCACCACTACTGGCGCATCGGGTGACCACCCCGCAGCCGTCAATGCGGCCGTGACACGGCCCATCAATGTGATGCTGAGAAAGATACACAAGGTCGTGTGGTGCCTGGCCAGCGCTTCGAGCGACTCACCCTCCGGCATGGGCGTACGCCCTTCAACACGCGTCAGGATCACAGTTTGGGTCACCTCTGGCAAGGTGAGGCTTTCCACAGCCGCCGCCGCTGATGCCATGGCGGACGACACCCCCGGCACCACTTCGATGGCAACTCCAGCCGCATCGAGGGGTTGCACCAGTTCTATCAGCGCACCGTACAAACAGGGATCACCGGTTTGCAGGCGCACCACGGTGTCACATCGTCCGGCCTGCTCAATCAGCCAGGCAGACATCTGCTCCAGTGTCAGGTCCTTGCTGTCAGCAATCACGCAGCCCGCAGGTGCCCAGCGCGTGGCGGATTCGCTGACCAGAGAGCCCGCAAACAAAATGGCGCCAGCGCGCTCAATCAGCCGTCGGCCTTTCACGGTGATCAGCTCCGGGTCCCCCGGGCCCGCGCCGACGAACCAGACGGTGCCCGGAGCGGTAGCAGCGCGGCCTGCATCAATGGGCGAAGTGTCAGTCTGCATGATGTATTCCGGTTTGAGTTTGTTAGCCGCAAGCTAGACTTTGGGCAAAGCCACCCACTGGCCTGCAAGCTGGTGCACCGCAATGCGGTCATCGAAAACCTGTTCCAGCGCACGGTGCGTGGCCGCGTCAACGCAAGCGCCCTGGTGCGTCACTCTGCCCTGATCCATCACCACCAGCTCGTCGGCATGCAGCGCAAACGAAATTTCATGCAACACGCTGAGCACGGTTTTACCCTCGGCCACCAGCTGACGCACCATCAGCAGCCAGTCGGTCTGGTGCGGCGGGTCCAGGTTGGCCAGCGGTTCATCCATCAGCAGCACCTGCGCTTCGACGGCCAGGGCCCGCGCCAGCAGCACGCGCTGGCGTTCGCCGCCCGAGAGCTGGCCCAGCGGCCGATCACGCCAGTCCCAGGCGTGGGTGGCGCGCAAAGCCCGCGCTACCGCCGCATGGTCGGCATCGCTGGGCGGCGCCAGCCAGGGCTGGTGTGGCAGGCGGCCCAGCATGGCCACGTCGTAGGTGGTCAGGTCGTCGGCAGAGCTTTCGTTCTGGCCGAGCCAGGACAGTTGCTGCGCGCGCTCCCGGGCGCGCAGCGTGGCCAGCGGCTGGCCCAGCAGAACCACCTCGCCGCTGTGCGGCAGCAAACCCGCCAGCACTTTGAGCAAGGTGGACTTGCCGGCGCCGTTGGGACCGACGATGCTGGTCCAGCGCGCGGCGGGCAGGGCCAGGGAGATGTCATGCAATACCTCAACATTTCCGAGCTTGGCCCTGATAGACCGGGCGTCGATAGCTATCGAATTCATAGCGACCCGCCGCTGCGTTTGTGCATCAACCACAACAGGTAGCTTCCGCCCAGCACTGCCGTCAACACGCCCACCGGCAGTTCTTGCGGAGCGATCACCCAGCGCGCCAGCACGTCGGCGGCCATCAGCAACAGACCACCCATCAGCGCACTGAGAACCAGCAGCCGTCCGTGCGTGGTCTTGACGATGGAGCGCACCAGATGCGGCGCGGCCAGCCCGACAAAAGCGATCAACCCGGTCTGCGCTACCGCCGCGCCGGTCGCCAGCGCCAGCACAGCCACCAGCGCGGCGCGCACGGCGGCCAGCGGCAAACCCAGGCTGGCGGCCGTCGCCTCGCCCAGCGCCAGGCCATCGAGCACGCGGCTCAGGGCCCAGGCGACGGCCAGCGTCGGCAGCAGCACAGCCGCCATGACGGCGAACGAGGTCCAGCCGACAAAGCCGGTGCTGCCCAGCATGAAAGCCTGCATGGCCTGCAGGATGTCGGGAGCGGCCAGCGTAACAAGGTCGCGCGCAGCGCCCAGCACCACACCCACGATGACACCGGCCAGCAGCAAGCGCAGGGTGTGCAGCACGCCATTGGCCAGCGCCAGCGTCAGCATCACACCGGCCACCGCGCCGGCGAAAGCCGCGCCGGTCAGGCCCAGCCGCACAAGCAGCGAAGCAGCAAACGGCGAGGCTCCAAACAAGGCCAGTGCTATGGCAACGCCGAGGGCCGCGCCGGAAGCACTGCCGAGCAGGTAGGGGTCGGCCAGCGGGTTGCGAAACAGCCCTTGGGCCACGGCGCCGGCCAGACCGAGCAGGCCTCCCGCCACCCAGGCACCCAGCGTGCGCGGCAGCCGGATGTCCCAGATGATTTGCCAGGCCACCGGGTCATGGCGCGCCCGCAGCACACTGTCGAAGCCGGTGCTGCCCACGCCAGCGCCCAGCAGCAGCAAGCCGGCCGCGCCAAGCAGCAGGAACAGCCCGATAACCAGGCTAAGCCGATGGGCTGCGCTGGACGGTTCAGCCGTGCTCATCGAACCGCAGCCCCCGCCTTGTCGGCGATGCATTTGGCCATGATGCGCGCGGCTTCGGCCATGCGCGGGCCGGGGCGCACCAGCACGTCTGATTCTTCCGGCGTGAACACACACAGCCGCCCTTCACGCAGGGCGCGCAGGCCCGCCCAGCCGGGGCGCTGCGCCATGCCCTGGGCATTGCGTGCGCCTATCATGATCAGGTCGGGATTGGCCCGCACCACGTATTCGGGGTTGAGCTTTGGGAAAGGCCCGAGCTCGGGCGTCACGATGTTCTTCACCCCCAGTCGCTGCAGTGTCTCGCCGATGAAAGAGGTGGTGCCCGCAGCATACGGCCCGCGGTTGACTTCGAAATACACGCGGGTGTTCTTTGCGGCAGGCGGCAGCGACTGCGCCGCTGCCGACACCCCGGCGTCGATGACGCGCCAGACGCGCTGAGCGTCGGCCACCGCCAGCACCTGACCGATCTTGCCCATCACGCGCTGCACGTCGGCTGAACTCTTGGGCTCCAGCGCCACCACCTTCAGGCCCAGCGCCTCCAGCCTTTGCACGCCGCGCGAAGAGGTAGCCATGAGCACCACGTCGGGCCGCAGCGCCACCACGGCTTCGATGTTCGGGTCGATGCCACCGCCCACCTGTGGCAAGGTCCGCACAAAGGCAGGGTAGTTGGAGTAACGGTCCACGCCCACCAGGCGCTTGCACTCGCCCAGCTCGCACACGGTTTCGGTCAGCGAGGGCAACAGACTGACAATGCGCAGCGGCGTTTGCGGCAGCGTGACCGTGACGCCGCGATCATCGGTAATTTGCAGCGCGTGAGCGGCGCTTGCGGCAAGAAAAATCAGCAGGGGCAGCAGTAACGCCGCCCTCACCCCAGCCCTCTCCCAAAGGGAGAGGGAGCAAGAAAAAAAGCTCATGGCTGGCCTTTCAGGGTGAGCGGCAAACCAGCGGCCATGAAGGTCACACGCTCGCAGACCCGGGCAACCTGCTGGTTCAGTCGCCCCAGCGCATCCACAAAGTCGCGGGTCTCGCGGCCCATGGGAATCACGCCCAGCCCGATCTCGTTGCCGACCAGCACCAGCGGCCCCGGCGCAGCTTCAATTGCTACCAAAAGCATAGCTGCTTGCGCAGATGCAGCAAGGGCTACAGGCTGATTTGGCTTAAAGTTTTCAGCCGGCATGAGTAAATTGGTCAGCCACAAGGTCAGGCAATCAACGACCAGCAGCGTCTGCGCTGCGCTGTGCTGTGTGATGGCCTGCGCCAGTTGCAGCGGCTCTTCCACCGCAGCCATGCCCGGCACACGCCCGGCCCTGTCTTGCTGATGCCGCGCGATGCGTTCGCGCATTTCGTCGTCCCAGGGCTGTGCCGTGGCAATCAGCACAGCCTTGTGTTGCGGGGATTGCAGCAGCCAGTGCTGCGCCAGCATTTCTGCACGGCGCGACTTGCCGCTGCGCTGGCCGCCAAGGATGAATTCGCTGCGCGCGACTTCAAGCATGGGCTTGGCTCCACTGCATCACCAGACGGTGGATTTGCTCCACGCCCTCGGTCAAGGCCGCCGGTCCCGGTTGCAGAATCTCTGCCGACTTGATCTCGAACAGTTGCCTGTTTTTGACGGCGTTGACATCCTCCCAACCAGTCCGTGCCGACACATGTTCGGGCCGAAATTTGCGTCCACACCAGGAGCCAAAAATGATGTCGGGGTTGCGCCGCACGATCTCGCTGCCGTCGGCAATGATGCGGTCCTTGCCCATGGGCTGCGACGCCAGCTCCGGAAAGCAATCGTCGCCCCCGGCAATACCCATGAGTTCCGACACCCAGGCAATCGCGCTGATGTGCGGGTCGTACCATTCTTCAAAAAACACGCGCGGGCGGCGCTTTAGGTTTGCAGCCGCCTGCTCAATCGCCAGCAGACGCTGCTGCATGCCGCGCATCAGCGCGCGGCCACGCGCCTCCTGGCCGACCATGGCTGCAAGCTGGTACATCATCGAAAAAATTTCCGCCACGCTGCGCTGGTTGAAGATGGTGACCTGAATGCCTTTTTTGACGAGTTGCGAGGCAATGTCGGCCTGCAGGTCAGAAAAACCAATCACGCAGTCGGGCTTCAGATCCACAATTTTGTCGATCTTCGCGTTGAGGAAGGCACTGACCTTGGGCTTTTCCTCCCGTGCACGCGGTGGCCGCACGGTGTAGCCCGAGATGCCGACAATGCGCCGCTCCTCCCCCAGCAGGTACAGCCACTCGGTGGGTTCTTCCGTCAGGCAGACGATGCGCTGCGGACCATAGGCTGAGGTGCCCTGGCTGGTGGCCAGCGTGCGCCAGTCGAATTCCCTGTTGGTCATAGTTTTAACCATTGGTTGGCTGAATACACACGTCAACCCTAGTTCCCGGTCCGCTGCCAGGCAACCACCGAATCGCGCATTCAACGCATCGCTCATCGGCAGGGTTCCATTTGATAGAAGTTGGCCCACGGTATGTAGAGAGCACTCTTTGATCACCCAGTGGCGAATGATCGGTACGCGCAAATGCTTTAAGCAGACGATCAGCCGGCAACTGAAATTTAGATGCAAGAAACGATACGGCAGCTTGATCCACGCACGAGTCGAAATGAAGCGCTGCTATAACCCCATCGAGAAGAGGTTTTGCCACTGTCGCAATTCCACTCTTGATTGCTGGTCCGGTCAGGACAACATCCAACCGAAAATCACCCTCCACAACTGGTATATCCATGCCACCCGCGTTTCGCGCTGGCCACCAAACATGTTGTGGTTTGATGTTCGTGTTGAGTTTCTCCAGAACAAACTGGAGATGCGGTTGTGATGCGGCCTTAGCGGGCAAGCGGCGCAATTCGTAATGATGGTGAAATTTGAATTGAGCAGCCTCTACTGGCGCCCCCCGGAAAAAGCTAAACGAATAGCCCTCCGAAGAAAGCGCACCAAACCTTGCTGCTCCTACGTTGTAGAACAAGATGTTCTCCGCATCAAAATGATCATGACATTCCGTTGTGAGGGATGCCCATAGTCCGTCCCCAAGACGCGGTTTCAGACTCTTAAGTTTTTCCCGGAGCTCGATCCGGGCGATGAATAGAACACCGTTTGGTTCAAGTGGCAGACGGTGCTTGGACCAAAAGTCGATGGAATTGGGTGTAGTTTCAATTCTGTATTCATCGGTCATGACGCTTCCTTCAAGAACAAACGCGCTGCCGCAGCCGGATCAGACGCAAACCAGGCGTGGAAATAACTCGCCCTCACCGAACCCGTCGGGCCGGCCACATAAAGCGCCTCGCCCTCACCGCGCAGCTTGCGGCCGGGAGCCGCCTGGGTGCGTGCCGCGGCTTGCAAGGGCGTGGCGCAGGTCGAGTAATGAAAGGCATGACCACGCAGGGAGCCATTCGCCACGTCCAGCTGCTGCGGACCCAGCGCAGCCAACCGCTTTTGCATGGTCACGCAGCCGGGCAACACGCCCCACATCGGGTGGCTGCTGCCGTCCACCGTGGTGAGCTGGTCAAACAGCGCCATCATGCCGCCGCACTCGGCCCAGACCGGCTTGCCTGCCCGCGCATGCTCCACGATGGCGGTTTTCATGGCGCTGTTGGCAGCCAGTGTCTCGGCATGTAATTCGGGATAACCGCCGGGCAGCCAGAGCGCATCACACACTGGCAGGCCACTGTCTGCGAGCGGCGAAAAATAAACCAGCTGTGCGCCCATCGCTTGCAGACAGTCGAGATTGGCCGCGTATAAAAAACAGAAGGCCGCATCACGCGCCACTGCAATGGTTTGCCCTTGCAGCGCATCGGCCGGAAAACCCGTTCCCGCTGAATCCGGCGCTTCAAAATCTACCGCCCAGACCTGCAGATCGGCCACACCCATCTGCCCCAGTGCTGAGTCAGCCAAGGCATCAGCGGCTGCATCCAGCCGTGCCAGCGCATCGTCCAGCTCGTGCGCCATGACCAGACCCAGATGCCGCTCAGGCAAGGTCACGGCCTCGCTGCGCATCAGCGCCCCCAGCCATAACGCTGGGTCGCGCAGGCCATCCTTGAGCATCGCGGCATGGCCTTCAGACGCAACCCGATTCGCCAGCACACCGGCAAAACGCAGGCCTTCGCGGTAATGCTGCAGCCCCCAGGCCAGCGCCCCAAAGGTGCCGGCCATGGCGCCGGCGTCAATCACCGTGAGCACCGGCAGGTCAAAACGCCGGGCCAGGTCGGCCGCGCTGGGCTCGCCGTCAAACAGGCCCATCACGCCTTCAACAATGATCAGGTCGGCCTCTTGCGCGGCAGCGTGCAAACGCTGCGCGCAGTCGGCGTCGCCGGTCATCCATAAGTCCAGCTGATGCACCGGTGCGCCGCTGGCCAGGCTGAGCCAGTAGGGATCGAGAAAATCTGGCCCGCACTTGAACACCCGCACCCGCCTGCCCTGGCGCGTGTGCAGCCGCGCCAGAGCGCAGGCGACCGTGGTCTTGCCCTGGCCGGAGGCGGGCGCAGCAATCAGGATGGCGGGGCAACGGGCTGAAGGCATGGTCGCTGCTTTACATCGCCCATGACACCGACGCAAATACATTGCGGCCGGGCACCGAGAAGCCGTTGGCGAGCATGTACCGGGTATCGGTCAGGTTGTTGATACGCGCCAGCAAGGACACGTTTTTCTGCACCTTCCAGGTCACGCCGGTGTTGAGCACGCCGTAGCCGGGCAAGGTATCGCGGCCCACACCCACCACCTTGGCGTCTTCGCGGTTGCTGGAGAGCTTGACTTCACCAAACACGCTGACATCACCCATGCGGTGCGTGATGCGGGCATTAAGCACGTTTTGCGCAATACGCACCAGGCGCAGGTCATTGGAAGCCGGCACCGTCGAGTAAGAGCGCGGGTCTGCGTAGTCGTAAGACAGCGAATAACTGGTTGCGCCAGACTGCACATCGGCGCTCAGGGTGATACCGCGCAACACCGCCTGCGAGCTCTGGACATTGGTGGACGGAATGATGAAACCCTGGATATCGTTGTGGTAGGCCACCGCACCCAGCGCCAGGTTGCCCTGCTGGTATTTCAGGCCCACTTCGGTGGCCCGGTTCCGTTGCGGCACGAGAGCAGGATTGCCAAACCCCGGGAAGTACAGCTGGTTGAAGGTGGGCGCCTGAAAACTCGTGCCAACACTGGCCACAGCACGCAAACCGTCCATCAAACGATAACCGGCGGAAAGCGCCCAGTTGTTGAAGCTGCCGAACTGGGAGTTTTTGTCGTTGCGGATCACGGCCAGCGCATTCCAGCGCTCGCGGTTCAGCGCATAAGACGCCAAAGCGCTGCGTACATCGCGCTGCTTGACCGTGTAATTGGTGGAGCTGTCCACCGCTTCAGAACGGTCTTCAAACAGTACCGACAACACGTCCTTGTCCAGCGTGAAGTCGTTTTGCCAGGTCAGCTGTTTGCGGTTGGTGTTGAACTGGCTGCTGCCGCCGAATCTTCCATCTGCGAGCCGGTAATACTCGTTGACCGATTCTTCGTCGCTGGTCCCCGCTATGAGTGTGGATTTCCAATTCGGCAGCCACTGCGCGTCCCACTTGAAGGTGGCGTTGTTGAGTTTCGGTTTGGCCCGCGCGTCGGATGTGAGGCGGGTCAAGGCCAGCGGATTAGGCGTTGGCAAACCGTCAAACTGGTATTCGGTTTCACTGCGCAGCAGACTCAATGTCAGCGCATGCTCGCGGTTGATTTTGGCAGTCAACTTGGCATCCACACTGGCAGAGGTGAAGCCGTCCGCATCCGGGTTGAAGTTGCTTGATGCGGGGTCGGAAACCGAACTGATACCGCGCGCTTTTTCGCGCGACACGCCCAGGCTGTACCCAATGGCGCCGGTGCTGCCGCGCACCGACGCATCCGCCTGCCGTTGCCCGACCGAGCCAAACCCGGCACTGGCACTGAGCGCCAGGCCATCGCTTGGCTCTCGGGTAAAAATCTGGATCACGCCACCCACGGCATCCGGCCCATACAGGGCAGAGGCCGCGCCGCGCAAAATTTCAATGCGTTCAATACGCGCCAGCGGAAGGTTCTCAAACGATGCGCCGCCCGAGGTGGCCGAGCCCACCCGCACGCCATCGATCAGCACAATGGTTTGCGAGTTGCTGGCGCCACGCAGGAAAATGCTTGAGTTTGAGCGGTAGCTGCCATTGCTGCCCATCTGCACACCCGGCTGCTGGGCCAGAATGTCGCGCAGCGACGACTGACCGGCCCGATCCAGGGTCTCCCGGTCGATGATGGAAACGTCGGCAATCACGTCGGTGACCGGGGTTGCCACGCGCGAGGCGGTGACCACCGTCTCCTTGAGCTGCGGCGCAACAGCAGATTGCGAAAATGCAGGAAACACCGCCGTCAAGGCCAGCGGAAGCACGGCAAGGCGTGCGCAAAAAACACAGGTTTTCATGGATGGAAACAATCAACAAAAAGCTCTTACCGGCTTCCCCGCCAGTGCATGAGCGTTACGGCTGCGGCCTGTCGAGACAGACGTGCAACCACCTTGTTGGCCGGTATCCGGGCTGACGGAACTGCCTTCATCGCCTTCCCAAGCGCGTGTTCAGAACGCTCAGTGGCTGATGATGAAAGCTGAATGCGTCCCCAAGTTTGAATCCGGGGAGAAACATTCGTCCGTTTACCGTTGCGGGGGCAGCGCAGGTTAGAGGTCTAGTCGCTTGCGGACCGGGCTGACCGGGTCCGAATGGCGTTGACTTCCTCCTGCTTCCCGTTGAACTGCGGCGTGTGAACCACACCGCGAGCACCAACAGGCGAGATTCTACGCCCCAAAACGCGGCAAACCCTACAATCACAGGGCCATGTCGAACCAAACCCACATCGACCAGATCGCCGAACGTGTCGAGCGGCTGCTGCTGCGGTACGAGGAATTGCAGCGCACCAATGCCTTGCTCAATGAGCAGGTTCATGTGCTCACGCAAGAGCGCGACTCTCTGCGCTCCCGCCTCAGCGCCGCCCGCTCGCGCGTTGATGCGCTGCTGGAGCGGCTGCCCGACTCTTCTTCGTCCCTGACCCTGGGCGCGGCTGGCGCCCGAACCACTGCCGGATCGGACTCATGAAGCAGCTTGATGTACAGATCATGGGCCAGAGCTACCTGCTCGGCTGCCCCGAAGGCGGTGAAACACGCTTGCTGGACGCGGTGGAAAAAGTCGACGCTGCCATGTGCAAGATCCGCGACGCCGGAAAAATCAAGGCGCGCGACCGCATCGCCGTGCTGGCCGCGCTGAACCTGGCTTTTGAATTGTCCGAACTCGAGGCTAATGCACTGAAAGCCTCGCGCAACAGGGCGGCAGCCGCACCGGCCGGCGCCAGGCCGGATACGCCGGCGACGGCACAGAATGCTGCAACGCAGCCCCAACTGACGGCATTGCTGCAGCGCCTGGACAGTGCGCTCGGTGTGGACGGCCGCCTGCTGTAAGGCGGATCCTGCGCCGCTGCAAGGCGCACGCTCCAACACCTCGGCACAGGCTGCACTGTCAGCCGCAAGCGCCTACAATGAGATCGTCTGCGGTGCGCATCGGGCTTTATATTTCCTTGAACCAATGCTCCACGAGCACGGGCTTGGTAAATTGTCAGGCAGGCGTGATCGTCTCGCGTTAGACGAACCCGAAGCCTGACTGCCCTCGCCCACCTGAACCCCGGTTCAGGATGACGGTCCGGTGGCACTTGCAGACACCTTTTTTGATCTATTTTCGGGCCCGGCCCGGGCCTGAATGTTTCTTGAACCGCAACTCATTGCCGAACTTCTGCTGCTGGGCAGCGTCACCGGTTTTCTGGCCGGCCTGCTGGGCATAGGCGGCGGCATGCTGATGGTGCCGTTCATGACCTTCATCCTCACGGCCAAGGGCTACCCGGCGGACTACACCATGAAAATGGCTGTGGCCACTTCGCTGGCGACGATCTGCTTTACCTCGATGTCATCGGTGCGCGCGCACCACCGACGCGGCGCCGTGTTGTGGCCCATCGTCCGCCTGCTGGCACCCGGTATTTTGCTGGGTTCACTGGTTGGCGCACAGCTCGCCGTCGCCCTGCCGGGCAAGGTCCTCAGCGTCCTGTTCGCGGTGTTCGTGGCGTTTTCCGCTACGCAGATGTTTCTGGACCGCAAACCCAAACCAAGCCGCACCCTGCCCGGCCGCCTGGGCACCTTCAGCATGGGCGGGGTGATCGGCATGTTGTCCTCGCTGGTCGGCGCCGGCGGTGCCTTTGTCTCGGTGCCTTTCATGACCTGGTGCAACGTGAAAATCCATGACGCGGTAGGCACGTCGGCTGCGCTGGGTTTCCCGATCGCGCTGGCAGGCACGCTGGGTTATATCTGGGCCGGCCAGGGCATGCCCGAAATGCCGCCGGGCTCCATCGGTTATCTCTACCTGCCCGGCCTGATCGTCGTCTCGCTGGCCAGCATGTGCACCGCGCCGCTGGGCGCGCGCACGGCGCACCGCATGGACATCCGGCCACTGAAAAAAGTGTTCGCGGTGGTGCTCTATATTCTCGCGGCATACTTCCTGTTTCGCTAAAAATATGACCCTCACGCTTGTCACTTCGTGTACGACGCTGCACCTTGCAGGCCGCCGCTCGCCAGAGGCTTCGCTTCTGATGCCTGTCCAAACCTGCCCAAGCAGGTATGGAGCCGCAGGCATCAGCCCCGAGGGGGAGCGGCCTTGCCTTGGAGCGGTCCGGCGGCAGGCCAAAACAGTCCACACCGCCCCAGGTATTCCTTCATGAAAATTGCATTCATCGGCCAGCAAGAATTCGGCAAAGCCACGCTGGAAGCCTTTCTGGCACGCGGAGACGAGGTGGTCGGCGTTTTCTGCGTGCCTGAAAAAGCCGGCGCCAAACCCGATGCCCTGCGTGTGGCCGCGCAGGCCCTGCACCTGCCGGTGTTCCAGTTCAGCAGCCTCAAAAGCAGCTATGCCGAGCAAGCCATGCGTGACCTCCAGGCGGACATTGGTGTGATGGCTTACGTGGTGCAATTCGCGCCGCAAACCTTTGTCAACATCCCCCGTTGCGGCACCATTCAGTTCCACCCCTCTCTGCTGCCCCGGCACCGCGGACCGTCGTCGATCAGTTGGCCGATTGCACTGGGCGAAACCCGGACCGGCATCAGCATCTTCCGGCCCACAGATGGTCTCGACGAAGGCCCCCTGGTGCTGCAGAAGTCATGCGCCATCGGCCCCGACGAAACCCTCGGCGAGCTGTACTTCAACAGGCTGTTTCCCATGGGTGTGGCGGCCCTGCTTGAAGCCGCCGATCTGGTCATATCGGGCCGACACCAGGAGCGGGTGCAAGACGAGTCGAAAGCCAGCTACGAAGGTTGGTACCACGAGGAAGAGTCGCGCATCAACTGGGCCAACCACGTCGACCAGGTTTACAACCTGATTCGCGCCTGTAACCCGGCTCCCGGCGCGTGGACGGTCCTCAATGAAACGCGTGTCTGGCTTTATGACTGCCGCAAGCATCCGGTGCACGGTTTTTCGGAAGTCCGCGGCAAGCCTGGAGAGATGGCCGGTTTGACAGAAACCGGACTGCTGATCAATTCGCATGGTGGACAGATCGAGGTGCTCAAACTGAAGCCCGAAGGCGGCGCAAAGATGAATGCGCTGGACTTCGCGCGCGAGCGCAAGCTCTTCAGCCCGGCGCCTTGAGCCTGCTCACCTCTTGAGACGCCCCGGCACCGGCTTGGGCCGGTAGCCGATGGTCTGCTCAATCAGCGCGCCGCCGTCACTCATCAGAAAAGTCTTGAAGGCCTGGGCCACCGGCGTCAGACGCTTGTTGCGCCGGTGCACCACATACCAGTGCAGCATCAGTGGAAAGCCTTGCACATCAAGCACGCTGAGGCTGCCGACCTGCAGCTCGCGGCTGATGGTGTGCGCCGACAAAAAACTCACGCCCATGCCCGCCATCACCGCCTGCTTGATGGTTTCCGTGCTTTTGATTTCCATCGCGATATTCAGGTCGGCAAGATGCGCGCCGAATCCCTCTTGCATGGAATTCCAGGTGTCGGAGCCTTTTTCACGCACCACAAAAGGCTCACGCGCCAGGCGCGACAGCGTGATGCGCTTTTTGCTGGCCAGCGGATGGTCGGGCGCCGCCACCACCACATAGGGGTGGGGTGCAAAGGCTTCGCTGACCGTGTCCAGGCCCAGCGGCGGGCGCACCATGATGGCCAGATCCGTCAGGTTGTCGCCCAGTTGGCTCAGCAACTCTTCGCGGTTGCAAACCCCGAAATCAAGCGTGACCCCGGAGTGGCGACGCGCGAATTCGACCAGCAAACGCGGTAAAAAATAGTCCCCCGCGCTGATCACGGCCACGTTCAGCTTGCCGCCTGCGACACCCTTGAATTGCGCCATGGCCTCTTCGACTTCCTTGAACTGCTGGATGATGATCCGGCTGGAGTGCAGCATTTCCACGCCTGCAGGCGTGAGGTGGATTTTTTTTCCGAGTTGTTCGAACAGTGGAAGACCGGCATGGTCTTCCAGCTTCTTCACCTGAATGGAGACGGCGGGTTGCGACAGGTGCAGCTCCTCAGCAGCTCTCGAAAAGCTCAGATGCCTGGCCACTGACTCAAAAACCTTAAGCTGGCGCAGTGTCGCATTTTTCATGCTACTCCTATATATAACTCATAAGTTATCAATAGTATCAAATACTTTAACTATCGCTAATCATATTTTTTCCCTACATTTGCGTTCAAGCCCGGCGCAAAAGCAGCCGTCACGTCGACCAGAACGCCACACCACGAAGAGAACTGCCATGCTCAATGCCCTGCTTTCCCAGACCGCCGTCGGCCAGG
This sequence comes from Polaromonas sp., assembly GCF_030689685.1. Lineage (GTDB taxonomy): Bacteria > Pseudomonadota > Gammaproteobacteria > Burkholderiales > Burkholderiaceae_C > Polaromonas. The sequence goes on along the minus strand of NZ_JAUYEY010000027.1, from coordinate 68,005 downwards.
CCGCCGAAGCCCACCGCCACGCCTACAACGCCGCGTTCGAGGAACTGGGCCTGACCTGGTACTGGAATGCCGCCACCTATGCCCGCCTGCAAGTCCATGGCCGTGATGGCGTGCGTATCTACCTGGAAACCGAGCAATCACACTTGTTGCGAGCTTACGAAGCCGAGTTTCTGGTCGGCGCCATCGAAACCACCCAAGCCCGCTGTTATGCGAGCATGGGTCACCGGACGTCTCCAGCCTCTTACGGCCGGACCGGCGCCTCGCACATGCCTTCGGCTGCACGGCACCACGCATCGTCCGGCGCGCCCGCGCACCGGGTGGCGACAAGTGCACTGACCTGAAAGCACGGGATGACAAATCATTGGGTGCGTTTCAGGGAAGGCCAGTCCGTTCGTTTCGGGATGCTGCAGGGCGAGCTGGTCCGGGTTTGCGAAGGCGACATGTTCGTCCGCGCCGTCCCGACCAAGCGCCTGGTACCACTGGCCGATGTGGAATTGCTGACACCGGTTCAACCCACCAAGGTCATCGCCCTGTGGAACAACTTCCACGCGCTGGGCGAAAAACTCAATCTGCCCGTTCCTACCGAGCCGCTGTACCTGATCAAATCCCCGAACTCCTATCTGGCGCACGGCGACACCATCCGCAAACCTCCTTGCGACGGTAAAGTAGTTTTTGAAGGTGAGTTGGGCATCGTCATCGGCAAGACCTGCAAGCAGGTGTCGGAGCCTGAAGCGCTCGAGCATGTGTTTGGCTACACCTGCGCCAACGACGTGACGGTCGCCGACATCCTGAACCGCGACGCATCATTTGCCCAGTGGGTGCGGGCCAAGGGCTTTGACACCTTTTGCCCGTTCGGTCCGGTGGTGGCCACCGGCCTGGACCCGCTGAAACTGGTGGTCAGGACCCTGCTCAACGGAGAAGTGCGCCAGGACTATCCGATCAGCGACATGCGTTTTTCGGTGCAACAACTGGTCAACCTGATTTCTCAGGACATCACCTTGTACGCGGGCGACATCATCCTCTGCGGTACATCGGTGGGCGTCGGATCCATGAAACCGGGAAGCACCATATCGGTGGAGATTGCTGGGATTGGCAAGCTCAGCAACCGTTTTGAGTAACAATTTTTGAGGAGAACAGGTGTGAAAATTGCAATCATTGGAGCCGGAGCCATCGGCGGTTATGTGGGCGTGAAACTGGCACTGGCTGGCGAAGACGTGACCTTCATTGTGCGCGGGGCCAATCTGGACGCTATACGCAAAAACGGCATGAAGCTCATCATGTATGACGGCAGCGAACAAGTCGCCGCCAGTGTCAAGGCCACCAACAACTATGCGGAAGCCGGCCCGCAAGACATGGTGATCCTCGCGATGAAAGCGCACCAGGTCGAGGCTGTGGCCGGTGACCTGCCCAAACTGTTCGGGCCACACACCACCGTGGTCACCATGCAAAACGGCATCCCTTACTGGTATTTCCACAAGCATGGCGGGCCGTTCGAGGGCAGCCAGGTGCACAGCGTGGATCCTACCGGCATCCTGGTCGAAAAAATCCCGCCGCAGCGCGTGATCGGCTGCGTCGTTTATCCGGCATCGGAGCTGGTCGCGCCGGGCGTCGTCAGGCACATCGAGGGTGATCGCTTTCCGGTCGGCGAACTCGACGGCACGGCCAGTGAGCGGGTCACGCGCATCTCCGAATGTTTTGCCAAGGCAGGCTTCAAGGCACCGGTGCTTGACAACATCCGCTCAGAGATCTGGCTCAAGCTCTGGGGCAATCTCACCTTCAATCCCATCAGCAGCCTGACCCACTCCACCTTGCAGGACATCTGCCAATTCCCACTGTCACGCGAGCTCGCAGCCAGTATGATGCGCGAAGCGCAAGAGGTCGCCCATAAGCTGGGCATTGAATTTCGCCTGACACTTGAAAAACGCATTGCAGGCGCCGAGAAGGTGGGCAAACACAAGACCTCCATGCTGCAGGACATCGAGGCCGGGCGGGCGCCGGAGATTGATGCCCTGGTCGGCTCCGTGGTGGAACTCGGCCGACTGACACAGACACCTACACCACATATCGACACGCTGTATGCCTTGGTCAAGCTGCTGGCCCGAACCATGCATGAAGAAAGTGGGCAAGTGCGACTTCAACTCGCCGCCTGAACAGGACGCAGCCAACGATCCCCGGCGCAATCAGGGTCCCGTGGCCAGCGATTTTTTCATCGCCTGAACTGCTGCATCAGAAGGCGTTGCGAACTCATACTTGCCCCCCAGGTCCAGGGCCTTGAGCAGCAGGGGGCTGGTGGTTTTCAGGGACTTAAATTGCGTGGCCGCTTTTTTCACGGCATCCGCCGGCGCATTGGGGTGCACATAGATGCCATACCCCCAGCTGGCATGGGTCGCCGGCACAACAACAAGTTCAGCCATGTGAATTCGCTCATCCGTTCCATGATGGTTCTTCATGGTGGTAGCCTGGGCAGACTGAAGACGGGTGATCAGACCCACCCAACGATCTGCCTGCCAGTGAAAAGCGGCCTTGGTCGGCAGGTAGCTCTGTCCCAGGCCTTGTTGGGGAATGACCTCCACCACCGTCCCGCAGAAATTCTCAGCCTTCACGAGCGAGGTGGTCACGCCGCTTTTCATGCCAAAGCAGCTCGTGGTTTTGAGCTTGGCCAGTACCTTGGCTTGCTGCTCGGGCGGCAGCGACTTCAACTCCACGGGCTTGCCGTCCTTCACGGTGCCGATGTCGGCCAAAATCAATACGGCTGACTGGATCGGGTCCACATTGATCGCCACCGGGCGGTAGCCCGAGGCCAGACCGACCACCGGGTTGCCGTACACCCAGCACGGCGGCACGGATTTTTTCACGGCGGTAAGAACGTCTTGCGTTTCCTTGATATTGAGAACCGGCGTGACCGACAAGCCAGTGGGCCGAACAAAATCGATGAGCTCGCGCAACGCGCTTTCGGTTTGGGAGGAGCCTTCACCGCGAATGACTTGGGGATTCAGATAAAGCCCTCCTTCACACGATTGCGCATGGGCACCCAGGTTGCATAAAAACAGACCAGCCGACAAGAGCTTTTTCATGGTTTCCGCCTAAATTTAATGCCGATATTTTGTCAACGTCACAAAACGAAACCAGTCTACTGATCGATCAACAGCGGCCTCTTGACCCTGGTCAATATTCGAGAGGAGGAGGATGCTCCCACGAATCCATACGGGCTACGCAGAAAAACACACGCGCAACGCCCCCGGACAAACCCTAGCGCGGATCGAAAATTGGGCAAACTTGACCCTCGTCAAGAGTTTTTAATCTACTTGGTAAGACCATACCGGTGTGATACGTTCTGGCTAGGAAGTCAACAAGAAGTTCCAGCCTCAATCCGAGTTACCCAACACAGGAGACAACGCAATGAAAACCAAATTTTCCACCATCAAAAGCAGCCTCGCCATGGCTGCGGCCATCGCGGTGATGGCCATCGGATCAGCCCATGCCGCCTGGGAGCCCACCAAGCCGGTTGAGTTCGTTGTACCAGCAGGCACGGGTGGCGGCGCCGACCAGATGGCGCGACTGATCCAGGGCATCGTCATCAAACACAAACTGATGAAAGAGCCGCTGATCGTGGTGAACAAATCTGGCGGCGCTGGTGCCGAGGGCTTTCTCGAAGTCAAGGGCTCCAAGGGGGATCCACACAAGATCATCATCACCTTGTCCAATCTGTTCACCACCCCGATGGCGACAGGCGTCCCCTTCAACTGGCGCGACATGACGCCAGTGTCCATGATGGCGCTCGACCAGTTTGTGTTGTGGGTCAATGCAGAAAATCCAGCCAAGACCGCCAAGGAGTATCTGGCCGCTGTCAAGGCCGCAGGTCCAAGCAAGATCAAGATGGGCGGCACTGGCTCCAAGCAGGAAGATCAGATCATCACTGTTGGCATCGAGCAGGCCACTGGCACCAAATTCATCTACGTGCCGTACAAGGGCGGCGGCGAAGTGGCGGTGCAACTGGCGGGCAAGCACGTGGATTCCACAGTGAACAACCCGATTGAGGCCGTGGCCCAGTGGCGTGCCGGCAAACTGCGCGCGCTGTGTGTGTTCGACGACAAGCGGATGGCCTATACGGCCAAGGTCACCGATACGCAGTCGTGGGCCGACCTTCCGACCTGCAAGGAATCCGGCGTGCCGACCAGTTACACCATGCTGCGCGGCATTTTCATGGCGCCCGGCGTCTCCAAAGACCAGCTTGAGTTCTACAGCAACATGCTGAAGAAGGTCCGCGAGACCCCCGATTGGAAAGCCTATATGGAAACCGGTGCCTTCAATCAGACCGCCATGTCCGGCGATGAATATACCAAATGGCTGGGATCTGCCGAGCAGCGCCATCGCGAGCTGATGAAAGAAGCCGGCTTCCTCGCTAAATAAAAGAATCTCCTTTCGGGAGTTCTCGCCGGGCGGCAGTTTGCCGACCCGGCACTCAATTCAAGTTCGCCCTGTTCCGGGGCACTTACATCCAACGGAGTTGCTCATGGAGCCAAACCAAGAATCCGGTGCGAAGCATCGCACGGGCGTCGCCACCAATGTCATCGAAGCGATCGTCGCTCTTTGCGTTCTCGTCATGGGTGTTGTGGTCGTTGTCAATAGCTGGGCGCTGGGCGCTGGCTGGACCACCGACGGGCCGGGTGCCGGCTACTTCCCTTTTTACATCGGAATCGTGCTGAGCATTTCAGGTGCTGGCATCATTTATCAGGCCTTGCTTGGAAAGAACCGGAACACCGAGATATTTGTCGATAGCGAGCAGCTCAAACGTGTGCTCTCCGTATTCTTACCGGCTTTGGTTTATGTACTGGCCGTTCAGTTCGTAGGGCTCTACGTGGCCTCAGCTATCTACATTGCCTTGTTCATGATTATTCTGGGCAAGTTCTCCCCGATCAAGAGCGTCATTGCAGCACTGATCGTGAACACGCTGTTTTTCTTCATGTTCGAGGTCTGGTTCAGGGTTCCCTTGTTCAAGGGCAACCTGGACCCCTTGAGTTTCCTCGGCTACTAAGCCGAGCCAGCGCCAGCCCACCGAAACTTTAAAGACTGACAACTTCCATGGACGAACTAAACGCGCTTTTTCACGGATTCAACGTCATCCTGACGCCGATGAACATCCTCCTGATGTTTGTGGGCATCATTCTTGGCGTCCTGATCGGGGTACTGCCGGGTCTGGGCGGCGCCAACGGCGTGGCCATCTTGCTGCCCCTGACCTTCACCATGCCGCCGACCTCGGCAATCATCATGCTGTCGTGTATTTACTGGGGCGCCTTGTTCGGGGGCGCCATCACCTCGATTCTGTTCAACATTCCGGGCGAACCCTGGTCGGTTGCGACCACTTTTGACGGCTACCCCATGGCCCAGGACGGGCGCGCTGGCGAGGCACTGACAACGGCATTTACCTCGTCGTTCATTGGCGCTTTTGTCGCCGTGGTGATGATCACCTTTCTGGCGCCCATGGTGGCCGGTTTTGCGCTTCAATTTGGTCCGCCCGAGTTCTTCGCGGTGTACTTGCTGACTTTCTGCAGCTTCGTCGGCATGGGCAAGGGTTCCCCCTTCAAGATTCTGGCTTCCATGTGTATCGGCTTTGCATTGGCCGCCGTCGGCATGGATACCGTCACCGGCCAGTTACGCCTGACCTTTGGCATTCCCGATCTGATGCGTGGCTTCGACTTCCTGATTGCCGTCATCGGCTTGTTTGGAATCGGTGAAATTCTGCTGTCGATGGAAGAAGGCCTGGCCTTTTCCGGCAAGGCGGCCAAAATCAATGCCAAGGTGGTGTTTCAGACCTGGAAGAAGCTACCGAAGTACTGGGCAACCTCACTCAGAAGCTCGTTGATCGGCATCTGGATGGGCATCACACCCGGTGGCGCAACCCCGGCATCCTTCATGAGTTATGGCGTGGCCAAGAAAATGTCCAAAAACGGCTCGAACTTTGGCAACGGTGAAATTGAGGGCGTAATTGCCCCGGAAACCGCAGCCCACGCTGCGGGCACCAGCGCCCTGCTGCCCATGCTGGCACTGGGCATTCCGGGCTCGCCAACAGCTGCCGTTCTGCTGGGCGGCCTGCTGATCTGGGGTCTGCAGCCCGGTCCGCTGCTCTTTACCGAACAAAAGGACTTCGTCTGGGGACTGATCGCCAGCATGTACCTGGGCAACCTGGTCGGACTGATTGTTGTTCTGACCACGGTTCCGCTGTTTGCATCCATCCTGCGCATACCGTTTTCCATCATTGCACCTGTCATCGTCGTGATCTGCGCCATCGGCGCCTACACCGTTCACAACGCGATGCTGGATATCTGGCTCATGATGCTGTTCGGCATGATTGGCTACCTCTTCAAGAAACTGGACTATCCGCTGGCGCCGCTGGTGCTGGCCCTGGTGCTGGGTGACAAGGCCGAGGACTCCTTCCGTCAGGCCATGCTGGTTTCCCAGGGTGAGATGTCGATTCTCTGGTCCAATGGGCTGGTTGGCGGCATCTCGACACTGGCCCTGGTCCTGTTGTTCTGGCCGCTGATCTCCCGGCTCATCGCCAAGGTCCGTCCGCCCAAGAAGGATGAGTTTGCCGCCGAGCAGCCGGTAGACTGAGCGTCTGACCAAGCAAACAAAAAAGCCGGGTGATGCACCCGGCTTTTTTTATTCCTGCTGCGCTTGTTCTGTCAGATTTTCCCGCGCTGCTTGAGCCGGCTCAGGGTTTCCGCCGAGAGGTTCATGTAAGACGCAAGCTCTTTCTTCGGGATTCGGTCAAACAGCTCCGGGTGTTTGCGCAAAAAGCGCTTGACACGTCCCGGCGCGTCCAGCAAGTGCAGTGTGATGGTGTGCGCCATGATTTCGCTCATGAGGCGCATGACGTAATACTCAAAGGACTGCTTGATTTCGTCATGGCGATCCAGGAAAGCCACCCAGTCCGTCAGCGGCAGCTTGGCCACCCGGACTTTCGTCACGCAGACGGTGCTGTAAGGCGTGGGTGTTCCCAGACGCCATGCCGCGTAACTCGTTTCCATATCGCGCTCGTCGGCAAAACGCAGAATCATCTCCCTGGCTTCCTGGTTGGTCACCACCCGTTTCAAGATGCCTTCCAAGATGAAGTATTGCTCCATTTCGTGCGCGCCCTGGTGCAACAATGTGTCGCCCTTCTGGCTGTCGACGATCACCAGATGAGACTCCAGTTCAGCGCTCTGCTCTGATGTCATTCCCTTGAGAACCAGGTTTTGCCCTAGCTGGACGCGAATGACATTTCGATCGGGATGGTTTTGAACGGACAGCATGACGACTTAGGTTGAACCGATCCAGGTTTCGTCTGTATTCGGGAGGGCCGAATGCAACGAAAATTGACCGTGGTCAATAGAGAAAACCGAATCGATTCCTATGATACCTCGACGGTGTAAAAGACCCGTCCGGGCACAAGAACCAGGGAGGCAGATCCGCAATGGAAAACCCTGATCGGCCATTGGGTCTTTTGGCACACCTGATGCTGCCAGCTACCTTGCTCCATCCTTATCGAAGTCAAACGAAGAGACATTCATCATGACAAACGACGCCCAATCAACAGAACAGACTGACGGATTTCACCTTGTCATCGACGCCCTGAAACTCAACGGCATCGACACGATTTTCGCCCTGCCCGGCATCCCCATCACCGATCTGACGCGCAAAGCCCAGGCCGAAGGCATCCGCATGATCTCGTTCCGCCACGAACAACATGCCGGTAACGCCGCTGCTGCCGCCGGCTTCCTGACGCAAAAGCCCGGCATTTGCCTGACGGTCTCTGCACCCGGCTTCCTCAACGGTCTGACGGCGCTGGCGAACGCCACCACCAACTGCTTCCCGATGATCCTGATCAGCGGCTCCAGCGAACGCGAAATCGTCGACCTGCAGCAGGGCGACTACGAGGAAATGGACCAGCTCGCGATTGCCAAGCCACTGTGCAAGGCCGCCTTTCGCGTGCTGCATGCTGCGGACATCGGCGTTGGTATCGCGCGAGCGATACGCTCAGCGCTGTCCGGCCGCCCCGGCGGCGTGTACCTGGACCTACCGGCCAAGCTGTTCGCCCAGACCATGGACGCCGAAGCTGGCAAACGCTCACTCATCAAGGTTGTCGACCCCGCGCCGCGCCAGCTCCCCGCGCCTGACTCCGTCAAGCGCGCACTTGACCTGCTCAAAAGCGCAAAACGTCCCCTGATCGTCCTCGGCAAGGGCGCCGCTTATGCACAGTGCGACGCTGACATTCGTGCACTGATTGAAAAAACCGGCATCCCTTACCTGCCGATGTCCATGGCCAAGGGCCTGTTGCCCGACACCCATGCACAGTCCGCCTCGGCCACCCGCTCTCACGTGCTGGCCGAAGCTGACGTGGTGATGCTGGTCGGTGCGCGCCTGAACTGGCTGCTGTCGCATGGCAAGGGCAAGACCTGGGGCGGTGCCAATGCAGACACCCGCCAGTTCATCCAGATCGACATCTCACCGACCGAGATGGACAGCAACGTGCCTATCGCGGCGCCTCTGGTGGGCGACATCGGTTCCTGCGTTTCGGCATTGCTGGACGGCATGGGCTCCGGCTGGGCCCAACCGCCGGCCGAATGGACCGACGGTATCAAGGAGCGCAAGGACAAAAACCTGTCCAAGATGGCGGCCACGCTGGCATTGAACCCGGCGACGATGAACTTCCACAGCGCGCTGAACGTGATCCGCAATGCGGTCAAGGCGCGCCCGGATGCCATCGTTGTCAACGAGGGCGCCAATACGCTGGATTTCGCGCGCAGCATTGTCGACATGTACGAGCCGCGCAAGCGTCTGGACGTCGGCACCTGGGGCATCATGGGCATAGGCATGGGTTTTGCCGTTGCGGCAGCGGTGGTCACGGGCAAACCCGTGATCGCCATTGAGGGTGACAGCGCCTTTGGCTTCAGCGGCATGGAGGTCGAGACCATCTGCCGCTACAACCTGCCTGTCTGCGTGATCGTCTTCAACAACAACGGCATCTACAAGGGCACTGACGTCAATCCGCTGGGCGGCGATGTGGCGCCCACTGTTTTCGTCAAGAATGCGCGTTACGAGATGATGATGCAGGCCTTCGGCGGCGTCGGCGTGCTGGCCAATACCCCCGCAGAGCTGGCCAAGGCTCTTGACGAGGCGGTGGCCTCAGGCAAACCGACCCTGATCAATGCCATCATCGACGAGACGGCCGGCACCGAAAGCGGCCGCATCACCAGCCTGAATCCGCAAAGCGCGAAGAAGAAGTAATCCAGTCACTATTTAAGGAGAAAGCAAAATGAGCAACAAACCACTCTCGGGCATCAAAATCATCGACTTCACCCACGTTCAGGCCGGTCCCGCCTGCACTCAGATGCTGGCCTGGTTCGGCGCTGACGTGATCAAGGTCGAGCGTCCTGGCTCTGGCGACGTCACCCGAAGCCAGTTGCGCGACATCGAAGGCGCTGACGCGCTGTACTTCACCATGCTCAACAGCAACAAGCGCGGCCTGACGCTGGACACAAAAAAGCCCGAAGGCAAGGAAGTGCTGGAGAGGCTCATCAAGGAATCCGACGTGATGGTCGAGAACTTTGGTCCCGGTGCGCTGGACCGTATGGGGTTCACCTGGGAACACATCCAGTCACTCAACCCAAAAATGATTCTGGCATCCGTCAAGGGTTTCTCCGACGGCCACCACTACGAAGACCTGAAGGTTTACGAAAACGTGGCCCAGTGCGCGGGCGGCGCAGCGTCCACCACCGGCTACTGGAAGGGCGAGAACTCAGGTCCCACCATTTCGTCTGCCGCTTTGGGCGACAGCAATACCGGCATGCACCTGGCCATCGGTATTTTGACGGCCTATATTGGCCGCCAGCAGACTGGCAAGGGCCAAAAAGTCGCCGTGTCCATGCAGGACAGTGTGCTCAACCTGTGCCGCGTCAAAATGCGCGACCAGTTGCGTCTGGACAACCTTGGCTACCTGGAAGAGTACCCGCAATACCCGCATGAAATGGAAGCCTTCAAAGACGGCGTGGTGCCGCGTGGGGCCAATGCCGGCGGTGGCGGACAACCCGGCTGGATTTTGAAATGCAAGGGCTGGGAGACCGACCCCAACGCCTACATCTATTTCACGGTCCAGGGTCACGCCTGGGAGCCGATCTGCGACGCGCTGGGCAAACCCGAGTGGAAAACCGACCCCGCCTACACCACGGCCAAAGCACGCCAGCCGCACATCATGGACATCTTCGCCACGATTGAAGCATTCATCGCTGACAAGACCAAGTTCGAAGCCGTGGACATCTTCCGCAAGTTTGATATTCCCTGCGCGCCCGTTTTGTCGATGAAGGAGTTGTTGCATGACGAATCCTTGCGCGCCAGTGGCTCCATCGTTGAAGTACCGCACAAAGTGCGCGGTAGCTACTTCACCGTGGGCAGCCCGATCAAGTTCTCTGACACCAAGCCCGAAGTAACGGCATCGCCCCTGCTGGGCGAGCACACCGACGAAGTTCTGGCCGAGCTCGGCTACAACAAGGACCAGATCGCGGCCATGCATACGGCCAAAGCAGTCTGATCCGGGAAGCGTGAGGCCTTGGTCGTCAAGGCCTGAAAAGACGGCGTTCAGATGAGCGCCGTCTTTGTTTGAGGAACATTTGACAGCACCACGATTGGACCTATGCAAACAACAACCGACCTGAAACAACTGGTAGAGGCCGTGGGTGATGCCATCGTCGCTTCCGACGCTGGCGGCGCCATCGTTTTGTGGAACCCGGCGGCCCAGCGCATGTTCGGCTTCACCGAAAGCGAAGCACTTGGCCAGTCACTGGACATCATCATTCCGCAGCGCCAGCAGCAGCGCCATTGGGACGGCTACCACCAGACCATGGCGACCGGAAAAACCCGCTATGGCAACGATGTGCTGCGCGTACCGGCCGTGCACAAGGACGGACACGGGCTGTCCATCGCCTTCACCGTGGCGCTGCTTCATACGCCTGACGGCAAGGTTTCGGCGATTGTTGCGGTGATCCGCGACGAGACCAGTCGTTTTGCCGAAGAAAGAGCCCTGAAAAAACGCCTGACCGAACTTGAAATCCAGCTTGCTGCTCCGGTCAAAGCTCCCTGAACCTGAGCGTATGTGCCCAGTGATTAACATAGGGGTTGAACCGGCCGCAAGCGCTGCCGGAGCCATGTTTGAGCAACCTATTTCAACTTCCATGCAGGTATTTTCATGAGCAAAGCATTAGACGGTGTTCGCATCCTCGATTTCACCCATGTCCAGTCGGGCCCGACCTGCACCCAGCTACTGGCCTGGTTTGGCGCGGACGTCATCAAGGTGGAGCGCGCCGGCGAGGGCGATGCCACGCGTGGCCAGCTCGCGGACATCCCCGGCGTGGACAGCCTGTACTTCACGATGCTGAATCACAACAAGCGCTCGATCACGCTGAACACCAAGAACGCCAAGGGCAAACAGGTGCTCGACGAGCTCATCAAGACCTGCGATGTGCTGGTCGAGAACTTCGCACCGGGCGCGCTGGACCGAATGGGCATCACCTGGGAACACATCCAGACCCTCAATCCGCGCATGATCGTGGCCTCGGTCAAGGGTTTCGGTCCGGGGCCATATGAAGACTGCAAGGTGTATGAAAACGTCGCGCAGTGCGCCGGCGGCTCGGCATCCACCACCGGTTTCGACGACGGCCCACCGATGGTGACCGGCGCCCAGATCGGCGACAGCGGCACTGGCCTGCACCTGGCGCTGGGCATCATGGCCGCGCTGTATCAGCGCAACACCACCGGTCGCGGCCAAAAAGTGCTGGCCCCGATGCAGGACGCCGTGCTGAACCTGTGCCGCGTCAAGCTGCGCGATCAGCAGCGGCTGGAGCGCACCGGCACCATGCATGAGTACCCGCAGTACCCGGACGGCAAGTTCGGCGCGGCCGTTCCGCGCGCCGGCAATGCGTCCGGTGGTGGCCAGCCCGGCTCCATCCTCAAGTGCAAGGGCTGGGAAACCGACCCCAATGCCTACATTTACTTCATCACGCAGGGCGGCGTGTGGCCGGCCGTGTGCAAAGTGATCGGCGAGGAAGGCTGGATCACCGACGAGGCCTATGCCACCGCCGCTGCCCGCCTGCTGCACCTCAAGCCCATCTTCGCCCGAATTGAGCAGTGGACCATGACCAAGACCAAGTTCGAGGCGATGGACATCCTCAACAAGTACGACATCCCCTGCGGCCCCATCCTGTCAATGAAGGAAATCGCCGAAGAACCCGCGCTGCGGGCCAGCGGCACCATCGTCGAGGTGGACCACCCGACGCGCGGCAAGTACCTGACCGTGGGCAACCCGATCAAGCTGTCCGACAGCGCCACCGAAGTCACGCGCTCACCGCTGCTCGGTGAACACACGGACGAGGTGCTGACGCAGCTCGGCTACAGCGCCGAGTACATCGCCGAGTTACGCACCGAACACGTTATCTAGCGGGTTTTTCCGCGCCTTTCCAGAAAAGTCAGCAGCCCCCATGAACTATCCCGTCATCCCCATCGCCGTCCTGGAGGTTTCCTCCAAACAGAGAAAACGCCAGGCGCCCAAAGGCCGCCGCGTCGACCCGGCGGCGCTGGCCGATGTACAAGGATTGCTGGGCACCGCGTCGCGCCAGGCCGATTTGCTGATCGAGCACCTGCACAAGCTGCAGGACCACTTCGGCCACCTGTCAGCCGCCCACCTGGCCGCGCTCGCGCAGGAAATGCGCCTGGCGCAGACCGAGGTGTACGAAGTCGCCACTTTTTATCACCACTTCGACGTGGTCAAGGAAGGCGAAGCTGCGCCCGCGCCGCTGACGGTGCGGGTGTGTGACGGCCTGTCCTGCGAGCTGGCGGGTGCCCAGGACCTGCTGGCCAAACTCCCTGGCCTGCTCGGCCGCGACATCCGGGTCATCGCCGCGCCGTGCATCGGACGTTGCGAGCAGGCCCCGGCGGTGGTGGTCGGGCAAAACCCGGTGCCGCAAGCCACTTGCGAAGCCGTGATGGCCACCGTTGCCGCAGGCGCCGTCAACCATGTACCCGAGGGTTTTGTGGACTTTGCTGCCTACCAGGCCGCCGGCGGTTACACCCTGCTGCAGCAATGTGTTTCCGGCCAGCAGGATGTCGAGGCGATCATCGAGACCATGGAAAACTCCGGCCTGCGCGGCCTCGGCGGTGCCGGTTTTCCCTCGGGCCGCAAGTGGCGCATTGTCCGGGCTGAAAAAGGCCCGCGCCTGATGGCTGTGAACATCGACGAGGGCGAACCCGGCACCTTCAAGGACAGGGTCTACCTGGAGCGCGACCCGCACCGCTTCCTCGAAGGCATGCTGATCGCTGCCTGGGCGGTCGGCATCGAGAAAATTTACGTTTACCTGCGCGACGAATACCACGGCTGCCGCACCATGCTGGAAGCCGAGTTGGACAAGCTCAGGGCCTCACCGCTGATGGCCGGCATGCCGGCGGTCGAGCTGCGCCGCGGCGCCGGCGCCTACATCTGCGGCGAAGAGTCGGCCATGATCGAGTCCATCGAAGGCAAACGCGGCATGCCGCGCCTGCGTCCGCCCTATGTGGCCCAGGTCGGCCTGTTTGGCCGCCCGACGCTGGAACACAACTTCGAAACCCTGTACTGGGTGCGCGACATCCTGGAAAAAGGCGGCGAATGGTTTGCCTCGCACGGCCGCAACGGCCGCAAGGGCCTGCGCTCCTTCTCGGTCTCCGGTCGGGTCAGGGCGCCGGGCGTCAAGCTGGCACCGGCCGGCATCACGATCCGCGAGCTGATTGACGAATTCTGCGGCGGCATGCTGGACGGACAAACCTTTTACGCCTACCTGCCCGGCGGCGCTTCGGGCGGCATTCTGCCGGCCACGATGGGCGACATCCCGCTCGACTTCGACACGCTGCAGCCCTATGGCTGCTTCATCGGCTCGGCCGCCGTGATGGTACTGTCCGACAAGGACACGGCCACCGACGCGGCGCGCAACATGATGCGTTTTTTCCACCACGAGTCCTGCGGCCAGTGCACGCCCTGCCGCGTCGGCACAGCCAAAGCGGCCCACCTGATGGAGCAGCCCAAGTGGGACCTGGCCCTGCTGGCCGACCTGTCGCTGGTCATGCGTGACGCATCGATTTGCGGCCTGGGTCAGGCGGCGCCGAATCCGATGGACTGTGTCGTCAAGTACTTCCCGCATGAACTGTGAGCCCCCACGCTTGTCACTTCGTGAGCCTTGGGCGGTGCGCTGCCCCTTGCACGACAAAAGGGGCTGGCCTGGCTTCACGCTGACCGTATGTCTTTAAGGATCCAACATGAATGCAATTACCCGACAGGAACTGGCCGAGCTCGATGCCCCGCTGGTGAGCTTCAGCCTCAATGGCCGTGAAGTCCAGGGCCGCGCCACCGAAACCTTGCTGCAAGTGGCCAAGCGTGAAGGTGTGGAAATCCCGCACCTGTGCTTCAAGGAAGGCCTGGAAGCCGTCGGCAACTGCCGCGCCTGCATGGTCGAGATCAACGGCGAACGGGTGCTGGCGCCCTCCTGCTGCCGCGCGCCGGCGGCCGGCATGAAAGTCGTCACCGACAGCGAACGCGCCGTCGCTTCACAAAAGCTGGTGCTCGAACTGCTGCTGTCCGACATGCCCGAAAAGGTCTACACACGCAACAACGAGGTGGACCAGTGGGCCGCCAAAATCGGCGTCGGCAAGCCGCGCTTCGAGGCACGCCAACAAGTGCGTCAGGACCTGTCGCATCCCGCCATTGCCGTCAATCTCGACGCCTGCATCCAGTGCACCCGCTGCCTGCGCGCCTGCCGCGACGAACAGGTCAATGACGTGATCGGCCTGGCCTTCCGCAGCGACCAGGCCAAGATCGTGTTCGACATGGACGACGCCATGGGCGCATCCACCTGCGTGGCCTGCGGCGAATGTGTGCAGGCCTGCCCGACCGGCGCGCTGATGCCGGCCCGCGAAGCCGCGCTCGCGGTGCCCGACAAACAGGTCGAGTCGGTCTGCCCGTATTGCGGCGTCGGCTGCCAGCTGACCTACAACGTCAAGGACGACAAGATCCTCTTCGTGGAAGGCCGCGATGGTCCGTCCAACCATGGCCGCCTGTGTGTCAAGGGCCGTTACGGCTTCGACTACGCGCACCATCCGCACCGCCTGACCAAACCACTGATCCGCCGCGAAGGCATGCCCAAAACCGGCGACTTCAGCATGGACCCGGACCGCGTGATGGACGTCTTCCGCGAAGCCAGTTGGGAAGAAGCGCTCGAATTTGCCGGCGGCAAGCTGGCTGCGATCCGCGACACCCACGGCAAGAAGTCACTGGCCGGCTTCGGCTCGGCCAAGGGCAGCAACGAAGAGGCCTACCTGTTCCAGAAGCTGGTGCGCACCGGTTTCGGCAGCAACAACGTGGATCACTGCACGCGCCTGTGCCATGCCTCCTCAGTGGTCGCCCTGCTCGAAGGCATAGGCTCGGGCGCAGTATCCAACCCGGTGATGGACGTGACCAAGGCCGATGTGGTGATCATCATTGGCGCCAACCCGACCGTGAACCACCCGGTGGCCGCCACCTGGATAAAAAACGCCGTGAAAAACGGCACCAAGCTGGTGGTGCTGGACCCGCGCCGCTCGGACCTGACGCGCATGGCGCACCGCCACCTGCAGTTCAAGCCCGACACCGACGTGCCCATGCTCAACGCCATGATGAACGTCATCGTGACCGAAGGCCTGGTGGACCAGGCCTTTATCGACAGCCGCACCATCGGCTACGAGGAACTGCGCAAGAACGTCGAGGGCTACACACCCGAGCTGATGGCACCAATCTGCGGCATCGATGCCGACACGCTGCGCTACGTGGCGCGGCTGTATGCCACCTCCAAAGGTTCGATGATTCTCTGGGGCATGGGTGTGTCGCAACACGTGCACGGCACCGACAACGCGCGCTGCCTGATCGCGCTGTCGCTGATGACCGGCCAGATTGGCAGGCCCGGTACCGGCCTGCACCCGCTGCGCGGCCAGAACAACGTGCAGGGCGCGTCAGATGCGGGCCTGATCCCCATGATGTTCCCCGACTACCAGCACGTTTCCAGCCCCGCGGTGCGCGCCAGTTTCGAGAAAGCCTGGAATGTGCCGGCTGGCTCGCTGGATGACACGCCGGGCCTGACCGTGGTCGAGGTGATGCACGCGATCAAGAAGGGTGGCATACGCGGCATGTATGTGCAGGGCGAAAACCCGGCCATGTCCGACCCCGATGCCAACCACGCCCGCGAAGCGCTGGCGGCGCTGGACCACCTGGTCGTGCAGGACATCTTCCTGACCGAGACCGCCTACCTGGCTGACGTGATCCTGCCGGCCAGCGCCTTCCCCGAAAAGGACGGCAGCTTCACCAACACCGACCGCCTGGTGCAGATGGGCCGCAAGGCCATCAACCCGCCCGGCGACGCGCGCCAGGACTTGTGGATCATCCAGCAGATCGCCAACCGGCTGGGCTGCGGCTGGGATTACCAGCACGTCAGCGAAGTCTTCGACGAGATGCGCCACACCATGCCCAGCATAGGCGGCATCACCTGGGACCGGCTGGAGCGCGAGCATTCGGTCACCTACCCCTGCATGAAAGAGGGCGACCCCGGCCAGTCGGTGGTGTTTGTGGACAGCTTCCCGCGCGAGACTGGCCGTGCCCGCTTTGTGCCGGCCGACATCATCCCGGCCAACGAACGCCCGGACACCGACTACCCGATGGTGCTGATCACCGGCCGCCAGCTCGAACACTGGCACACCGGCAGCATGACGCGGCGCGCCACCGTGCTCGACGCGATCGAGCCCGATCCAGTGGCGCTGGTGCACCCGCTGGACCTGGCCGACATGGGTGGCAAACCTGGCGATGTGGTGACGATTGAATCTCGCCGTGGCACGGTCGCGCTCTACGCACGAGCCGACGAAAGCTCGCCGCGCGGGGCGGTGTTTGTGCCCTTCTGCTACTACGAGGCAGCGATCAACAAGCTGACCAACGCGGCGCTGGACCCGTTTGCCAAGATCCCGGAGTTCAAGTACTGCGCGATCCGCGTCACGCTGGGCGGTGTGCCGCCGGTTCAGGACAGCTACGGCGGCGGCCAGGCGCTGGAAAACTCGGTCGCGCTAGCAGGCATTTGAAAGAGGCCCGTTCGGGCTGAGCTTGTCGAAGCCCCTCGGCAAGCTCAGGGCGAGCGGCTTTTTTAGCCGTGAGCCCGGCGTGAATCGGCGGGCGCCTCCTCACGCTCTTTCAGGCCGTAGTCGCGCGTCACTTCGGCAATGCGCAAGCGGTAATCCTTGAACATGGTGCTGCGGCCTGCGTTTTGCGCGGCGCGGTGTGCCTCCAGGTTGCGCCAGGCGGTCAGGCAAGCGTCGTCGCGCCAGAACTGCAGCGACAACAACTTGTCGGGTTCGGTGAGGCTCTGGAAGCGCTCAATGGAAATAAAGCCGTCCATCTTGAGCAGCTCGGTCTTGAGCTCGGCCGCCCAGTTCAGGTAGCCCTCGCGGTGGGCCGGGTCGGGCCAGACCTCAAAAATCACTGAAACCATGGTGTTTTCCTTTGTTGGCAATTTTTCATTCATCAAAAACCGGAATGCAGGCAATGCCCAGCGGGCGAGGCCCGGTTTGCCGCCCCAAATATGAGTCAAATTGGCCTTCAGCCCATAACCAGCGCGCGCAGGCAGCTACTGTTTCGATAGCAATGGCGGCGCCTGCGCAGGCGTGGATGCCTGCACCGAAGCCCAGGCTGCGACGATTCGACCTCGCCAAACAAACTCGCCCACCAAGCGTACAAACACCTCACCGACCACTGTGCCCTGCCGCGCTGCAGGCACCGGCTCGCACGGCGGACGCACGTTGAACGCAGGGTAGCCCTGGGCTTCGGCGATCACCACCTGGCTGCTGGCGACCCAGAGCTGCAGACTGGCGTCGAAATACAGTGGCCGCTCTTCACGCAGTTGCCGGTAATAAGAATAGGGGTCCGGGTGGGTGACTGCCGCTATGGCATGGGCAGGCTGCGCGGCCACCGTTTCATGCATTGCCGTACACCGGTTCACAACGCACGTCGGTACGCACCGAATTCGCGATGAAACATTCCTCATGCGCTTCGTGATGCAACTGGTCCAGTTGCTCGCGTGTTGGCAGGTATTCGCCTGAAAAAGCCACCTCGGGCCGCAAGGTGACCACCGTCATCGCCACTTTTCCCTGCGCATTCTTTGCCATGATCCCGACCGCCCCGTCGGTATAACGATCCACACAGAATTTGCGTTTCGCGGCGATCGCCAGAAACCACAACATGTGACAGCTGGCGAGCGAGGCCACAAAAGCCTCTTCTGGATCGACTGCTGCAGCGTCCGACATGGGCAATGGCACCGAGTGGGGCGACGAAGATCCCGCCACTTCGGCACCGCCATCAAAACGCATCAGGTGGCGCCGGCTGTAACGGCCCTTCAAAAAATCCTGCGCGCCGCGCTCCCACACAATGTCGGCGGTGAATTCAGCCATGGTCTGTCCTGTTGCTTGATTCAAGGCCTCCAGTGTCGCGAGCTGCGCTCCACTTGTCGAGCAACAACAGTTCGGACACCGGGCGCCGTGGCGTGGCCACCCTGCCGCTGCCGTCCACCGCAGCTTTGACGAGTGGGCTATCCTCGAAACACCTGAACGTGACCCTCGGCCCGCAAAAGGTGTGCACACCCCCGAAATCGCGAAACACCGGCGGCAACACGTGGAAACGGCCTGAGCTGTCGCTTTTCGGAGATCACACAAATCGCAGGTGGCGAACGTTGTTGTCATGGGGAAGCAGCCTTTCGGAGGGAGCTTGGAATCAGCTTGTGCACTGCGCAGCATCGCCATGAGGATGTAGGACACAGCACGGATGGTCTCCATGGATAATCCGCTACCCCGGCGGCAAGCGCGGGGAAATGCCGTGTGCTGGCGCGGTGTTAAGCGCGCTACCTGCTGTGCTGCATGAGGGCGGTGTGGCGTCATGTGCGAGCATTCGGTGCGACCAAAAGTGTTGGTGGTCGCTGCGTTTTTTCAGTGTGGCGGCGTGTCTGAGGTATGCGTGAGAGGCACTGCAGTGCGGCTTTCGCGAGATTTCCATTGGGTGTTTTTTGATTTTCAGAGGTAAGTCAGCAACAAAAAAGACCAAAAAAATTGCGTTTTCCCTATGAAACAGCGGTTTTCTCCAGTAGCATCCCCCTTGCCAGTGAAGAGTAGTTATCTGCATTGGTGATTTATCAACTTCTAGAAGGAAAATCAATCATGGCAACTGCAAAAAAAGCACCGGCAAAAAAAGCAGCCGCAAAAAAGGCTGCTCCGGCAAAGAAAGTAGCTGCGAAGAAAGCAGCTCCAGCAAAGAAAGCCCCTGCGAAGAAAGCACCGGCTAAAAAAGTAGTGGCGAAGAAAGCCCCTGCAAAAAAAGTAGTGGCAAAAAAGGCCGTTGCAAAAAAAGCGCCCGCCAAAAAGCGTACGCCCAACGCAGCGTTCATGAAGCCACTGACATTGAGCCCTGCCCTGTCGGCCGTGGTTGGCGCTGCTGCGCTGCCCCGTACCGAGATCGTTCGCAAACTCTGGGTCTACATCAAGGCCAAGGGTCTGCAGGACAAGATCAACAAGCGCATGGTCAATGCCGACGAAAAGCTGCGCGCCGTTTTCGGCAAGGCGCAGGTGTCGATGTTCGAGATGGCTGGCCTGATCGGCAAGCACGTCAAGTAACTCGAAGCGACCTTCCGCGTTCACGCGGACTTCGCTGAAAGGGCCACGCAAGTGGCCCTTTTTTTATATCAAAACAGGCTGTAGCCCATATCCCACAGCCACAAGCCGCTATTGTTTCTGTAGCGCTGTGGTGGTAATTGCCGACAGTGTTCCACGCGTGCTGATGACTTCCGGGTCCAGCATGATCTCGATCAGCGCGCCCTCCTTGCCCTGCAGCGCCTGGCGCATGACGGCTTCAAACTCTTCGGTGCGCGTGATGCGTGTGGCGGTGTAGCCGTAAGCCCGCGCCAGTGCGCAGAAGTCCGGGTTCTGCAGGCTGGAGCCGCTGACATGACGCGGGTACTCACGCTCCTGGTGCATGCGGATGGTGCCGTACATGCCGTTGTTGAGCAGCACAATGATGCTTTTGGCGCCATGCTGCACCGCAGTGGCCAGCTCCTGGCCGTTCATCAGGAAGTCGCCGTCACCGGCCATCGTGAAGGCCGTCCTGCCGGTAGTGATGGCCGCCGCGATGCCGGCCGGCACGCCGTAACCCATGGCGCCCACGGTGGGCGCCAGCTGGGTCTTCAGACCCTTGACCAGGCCGTGGTGCTGGAAGAAGCGGTGCACCCAGCTGGCAAAGTTGCCAGCGCCATTGGTCAGCACTGCATCTGCTGGCAGCAGCTTTTTCAGCGTCGCGACGATGGCCGGCATGTCGATGCTGCCCGGCAGCACCACGCCGCCGTTGGCTGGGTCGATGTTGGCGAGGTAGTCTGCGTTGGCGGACTCGGCCCAGGCCTGCCAGGGGACGGACAGCGGCGCCGTCAACACCTCCAGTGATCGCGCTGCCGCATTCATGGTCGCGTTGATGGCCAGATCGGCCTGGAACACGCGGTTCAGCTCTTCGGCACTGGCATGGATGTGCACCAACTTCTGCTTCGGCCTGGGCGCCTCGATCAGCGTGTAGCCGCCAGTCGTCATCTCGCCCAGGCGCGGGCCAATCGCAAGAATCAGGTCGGCCTGTTTGATGCGTGCCGCGAGCTTGGGGTTCAGGCCAATGCCGACATCGCCTGCGTACAGCGGGTGGTGGTTGTCAAAAGTGTCCTGAAAACGAAAGGCATTGCCGACCGGCAGCGACCAGTTTTCGGCAAAACGCTGTAGCGCCTGCGCCGCCTGCGGCGTCCAGCCGCCCCCGCCGGCAATCACCAAAGGCCGCTCTGATTGCAGCAGCATCTCGCGCAGCCGGCGCAGCGAACCGGGGTCGCTCCAGGCCTCGACCGCTTCCACGCGCGGCAGCGGTGCCACGTCCACCGTTTGGGTCAGCATGTCCTCAGGCAACACCAGCACCACCGGGCCAGGCCGGCCATTCATGGCGGTGGCAAAGGCGCGCGCCACATACTCGGGGATGCGCCGCGCGTCGTCAATGCGCTCTACCCGTTTGGCCATGCCTTTGGTAGAAGGGCCGAAGAAGCTGCTGTAGTCCAGCTCCTGGAAAGCCTCGCGGTCGCGCGTGTCGCTGGCCACATCGCCAACAAACAAAATCATGGGCGTGGAATCCTGGAAAGCCGTGTGTACCCCGATGGAGGCGTTGGTCGCACCCGGACCCCGCGTCACAAAACAGATACCGGGCCGGCCGGTCAGCTTGCCATGGGCTTCGGCCATGAAGGCGGCGCCGCCCTCCTGCCGGTTGGTGACGAATTGAATCTGATCGGGATAAGCATGAAAGCCATCAAGCACCGCAAGATAACTTTCACCGGGAACGCCAAACGCGTGGGTGACGCCCTGGGCCACAAGGCATTGAACAAGAAGATGGCCGGCAAGTTGTTGGGTCATCTGACTATTGTGCCCCCACGTTCGCTCGCTACGCGTAGCTCTCTGCCCCCCGAGGGGGCGCTGCGCCTGCGGCCCGGCAAAGCCGGTTCCGCAGCCCCGGCTGATAAAGACCAAGGCCGTGCGGCGCGGGACTATTCAGGGGTCTTGTTGTCGCCGTCGTCACCGCCCGCTTCCAGCGCCTGCCGGGCTAGTTCGTCGTCGCTCAGCGGCGCTGCATTTTCCAGCGCCTTGAGCTCTTCCAGGAACTCCGGCGTGGGCTCCTCATGTTCCAGCAGCACTTCCTCAAGTTTCTGCCGGCCGGTCTCCACATGCACCGAGGGCGAATGCAGCTCGGTCGGCGGTACCGGAAACTTCTCGCCGAGTTCAAACTTGAGCGCCTCGGACTTTTCGTCAACCCAGCTCGCGAAGTCGCCGTCTTTCGGGGGGGTCGAATCACTCATGGCCGTCTCCTTGAAGTGGCAACGGCGCCGATGGCCGCTACCTGCCTCATTATGGGTGCGCGCTTGTTACAGTGCCTGTCATCTAATGCCGCTATCGGACCAAGCTACCTCAGGCATCTGCGCATAACGGGCTTGCACTAATTCACCAAACAGTTAAATTACTCGCCATGCCAAGCGCCAAAGCCAAACCCGCCAAAGCCACCGAACCCCGCTCGCGCGATGCCGACCGCTCCCAGCTCGCCATCCTGCAGGCGGCTCGCGACGAGTTTGCGCAGCACGGCCTGGGCGGCGCGCGGGTGGACCGCATTGCCGAACGCGCCGATGTCAACAAGCGTCTGATTTACTACTATTTCACCAGCAAGGACGAGCTGTTCCTGGCCGTGCTGGAGCAGGCCTATGCCGATATCCGGGAGGCCGAAAACCAGCTGCACCTGCGCGACATGCCGCCGGCCCAGGCGATCCAGCGCCTGACCCAGTTCACCTGGGAGTACTACATTGCGCACCCTGAATTCCTCACGCTGCTCAACAGTGAAAACCTGCACCAGGGTCGGCACCTGGCGATGTCCGGGCGGGTGCGCGAGATGAACTCGCCACTGATCCAGACGCTGGCCGAAATCCTGGAGCGCGGGCGCAGCGAGGGGCTGTTTCGCGGCGGCATCGACCCGATACAGCTATATGTGTCGATTGCCGGCATGGCCTATTTCTACCTGTCGAACAACCACACGCTGTCGGCGATTTTCGGGCGCGACCTGATGACGCCCAAGGCACACCACGAGCGACTCTCGCACATGTGCGACGTGATCCTAGGGTATGTCCTTAGAAACTGAGGCATCACCGCATCAAGGCGGTGTCGGGAGTGTTTTACAATTTTTAATTCACTTAATGGTGAATTAAGCGTAAACTCCGGCCTGCTTGTGTTTGCCGGACTCTCGTTCTTCAAAATGCCCTTCAGGAGATGCAACCATGACTTTTGCACGCCGCGCCGCCCTGGCTTCGCTCACATCCCTCACTGTGCTGGCCGCGCTGTCGCCGCTGGCCGCCAGCGCCCAGGGCGGTCCTTCGACAAGCGCAGGACAGGCTTACCCGAACAAACCGATTCGTGTGATCGTGCCTTTTGCCGCAGGCAGCACCACCGACATCATTGCCCGCGCTATCGCCGACAAGATGGGCCAGAGCATGGGGCAGACGCTGGTGATCGACAACCGTGGCGGCGCCAGCGGCACCATCGGCCAGCAGGCCGTGGCCACCGCCGCACCGGATGGCTACACCATCATGGTCCACTCGTCATCACACACAGTCAGCCCATCCACCTTTGCCAAACTGCCCTTCGACACCACCGCCGACTTCGTGGGCGTGACACCGATTTCCAGCACACCCAACGTACTGGTGATCTCGCCGTCGAAAAACATCAAGACCTTGCAGGAACTGCTGGTCGCTGCGCGGGCCAAGCCGGGCAGCATGAACTTTGCCTCGGCCGGCCAGGGCAGCGCCACGCACCTGAACGCCGAAAAGTTCAAGCTGGCCGCCAAGATTGATGCGGTCAACATACCGTTCAAAGGGTCTGCAGAGGCCGTGACCGAGGTGATGTCCGGCCGGGTCGACTACTACTTCTCGCCGATTGCGCCGGTGATCGGGCAAATCCGCAATGGCCAGCTGGTCGCACTGGCAGTCGGCTCACCCAAACGCGCGACCGCCCTGCCACAGGTTCCGACCACCGCAGAAGCAGGCGTGCCTGGTTCCGAGTTCAATTTCTGGATCGGCATGATGGCTCCCAGCAAGACGCCGCGCGACATCGTCAACCGCCTGCACGACGAAGTTGTCAAGGCGCTCAACACGCCTGAAGTCAAGGAGCGTTTCGCCACCCTCGGCGCCGATGCCTGGACCCTGTCACCCGAGCAGTTCGACAGCTACATCAGGGACGAGATCAAGAGCAACGCCGTGCTGGTCAAAGCCGCCGGCCTGTCCCCGCAGTAACTCCCGCGACCGCGCGCACCGGCGCGGGTCGGCGGAGGCCCCTGGGCTTTCGCCACACCGGTCCGGTGCGGCCGCCGCATTCCCCACCCGCCCCAAAGGAAGCCCATGGCCACCCAACAACTAGGAATCATCATGCACGGCGTGACCGGACGCATGGGCATGAACCAGCATTTGATCCGCTCCATCGTCGCGATCCGCAAGCAGGGCGGCGTGCTGCTCTCCAACGGCGACTTGTGTGTGCCCGACCCGATCCTGATCGGCCGCAACGCCGAAAAAATCGAGGCCCTGGCCAAGGCCTGGAACATTGAACGCTGGGGCACCGACCTCGACGAGGCGCTGAAGAACAAGGACGACACCATCTTCTTCGACGCTGGCACCACGCAGATGCGCCCCACGCTGCTGGCCAAGGCGATACGCGCCGGCAAACACGTGTACTGCGAAAAACCGATTGCCACCAACCTCAACGAAGCCGTTGAAATTGCGCGTCTGGCTGAAAAGTCCGGCCTGAAACATGGCGCGGTGCAGGACAAGCTGTTCCTGCCCGGCCTGCGCAAGCTCGACATGCTGCGCCGCGCCGGCTTCTTCGGCAAGATGCTGTCGGTGCGCCTGGAGTTCGGCTACTGGGTCTTCGAAGGCGACCTGCAGCCGATCCAGCGCCCGAGCTGGAACTACCGCACCGAAGACGGCGGCGGCATGATCCTGGACATGATGTGCCACTGGCGTTACGTGCTGGACAACCTGTTCGGCGAGGTCAAGTCGATCTCCTGCATAGGCGCCACCCACATACCCGAGCGCTGGGACGAAGCCGGCAAGCCCTACAAGGCGACCGCCGACGATGCGGCCTACGCCACGGCCGAGCTGATCGGCCACGGCGGCGAGCAGGTGATTGCGCAGATGACCATGTCCTGGGCCACCCGCGTCAACCGCGAGGATCTGGTCACCTTCCACGTCGATGGCACCCACGGGTCGGCCGTCGCCGGCCTGTCCTCCTGCAAGGCCCAGTCGCGGGTCAATACGCCGCGCCCGGTGTGGAACCCGGACGAAAAACAGACGATGAATTTTTCCGACCAGTGGCAGGACGTGCCGGACACCCAGACCTACGACAACGGCTTCAAGATCCAGTGGGAGCATTTCATCCGCCATGTGGTGGAAAACGAGCCCTACCAATGGACGCTGCCCGAAGGCGCCAAAGGCGTGCAACTGGTCGAGGCCGCGCTCGAAAGCTGGAAAGAGCGTCGCTGGGTGGATATTCATCCGCTATAAGTTTGATAGCTGCTTACGCCCTCTGGACAAGGGCTAGAGGCATATTTGATGCATAAAGTTTTCGCCCGCATCCGTTTCACTCCCTCTCCCTCTGGGAGAGGGCAGGGGTGAGGGCTGGCGTGTGCATGGAATGTCAGTGGACCACCAGCCCTCACCCTAACCCTCTCCCAAAGGGAGAGGGGATCGGACTTTAGTAGTTGCATCAACAGGTAGATTTCATGGCTTTGACTCTCACCCTGCCCACGCAGGCCGGCACCCTCCAGCAGTACGCGCTGCGCGGCACCGCACCCGTCCGGCCAGCGGCTGGCGTGGCCTTCAACCGCATCGCCTATTCGGCGGCGCACGTCGTCGCCGACCCGCTGGCCGTGGTGGACCCCTGGGTCCACTGCGCCATCGACTGGGACGCGACCATCGCCTACCGCCGCCACCTGTGGTCGCTGGGCCTGGGTGTGGCCGAAGCCATGGACACGGCGCAACGCGGCATGGGCCTGGACTGGCCGACCTCGCTCGAATTGATCCGCTGTTCACTCGAAGCTGCCAAGGATATTCCGGGGGCGCTGGTCGCTTCAGGCTGCGGCACCGACCACCTGCTGCTGGAGAACGTCAAGACAGTTGACGAAGTCATTGCCGGCTACGAAGAGCAGATGGCTGCGATTGAAAAACTCGACGGCAAACTGATCGTGATGGCCAGCCGCGCATTGGCCCGCGTGGCCAAATCACCGGCCGACTATGAACGTGTGTACGACCGAATCCTGAGCCAGGCCAAACAGCCGGTGGTGCTGCACTGGCTGGGCGAGATGTTCGACCCGGCGCTGGCCGGCTATTGGGGATCGAAGCATGTGGACGCGGCAATGGACACCGCGCTGGGCATCATCAACGCCCACCCCGACAAGGTTGACGGCATCAAGATCTCGCTACTCGACAAGGGCAAGGAAATCGCCATGCGCCGCCGTCTGCCCGCCGGCGTGCGCATGTACACCGGCGACGACTTCAATTACGCCGAGCTGATCGCCGGTGACGGCCAGGGCAGCGAAGTGTTCCACGGCCAGAGTGATGCGCTGCTGGGCATCTTCGATGCGATTGCGCCAGCCGCCAGCGCGGCACTCGGTGAACTGGCCCAGGGCAAGGTAGACAAATTCCACGCCATCCTCGGCCCCACCGTGCCGCTGTCGCGCCACATCTTTGCTGCGCCCACGCGTTTCTACAAGACTGGCGTGGTCTTCATGGCCTGGCTCAACGGCCACCAAAGCCACTTCACCATGGTGGGTGGCCAGCAAAGCACACGTTCCTTGCAACACTTCGCCGAGTTGTTCCGCCTGGCCGATGCGGCGAACCTGCTGAAACAGCCCGAGCTGGCGGTGCATCGTATGCAAACACTGCTGGCCCTGCACGGCGTGGAAGGCTGATCCGATGCGTGATTTCTCCCAGGGCCACAACTGGCTGTCCATCAACACCGCCACGGTGCGCAAACAAGCGGGCGCCGAGGTGCCGCTGGACCGCATCATCGACCAGTGCGCCGAACGCGGCATACGCGCCATCAACCCCTGGCGCGACCAGGTGGAGGCTGTTGGACTCGACAAGGTCGCCAAGCAGTTGAAGGCACACGACATAGGCCTCTCAGGCTACTGCCGCGGCGGCTTTTTCCCCGCTGCCGATGCCACCGGCATAAAAGCCGCGCTGGACGACAACCGCCGCGCCATCGATGAGGCCAAGACACTGAACGCACCTTGTGTGGTGCTGGTCGTCGGCGCCCTGCCCGGCGCACTGGAAGGCAAGGCCGCCTACACGGACCTGACCCGCGCCCGCAACGAGGTGCGTGACGGCATCGCCGCCTCGCTCGAGTATGCACGCGAAGTCGGCATGCCGCTGGCCATAGAACCGCTGCACCCCATGCAGGCGGCCGACCGCGCCTGCATCAACACGCTGGAACATGCACTCGACCTCTGCGACGAACTCGACGCCGGCAAAAGCGGCATGTTGGGTGTGGCGCTCGACATCTATCACGTCTGGTGGGATCCCAAGCTGCAGCAGCAAATCGCCCGCGCAGGCAAGGAACGCTTGCTGGCCTACCACGTGTGCGACTGGCTCACGCCGACGCGCGACCTGCTCTCCGACCGCGGCATGATGGGTGATGGCGTGGTGGAACTCAAAAAGATTCGCGGCTGGGTGGAAGACGCGGGTTTCGCCGGTTTCAGCGAGGTTGAAATTTTTTCGACACTCGACTGGTGGCAACGCCCCGGCGCCGAAACGCTGGACGTCTGCATCGAACGGCATCGCAGCGCCGTCTGATCGAGCCAGCTTCAGCGGATTGCAGTCGAATGTGCTGAAATTCACTGCATGGCTGACTCAACCCTTGACGACCTACGCCGCTACGCCGTGGCGCGCACCCTTTTTCCGCCCACCACACTGCTGCGCGTGATCCGGCGGCTGGGCTTCGTGCAGGCCGACCCGATACGCGCGCCGGCGCGTGCGCAAGACCTCACGCTGCGCCACCGCGTGAAAGACTACCGCGCGGGTGATATGGAAAGCCGTTACACCAAGCTAGCGATCAAGGAAGACTGCCTCGTCAACTACGGCTTTCTGCCACGCGAACATCTGGCGTTAATGCATCCGCGGCAGGCCAGGCGTGCCTGGGATGCCGATACGCGGCGTAAGGCCGAGGACGTGCTGGCCTTTGTGCGCGAGCGCGGGACTGTGCATCCACGCGAGGTGGAGCAACACTTCGCGCATGGCCGCGTCAAAAACTACTGGGGCGGCTCCAGCAACGCAAGCACCCACCTGCTCGATAGCCTGCACTACCGCGGCCTGCTGCGCGTGGCAGGGCGTGACAGCGGCACACGTCTCTACGAAACCGTGGCACACGCGCCAGCCGATGACAGCGCCGCCGCTTGCGCGCAACGCGCCGCAGCGCTGATTGCCTTGGTGGTGCGCAAGTACGCGCCGCTGCCGGCGGCGAGCCTGACCTACCTCGTGCGCCTGCTGGGCTACGGCGCGTCGCATCTGTCGGCTCAAACACAGGCGGCCCTCAAAATGGCACGCGAAGAACTGGCGAGCTGCCGCATTGATGGCACCACCTGGTACTGGCCAGCCGATGAAAACCCGGTTTCGCGAAAACATGCACCCGATACAGCGGTGCGCCTGCTCGCGCCTTTTGATCCGCTGGTGTGGGACAGGCGTCGCTTTGAGCTGTTGTGGGGCTGGACGTACAAGTTCGAAGCCTATATGCCGGCGCCCAAGCGGCAGTTTGGTTACTACGCCTTGCCCCTGTTGTGGCACGAGCGTGTGATCGGCTGGGCCAATGTGACGAATACTGCGGGCGGGCTGCAAACGACCTTCGGTTATGCCAATGCCAAGCCGCGCGATGCAGGATTTCGCGCGGCGCTCGATGACGAGTTGCAACGCATGACGCAATTCCTGGCCGGTCGTTGATGCGGGGTCACGCCTACCCCGTGTCGTTTTGCCCATCCACCAAGCGAAGGAACACGCGACGTCCGGCGGCGAGGTGCTGGACAACGGCATCACGCGGCAAGGCAGCGGGGTATAAACAGGCCTTTCATTTTTTCAAGGAAGCCGCATGGCGAGGTCGGGACGAATCAAAACTTGCGGCCTGGCCGCCGCGCCATGAGCCTGCTCAATTCTGCCGCAGCCGCCGCCAACCGGCGCAGCATCATTTGCATGGTGGGTGCGATGGGCTGCTTCGTCACCAACGACGCGCTGGTCAAATTTGCCAGCCAGAGCATGCCCAGTGCGCAACTGATCTTCATTCGCGGCTTCATGTCGGTGCTGCTGGTGCTGGCCGTCGCCCACGCGCTGGGCGCCACGCCCCGCCTGCGCGAAGCCACGCGCGGCTGGGTTGCGGTCCGCGCGCTGGTGGATGCCATCGCCACCATGCTTTACCTGGGCTCGCTGTTTCACCTGCCGATCGGCAACGCCACCGCCATCAACCTGGCTGCGCCGCTGTTCATGACAATGTTTGCCGCGCTCTTCATGGCCGAGCGCGTGCGCGGCGCGCGCTGGCTGGCGGTCGGTTTCGGCTTCCTGGGTGTGCTATTGGTGATCCAGCCGCGTGCGGAAGGCTTCAACACCTGGGCGCTGGTCTGCCTGCTGGGCACGCTGTTTCATGCCGCGCGCGACCTGATGACGCGCCGCATTCACGCCGGCATTCCGTCCATCCTGATCACGCTGGCCACGGCGGTCGCGGTCACGGTGGTGTCGGGCGTGGGCTCGCTGCTGCAGGGCTGGCAGTCCTTCGGCCTGTTCGAGTTCGGGCTCCTGGGCCTGGCCTCCGTGTTCCTCACAGGTGGCTACTACTTCATCATCAACAGCATGCGCCACGGCGAGATGACGCTGGTTGCGCCCTTTCGCTACAGCGGCCTGCTGTTTGCGCTGGTGCTGGGCTACGGCGTGTGGGGCGAGGTGCCGAACACGCTGGCCTGGTTCGGCATCGCGCTGTTGATAGCCTCCGGCCTGTACGTGCTGGTCAGTGAGAAGCGGCGAGCGCCGGCTGCGCAGGCGCCTCCTGCATGAGCACCTTGAAGCGTTTACACAAAATGATGTTCAGGCCATGACCAGCGGCGTGCGCCGCGCACGCCGCACGTTAAAGGCGCTGGCAATCAGCACACCCAGCATCAGTGCCAGCCCCAGCAACACGCCACGGTACATCTGGTGGTCCATCATCAGACCGAAGATCAGCGGCGACACGGCCTGGCCGATGTCCAGACCCGCGTAGACCACGCCATAGACGCGGCCCGAGGCGTTTTCAGGGGTCGAGCGTTTGACCAGCAGGTCACGCGACGGCCCGGCGATGCCCGACGAAAAACCCATCAAGCCAAACAGCACCGGCACCACCCAGGCCGGGAAGCTGCCCAGTGCCAGCACCAGCGCCATGACCGCAGCCATGCCGAAGCCGGCACCGACGATGCGCTCGCAGCGCGCCGGGTCGGACGCCAGAAAACCGCCCGCCACCATGCCGCCGGCGCTGCACACCATGTAAATCGTCAGGCACATGGCCACCAGGCCCAGAGGCACGTCATGCAACTGGCGCGCGGCTTCCGGCGCAAAGGTCTGCACCACGCTCAGCACAATCGCGTACCAGAAGAAAAACGCAAAACACATCCACACCGCCGGGATCTTGAGGAAGTCCAGCGAGCCGTCGACCGCCGCCGCACCTTTGACCGGCGGCGCCACCACGAGTGTGAGCTTGTCGCGGTTGAACAGCAGCACGGCCAGCACCCCAAAGGCCAGCGCGCCGGCGGCCATCAGCGCAACGCGCCACGAATATGCAAAGGTCAGCGTCACCACCAGCGCTGGCGCCAGCGCCCAGCCCAGGCTGCCGGTGATGCCGTGCACACTGTAGGCGTGGCCCAGGCGCGGCGCGCTGACCTTGCGGTTGATCAGCGTGTAGTCCACCGGGTGGAACACGCCGTTGCCTATGCCCGCGACCACGGCGAAGGCCGCCAGCATCCAGTAGCTGGTGCTGGCCGCATAACCAAAGGCCGCAATGCCGAGCAGGCTCAGGCCGGCGAACAGAATCGGACGCGGGCCGAAACGGTCCACCACAAAACCCGACAGCGTCTGCACCGCGCAGGACACCACGAAAAAAATCGTCATCAAAAAACCAAGCTCTGCGTAACTCACCCCGAATTCTTCCTTGAGCCAGGGAAACAGCGGCGCCAGCAGCAGCTGGCTGAAGTGGCTGATCATGTGCGCCAGGCCGACCAGGCCGATCACGCCGGCGTCCTGGCGCAGGCTGACGGGGTTGAGCGCCGGCGGATTCAGGGTGCTTGTGATGCGCATGGCGCTATCGTAATATCGGGCCTGGATTCTTGAATGCGACAGAAAGACATAATTTAGCGAATTTCAGCCAAACCGTGCCACGCCCTTCCAGCCCCTTCCCTGCACGTCCGGCCCTGATCTCGGTGGACGGCATTGACGCCTTCACGCCCAGCCCGGCGCGACCGGTGCGTGTGCGCGCCCGCAGCATGCCGGCCGACACCCACTTCAAGCCGCACCGCCACGGCTGGGCGCAACTGGCCTACTGCGCCAGCGGCATCCTGCAGGTGACAGCCGCCACGCCGGATGAAGTCACCTACATCGTGCCGCCCTCCCGCGCGGTCTGGATCGCGCCCGGCGCCTTGCACGCCATCAACGTGCTGGAGGCTGCGGAGTTCCGCACGCTCTACCTCCATGCCGACACCACGCCCGCCGGCTGGCAAGGTTGCCGGGTGATTGTGGTGTCGCCGCTGCTGCGGGAAATGGTGCTGGCCCTTGACGCACACGAAGACTCCCGTCTGGGCGTCACGCGCGAGGCCATGCTCAGCGGCCTGTTGATCGACGAGATCACCCACGCCGACACCCAGCCGCTGGGTGTGCCCATGCCACACGCGGAGCATGGCGACAAGCGCCTGCGCGCGCTGTGCGAGGCCGTGCTGCGCGCGCCAGCCGAGCGCGCCACGCTGGCCGAGTGGGCGGCCGACATGGGCGCCAGCGAACGCACCATGGCGCGCCTGTTCCGCGACGAACTCGGCACCAGCTACCAGCAATGGCGCCAGCAGGCCATCCTGGCGCATGCGCTGCCACTGCTGGCGCGCGGCACGCCGGTCAGCCAGGTCGCAGCGGCCAGTGGCTACGCCAGTGACAGCGCGTTTTCGGCGATGTTCAAGGCCGCCATGGGTCAGTCGCCGAGTTACTTTCAGAACAAAAAAGGCCTCTAGCCCATATCCAGCGGGCGTGAACAGCTATCAAAAACAGAGCATCTTGACAACTGACCAGGGCGTCGGAACTGTGAAGCCGCCCCGCGTAGCTATCATGGCCCGATGAACTTCCCGGTCTGCACAACAACCAGCAAGATAGCGGCGGCTTGCCTCGCTTTCAGCCTGCTGGCAATCAGTACACCGCTTTACGCGCAGTCGCCCGCGCCGGAGCACCCGACGCTGCTGCGCGCAATCAACACCATCCGGCAGCAGGGCTGCGGTGAAGGCCCGGCGCGGACGCCGGCGCTGCGTGAAAACGCAGCCCTGTCGCGCGTCGCTGCATTGCTGGCCGATGGCAGCAAGCTCGACGATGCCCTCAAAGCCGCAAACTACCGCTCGGTGCATGCCACACAAATTACCGTACGCTCATCGACCGGGCCGGCGGTACTGCTGCCAAAAACACTGGGCAAGGCCTGCGCGGCGGTGATGCACCTGCCCATGACAGACGCCGGTTTTCACCAGCGCGGCAACCATCTCTGGGTGGTGGTGGCCCAACCCTTTGCCGCGCCCGCCGCCGCGCAGGGCGAGCAAGTCGAAGCCCGCATCTTGGCGCTGGTCAACGCCGCACGCGCCCAGCCCAGGCGCTGCGGTAGCGAGCTGTTTGTCGCCGTGCCGCCCCTGTTGCACCAGTCCTTGCTGACAGAAGTTGCCGCAGGCCACGCCGCCGACATGGCGCGGCACAGCTACTTCAACCACACCGCGCGGGACGGCAGCACGGTGGCCGGTCGCGCCACACGCATGGGCTACCGCTGGCGCAGCATCGGCGAAAACCTGGCCGCCGGCCAGATGACGCCCGACCTGGCCGTGCAAGGCTGGCTGGACAGCCCCAGCCACTGCGCCAACATCATGTCGCCGGCTTTTGTTGAAATGGGCGCCGCGTTTGTGGTGAACACCTGGAGCACGTCGGCGATTTACTGGGTGCAGGTGTTTGGGGCTGGGCGGTGAACCTACCTGTATGAGATGCGACAACCACCTCCGGCATCATCAAATCAACCGCTTCAGCAAACCCATCACCTGATCAAACCGCTTGCCATAAGGCGGGTAAAACAAATCCCCGCTCGCCCATTTCGACTGCACCAGCACCGGTTTTTGCTGCGTCAGGCGCAGAAAGCCGGCCTCGCCGTGGTAGCTGCCCCAGCCGCTGTCGCCGACGCCACCGAAGGGCAGATTCTCGTGGGCAATGTGCATCAGCGTGTCGTTGACGGTCACGCCGCCGCTGACAGTGCGGGCCAGCACGGCGTCGCGCGCCGCCGCATCGGTACCGAACCAGTACAGCGCCAGCGGGCGCGGCCGGGCGTTGATGTAGTTGACGGCTTCGTCCAGGGTTCCGTAGCCCAGCACCGGCAAGATGGGGCCAAATATTTCTTCGCTGAGCAGCCTGGCGTCGGCGGCGACATTGAACACCAGCACAGGCGCCATCTGCCGTGAATCGGTGGCTGCCGCATTGCCAGGATTCACCACCTGCAAGCGTGCGCCGCCGGCCTCGGCCTGGGCCAGCAAAGCCTGCAGACGCTCATGGTGGCGCGGGGTGATGATGGCCGCGTAGTCGGGGTTGCCTGCAATGGTGGGGAACAGCGTGGCCACGGCACGGGCAAAGGCTTCGCCAAACGCGGCTTCCTTGCCGCTGGGCAACAACACATAGTCGGGCGCAATGCAGGTCTGCCCCGCGTTGAGCAGCTTGCCGTGGGCGATCTTGATGGCGGCGGCGTCAAGGTCGCAGGACGCATCGACCATGCAAGGCGACTTGCCGCCGAGCTCCAGTGTGGTCGGCGTCAGGTTGACGGCGGCGGCCTCGGCCACCTTGCGGCCCACGGCGGTGGAGCCGGTGAAGAACAAATGGTCAAACGGCAGTCTGGCAAATTCTGCCGCCACCGCGCCGTCACCCTGCACCACACACACCTCGTCAGGCGCAAACACCTCGCCCAGCAGTTTCTCCAGTAGCGCAGAGGTGGCCGGTGTCAGCTCGCTCGGCTTGAGCATCACGCGGTTGCCGGCCGCCAGCGCGGTGATGACCGGGCCCAGCGACAACTGCACCGGGTAGTTCCAGGGCGACACCACACCCACCACGCCCAGCGGCTGGCGCTGCAAAAAAGCGCGCGCCGGCAGCAGGTACAGCGGCGTGCCGACCTTCACGGGTTTCATCCATGTCGCCAGGTTTTTCAAGCTGTTCGACAGCAAGGAGCGCAGCACAAACAGGTCGGCAATCTCGGTGAGCTGCGGCGAGCGCACGCCAAAGTCCTGCTGCACGGCCTGCGCCAGCGCACTGCCATGCTCATCGAGCAGGCGGCGCACACGCAGCAAGCGCTCGCGGCGCAAGGCCAGCGGCACATCAATTTGCGCGCGGCTGGCGCGGTGCTGGGTGTCGAACAAGAAGCGCAGAGAAGGGGCGGGCGTGGTCATCGGGCGATGATAGGCCGCAGTGTGCGCCGGCGGTAGGTACCTGACTCCAGGCGGGTGAGGAAGCAGATAATCGCGCCATGACACCGCAACCCTCCGACAGCCCCGCCATCCAGCGGCTCGAAACCGCTCTGGCGGCCATCACCGCCGCTGGCGACGAAGGCCAGCGTATCTTTACCCGCGTTTACGCAGACACCGCCCGCGATGCCGCCAAGGCCTCTGACCTGCGCAGAAGCACAGGCAAGCGGGTGGGCCCGCTCGACGGCCGCATTGTTTCCATCAAAGACCTGTTCGACGTGGCGGGCGAGACCACCACGGCCGGATCAAAACTGCTGCAGGGTGCCGCGCCGGCCACGCGTGATGCACTGGTGGTGAGCCGTCTGCGCGCCGCCGGCGCCGTGGTCATCGGCAAAACCAACATGACCGAGTTTGCGTTTTCGGGCGTGGGCATCAACCCGCACTACGGCACGCCCGGCAATGCGCTGGACCCCAGCCGAATCCCCGGCGGCTCATCGTCGGGGGCCGGTGTCTCGGTAGCGCTTGGCATGGCCGAAATCGCCATCGGCTCCGACACCGGCGGTTCGGTGCGCATCCCCTCGGCGCTCAATGGGCTGGTCGGCTTCAAGCCGACTCAGGCAAGGGTGCCGCGCGACGGCGCCTACCCGTTGTCCTTCACCCTGGACTGCGTGGGCCCGCTGTGCCGCAACGTGGCAGACGCAGCAGCAACTGACTGTGTGTTGGCCGGCATCGCCCACCAGACTTTGCTGGCCCGAGCGGTGGGCGGCCTGCGGCTCGGTGTGCCGCGCGGCCTGCTGTTCAGCCAGGCGCAGGACGCGGTGCTGGCTGCGGTGGAGCAGGCGCTCGGCACCCTGCTGCATGCTGGCGCGACGGTCAGCAATGAGGCCTTCGATGAGCTGCTCGGCGAACCCTTCCGCCTGCAGGAGCGCGGCACCCTGGTGGCCGCCGAAGCCGCCTGGATCCACCGTGACGGGGTCGCGACCCGTCCCGAGGCCTACGACCCCATCGTGCTGGGCCGCATCCGCCGCGGCCAAACGCTGAGCGCCGCCAGTTATATCGGCATTCAGCAGGCCCGCGCCGCGCTGTTGCCCGCGCTCGATGCTCGCATGGCCGGCCTCGACGCGCTGGTGTTGCCGACCGTGCCGCTGCTGGCGCCGCTAATCAACGCGGTGCAGGATGAAGATGTGTTTTTGCGCACCAACGCCCTGCTGCTGCGCAACCCCTCGGTCTTCAACTTCTTTGATCTGCCAGCCTTGTCCTTGCCGCTGCCGCGCCAAGGCGGACTGGCCGTCGGGCTGATGCTGGTGGGCCAGCGCGGCGCCGACCGCGAGCTGCTGGCGCTGGGTGCGGCGGTGGAAGAACTGCTGGCTGGTTGAGAGGAAAATTGGCCTTCGGCCTATGTCAGAAAAGGGCTTGCAGCTATTAATTTAATAGTAACAAGTCTGTTGTCAAGTGCCGTGTTTTCCCCGGAGCATCAGGCCCACAACACCTTCATGGCCTGCGAAAAATCCGCCGCCAGCCGCGGCCAGTCGGTCACCTGCCCGCCGCTGACGACGCGCCGGCCGGCCACAAACACCTCGCTCAGGCGCGTGTCGGGGCTGGAAAACACCATGGCATCGAGCACATGATCGGCCGGCACACCGAGCAGCGCTGCTGAGCTCAAGTCCACCACGGCGAAGTCGGCGCGCTGACCTACGGCCAGGCCGACCATAGACAAGGAGGTCGCCGCCGAGCCGCCAGCCAGCGCTGCAGAAAAAAGCATGGCCGCGCTTGAGGGCCCGCCCAACACGCGCGATGCGATGTTGCGCTGGCGCAGGCTCAGGCGCTGTGAGTATTCGAGCACGCGCAGCTCTTCTTGCCAGCTGCGCGTGACATGGCTGTCTGAGCCTATGGACCAGCGGCCACCGGCCTTCGCATATGCGGGCAAGTCGAACACGCCGTCGCCCAGATTCGCTTCGGTGGTCGGGCAGATCACGACGGTCGCGCCGCTGCGCTGCACGCCCTGCAGTTCGGCGCCGCTGGCCTGGGTCGCATGCACCAAGTTCCAGCGCGCATCCACGGGCGCATGGGACAGCAGCCAGTCAAGGGGCCGCTGGCCAGTGGCTGCCACGCAGGCATCGACTTCCTGCATCTGCTCGGCGATGTGGATGTGCACCGCCATGCCTTGGGCGCGGGCTGCTGCCGCTACTTCAAGCAGGGCTGCGGCGTCCACAGCGCGCAGCGAATGTAATGCCAGGCCGGCGTTGATGCGGTCATACCCCAGGGCCAGTGCACCTTCGGCCAGGCGCAGCACGGACTCGGGCGTCGAGGCAAAACGCCGCTGGTCTTCGCGCAGACCCGCCGCGCCGAAACCGGAACGCATGTACAGCGTGGGCAACAGGGTCAGACCCATGCCCACACGCTGAGCCGCCCGCACAAGGGCCAGCGACATGGCCAGCGGGTCGGCATAAGGCCGGCCGTCGGTGTTGTTGTGCAGGTAGTGAAACTCGCAGACCTGGGTGTAGCCGGCCTGCAGCAACTCGGCATACAGCAAGGCGGCCACGGCTTCGAGCTGATCGGGTGTGATGCGCAGCGCAGCGCTGTACATGCGGTCGCGCCAACTCCAAAAATCGTCGTCGCTGCCGTTTGATCGCTCGGTCAGCCCGGCGATGGCGCGCTGGAAGGCGTGGCTGTGCGCGTTGACGAGGCCGGGCAACACCGGGCCGCTCAGGCGTTCTGCGCCGCGCAATGCTTCCGGCGCGGCGTTGGGCTCGATGCTCAGCCAGTGGCCGTCTCTACCGGCGGTCAGCAACACATCCTGTGCCCACGCGCCATCGACCCAGGCCTGCGCTGCGAAGTAGCGTGTGGACTCAGCGGCCATACAAAGCGCGTGCAGCGGCCAGGCTGGCGGTCACCATGTTTTTCAGCACCGGCCGGATTTTCTTCGCCAGAGCTTCGTCATAGGCAAAAGGCGCCGCTTCCTGCATGTACAGGCTCTGGCACTTTTCAAGCTGGACCGCGTGCACATCCTGATCCGGCCGGCCGTACTGGCGCGTGATGTAGCCACCCTTGAAGCGACCGTTGACGATGCTGCTGACACCGGGGGCGCCGGCACAGGCGGCCGCAGCGGCATCCGTAATAGAGACATGCGCGGCTGTGCCGTTGGCCGAGCCTATGTTGAGGTCGGGCAGGCGGCCCTCGAACAGCCAGGGAATCTCGGAGCAGATGCTGTGCGCGTCCCACAGCAGCGCAAAACCGTGCTGGGCCTTGATGCGCGCCAGTTCAGCGGCCAGCGCCGAGTGGTAAGGCTGCCACCAGGTCTCGCGGCGGCGCAGGCGCTCGGCCGCATCGGGTGCCCTGCCTTCCCGATACAGCGCATCGCCATTAAAAAAACGCGTCGGGCACAGCTCGGTGTTGGATGCACCGGGATACATGGGTGCATCGTCGGGCGGACGGTTCAGGTCGATCACATAACGCGAATAGATCGGCCGGAGCACACTGGCGCTCAGTTCCGGCAAAAAGTCATAGAGCTGGTGCAGATGCCAATCGGTGTCTTCCAGGCCCAGCGCGCGTTCGGCATAGCCGCCCTGCAACTCCGGCGGGATCCCGGTGCCGGTGTGCGGCATGCTGACCAGCAGGGGCACCGTGCCCTGGTGCAGGCTGAAACTCATACAACTTCACCTTTGAATACAGTTTTGAGGCGCGGGTTGGCGCCGAAGGCATAGGCCAATTGCGCCGGATGCGCGACATCCCAGAGCACAAAGTCAGCGCGTTTGCCCGCAGCGATGACGCCGCGATCACTGAATCCCAATGCGGTGGCCGCATGGCGCGTCACGCCGGCCAACGCCTCCTCGGGCGTCAGGCGGAACAGTGTGCAGGCCATGTTGAGCATCAGCAGCAGCGAGGTGCAGGGCGAGCTGCCGGGATTGCAGTCAGTTGAAATCGCCATCGCCACCTGGTGCGAACGCAGCATGGCCACGGGCGGCAGCTTTGTCTCGCGCAAAAAATAAAACGCGCCCGGCAACAGCACGGCCACGCTGCCGGCTTTTGCCATCGCCACCGCGCCCTGCTCGCTGAGCCACTCGAGGTGGTCACAACTGAGCGCGCCGTAACGCGCGGCGAGTTCGGCGCCGCCGCTGTCGCTGAGCTGCTCGGCGTGGAGCTTGACCGGAAGACCCAGCGCCTGCGCAGCCTGAAACACGCGTTCGGTCTGCGCCACGCTGAAGGCAATCCGTTCGCAAAAGGCATCCACTGCATCAACCAGGCCTTCTGCATGCAGCAGCGGCAACATGCGAAGCACCTCGTCCACATAGGCGTCCTGTCGGCCGGCAAACTCGGGCGGTAGTGCATGCGCACCGAGAAAGGTGGTGCATACCTCGACCGGCTGGTTGCCGGCAAGCGAGCGCGCCACGCGCAAGGTCTTACGCTCATGGGCCAGCGACAGCCCATAGCCGGACTTGATCTCCAGGCTGGTCACGCCTTCAGACAGAAGTGCCTGCAAACGCTTGAGGCTTTGCGCCCCCAGTTCCTCCTCGCTCGCGGCGCGTGTGGCCAGGACGGTCGAGGCGATGCCGCCGCCTGCACGTGCAATATCTTCGTAGCTGGTGCCCTGCAGGCGCAGCTCGAACTCCTGCGCACGGTCGCCGCCGTAGACCAGGTGCGTGTGGCAGTCAATCAGGCCCGGCGTGATCAGCGCGCCGCCGGCGTCATGTTCACGCGTTTTGCACGCCGCCAGTTCGGCAGGCAGTTCGCTGCGCGGGCCGACCCAAACGATCTGGCCGGAATCGACAGCCAGCGCAGCGTTTTCGATCAGGCCGTAAGGCGCAGAATGCCCGGCCTGCAGCGTGGCGATGCGGCAATGCGTCCAGAGCTGCACCGTCATCGGGCCAGTTCCATCCACAGTGCTGTGGGCGCCTCGATGCGTACCGACGCGCCGTTGGCCAGCGCGCGCCAGGCCAGGGTGTGCGGCGACACGGTCGCAAACTTCCGGTTGACCTGCACCCGCACCGGCTCGTCCCAGGCATACACCGCCACCCGCGTGCCGGGCTTGACCACCACATCAAGCGCGCCTTGCACGCGCACCAGACGCGCATGCGCGTGTCCGTGCTTGAGCATCAGGTTGAAGTCTTCGGTGGGTCCGTCGATCAGCTCGCAGGCGCAATCCTGCGCGCCGTCGAAGCGCAGCGGCGCGCTTTGCGCGGTCATCTCGTGCGTCTGCCCGTCAACCGTGAGCCGTACGCCGGCGCCGCCGAGCACGGCGAACCAGCGCTCCACACCCTCGAAGCGCGAGAACGGTCCGCTTTTTTCGACCTCAGCGACCGAAATGCGCCAATCCCAGTCCTGCGGCGTGGGCCAGGCGATCAGCTCACGCGTCACACCGCCGCCATTGCGCCAGGGGGTGGGCGCGACTTCTTCAAGGGGAATCA
Source organism: Polaromonas sp. (assembly GCF_030689685.1). Lineage (GTDB taxonomy): Bacteria > Pseudomonadota > Gammaproteobacteria > Burkholderiales > Burkholderiaceae_C > Polaromonas. The sequence continues at coordinate 28,219 of NZ_JAUYEY010000027.1, read as the reverse complement.
TCTGCCAGCTCATGGGCTCACCTCCGCGCTGTGGGCTGTCTTCATGCCTGGAATTGTCCCGCAAAGCTGTAACGCGTGCCAGGGTAAACCAGCCGCGCCACGCTGGCCACGTTGGCGCCGCTGACGGTGCGCCGCATCATGGCCAGGCAGGGCTCGGTACGCCGAATACCCAGTTGTTTGGCCTCCTGCACGGTCGGCAGGCAGGCCTCGATCGAATAACTGGCTTCGGTCAGGGGCGCGTGCTGCAACAGGTGGTGGGTGGGCGTAGTAGCGGTGAAATCGGTGCTCAGGAAATCAGGCGCGGCAGCCGGGTTGACGTAGCGGTCTTCGTACTGGATGGGTACCCCGTTTTCCAGGTGCACCAAGACGGTGTGAAAAATCCTCGCGCCGGTGCGCAGGCCCAGCGACTTCGCCAGGTCGGCACTGGCTTTTTCGGCTTCTACCAAAAGCACACGGGTGGTGTGCACATGGCCGCGCTCGACCACTTCTTCATGAATGTCGCGAATCGTCAGGCGCGACGAAATGCGGTGCAGCTCGGCCACCCGCGTGCCCGAGCCCTGGATGCGTGTGACCAGCCCTTCTGCCGTGAGCTCGCGCAGGGCGCGGTTGACCGTCATGCGGCTGATACCGAATTGGGCCGCCAGCGCCGCTTCGCTGGGCACCGGGTCCCCCGGCTTCCACGTTCCCGCACTGATATGGGTCTTGATGAAGGCCTTGACCTGCTCATAGGCAGGCAATAAAACTTTTGCCATGGGCGTAGATTACCCCAGTTGACACAAGTTGTATAGACAACTAGCATTTACCGAAACAAATCTTGCAAGCCGGGAGGGACCCGGAAATGCCGCAGCCAAGGAAGCACCATGTCAGACCTTTCGCAAACCCCGTTTCTCGACAGCAAAGCCCGGCCGGTGCGCGCGCCGCGCGGCAGCGCGCTGTCCTGCGCCAACTGGCAGATCGAAGCCGCCTACCGCATGATCCAGAACAACCTGGATCCGGACGTCGCCGAGAACCCCGATGAACTCGTGGTTTACGGCGGCATTGGCAAGGCGGCGCGCAACTGGCCGGCCTTCGACGCCATCCTCGACTCGCTGCGCAAGCTCAGGGCCGACGAAACCCTGCTGGTGCAGTCGGGCAAACCAGTCGGCGTGTTCCGCACCCATACGGGCGCGCCGCGCGTGCTGATCGCCAACTCCAACCTGGTGCCCAAGTGGGCGACCTGGGAGCACTTCAACGAGCTTGATCGCGCCGGCCTGATGATGTACGGCCAGATGACGGCGGGTAGCTGGATATACATCGGCACGCAAGGCATCGTGCAGGGCACCTATGAGACCTTTGTCGAAGCTGGCCGCCAGCATTTCAATGGAGATTTAACCGCCCGCTGGGTGCTGACCGCCGGCCTGGGCGGCATGGGCGGGGCGCAGCCGCTGGCGGCCACCTTTGCCGGCGCCTGTTCGCTCACTATCGAATGCCAGCAGTCGCGCATCGACTTCCGTCTGAGAACCCGCTACGTCGACAAGCAAGCAAAAGACCTCGATGAGGCATTGGCGTTGATCAAACATCACACCAGCCGCAAGGAAGCCATGTCGATTGCCCTGTGCGGCAACGCGTCCGAGATCGTGCCCGAGCTGGCGCGCCGTGCCGCAGCCGGCGGCATGCGCCCCGACATGGTCACCGACCAGACCTCGGCCCACGACATCATCAACGGCTACCTGCCGGCCGGCTGGAGCGTGGCGCAGTGGCAGGTCGCGCAAAAAGACCCGGCGCAGCATGCCGCACTCAAACAGGCTGCGGGCGAATCCTGCGTTGTCCATGTGCAGGCCCTGCTGGCCTTTCACGCCATGGGTATTCCCACGGTGGACTACGGCAACAACCTGCGTCAGGTGGCCAAGGACTTCGGTGTGGCCAATGCCTTCGACTACCCCGGCTTTGTGCCGGCCTACATCCGGCCGCTGTTCTGCCGCGGCGTCGGCCCCTTCCGCTGGGTGGCGCTCAGCGGCGACCCGGAAGACATCCGCAAGACCGACGCGAAGATGAAGGAGCTCTTCCCCGACAACAAACCGCTGCACCGCTGGCTGGACATGGCCGAAGAACGCATCAGTTTCCAGGGCCTGCCGGCACGCATCTGCTGGATCGGCCTCGGCGAGCGGCACCTGGCCGGCCTGGCCTTCAACGCCATGGTCAAGTCCGGTGAGCTCAAGGCGCCCATTGTGATCGGTCGCGACCACCTGGATTCCGGGTCGGTGGCTTCGCCAAACCGTGAAACCGAGGCCATGAAGGACGGCAGCGACGCCGTCAGCGACTGGCCGCTGCTCAACGCGCTGCTCAACACCGCCAGCGGCGCGACCTGGGTCAGCCTGCACCACGGCGGCGGCGTCGGCATGGGTTACTCGCAACATTCGGGCGTGGTCATCGTCTGCGACGGCACCGATGAAGCGGCCGAGCGCGTTGAACGTGTGCTTTTCAACGACCCGGCCACCGGCGTGATGCGCCACGCCGACGCAGGTTACGACATCGCCAAGACCAGCGCCAAAGACAACGGCCTGAACCTGCCGATGATGGGCTGAACCCACCGAAGCCTGTCCTGAGCTCGACGAAGGATCGAAGCCTGCCTTGAATTTGCAGGACGCCCCTTCGACAAGCACAGGGCGAACGGACAGATACAACACCATGCCTCTCAAAGAACTCCTCATCCCCGGCCAGCTCTCCATGGCGCAGTTGCGCCGGCTCTGCGCGCCACTGCCTGCGCCGGTCCGGCTCGACGCCGCCTGCCGCGCCGATGTGCGCGCCAGTGCCGCGCTGGTGCACCGGGCCGCCAGTGGCGGAGCGGCAGTCTACGGTGTCAACACTGGCTTCGGCAAGCTCGCCAACACCCGTATCGACAAAAAGGACCTGGCCATCCTGCAGCTCAAGCTGCTGCGCTCCCACGCGGTCGGTGTCGGCGAGCCGCTTCCGACGCGGGTGGTGCACCTGATTCTGCTGCTCAAGGCGGCCAGTTTGGCGCGCGGGTATTCAGGTGTGCGTGAAAAAGTAATAGACGCCTTGCTCGATTTGCACAACCACGGCATCTGCCCGGTGATTCCCTGCCAGGGCTCGGTCGGCGCCTCAGGGGACCTCGCGCCGCTGGCGCATCTGTGCCTGCCGCTGGTGGGTGAAGGCGAGGTGTTCTACCAGGACCAGCGGCTACCGGCCGCGAAGGCGCTGGCACGGGCCGGCCTGAAGCCGCTTGAGCTTTCTGCCAAGGAAGGCCTGGCGCTGATCAACGGCACACAGGTCTCGACCGCGCTGGCACTCGACGCACTGTTCGCGACCGAGCGTCTGTTCGAGACCGCCATCATCTCGGGCGCGCTGACACTCGATGCGGCGCGTGGCAGCGATGGTCCGTTTGATCCGCGCATCCACGCGGTGCGCGGTCAGCCGGGCCAGATCGCCTGTGCCGCCGCCTATCGCGCGCTGACGGTGGGTAGCGGCATCCGCCAGTCGCACCTCGACAACGACGATCGCGTGCAGGACCCGTACTGCCTGCGCTGCCAGCCCCAGGTCATGGGCGCCTGCCTGGACCAGATGCGTTATGCCGCCCAGGTGCTGGTGATCGAAGCCAACGCGGTGACCGACAACCCGCTGGTGTTTGCGGCCAGCAGCAGTGCCTTGCAAGCAGGGGCCGTGGAGCCGGCTTCGCCGGGCCAGAGGCGCCTCCCCCTCGAGGGGGAGGCGGCCCCAGGGCGCTTCGGGGGGGAGCTTGTTTCCGGTGGCAATTTTCACGCAGAACCCGTGGCCCTGGCTTGCGACGCGCTGGCCGTGGTCATTGCTGAAATCGGCGCCATCACCGAGCGCCGCATCGCGATGCTGGTTGATACCGTGGCCTCGCGCCTGCCGCCTTTCCTGACACCCGATGCCGGCCTCAACTCCGGTTTCATGATCGTGCACGTCACAGCCGCTGCGCTGGCCTCCGAGAACAAGTCGCTGGCGCACCCCGCCAGCGTGGACAGCCTGCCGACCTCGGCCAACCAGGAAGACCATGTGAGCATGGCCACCTTTGCGGCGCGCCGCCTGCAGCCGATGCTGCGCAACACGGCCTACATCGTCGGTATCGAATTGCTGGCTGCCGCTCAGGGTATCGAATTTTTGCGCCCGCTCACAAGTTCGGCGCCGCTGGAGCGCGTGTTGCGCTTGATCCGCATCGTCTCGCCGGCCATGATGGAAGACCGCAGCCTGGCGCGCGACATGGAAGCCGTGCAGCATCTGGTAGCCAGCGGCGACATGGCGGCAGCGCTTGATGCCGACATGCCCGAGCTGCATGCCTTGAAGCTGGCATGAACACTGCATACGTATCGATCCCCCTTCCCTTCAACCGCCAACCCCAGGAGTTCCCATGAAAAAGCTGCTCACCCTGTCCCTCGTCGCACTGGCCTGTGTCTCCGCACAGGCGCAAGAAACCAAAATCACGCTGGGCATGTCCGGCTGGACCGGCTTTGCGCCGCTGACCCTGGCCAAGGAAGCCGGCATCTTCAAGAAAAATGGCCTCGATGTGTCGATCAAGAAGATCCCGCAAAAAGACCGCCACCTGGCGATAGCGTCGGGTGACGTGCAGTGCGCCGCCACCACGGTGGAAACCTGGATCGTCTGGAACGCCAACGGTGTCGCCACCACGCAAATCTTCCAGCTCGACAAGAGTTATGGCGCCGACGGCATGGTGGTCAAACCCAACATTACCAAGATCAGCGACCTCAAGGGCAAGACCGTGGCGGCGAGCGCGCCTGGCACCGCCCCGTGGTTCACGCTGGCCTGGATGCTCAAGAAAAACGGCTTGACGCCGAAAGACGTGAAGATCGTCAACCTCGAGCCGCAAGCCGCCGCCAACGCAATGATTGCCGGCATCGGCGGCATTGACGCCGCCATGACCTACGAGCCCTACCTCGGCGCCGTGCGCGCCAAGCCGGAAGCTGGCAAGATCATTGCCACCACCCTCGACTACCCGATGATCATGGACACCGTGGGCTGCACACCCAAGTTCCTCGCCGACAACCCGAAAGCCGCCAAGGCCCTGGCCGACAGCTACTTCGAAGCGCTGGAGATGATCGCCAAGGAGCCGCAAAAGAGTTTTGAAATCATGGGCGCCGACGTCAAGCAGTCGGCTGACCAGTTCGAAGCCAGCCAGAAATACCTGCGCTGGCAGGACCGCGCCGCCAACCAGAAGTTTTTTGCCGGCGAACACGCTGCCTTCAGCAAGGAAGCCGCCGACCTGCTGCTCGAAGCCGGTGTGATCAAGGCCCTGCCCGACATGAGCAAGCTGGCCGATACCCGCTTCTTGAAATAAATGAAGCCGCTGCAAGCCGTGGCCCCTGGCACGCGTGTCGTGCTGGGGATCAGTTTCTTCGTCCTGTTCTTCGCCGTATGGGCCGCCGCCACTTTCGGTGGCTTCATCTCCAAGACTTTCCTGGCCGACCCAGTAACCATGGTGCGCTCGGGTTACGACCTGCTCGTCAACCAGGGCTTTGCCTACGACATCGGGATGACGGTGTGGCGGGTGCTGGGCGGCTTTTTGATTGCTGCCGTGCTGGCCGTGCCGCTGGGCGTGCTGATGGGCGCCTACAAACCCATCGAAGCATTTTTTGAACCCTTCGTGAGTTTTGCACGTTATCTGCCGGCCTCAGCCTTCATCCCGCTGCTGATCCTCTGGGCCGGCATTGGGGAGGCGCAAAAGCTCGCGGTGATTTTTATCGGTTCGTTCTTCCAGCTGGTGCTGATGTTCGCGGTCAGCGTGGGCAACACGCGGCGGGATCTGGTCGAGGCGGCCTATACCCTGGGCGCGGGCGACCGCGGCATCGTCACGCGTGTACTGCTGCCCAGCAGCGCGCCCGAGATTGCCGAGACGCTGCGCATGGTACTGGGCTGGGCCTGGACCTATGTGATCGTCGCCGAGCTGATAGGCGCGTCCAGCGGTATCGGCCACATGATCACCGACAGCCAGGCGCTGCTGGCGACCGACCAGATCATCTTCGGCATCATCGTGATCGGTGTCATCGGGCTCGTCACCGACTTTGCGTTCAAGGCCCTGAACCGAAAGCTGTTCCCGTGGGCAAGGCTCTAAACCCTATGTGCCCCCACGCCCCGAATGATTCCCTCTCCCAGCGGGAGAGGGAGCAAAACCCATGACCATCCTTCAAATCTCCCAGGTTTCCAAAACCTTCGCCGGCGCCAACGGCAGCACGGTCGCGCTGCAGGCCACCGACCTCAGCGTCGCCGAGAACGACTTCATCACCATCCTCGGCCCCTCGGGCTGCGGCAAAAGCACGCTGCTGCGCATGGTGGCCGGCCTGGATACGCCGAGCACCGGCAGCATCACGCTGGACGGCAAACCCGTCAGCGGCCCCGGCGCCGACCGAGGCATGGTGTTCCAGAGCTACACGCTGTTTCCGTGGCTCAGCATTCTTGACAATGTCTGCTTCGGCCTGCGCGAAAAAGGCCTGCCGCTGGCCGAGCAACATGCCATTGCCCGGCCCTTCATCGGCAAGGTGGGGTTGACCGGTTTTGAAAACCACTTTCCCAAACAACTGTCGGGTGGCATGCAGCAGCGCACGGCACTGGCCCGTGCGCTGGCCAACAACCCGCGCATGCTGCTGATGGACGAGCCTTTCGGCGCGCTGGACCACCAGACGCGTGAGCTGATGCAGGAGCTGCTCCAGGGCATCTGGGAAGCCGAGCAAAAAACCGTGCTGTTTGTCACCCACGACATCGACGAGGCCATTTTCATGGGCAACCGCGTGGTGGTGATGAGCGCACGTCCCGGCCGGATCAAATGCGACCTGCCGGTGCCGATTGCCCACCCGCGCCACTACTCGGTCAAAACCACGCCGGTGTTCATGGAGTTGAAGGCGCGGCTGACCGAAGAGATCCGCATCGAGGTGCAGCGTGCCGCCGGTCTGCTGACCGAGGCCGCCTGATTCATTTCAAGCAAAAGAAGCCTCCAGCCCTTTATTTGCTTGCGTCAGCAGCTATCAACTTCGTAGCAAAAATGGGTCGCGATCCTTGCCGTCGCTAATCAGCGGGCCCTGCTTGAAGATGCCGCTGATGCGCAAGGCCGGCTCACCGTCGGCCGTCACCAGGCCCTGAATAAAAATCATGTTGCGCGTGCTGCGCAGGATGTCGGCCTGGCCTTGCACCCACGCCCCCAGCCTGGCCGGCGCCAGGTAATCGATTTGCAGGCTGATGGTCGGCAGAAAGCGCCTGTCGGTGTCGGTCTGGTACATCGCCGCGCAGGGCAGCAGCATGTCCGCAAACGACGCCAGCATGCCGCCGTGGCACATCTGCAGCGGGTTGCTGTGGCGCTCCTCGACGCGAAAACCCAGCAGCAGCCGCTGGCCTTCCAGCCTCGCGTGAAACGGGCCGTTGACCTCGATAAAGGGGCCACCGACACGAACAGGAACAAAACCATCGGGGACGGCGGAAGCGCAGGAAGAGGTGGTGTCAGGCATTCCTCATGCTAACCCGGGCGCGGCTTGCGGCCCGTCCGCTCGGCGACTGCCCGGTGACTCAAGTGCCCGCGTAGTGGAACAGCTGGTCCCCGTCCGGTGCGCGAATTTGCGCGTTGAAGGAAACGATGATGCGGTCCCGCTCACCGGCGTAAGGCATGGCCTTGTGCGCCAGCATGGCGGGAAACAGGACGAGTTCGCCCTCCTGCGGCGTCACGTCTAGGGTGGCCTGCTGCAACCAGGCATTGCCCGTGTCGATGTGTGCACCGCCCAGCAATGGGAACATCGGGCTGTAAAAGCGCGTGGCGCCGTTGAGGTCGCCGAAGTCGGGGTGCTGCCGACGCCGCGCCAGCGGATCGATCTGCACGTAATACACCCCCGACCACGAGCAGTTCCCATGGGTGTGAATGTCATGGAAAGTTGCACCGTTCTGGATCTGGAACCACACCCCCATCAGTTCAAGCTGCAGCCCGTGACGGCCCGCCGGCCACACGCCGGCATTGGCCTGTTGCGCCGTGGCCTGCAGGGACGCGGCAATGAACTCGAGCAGTGCATGGAACTCCGGCAGATCCACCCGGCGCAGCAGATCGTCGGCGCTCGCGTAGAAGCTGCCACCCGGTGCCGCCGTGTCGGTCGCACGCATGGCGCCAAACACCCGGGCCAGCACCGGATTGACTTCGGAAGCACCTGCAAAGCGGTGCACGGCCAGTGGGACCGGCCAATGCCACTGCAGCGCGCCGTCGGCCACAGCCAGCTTCACGCAGCAAGCTCACCGGAAGGCAGCTCCAGCTTCCAGCCAGTACGCTGTGCCAGTTGCAGCACATCTTCGACGGTGTCCAGGTCGGTGGTGAAACGGGTATTGCTGGTTTCAAACGCATACACCAGCTCGGGTTGACGCTCGATGAGCTGGCGACAACCCAGATGGGTGTCGCTGGCCAGAACCTGGGCCAGCGCCACGTCGTCCAGCAGGATCGGGTTGCCGCGCTGGCCCTTGACGACAGGCACCACGAGATTGCCCGAGGGGCGCTTTTTGAAGGCCGCCATCAGTTCGACCAGGTCGGCCGACCCGATCAGGGGCTGGTCGGCCAACACGACGAACACGGCGTCAAAATTGCCGCGAAGCGCCGCCAGGCCGGCCCGCACCGAGCTTTGCTGGCCCTGGGCGTGGTCGGCGTTGTGCGCCAGCGTGACCGGGAAACTCCGGATCTGCGCCTCGATGGCATCACGCGCATGGCCGGTAACCACCACGACCTCGTCCACCCCGGCGCCGCTGAGCGCGATCAGTTGCCGGTTGATCAGGGGCACGCCCTGCAGGCGGATCAGAGGCTTGCTCACGCCGCCCATACGCCGCCCCTCGCCGGCGGCCAGCAACACCGCGCCGACCCGCAGGCGGGCATACAGTCCGCCACCTTGTTTAAGCAGGCATCCCATGGTTGTGATTCCAGAAGTTGTGAACGTCAGAAAAATGCTTCACGCCAGCAGCCCGGACAGGCGCTCGAGGCTGGCCAGATTGTGCGCCGGCATGAACCGCGTGACATGAGGCGCAGCCAGTGCCATCGCCGCCGACTGGGGTACTTGCACCGTCGGATGCAACCAGCAGACGCGGGCACCGCGGGCACGCACCTGCGCCAGTACCCCGGCCAGGGCCTCGGGTTCATCGGTGTCAAAACCATCGCTGAACACCATGAACAGGTCACCACGGCCCAGGGAACGGCCCAAGTGCTGGTGCAACGCCTCGTGCAGGCAACTGGCAATGCGGGTGCCGCCGCCAAAGCCGAAGGTCACCGCGTTGATCTTGTCCTGCACACGTTCGCTGCGTCGCTTCATCAGCGGCGTGACCTCGGCGAGCCGGGTATGGAACACAAAAGCCCGCGCATCCATGACCTCGACAAAGGCGCGCGTGAGCCGCAGGAAAAACTGCGCGTGCACTTCCATGGAACGGCTCACGTCCACCAGCGCCACCACCCGCGGCTGGCGGCGCTGGTGGCGCACATGGTGCAGTTGCACCAGTTCCCCGCCGGTGGACAGCGCCGAACGCATCGAACGCCGCAGATGAATGACGCCGCTATCCCGGTGGCGTTGCAGACGGCGCAGCAGGCGGGTACGCAGCCGCCGCTTGAAAGCCTCGACCAGGGGTTCGAAGCGGTCCATGTCGGACAGCAGCCAGTCGGCAAAATCACGCTCCTCGAACGCATCGGTGCGGCTGGCGCCTCCCTGGGCACGCGGCGGTGCGTCGCTGGCTTCAAGCTCGCCCTCGCCCGGCTGGTCGGCCATGCCCAGCGTGGACCGGGCTTCGCCCGGTGCAGTGTTGCCCATCTCGCTGTGCATCTGCTGCACCAGTTCCGGCAGCGAACGGGCGCGCCGGCTCATGCCCGAGCTGCGGACAGCGCCCCGGACCTTGTGCGGGAACCAGAAGGCCTGGTGCAAATCCGGGTACCTGAGCCACTGCTTGTGGCTGCCGGAGGCGATGCCGCGCCACAAGGCCTCGATACGGGGCCACTGCGACAGCGGCAAGGCGGCTGCAGCCTGGGCCATCAACCCGACCTCGGCATAACTCAGCGCAAAGCCGTGTTCGCGCAGGTAGTGGGCAAACTCGCCGAGGCGCTGCCTCGGGTCCGTGGCGGTGGTAACGGCAGCAGCCATTGCCATGGTTTATTTCATCGCACCAGCCACACCGACGTCCTGCGCTATGCGCGGACCATCGACCAGCTTGCCCACACGTTCGGCGGTGACCTGCCAGCGGTCATTGCGCGTCTTGAGCAAGGCGGCCAGCGTGGGCACCAGCGACTGCGGGTCCACCGGCAGTTCACCATGACCGAGATGAAAGAGCACGCGCACCCAGTCCAGCGTTTCGGCCACGCCGGGCGTCTTGTCGAGGTCTTCCTTGCGCAGGCGCTGGACAAAAGTCACCGCTTCTTCGACCAGCCGGCTGGCCGCCTCGGGCACCAGTGTGCGAACGATTTGCATCTCGCGCACCAGCGTCGGAAAATCCAGGTAGTGAAACAGGCAGCGCCGGCGCAAGGCATCCGACAAGTCGCGCGTGCCGTTGCTGGTCAGAATCACCAGCGGCTTGCTGCGCGCGGTGAGTGTGCCAATCTCGGGGACGGTCACCTGGTACTCCGACAGCATTTCGAGCAGGAAGGCCTCAAAGGCTTCGTCGGCACGGTCAATCTCGTCGATCAACAGCACGCAGGGCTGGGGTGAGCGGATCGCCTGCAACAGCGGCCGCTCCAGCAAAAAGGCTTCTGAAAAAAGGTTGTCACGCAGCGCCGCGCGGTCCCCCTGGCCCGCTTCGGCAAGCCGGATCTCCAGCAACTGGCGGCTGTAGTTCCACTCATAAACGGCCTGACTCAGGTCCAGGCCTTCGTAGCACTGCAGGCGCAACAGCGGCCGGCCCAGCGCGCGCGCACAGGCGCCTGCAATGGCGGTCTTGCCGACGCCGGCCTCGCCTTCGATCAACAGCGGACGTTCCAGCGTCAGCCCCATCCAGATCAGGCTGGCCAAGTCTTCGTCGGCAATATAGCCCGCCTTGAACAGGCGCTCACGCAACCCGATCGGTGTGGGCAGCGCATCAGTCGGCGGCATGGTGCGGAGTGACCTCAGGATTTGCGGCTGAACAAGTCCGCAAAGAATTTCCGGATCAAGGCCCAAATGAAGGCTAGCGCGTTAAATTCCTTGGCCATGATCGGCGCAGCAAATACTGCCGCCGACGCAGCCCCGGTACCCTCCGCAGATGTCGCAGCCCCTTGCAGCGCTTGCGCCTTTTGCGAGAAAACCTCGGCGAATTGCATCAGGATCATGTCGGACACAGACGTCATCATGCGGCCGCCAAACTGGGCAAACTTGCCGTTGACGATGACCTCGGCATGACCCTCCAGGGTGCTGTTGCCATCTTCCGCCGCCACTAGTTTGGCCGTCAGCGCCATCGAAGCGGAGGAGCCACTCTTGTCGGCACCCTTGCCCATCATCTTCAGTGTGCGTGTCGCCGGGTCCAGCGTCAAAACTTCAATGGTGCCGGAAAAGGCAGCAACCGCCGGGCCTACCTTGACCCGAACACTGCCCTTGTAATGGGTGGCATCAATTTCCTCGGTGATCTGCGCACCGGGCATGCAGGTGGCAAGTTCATGCATATTCGAGAGCACAGCCCAGCCGGCATCAAGACCGGCGGCAACCGGGTACTTTTTATCGAGGACAACTTCCATGGATTCTTTCTAAAAATACAAGAGGGCGGGTGCACCGCAATGCACCCGCCCTGGTCAAGCTGATCTCAGATGGCGATGCCGGCCTTTTTAAGTTCCTGCCACACGCGGTAGGCCGAGTGTGGCATGTTGAAATGGGTTACCCCGAGATGCGCAAACGCATCGACCATGGCGCTCGTGAACGTCGGGATGCTGCCCACGTGAGGGGACTCGGCCACACCCTTGGCACCCAGAGGGTGGTGCGGCGAAGGCGTCACCGTGAAGTCGGTTTCCCATTTCGGCGTTTCCACAGCCGTCGGCAGGAAGTAGTCCATCAGCGAGTTACCCTGGATGTTGCCCTGCTTGTCGAAGGACAGCAGTTGCCCCATCGCCACCGCAAAACCCTCGGTCAGACCCCCATGAATCTGGCCCTCGATGATCATCGGATTGATGCGGGTGCCGCAGTCGTCGAGCGCATAAAAGCGGCGGATCTTGGTCTCGCCCGTGCCCTTGTCGATGTCCACCACGCACAGGTAGACGCCGAAGGGGAAGGTGAAATTGGGCGGGTCGTAATAATGCACAGCCTCCAGCCCCGGCTCCAGTCCGGGTGGCGGCTGGTTGTAGGCAGCCCAGGCAATGTCCTTCATGGTCTTGAACTTGTCGTCATTGCCACGCAGTTTGAAACGGTCGATTTCCCATTCGAGATCGGCTTCGCTGACTTCCAGCAGGTGCGCGGCGATCTTCTTGGCTTTCGCGTGGATCTTGCGCGAGGCCATCGCAATCGCGGCGCCGGCCACCGGCGTGGAGCGCGAACCATAGGTGCCAAGCCCGTAGGGTGCCGTACTGGTGTCACCCTCCTCGACCTGGATCACCTCGGACGGAATGCCAAGTTCAGTGGCAATGATCTGCGCATAGGTGGTCTGGTGCCCCTGCCCCTGCGAGATGGTGCCCATGCGGGCGATCGCGCTGCCGGTCGGGTGCACACGGATCTCGCACGAGTCGAACATGCCCACGCCCAGGATGTCGCACATCTTGCTCGGCCCCGCGCCGACGACCTCTGTGAAGGTGACCAGGCCGATGCCCATCAGCGTCGGGCATTTCGGATCCGCGCGCTTGAGCGCCTGCTCGGCGCGCAAGCCCTTGTAGTCCACCGCCTTGAGCACCTTGTCCAGCGCGGTCTGGTAGTCGCCCGAGTCGTATTCGAAACCAAACGCCGAGGTGTAGGGAAACTGCTCACGCTTGACGAAGTTCTTGGCACGGATCTCGGCCTTGTCCATATTGAGCTTCTGCGCCAGCACATCGACCATGCGCTCGACCAGGTAGACCGCCTCGGTCACACGGAACGAGCAGCGGTAAGCCACGCCACCCGGCGCCTTATTGGTGTAGACCCCATCGACCCGGCAGTAGGCGCTGGGAATGTCGTAACTGCCCGAGCAGATGTGGAACATGCCGGCCGGAAACTTGGTCGGGTCGGCACAGGCGTCAAAGGCGCCGTGGTCGGCGATCACATTGGTGCGCAGTGCCAGGATCTTGCCGTCGGCCGTGGCGGCCAGCTCGCCGGTCATGTGGTAGTCGCGGGCAAAGCCGGTGCTGGAGATGTTCTCGATGCGGTCTTCGATCCATTTCACCGGCCGGCCCAGCACGATGGAGGCGACGATGGCGCACACATAGCCGGGGTAGATCGGCACCTTGTTGCCAAAGCCGCCACCGATGTCCGGCGAGATGATGCGCACCTTCGACTCCGGAATGCCCGACAGCATCGATACCACGGTACGCACGATGTGCGGCGCCTGGCTGGTCAGCCAGGTGGTGAGTTCGCCGCGCACCGGGTCAAACGAGGCGACCGCACCACAGGTCTCCAGCGGACATGGGTGCACGCGGGGATAAAACATGTCCTGCTTGACCGTGACGGGCGCACCGGCAAAAACCGCATCGGTGGCTTCCTTGTCGCCGGCATCCCATGTGAAGATATGGTTGTGGTGGTAGCGCTTGCCGTGCGCACCCTCGGTTTTGCCGGCCAGGTCTTCACGCAGCACCGGCGCGCCGGGCTTGAGTGCCTCGAACGGGTCCACCACGGCCTGCAGTTCCTCGTATTCCACCTCGACGGCTTCCACGCCGTCGGCAGCCGCATAACGGTCTTCGGCAATCACCACCGCCACTTCCTGCATCTGGAAATGCACTTTTTCATCGGCCAGCACCGCCTGCACGTCACCGGCCAGGGTAGGCATCCAGTGCAGCTTGAGCGGCTTGAGGTCGTCGGCGGTCAGCACCGCAATCACGCCGGGGATTTTGAGCGCTTCTTCCTTGTTGATGCGCTTGATCCGGGCATGGGCCACCGGCGAGCGCACGATGTCCATGAACACCATGTTGGGCAGCTTGATGTCATCGACGTAGTTGCCCTTGCCCTGGATGAAGCGCGCATCTTCCTTGCGCAGGCGGGACTCACCCATGCCCATCAGGGCTTTTTCACGGTCACTCATTGGTGCGTTCATACCTGTCTCCTTGATGGACGTCCGCGCTTACGCGGCGACCTTGTTTTGTTGCAGTGCCCGGGCTGCGTGCAGCACAGCCTTGACGATGTTCTGGTAACCGGTACAACGGCACAGATTGCCCGACATGCCGGAACGCACTTCCTCCTCGGTCGGGTCGGGGTTGTCCTGCAGGAAACGGTAAGCACGCATCAGCATGCCCGGGGTGCAGAAGCCGCATTGCAGCCCGTGCTCCCTGTAGAAGCCCTCCTGCACCGCATGCAGAACACCGGCATTGGCCAAGCCCTCGACGGTCTTGATGTCGCTGCCATCACACTGCACGGCCAGATGGGTACAAGACTTGACGGATTGACCGTCGATGTCCACCGTACAGGCACCGCAGTGGCTGGTTTCGCAACCGATGTGTGCACCGGTCAGGTTCATCTTCTCGCGCAGAAAATGCACCAGCAGTGTGCGCGGTTCGACCGCCTCTTCCACCTTGCGGCCATTGATGGTCATTGAAACAATTTTCTTGGTCATCGCTTGTGTCTCCTGTTCTTCTTTGGGTTCAGCGGCAGCGGGCGGCAGCGGCGCTGATCGCTCGCTTGGTCATTTGGCCCGCCATCGCTGTCTTGTACTCAACGTCGCCACGCAGGTCCTCCGCCGGGTCGCAGACAGCGCGCACCGCCTTGGCCACAGCGTCCAGCGTGGCGTCATTCACGGGCTTGCCGATCAGGGCCGCCTCGGCATCACGGGCGCGCAGCGCAGTCGGCGCCACATTGGTCAGAGCTATGCTGGCTTGCGTCACCACGCCACCGGCCATGCGCAGAACCACTGCCGCACCGGCGGTCGCCCAGTCCCCCGTTTTACGCTTGAGCTTCTGATAGGCATAACCGGTACCGGGCAGGAACGGAGCCACCAGAATGGCGGTCAGAATTTCGTTCTCGGCCAGCGCCGTCATGTAGGTGCCCTGGAAGAAATCAACGGCCAAAACCCGACGCTCACCAGCCGGCCCCTGTAGTACAAACGTAGCATCCAGCGCCATCGCTATCGCGGGATGGTCGTTGCCGGGGTCGCCGTGGGCAATGTCACCGCCGATGGTGCCGCGGTTACGCACCTGAGGGTCGGCAATGAGCAGGGCCGCCTCGGGCAACAGCGGCAGGCGGTCCTGCAAAAGTCTGGAAGCTATCAGCTCGTTTTCAGTCGTCATCGCGCCGATGCGGATCTGGCCGCCTTCCTCCCGGATGCCACGCAATTCGGGAATCCGGTTGATGTCAATCAGCGCTCCCGGCTGGGCAAAACGCAGCTTCATCATGGGCAACAGGCTGTGTCCGCCGGCCAGAAGCTTGGCATCGTCGCCCAGCTCAGTCAGCAGCGAAAGCGCCTCGCCAATGGAGCGAGGCGCATGGTAGGCAAATGAGGGGGGAATCACTTTGTCTCCTTATACGGCCCGAGGACCTTTAGAAGCGCACTCTAGCGCCAGCCGATTCAGCTGGGGAAGCTAAGCAATCAACCGTCGTTCACGCCGCACGAACGGCAACGAGAGCGCACGAATGAAAAATACGTCGTGAAAAACCGGTTTTCGGCCAACCGAAAGATCAGGCCTTGACCGCAACCGCGTCTGTCAGCCCCAGGTGCTCCATCAGGCGCGGCGCACTTGCGCGCGACACCGGAATCTCGACCGGCGGGGACCCCATCATGCGCAGCGTCATGCGGCCGTCGCCACGCACGATTTCATCCACATGGGACAGGTTGACGATGTAGCTGCGATGCACCCGCAGGAACAGCTGCGGATCGAGCCGGCTCTCCAGGTCACCAATATTGAGGTTGCAGAACTGGCTGCCATGACCGGTATGCACCCAGGTGTAATGCCCTTCCGAGCGGATAAACGAGACACTGGGCACATCCACCAGCAGCACCCTGTTTTGTTTGATGGTCGGAATCTTGCGCAATTGACGCTTTTGCCCGCCTTCACGCGTGCTACGCGTGGCGCCGCCATCCACCTCCTGGCTCACCACCTCGGTGATGTCATAGAAAACCAGGGTATAGCCCGTGGTGGCGCCCTGGGCATCCCCGATCTTGGACACCTTGATCAACAACACCCGGTCCGGAATATTGATCATCATGGCCATGGGCGGCGCGTTGTTCACCGGGCACTCCGCTTGCCCCAGCAGAAACTTCACCTTGGCCTGGGCTGCTTCGGGATGAAAAGAGGTCACGAGCTTGCCAAACGGCATTTTGTCCTGCACGGGCAAGCTGCGCCGCGCATAGTCATTCATGCCCATTACCCGCAATTCGAGGTCGAGATGAACCACGCCGACGTCAAATCGCTCCAGCAGATAAAGCCATGAACTTGAAGGTGCGGCGGAAGCGGAGCCAGTGGGGCAGGTTTTCATCAAAATACCATGTTGTAGTCAAGCCAGCGCCACCGCAAACCGCTTTCGTGCCCCCAAACGGACACTCATGCATTCCAGGCGCGCTTCGTTAACACGCTGGGCGGCAAAGCCATGCAGCGGCTAAAGTTTTGGTTCATGAAGAAGCAACTGCTCCCCTCTTTTGTCCACCAGCTACAGGATGTTGATGCGGCCACGTCGGTGTTGCCATGGGGTTTACCCGAATTCAGACGCCCTGCGCGCTCACCCCTGACGGCAGGATGGCTTCAATGACTCTCCACCGATGAATACCCACCCTCACTGGCTGGCGCGCGGCATCGGCTCGGCCGCCCTGACCCCGGCCCTTCTGGTTTTGCTGGCTGGGCTCACACTCTGGTCGCTTGGTCAGTACGGCCCGGTGGGCAACAAAAACCTCCCCGCGATTGTTGTTCTCACACTTGCGGCGGTGGCGGCAGGATGCGCCGCCCTGGCCTGGGTCCGACCGCAACGCGCCGGATTGTCACCGCCCCATGTGATGCTGTCGCTCGGCTTCGGCGGCATGTTGCTGGGCCTGCTCTACGACATCTACCATGCAGGCCCCGCCAGACTGGACAGCCTGTGCGCACAATCAGCTTCTCTTGGTTTCGTGGACAGCTTCCGGCTGCACCTTGAATTGCTGCCCGGCATGCACGCGGGCATGCTGGCCGGAGGGCTGCTCGCCATCCCCAGCCTGCGGCTGCTCAGGCCGCACTGTGGCCGGTATCTGTGTTCGCTGTTTGCACAGAACCTGCTGTGTTCCGGCTGGATGCTGGCCGGCATGACTGCGGGCGCGCTGTGGTTTTCGCGCTGGCAACTGTCCACCGGCACAAGTACCCTGCCGGGCATGCTGGGCGGCATGATCGTCGGCATGACCTGGGGCATGGTGATCAGTGTGGCGCTGTACCGGGGTTTCTTCACCCTGCGCAACCGCGTTTGACCGGGCCGCGTCGCCAAAAGCCTGTCACACCGGCGGTCCCGCCGCAGCGCGGAATACGAACACACCTGTCGCGGGCTTGGGCTACAGTTGCCGTTCAAACAACAGCCGACCCCGGACAGCACCACCCCGCCATGAACGATCTCTCCGCCTTTCCCATCACCCGTAAATGGCCGGCACTGCATCCCGAGCACATCCAGCTTTATTCACTGCCCACGCCCAACGGCGTCAAGGTCTCGATCATGCTGGAAGAAACCGGCCTGCCCTACGAGCCGCACCTGGTGGACTTTGCCACCAACGACCAGATGTCACCGGAGTTCATCTCGCTGAGCCCCAACAACAAGATCCCGGCCATCCTCGACCCGAACGGCCCGGGCGGCAAGCCGCTGGGCCTGTTCGAGTCCGGTGCCATCCTGATCTACCTGGCCGAAAAAACCGGGAAATTCCTGCCGCCTGACGCCGCCGGCCGTTATGAAACCCTCCAGTGGCTGATGTTCCAGATGGGCGGCATCGGCCCGATGTTCGGCCAGCTCGGCTTCTTCCACAAGTTCGCCGGCAAGGACTACGACGACAAGCGCCCGCGCGACCGCTACGTGGCCCAATCGAAACGGCTGCTCGGTGTGCTGGAGCGGCGGCTGGCCGGCCGGACCTGGATCATGGGCGACGACTACACCATCGCCGACATCGCCACCTTCGGCTGGGTGCGCAACCTGATCGGGTTCTACGCGGCCGGTGAGCTGGTCGGCATCAAGGACTTTCCGAACGTGCTGCGTGTGCTGGAAACCTTTGTGGCGCGGCCGGCGGTCATCAAGGGTCTGGGCATACCGGCGCGGACATGACCGCCATGCCTGTGGGCAAAGTCCACAGGGCATGAATCGCACAACAGGGTTCAGCTGGGCTCTAGTTGCCACGCCTTGCACGACCCAGGCGCTGCCCCAGCATCCGCACCAGTTCCAGCCAGACCAGACACAGTGCCACCAGCACGGCCGCGAGCGCCAGTTCCCGGGCGCCCGGCAGGGCAAGCCCCATCAAGCCCCATCAGGCCCCGCAGCCACGGCAGGTCGAGCACCGCCACCAATAGCGTGACCATCGCAGAGGCAATGCGCCATAGCCAGGTCGTTGGCGCCATTGCCGACAGAAAGGCAGGTCGGGCCGGGTTGCGGTTGGCCAAAATCAGCAGCAGTACATTCAGCACCAGCGTGCCAAACACAACTGTCCGGATTTGCGCAGCACTCCCGCCATGGGCGCTCAACCACGCGGTGCATAGAAGCAGCACTACCGCGATGCCCACGCCCTGCAACACCGCGTAGGCGAGCGCAGCCGGCGCAAAGGGGGAGTCGCTCGCCGGGCGGGGCGGACGCTCCATCAGGCCGGGGGCTTCAGGCTCAGCCTCCAGAACCACCGCACAGGTCGGGTCGATCAACAGCTGTAGCAGCACGATATGCACCGGCAGCAACAACGCAGGCCATTGCAGCAGCGTGGGCACCAGCGCCAGTGCGATGATGGGAACGTGCACGGCAAACACAAAGCGCGTGGCCTTGCGGATGTTGTCGTCAATGCGCCGGCCCTGGCGGATGGCGGCCACGATGCGCGCAAAGCTGTCGTCGAGCAGCACCAGCGCGGCGGCCTCGCGTGCCACGTCGGTGCCACGCTCGCCCATGGCAATGCCCACGTCTGCGGCCTTGAGTGCGGGCGCGTCGTTGACGCCGTCGCCAGTCATGGCCACCACCTCGCCATCGGTGCGCAGCATCTGCACCAGGCGCAGCTTGTGCTGGGGTTTCAGGCGCGCGCACAGGTCCACATGGCGCAGCCGCTGGCGCAGGGCGGCATCGTCCAGGGCTTCGATCTCGGCGCCGGTCATCAAGTCGGGGCGCTCCGACAGGCCGACCTGGCGCGCGATGGCCAGGGCCGTGGCGGGGTGGTCGCCGGTCATCATGATCACGCGCACACCGGCCTGCCGGCATTCGGCCAGCGCGGCAGGCACCTCGGCGCGTGGCGGGTCGGCCAGGGCGACCAGGCCGAGAAACTCGAAATCGAAATCGTGCTGGCTTTGCGGCCAGGGTGGCGCCGCGTCCGGCGCGGTGGCTTGCCCGCTCCAGCGCCCGCGCGCCACGCCGAGCACGCGCAGACCGCGTTCTGCCATGATTTCCACCTGCCGGCCGATGGCATCGCGCTGCGCCGCGTCGAGGTGACACAGGTCGGCCACGGCCTCAGGCGCACCCTTGGTGGCCAGCAGGTGCTGCGAGGGGTCGGCACTGGCAAACACGCGCGTCATAGCCAGAATTTCTCCGGACAGCGCGTATTCAAACTCGGGCTGGCGGCCGTGGTGCACATGCTCGGTACCGGCCAGCCAGTGGTGGCCAAAATGCTGGATGGCCTTTTCCATCGGGTCGAACGGATCACCGGGCGTGGCCAGCATGGCAAATTCCACCAGTGGGTGGAATTCTTCGACCAGGCTGTCGGCATCTTCCGGCCGGAAGTTCGCGTCGGCCGTGGCGAGCTCGGCCACCGCCATGCGGTTCACCGTCAGCGTGCCGGTCTTGTCCACAGCGAGCACGGTGATGGCGCCCAGCGCCTCAACGGCGGTGACGCGCCGCGTCAGCACCTTGTGCCGGGAGATGCGCCACGCGCCCAGCGCCAGGAAAACGGTAAGGATGACCGGGATCTCCTCGGGCAGGATGGCCATGGCCAGCGCAATGCCGGAGAGCAGGCTCTCCAGCAGCGGCCGGTCGTTCCACCACCAGCCCAGCAGGACCTGGGCGCTGGCCAGCAGCAGCGCGGCCACACCGAGCTGGCGCACCAGCTTGCGCGATCGCTGCTGAAGCGCCGAAGGCGGCTCGGTGGTGGCGGCCAGGTCGGTGCCGATGCGCCCGACCGCGGTGTGGGCAGCGGTGGCGCAAACCTCGGCCAGACCCACGCCGCGCGTGACCACGGTGCTGGCAAACAGGCCTGGCGTGCCGTCGCCGCCCGGCGCGGGGGCGGTGGCATCCCCGGCCCCCAGTGCCGGCAGCTTGGTCACAGGCGCGGCCTCGCCCGTGAGCAGCGATTCATCAACCTCCAGCTGGCCGTCCACCAGCAGCGCATCGGCGGCAATGCGGTCGCCCTCGTGCAACACCAGCAAGTCACCCAGCACCACCTCGCGTCCGGCAATGCGCTGCTCCTGGCCGTCCCGTATCACCAGGGCACGCGGGGCCGACAGGTCGCGCAGCGACTCCAGCGCGCGCTGCGTTTTGCGCTCCTGCACCAGCGTGATGCCGATGACCACAAACACAAAGCTCAACAGGAACAGCGCCTCACCCCGGTCGCCCAGCGCCAGGTAGATGCCACCGGCGGCCAGCAGCATCAGGAACATCGGTTCGGTGACCACTTCGCGCACGATGGCAGCGGTGGACTTGGGTTCGCTGCCGGGCAGCAGGTTGGGCCCCTGATCGGCGAGGCGGCGTGCGGCCTCGCCTGCACTCAGGCCCTGGCGGGAAAATGCCTCGGGCATGCCGCTGGGGGGCTGGGGCCGGTGAGGCGCTGGAGTGGGCATGGCCTGTTTTTCGGTCCGGGTTTAGGCAAGTGGCGGCCACGGCGGCATGGCTCTCATTTTCGGATGGTAGACGAGTCTGCGTTTAACCGGCCAGGAATAGGGTCCCCTACGCCCGCCCCTCCGCAGACGGCCGGAACCGCCCCGGGGATGGGTGTATAACCAGAAGCCTTGGGTGATGCGCGGCATTTCAAAAAACGCGCATGACCCCATCACCCCGAACCAGCCAGGCGCATGCAAGCGCCGCAACACCAAGGAATTTCAAGCATGGGCGCGCAGTGGAAAGCAAAAGGCAAGGAACTGGCAGCCAATGCCAAGGGCAAACTGTTTGGCCGACTGGCCAAGGACATCATGATCGCGGCGCGCAATGGCGCCGACCCGGCATCGAACGCACGCCTGCGGCTGGTTGTCGAGCAGGCCCGCAAGGTTTCCATGCCCAAGGAGACCCTGGAGCGCGCCATCAAGAAAGGTGCCGGCCTCACGGGAGATACGGTTCATTATGAACACGTGATTTACGAAGGTTTCGCACCGCACCGCGTCCCCGTCATGGTCGAATGCCTGACCGACAACCTGAACCGCACCGCCCCCGAAATGCGCGTGTTGTTCCGCAAGGGGCAGCTGGGCACCTCCGGCTCGGTGTCCTGGGATTTCGACCATGTCGGCATGATCGAGGCCGAGCCCACGGCAACGGGCGCCGACCCCGAGCTGGCCGCGATTGAAGCTGGTGCCCAGGACTTTGAGCCCGGCGACGAAGAAGGCGTGACGATGTTTTTCACCGACGCCACCGATCTTGATCTGGTCAGCCGCGCATTGCGGGCGCAGGGCTTCACCGTGTTGTCCGCCAAGCTCGGCTACAAGGCCAAGAACCCGGTGGACCCCACCACTCTGAGCGCCTCGGTTATGGAAGAAGTGGAAGCTTTCCTCGCCGCCATCGATGCGAACGACGATGTACAGAATGTCTTTGCGGGTTTGGCGGGCTGAGGCCGGCAAGACCACATCACGGAAAATTACTACCGATTCGCGTTAATTGAAAAAATATCCATGAACGAAGCCACTAAACGCCCCCCACTGCCCCCTCCCCCGACCGTCTGTCCGTTGACCCGCGCAGCCCCCACCACGTCGCCGCCGTTTTCGACCATGAGGTGGGCATCCGCTTCAACGACAAGGAGCGCTCCGATGTCCAGGAATATTGCATCAGCGAGCGCTGGGTCAAGGTGCCGGCCGGCAAGGCGCTGGACCGCAAGGGCCAGCCGCTGATGATCAAGCTGAAAGGCAAGGTCGAAGCGTTTTATCGGTAACTAAACCTCACCCTGATCCCAACTCGTCAAAGAACCGCTTCCAGGCCTTTGCGGTCCAGCAGACTGAGCAATTTCAGAGGGGTGCCACTGGGGGTGCTTTTCGCCGCCTTCCCATTTGCGCACGGTTGACAGGCTGGTGTTCAAAACAGAAGCCAGCACGGCCTGACTCAGCTGAAGGTGGTCGCGTAAAACGCGGATTTTCTCGCTGTCGCAGCCCACAACGCGGCTCACTGGCCCTTGATGCTTTGCTTCAAGGCCTCGAAGCTGCTGTTGACCTTGGGGGTCAGCAACAGACCTGTCTTGTCCTGCTTGGCGACACCTTCGACCTCAAAGCGGTCCGCCAGTTCGGTGTAGAAAATCATGCCGTTCAGCTTGCCGCCGCTCTGCGCGATGTTCTCACCCCCGAACCACACGATGGGCGCCTTGGTACCCGGCGGCATGAACGACACCGGGTACACGAGGATGGGCACCTTGTAGGCGTTGGCCAGCTCGGCGGCGACCTGGATGTTGTTATTGCAGCGCAGACCCGGCGGGTCGTTGCTCACCAGAGTGAGTACCTTGCGGCCATCGATTTCGATCGGGCCGGGCGGGTTTTGGGCCAGGCCCGGCAGATGCGAAAGCAACACTATCGCAGCGACAGCCAGAGTTTTGGTTGTGGTTTTCATGCTTGTCTTTCTGTTATACGGTTCACTTGCGGTCTTTGGTGGCGCGGGCATACGCATCCAGCCCGCTGCGGGCTTTCCACTCTGCGTAGCCGCCGTGCAGGATGCGCACGTTTTCGTAACCTGCCATTCGCAGCGCCATGGCGACCTGACCAGAGAACGAACCGGTATTGCAGTACGCCAGAATGGTCCTGTCCTTGGGCAGTTTAGAGCGCTCGGCGAAGACCTTGCGCCATTCAATGTTGACCGCGCCCGGGATGTGCTCCTTCGCGAATTGACCCGCATCACGCACGTCAAGCACATACAAGCGCTTGTAGTCCTCTGACGGAATCTGTTCGGCTGCAATGGTGCCGCTGTTGTAGTCGGCAAATTCAAAGTAGGACTCCAGCGCCTCGGTACTGGCCTTGTCTAGCTGGGCGTGCGCGGCCAGCGGTAGCGCGGCGCACGCGGCCAGGGCGGCGGACACGGCCAGGCGGCGCGAACCCATGGTGAAGAAGTTCAGGGTCAAGGGATGTCTCCAGGTTGAAGTGGGTTTGGGTCAATCAATTCGCGGGGTTGAGCCGGGGATGGGTCTCTTCGCCCCAGTGGTAAAGCACGGCACCAGACAGCAACATCGCCACGGCAACAAACCAGAAAGCGCTTTCGATGCGACCGCCCAAGGCCGCAGCCGCACCCAAGCCCAGGGCACCGATGCCGTAACCGAGGTCGCGCCAGAAACGGTAAATGCCAATCGCAGAAGCACGCCAGCTAGGGTGGGCAATGTCGGCCACCGCCGCGCTGAGGTTGGGGTACAGCATGGCCATGCCGAGTCCGGCAATTGCGGCGGAGGCGCTCCACCACGCCGACCCGTGGCCCAGCGGCAGCAGCGCAACGCCAGCGCCGCACAGCCACATGCCCCAGGCGTTCAGGTGATGCCGGCCCACACGGTCGGACAGCCTGCCGGTGACAAGCTGGGCGCCGCCCCAGGTGAAACCGTAAACACCGACGATCCAGCCGATGCCGGGCAGGCTGACGCCTTGCTGATGCAGATAGAGCGGCCAGAACGCCCAGACCAGCGCATCAACAAACTTCTCGACCATTCCCGCCTGGCACAGCGCTGCCATGCGGCGGTCTCGCCAGCTCATGAGGGCAAACATTTCCCGGGTCGATGGCTGCGCACTGACACCCGTCGGATAACGCGGCCGAAAAGCTTGTTCCAAAGGTGCTGCCGCGTGGCGTTTAACTTCGGCATGGGCCCAGGGCAGCGTCTCCTTCACGCCCAACCAGGCCAGCAGCGTTGCCAGGCCGATGACGACCGCACCAAACCACAGCAGACCTTCGCGGGGGCCCAGCAGCGAGGCGGCATAACCCGTCACCACACCGGCAATGGCAACACCTACATAACCGGCAAACTCGTTGAGCCCGATGACCAGCCCGCGCTGGTCGGCGCGGGTGATGTCGAGCTTGGCCGTCTGTGTCATTGACCAGGTCAGGCCCTGGTTCACACCCAGCAGGATGGTTGCCAGCACAATCCAGCTCCAGGACGTTGCGAAGTAAACGACCAGCGGAATGGGCAGCGCCACCAGCCAGCCCACCAGCAGCACGCGCCGACGGCCCAGGCGCTCGGCCAGGCGGCCTGCGACGAAGTTCATTGCGCCCTTGACGAAACCAAAGGCAACGACAAAAGCCACCAACAGCATGAAGGAGCCACGCGGTACGCCAAACTCGGTCTCAGCCAGCGCCGGAACCACGTTGCGCATCATCCCGATGGTCATGCCCACGAACAGCACCTGCAGCAACTGCTGCAGCACCTGGCCGAGGTTGGTGCGGATACCGTAGTCCATCTGCGCCCGGCTCAGGCAAGCGCCGGCTCCGGGGCCGTTCCATGCAGATTGGCATCCATGATGCGGGCCATGTCCTGGGGCGGCTGCGGGATGTCTGCCGTGACTGCGTTCACGAAGGCTTCGCGCGACATCGACAGCACGGGGTTGAAGCGTTTCTCGAAACCTATGGTCGATGCGGGCTTACCGGACAAGCCGGCGCCACAGGCACTGCCGGCCTGGTGACCGGGATAGATTTCAAGGTCGGCGGGCAGGGTCAGCAGTTTGGCATGCAGGCTGTCGTGCAGTTGGCCCGCCATCTCCCGCGCGCGGCCTGCCAGGTCGGGGCGGCCCACCGCGCCCACAAACAAGGTGTCGCCGCTGATGACGAACCAGGGCTCGTTGCTCCGCCGCAGGTCGCGCACCAGCAGACAGATGCTGTCTGGCGTATGACCCGGCGTGTGCAGCACGTCGATCACCACATTGCCCGCCTCCAGACGCTGGCCATCCGTCAACGGCGCGAACCCGAAGGAAACCCGCTCCTTGTTGCTCTCGTGCAGGTAATACGGCGCACCGGCCAACCCTGCCAGTGCCGGGCCGCCCGAGTAGTGATCGGCATGCACATGGGTGTCGATGACGTGGGCAATCCTGACGCCCGCCTTCTCTGCCTCGGCCAGGAACCAGTCTTCGTCACCGGCAACCACGTCAACGGCCACCGCTTTCGCCAGGCCTGCACAGCCAAAAAAGTAAGAGAGGGTGGCGTTTTCCGCCGGTCGTTGTTTAAAGAACATGTTTGTCTCCTGAATCAGAACACCAGGGCTTTGTCGGCCCAGACCGTCCAATGGCTGAGTTCGTCCATGGTGCTTCGGTGCGCGCCGGGGACCAGGTCGTCGGTACCGATACCGCGTGCGTCCATGCAGGTGCCGCAAACACCGATGACGCCGCCGTGGCTCACCACCGCGCCGAGCATGACTTCGAGGTTGTAAAAGCCGCTGGGCACCTTCTGGAGCCGGTGCGCAGCCGACACTGCGTCACCAATGAGGTAGATACGAACCTCATTGCCGGTTTGCTTGGCCAGTGCACCGGCCAGGCGGGAGCCGTTGTAAGTGCGCTCGCTGCCGTAGGGTGCGTCGTTCAGGATGAGCAGTGTCTTCATGGCGATACCTCAGCTTGACTGTTCGATGGGCAGGCCACTGGCGCGCCATTCCGCCACGCCGTCGGTCAGGTGAAACGCGCTGTAACCCTTCTTGCGCAACAGCTCGACCGCATCCCTGGCCATCAGGCAGAAGGGCCCGCGGCAATAGGCGACGACCGGCACATCTTTGGGAAGCTCTTTCAGCCGCTTGCGCAGTTCGTCCATGGGCAGCGAGCGGGCATGTGGCAAATGCGCGGTGGCGAACTCCTCTTGCGGCCGTACGTCCAGAACCAGGACCTCACCGGCCTTGGCTTTCTTCAGGATGGCGGCGCGGTCGACGCCCTCCAGTTCATCGCCATGATTGACGATGGAGGCCAGCGCCATCTGGAGCTCGACGAGTCGCTCCTCCGCCTCGGACCGCAGGTTCACCCAGAGGTCGGCCACGCTGTTGCTGGCCAGGCGGTACAGGACGTATTTGCCCTCCTTGCGCGTCTCGGCGAGTCGCGCCAAGCGCAGCTGCTTCAGGTGGGCGCTCGCGAGCTTGACGCTGATTTCAGACTGCGCCGCGAGCACTTCGACGGTTTTCTCGCCCTGGCACAGCAGCTCAATAAGCTCCAGGCGCTTGGGGCTGGCCACAGCCTTGCCGATACGGGCAACCTGCTCGTACAAATGGTCTTTGATTTGTCTCATGCCATTAATCTAACGTTTGTTAGATTGTTTGTCAACCTGTGAAATTTCCGTGATTGGCGCGCTCGGTTTCTACCGCCTGGCCGTGATCATGGTCGAGGTCTACCTCCAGCGAACGGCCCCTCCCTTATGGCTGGATCTGTTAAACATCCCACTGATCGAGCCGGGTTTGGATCCACCGGTCCTTTCAACCGGTTCTTCCGGGAGCGTTGTGGGATGACGCCTTCCGAGTTTCGTGAGCGATGCATACTGGGTTCGGTCACGCTGTCCTTGATGTCAAAAGACGCATAGAGCGTGCATCTGCTGAGGGGAAAACGCAGACTCGTTCCTGTCCACGTCGCCAAATGGACCTTTCTCCATTACCGGCGGTCGCTCACAGCTATCAAAAGAAGAGCGCCCTGGCCAGCAGGAGGTCAATGGTCGGCGACGGTAGCGCCCACAATCGCATGGCGCGCGAGCGAAGCAGCAACAAAGCCACTGCGTTTCATGCGGGCGACAAAATCATCCAGAAAGGCGGCCGCTGCAGCGCTGCGCGCCCTCGGCATGGCCATCGCCTGATTGATCACCATGAAGCGCTCGCCCAGCAGGCGCACGCCGCCGACACGATGGGCGTCCGCCTCCAGACCCTGCTTCACGCCGGCCGACACTTCCATGCCGTCCTTGAGCATGGCATCGACCACGGCTTCCGAGGTCGGCACGGGCACCAGTGTGGCGTGCTGGATGTGCCGCTGCAGGTACAGGCCGTAGGCACTTCCCGCGCCCATCACGATGCGCGTGCCGGCGCGGTCCACGTCGGTGTTGGTCTGAATCGGCGAGCCTCCAGGAACGAGGTAGTAAGCCTCGATCTGCACATAGGCCGGCGTGAAATGCGTGGTCTCGGCGCGTAGCGGATCAATCGCCATGAAGCCGATGTCGGCCTCGCCGCTGGCCAGCGCAGCGACCGATTTGGCGGCGGTGTCGAACTGCAAAAAATCAACCGCCACGCCCAGCTCATGCGCAAATTCACGCGACAGGTCGATGGTGACGCCGGCCGGCTTTTCCGTGGCCGTGTGGCTGTGCGCCAGTACCGGGTTGCCCATGTTCAGCGAAGCGCGCAGCGTGCCCGCAGGCGCGAACTCTTTGGCCAGATCAGTCATCCAGGAACCCTCCCTTGTAGAAACTCCACGCGGTGCCGTCGTGCAAATAAAAATAGCCGTCGGCGCAGTCATCCTTGCCGGGAAAAAACTCCCTGTGCGCCTTGGGCACAAGACGCTCAAGCTGCGCGTCGGAGAGTTCGTCGAACTCCTCGGGAGTGATGGGTTGGCCGATCCGGAGTTTGCGTTCCATGGGCGCTATTTTAGAGGAGCGCCACGCCCGCAGCCGCCCCGCAGCCGCCCCTCAGCGCGCGCACCTGCGCCGCCGTGCCGCTGGTCAGGCCCCAGGCTGTAGCCGCCTTCACGCACAGACACCACGCGGCCCCTGGCGGTTTCGTCGGCCACTTTCATCAGCTTGCGCGTGGTTCGGTGGTGTATCGTCGCTAGTCTTACTGTGTCATAAGTTTAGTCTCGGACTTATCCAATGGCAATGCGGGCAATGACCCAGGGCGCTTGCGAGTGCGACGCTCAGCAGCAGGCGCAGCGTTGTGATCGAGCTTGGCACGTGACGCTGCG
>NZ_JAUYEY010000044.1 GCF_030689685.1 Polaromonas sp. | reverse complement strand
TCGACACCGACATTCGTCTGGCCATGACCGGCGCGATGCGTCAGGTGTTCGCCGAGCAGCGCAGTGAGTTCGATCCGCGCAAGGCCCTGGTGGCGGCTAAAAATGCGGCGCGCGGCATTGTCAAAGCGCGCTTTGAAGCCTTTGGATGTGCAGGCATGGGCAGCCGGATCAAACCCATCAGCATGGAGTCGATGAGTGCTCGATACACATAAGGCATTGGGGAAGTCCCTAGTGTTGTTGGTGCAATCTCGTCAACTGATCGCGCTCAAACCTCGTTATATTCGCAGGATCTGATATTTAGTCTATTGGTAATTCAACTTTTTGGAGACTGATCTTGAACTTGACCCCCATTTTAGCCACTGCGGTTCTGCTGGCTTCTGCCCCGGCATTTGCCAACAAGGAACTCGCGGCGGAGAAGGCGTGTATGGCCTGCCATGCTGTAGATAAAAAGCTGGTAGGCCCCGCTTATCAAGACATTGCAAAAAAGTACGCTGGGCAGAAGGATGCCCAGGCAAATCTGGTTGCCAGCATCAAGAAAGGCGGCTCCGGCAAATGGGGGCCCATTCCCATGCCGGCCCAAGCTGCTTTGAGCGATGCTGACGCCGCTACGCTGGTCGCATGGGTGCTGGGCGGTGCCAAATGAAAAACGCATAGGCGTAAACACTGTGGCGTTGGATGAGGTTTCTCAATACATTTGTTTATGCTGATATTTGAACGTGCGGTATGACCGATAAAGAGGTGAGTGAAAGTGCGGCCCATGTCGTTGAAAGAGCGGCTGATTTGTTCGGCTTGCTGTCAACACCAGTGCGGCTGCGCATCGTTCTTCAATTATGTTCCGGGGAAAAGTCTGTGAGTGAGCTGCTGGTCGCGCTTAAGGTGGGGCAGCCCAATGTGTCGCAGCATTTGACCATGATGTACCGTGCCGGTTTGGTAAGTCGTCGCAAGCAGGGAGCGCAAGTGTTTTACCGCATCGCCAACGATTCTGTGATTGCGGTGTGCAAGGCAGTGTGCACCCAGGTTGCGACTGATATGGGTAAAAAACTTTTGACGCCAGCTCCATAAGGCGCTGAGTGTCTGTGTAGCAGAAGAGAAACGACCAAGTAAGGAGATCGTGTGAGTCAAAACGAAAGGATGTCGGGGCGTCTGATAAAAGCTCCGGAGAACTTTTTGTCCAGAGCGGACATCCATGCGGTTGTAGATGAGGCCAGGCAGGGGCGTCGCAGTTTTATACGAAATGCTTTTGCAGCGGTAGCGGCTGGCGCCGCCGTGCCGTCGGTCATGAGCCAGGCTAACCCTGTTCCTGTAGAGGGCGGCGATCCAAATATTCTTAAACTGCCAGAGCACAGTCTGGGGTTGGGCCAGAGCGTAGCGTCGGATGGCGGCTACGGCAAGCCTTCCAAATTTGAACTGAATGTACAGCGCCGTCAAAGTCCCGGTTTGACCCAGACCACGCAGGCGTCGGTTTCATTTGCGCCGCTGCAGTCGCTGTTTGGTATCGTGACGCCCAGCGGTTTGCATTTCGAGCGCCACCATCAAGGCTGGTGGGACATCGATCCCTCAAAGCACCGTTTCATGATCAACGGCATGGTCAAGACGCCCAAGGTTTTCACGATGGACGAGATCATGCGGCTGCCCACCGTCTCAAGGTTTTATTTCATGGAGTGTGGGGCAAACACCGCCGCGGAATGGGGCAACGTTGCGGTGCCCACAGTGCAGTACACGCATGGCATGGTGTCCTGTAGCGAGTTTACCGGCGTGCCGCTCATCACATTGCTGGAGTTCGCGGGTGCCGACCTCAAGAATGGCAAGTTCGTTCTGGCCGAGGGGGCTGACGGCTCATCCATGACCCGCACGATTCCAATGAGCTTGATCCGGTCAGGTGAAGTGATTGTTGCCTATGGTCAAAACGGGGAAATGTTGCGCCCGGAAAACGGTTACCCCCTTCGATTGGTCGTGCCCGGTGTACAGGGTGTGAGCTGGGTGAAGTATCTGCGCCGGGTGGAAGTTGGCGACAAGCCCTATGCCACCAAAGATGAAGCGATTCATTACATGGATCTGCAGCCCGATGGGCAGCACCGCCAGTACTCCAATTTGCAGGAGTGCAAAAGCGTGGTGACTACGCCGTCCGGCGGGCAGATTCTGCTGGACAAAGGCTTCTACAACATCACGGGTCTTGCATGGTCGGGTCGCGGCAAGGTCAAGCGGGTAGATGTGTCTGTAGACGGCGGGCGAAACTGGCGCCAGGCACGCCTGGAGACACCTGTGCTGACCAAAGCGCTTACACGTTTCAATCTAGACTGGGTCTGGGATGGAAAACCAGCCTTGATCCAGAGCCGGGCAACCGATGAAACCGGCTTTGTGCAGCCTACCTACAAACAGCTTCGCGCAGTACGTGGCACGCGCTCCATCTATCACAACAACGCCATCCAGTCGTGGCTGGTGCAGGAAAACGGCGAGGTCAAGAATGTCCAGCTTTAAACAACTTGTGCTGGCTGTGGCGTTGTTTGGCGTGGGTGGGCTCGCCGTCGCTCAGGTCGCCAGCAAGTTTCCGGGCGTCGGTCGGGATGCGACATCGAAAGAGGTTCAGGCCTGGGACATTGACGTGCGCCCTGATTTCAAGGGCCTCCCGGTCGGCGCGGGCTCGGTGGCCAAAGGACAAGAAGTCTGGGAAGGCAAGTGCGCTAGCTGTCATGGTATTTTTGGGGACTCCAACGAAGTGTTCAGCCCCATTGTTGGTGGTACGACCGCTGATGACATTAAGACTGGACATGCGGCGAAGCTCAAAGATCCGACCGGTGGCCGAACGACCTTGATGAAAGTCGCCACAGTTTCAACGCTTTGGGACTACATCAATCGCGCCATGCCTTGGACTCAGCCGAAGTCATTGACGACAGAAGAAGTGTATGCAGTCACGGCTTTTATGCTGAACCTGGGTGGAGTGG
This sequence comes from Polaromonas sp., assembly GCF_030689685.1. Taxonomy (GTDB): domain Bacteria; phylum Pseudomonadota; class Gammaproteobacteria; order Burkholderiales; family Burkholderiaceae_C; genus Polaromonas. The sequence continues at coordinate 36,635 of NZ_JAUYEY010000044.1, read as the reverse complement.
TGCCCGACAACTTCACCTTGTCCGACAAAAACATGGCGGAAGTGCAAGGGCGTATGCCTAACCGCAACGGAATGACTACTCAGCACGCCATGTGGCCGGGCAAGGAATTTGGCGGCACGAGTAAAGCAGACACACGCAACACTGCCTGTATGAAAGACTGCGTCATTGAACCTAAAGTGGCATCCATACTTCCCGACTATGCGCGCAACCAGCATGGAAACCTGGCCGAACAGAACCGTCTGGTTGGCCCACAACGCGGCGCGGATACCACTCGCCCTGAAGCGCCGACCATGGCCGGATCAAAAGTCACCGCAGCGGCGACCCCAGCGCTGAAGGCGCCTGTGGCGGTAGCGGCAGGCCCAATCGCGACCGCAGTCCCTGCGCCTGCGGCTGCTACGGGCGCGTCCGACGGAAAGCTCGCGCTGGCCCTGGCGCAAAAGAACGCGTGTGTGGCTTGCCACGCGATGGACGCCAAGCTGCTCGGTCCTTCGTTTTCGGCAATTGCAAAAAAGCACGCCGGTAAGGTGGACTATCTTGCGGGCAAGATCAAAGGCGGCGGAGCGGGTGTGTGGGGTGCAATCCCGATGCCTGCGCAGAGCCTGAGCGAGTCGGAAGCAAAAACCATTGCGGCCTGGCTTGCCGCTGGTGCAGGCAAGTAAGCGGGCGTCAAAGCCACTTTTTTAAATTAGTACTCACTTCAACTCAAGGAAACCAACATGATAAATCGCCGCGACACACTCAAACAAAGCGCCATCGTTGCCGGCTTGCTGGCAAGCACGGGGCTGTTTCCCACCGCTGCTTTTGCAGAATTTAACAAAGCAGCCTTTGAGGCTAAAAGCCTAAGCGATGTGCTCAAGGCCATTGGCGCTGGTGCACCAGTCGAGAGTAAAGATGTCACCATCACTGGGCCCGACATTGCAGAAAACGGGGCTGTAGTCCCACTTGGAGCGAGCAGCTCTCTGCCCGGTATCAAACAGATTCTGATTCTTGTGGAGAAGAATCCTGCCGTATTGGTCGCCTTTTTTAATGTCACAGACAGCGTCGAGGCAAATTTTTCAACACGGGCCAAGATGGGTCAGTCGTCCGACGTCTACGCGGTGGCCGTGATGGCCGATGGCCGCGCCCTGTTTGCCAAAAAAGAAGTGAAGGTCACGCTCGGCGGTTGCGGCGGTTGAGCTTTTCTCAGTTGACAATTTTTCTCTAATACTTACAGGAGTTCCAAAATGGCTGATCCGATGCGCATTCGCGCCCAAGTAGCTGGCAGTAACGCCACAGTTCGAGTGCTGATGAATCATGAAATGGAGACTGGCCAGCGCAAGGATGCTGCTGGCAAGGTGATTCCTGCATGGCATATCACCGAGGTGACAGCGACTCAAAACGGCAAACCCGTGTTGTCCGCCGAATGGGGTCCGGCTGTGTCAAAAAATCCGTTTCTACAGTTCACCATAAAAGGCGCCAAAGTCGGAGACAAGATCGGTGTGACGTGGAAAGACAACCGGGGTGGTACCCGGACAGATGAAGCAGTCGTCTCGTAAATACTGATTCCACCAGGGCTCAAGTGACCCTACAGTGAGTTTCCATCCGATAACGATATGAAGAGGCAGACATGAAAAACAGAATGTTGGCAACGGTAGTTCTTGTGCTTTCCGCTACTTGCGGCATCGCGTTTGCTCAAAAATCGGCAAGCGACGGCATTGCCCAATACCGCGCCATGTTGCAGGATGGAAACCCCGCAGAACTCTTTGAAGCCAAAGGAGAAGACTTGTGGAAGCAAAAGCGGGGTCCGAAGAATGAGTCGCTCGAAAAATGCGACCTCGGCAAAGGGCCGGGTGTGGTCAAGGGCGTGTTTGTCGAGCTTCCCCGTTATTTTGCAGATACCCAGAGGGTGCAGGATTTAGAGTCTCGGCTGCTGACCTGCATGGAAACGTTGCAAGGATTCAACGCTGCAGAGATAGCCAAGACGCCATTTGGCAAAGACGAGCAGAACAGCATTACTGCGTACGCGGCCTGGATTTCCGGGGAGTCAAAAGGCTTGAAATTTAACCTGCCGCAGGGCCATGCGAAAGAAAAAGTTTTTTACGAGGTCGGCAAGCGTCTCTTTTTTCAGCGTGGCGGTACGCACGATTTTTCTTGCGCCTCCTGCCACAACGAAGACGACAAGCGCATACGCTTGCAGGACCTGCCCAACCTCACAAAAAATCCTGGGGCAGGCAACGGCTTTGGTGCCTGGCCAGCCTATCGTGTCTCGAACGGCCAAATGTGGGGCATGCAGCAGCGGCTTAACGATTGTTATCGGCAGCAGCGTTTTCCCTACCCTGGTTTTGGCAGCGATGCCACGATTGCCTTGGGTGTTTACCTTGGCGTGAATGGCAAAGGCGGCCAGTCTATTGCACCGGCCCTCAAGCGCTGAATTAAGGAGTCTGACATGAAAATATCCCACAAAGTTTCTCTCTGTCTGATCGTCACGTCTGCGGTTCTAGCCGGGTGTGTGAGTACGGTCGGATCTGCCGATCTGGACAAGCTCACGGCTGATATCGTCAAGGCGTCTTTCCGCGACCAGGGGCCAGTCAAAATTGACCGTTTGAACCAGGATGAGGCTCAGAGCGCGTGCAGCGCGGCTGATGTGGCTGGAAAGCCGCTGGATGAAAAAACTGCCAAGGCAATCGAGACCGCTAATCTAAAAGCGATCAAGTGGCCGTCAGACGGCAAATTTATTGGAGATTGGAAGCAAGGCGAAGCCATTGCCCAGAGCGGCCGTGGCCTCACCTGGACTGACGATGCCAAGGCTGCCAACGGCGGTAATTGCTACAACTGCCATCAGATGGACAAGAAGGAAATTTCTTTCGGTACGCTCGGCCCCAGCCTCTACAACTACGGCAAGCTGCGTGGCGTGACCGACCCAAACAGTGAAGCTTCCAAGCCCATCGTCGAATACACATGGGGCAAGATATGGAATTCCAAGGCCTACAACGCTTGCTCCAATATGCCTCGCGCCGGCCACCTGGGTATTCTCACTGAGGCCCAAGTGCGGCACGTAGTTGGCCTGCTGCTGGACCCGAAATCTCCAGTGAACCAGTAAGCGCTCGCACTAGTGCTGCAACCCGGATGTAGCGAATCAAGATGAAAGTGATGGGTTCGTGCCCAGGGCAAGCCGCAAGCCGCAAGCCGCATCGAAGGCTGTGCGCCTTCGCAAGGGTTGCAACGCCGCCATGGGTGTGAAGACGCGCTGTCATGTTTCGATATTTTCGGGCTGTGGCATTAGGAGCCTGGCGGACTTCGGCATCGTCGGCTGCAAGTCGACCGCAGCGGTCCATTTTTCACCGTCTCTTTGTCCCATAGCTGGGCTATGAGCCTGCAAAGCCGGCAAAAACTGTCTGCGCTGGGGCAGATTTTCGCTTTCGACGCCCCAAGCCCGACAGGCTCCTGGCCGACTTTGCTGGGTTTTTCAACTTCAAAATATACGTAATTTCAAAACCATGAATTTAAGCAAACGTGATTTTTTCCAGGTGCTTGGCGCAGGAACCATGGCGGGCATGGGCTTGGGCGCATGGGCAGATGCCGACGCAGCCACTGCCAGTGCCGGGCTTTATGACGCCCCCCGATTCGGCAACGTTTCGTTTTTGCATATGACGGACTGTCATGCGCAACTAATGCCCATCTATTTCCGGGAGCCCAGTGTCAACCTCGGTGTCGGCTCCATGAAAGGCCAATTGCCACATTTGGTCGGCGAGTATCTGCTCAAAGCTGCGAAGGTTCGACCTGGAAGTGCCGAGGCACATGCATTGAGCAGCCTGGATTTTGAGAAAGCCGCGAGGCGTTATGGCAAGGTTGGTGGCTTCGCTCATCTGGCTACGCTGGTCAAGCGGCTCAAAGCCAGCCGTCCGGGCGCTCTGTTGCTCGACGGCGGAGACACCTGGCAGGGCTCGGGGACATCCTTGTGGACCAACGGACAGGATATGGTCGACGCCAGCAAACTACTGGGCGTGGACCTGATGACCGGTCACTGGGAATTTACTTTAGGTCAGGAGCGCGTCAAGGAAATCGTAGACAAGGATTTTGCCGGGAAGATTGAATTCATCGCGCAAAACATCAAAACCAACGATTTCGGTGACCCGGTCTTCAAATCCTATGTCATGCGGGAGATCAACGGTGTCCCTTGCGCCATTATTGGTCAGGCCTTCCCCTACACACCGATTGCCAACCCGCGTTACATGGTGGCTGACTGGGGCTTCGGCATCCAGGAAGAGAGCATGCAGAAAACCGTGGAAGAGGCGCGCAGCAAGGGCGCGCAGGTGGTGGTGGTGTTGTCGCACAACGGCATGGACGTGGACCTCAAAATGGCCAGCCGTGTGACTGGCATTGATGCCATCATGGGCGGACACACGCACGACGGTATGCCGGTGGCCAGCGTCATCAGCAACAAGAGTGGCAAGACGCTGGTGACCAACGCCGGTTCAAACGGCAAATTCCTGGCGGTGATGGACTTTGACGTCAAAGGCGGGAAAGTCGCTGACTTCAGATACAAGCTGTTTCCCGTGTTCGCCAATATGCTTCCCGCAGACAGGGAAATGGAAGCGCTGATCAAAAAAGTGCGCGCACCGTACGAAGCCAAGCTGGCAGAAAAACTCGCGGTTACTGAGGGCACGCTATATCGACGCGGAAATTTCAACGGCACCGGCGACCAGCTTTTACTCGACGCCTTGATGGACGTACAAGGCGCCGAAATAGCGTTCTCGCCCGGCTTTCGTTGGGGCACGTCGCTGCTGGCCGGACAGGTCATCACGCGGGAATGGCTGATGGATATGACTGCAACTACCTATTCGTACGCTACGGTCACGGAGCTGAGCGGGGAGACAATCAAGACGATATTAGAAGATGTCTGCGATAACCTTTTCAACCCCGATCCTTACTACCAGCAGGGCGGCGACATGGTCCGCGTAGGTGGTTTGCAATACAGCTGCAATCCATTGGCATCCATGGGCAAGCGTATTGAAGACATGCGGCTCAACGGTAAGCCGATAGAGGCTTCGCGTAAGTACAAGGTCGCCGGCTGGGCTCCAGTGGCCGAAGAGGCAAGAACAGTTCCTGGCAGCAGGCAAGTCTGGGACGTTGTTGAGCAATGGCTCAAGGCACGCGGCGGCAAGGTGTCGGCGCGTAAGGCCAACGTACCCAAGCTCACCGGTGGGTTGCCCAATCCTGGCTTTGTATCGGTATGAATCTGGAGCGAGAGATGTGAACACGGCCACAAACACGCTGACGCTGAACGAAGGATATTTTCAGAACGAAGCATTTTGACTGACTTTTCGCATTGTTTGGGGTCGTCGGCTGCTTTTATGTGTTCGGGCGTTACAGTGCTTTTATGGATGCCTACGAAAAAGGCATCTTGCTAAGCGCAAGCCTGCGGTTATCTGGATGGTACTGGCGGCCACTTCGGATGCTGATGCTTGCTGTCGCTGCGGCTTCACTGCTTGCCATAGCGTTTTACCAAGGCAGTTTGGACCGAGCCGAAAGCTTGGTTTTTTCCACTCATTCTGCGCTTGTGGATCGCTTTGCGAATCGCGCTTGTCGGCGGCGAGCTTGTCTACCAACCGTGGCGGTGCAGCAAGTTGTAGGCTGAGGCCAGCGCCACCTCGCGCCCCAGGCGCTCGTCCAGCGCAGCCTTGATCTGGCCGACCACGAGCACGCCACCCGTGGCCGCTTGCTCAAGAAAGGGGGCCAGGAACTCGCGCTCTTGTTCCAAACTCATGTTCTGGCGCTTGCGCCCACCCGCAGTGGGCGCATCGGGCGATCCCGCTATCTGGCCATGCATGAAGCGCCGGCGCAATTGACAGACCCAACCCGGTGAGACGCCAATGACCTGGGCCGTGTCGGCCAGACTCAGTCCATAGTCCAGCGGCAACACAACCGCCTGGGCCTGGCGCAATTGCTCCACCGTCTGGGCTGAGGCTATGGCCTGACGCGCTTTTCTCAAAACCGCAGCGTCTCCGCTGGCAGGACGTGACATGGCTTTTCTCCATCAATGCTGATGGAGTAATATTATTGCATCAATGAATCAGAAATAGAATTACTCGTCGCGCCCCGGCAAGCGCCCTTTCCCGCGCACTTTAACCGGGCGTTTTAACCGGGGTGGGCCGCGCTGCGTTGCCAGGTGATGCAGCGGTTGTTGGCTGGCATGGCGTGGTCGTCGAGCAGCACCAGCCCGGCGCGTACCGCCAGTGTGTTGACTTCTTCGAAATCACGCAGTCCGCTGGCCGGGTTGCCGGCGCGCAGCGAAGCGTCAAAACACGCGTTGCTGTCGCTGGTGAATTGCCCGCCGTAGTTGAAGGGCCCATACACCGTGAGCAGCCCGCCGGGCGGCATGCGCCGCCCCAGTTCGGCAAAAAGCCGCTGAACTTCGGGCCAGCCCATGATGTGCAGGGTGTTGGCGCTGAAGACCGCATCAAATGTCAGATCAGGCCATGCGTGCCGCATGTCAACCTCGATGGGCGCCGGGGTGTTGGCCAGTCGGGCTTCGTTCAGCCAGAGCGCGATGCCGGCCAGGTTCCTGGCGACATCCGAGGCCTGCCAGCGCAGCCAGGGCAGGGCGGCTGCGAAATACGCTGCGTGCTGGCCGGTGCCGCTGCCTATCTCCAGCACTTGGCGGCGGTCGGCGAAACGCTCGCGCAGGACGTCCAGAATCGGTTCGCGGTTTCGGTCGGTGGCGGGGGCAGAGGGTTTGTCCATCACTGATTGTCGGGGAACTTGGCGCTGCAAGCCGGGGTCTCGGCAAAGGTCAAGGCAGCCATGTATAACCCAGGTTGGCGGCCCAAAAAACTTCCTGATTGCGCCCGGTGCTGCACACCCAACAAAGACGACATCTCCATGAAAATCCTCACAACCTTGCTCCTTGCCTTCGCTGCGCTCTGGCTGGGCGGTTGCGCCGTTTTCCCCATCAGCTCCGTCAAGCCCGGTATGTCGCGTGAAGAAGTGGTGTCCACCATGGGCGCGCCCAGCGCTGTCGTTGACCTGCGGCAAGGCACGCGATTGCAATACTCCGGTCAGCCGGGCGGGCAGTTCGTCCACATGGTGGACCTCGATGCCGCTGGCCGCGTCGGCAGTGTTCGCCAGGTGCTCACCGAAAAGGATTTCGGGCGTATCGAGCTCGGAAAGTGGACCCAGGCCGATGTGCTGCGTGAGTTTGGCCGGCCCGCGCTGGTCGAGCGGGTGGCGTCGTGGAAGGGTGACATCCTGACCTACCGCTGGTACGGCATGCAGGACATGTTTTACTGGGTTTACCTCGACGGGGGCCAGGTGGTTCAGAAAGCACACGCCGGCGTGGAAGAACGCCCGGGCATGGTGGTCGACACGCCCTGATGCGCCGCGCTGGCGCGACGGCCGTCAGGCTTTCTTCAGCGCCAGCGCCGTTTCGTAGAGCTCATTGCGCGGCGCGCCGGTGATGTCGGCCGCCAGCTTGACGGCGGTTTTAAGCGGCAACTCCGCCAGCAGCAGTTGCAGCACCCGGTGGCCGTCGTCGGCAGCCTCTGGCTTGTCTGCCGGATGCAGCACCAGCGCGAACTCGCCGCGGGTGCGCTGGCTGCTCGCCGCCAGCCAGGCGCTGAAGTCTTGCGCCGCCACCGTGGCGATTTCCTCGAACTGCTTGGTCAGTTCCCGACCCACCGTGAGTTGCCTCGCCCCCAGCGGCACCATGGCGCGAGCCAGCGCCTCGATGCGGTGCGGTGCTTCGAGAATGACGACGGCGCGGGTGTCGGCCTGCAGGGCCAGCAGGGCCTGCTCGCGCTCCGCCGCTTTGGGCGGCAGGAAGCCAGCAAAGACAAAACCCGTATCGCCGTTGATGCCGGCCACGCTCAGGGCGGCCGTCACGCTGCTGGCACCCGGCAGCGGCAAGATCGCCAGCCCGGCGGCGCGCACGGCCGCCACCAGACGCGCGCCGGGGTCGCTCACGGCGGGCGTGCCGGCGTCGCTGACATAGGCCACACGTTCGCCGCGCTGCAGGCGCTCGATCACGCCGCCGGCCGCCTGCGCTTCGTTGTGCTCATGCACGGGCAGCAGGGGTTTGTCGATGCCGTACTGGCGCAGCATGGTCTGCGTGTGGCGCGTATCCTCGCAGGCGATGGCGTGCACCAACTGCAGCACATGCAGGGCGCGCAGGCTGATGTCCGACAGGTTGCCAATCGGCGTGGCGACCACATATAACGCGGCTTCGGGATAATGCTGCATGCCCGCCGCGGCACGCGCGGCAGCCAGTGCCAGGTCGAAGGAAGCATTCAATGTGGTTTTCCAGAAAACAGCTTGCAAAAGAGCCCGGTGGCGGCGCCAGCGCGGGCGGGACAGAAAATCAGCCGGGCCAGATTACCACCAAGCGGCTTGGCGACGCCGCCGAATCGCTGGCTCGGGCCCACTTGATTCGTGCTGGCCTGAAGCTGGTACAGGCCAATTATCGGACGCCCGGACGCGGCGGCGGTGAGGTGGACCTGATCATGCGTGCGCCCGATGGCACCCTGGTGTTTGTCGAAGTGCGCCAGCGCAAAAGCAGCTCGCATGGCGGCGCCGGTGCCAGCATAGGCGCCACCAAGCGCAGGCGCATCATTTTTGCCGCGCGCCACTACCTGATGCGTTTTGCCAGCGCGCCGCCTTGCCGCTTCGACGTGGTGCTGGTCGAAGGTCGGCCGGATGCGCCTGAAGTGCCGTCGATTGAATGGCTGCGTGGCGCTTTCGACGCGGATTGATCCCCGCCAACGGCCCAGACGCCCCATTTTGTAACCATGCATTGCGCTGAGCGGCCTCTGGGCCGGTACGCGTGATTTTGAAATGTCCGACCCGGTATCATTGCCCCATGCTTGAACAACGCATTGAACAGCACTTCATCGACAGCGCCGACCTGAAATACCAGGCCGCACAGATCCTCTCCAAACCCATCGCTGCAGCGGTGCAGGCCATCCTGGCCAGCGTCACCAGCGGTGGCAAGGTACTGGCCTGCGGCAATGGCGGCTCGGCGGCCGACGCCCAGCATTTCGCAGCTGAGTTTGTCGGGCGCTTTGAGCGCGAGCGGCCTGAGCTCGGTGCGATTGCGCTGACCACCGACAGCTCCATCCTCACGGCGATCGCCAACGACTACGATTTCAGCGTGATCTTTTCCAAACAGGTGCGCGCGCTCGGTGGTGCCGGCGACGTGTTGTTGGCGCTGAGCACCAGTGGCGATTCGGCCAATGTGCTGGCGGCGATTGAGGCTGCGCACGAGCGCGAGATGACCGTGGTGGCGCTGACCGGCAAAGGCGGCGGAAAGATGACCTCCGCGCTGCGCGAGACCGATGTGCATATCTGCGTGCCGCACGACCGCACGGCACGTATTCAGGAAGTTCATCTGCTGACCCTTCACTGCATATGTGACGGCGTGGATGCCCAATTACTTGGTGACCAGGAAAGTCCTTGATGAAATCAACGCTCCAAACAAAACCCTTCAAACGCCTGCTTCTGACGGCCTGCGCCGCCGCTGTACTCGGCACCTCCCTGACCGCCTGCTTCCCGCTACTGGTGGGCGGCGTGGCTGGTGGCGCGCTGGTGGCGATGGACCGCCGCACCTCGGGCGCCCAGCTTGAAGACGAAGGCATCGAGCTGCGCTCCATGGCCCGCCTGCGCGACAACATCGGCAGCCGCGCGCGCGTGAGTGTGACCAGCTACAACCGCCAGGTGCTGCTGACCGGCGAAGTGCTCAACGAGAATGACAAGAAGCTGGTCGAGCAAGTGGTCTCGCGCGTCGAGAACGTCAACGGCGTGGTCAATGAGCTGGCCATCATCGACAGCCCTTCGCTGGTGCAGCGTTCGTCGGACGTATTGATCACCGGCCAGGTCAAGGCCTTGCTGATCGACGCCAAGGACCTCTACGCCAGCGCCTTCAAGGTGGTGACCGAGCGCGGTACGGTGTACCTGATGGGTCGCGTAACCCAACGCGAGGCCGACCGCGCCACCGAGATCGCACGCGGCGCCCGCGGCGTGCAGAAGGTGGTGCGTATTCTCGAAATCATCAGCGAAGAGGAAATGCAGCGCCTGCTGCCGCCGATGGTCAAACCGGCGCCCGCACCGCGCTCCTGAGCGCCATTCCCCAAGAAACCCCGGCGTAGCGAGCGAGCGCGAAACTCTTCAATCAAGCAGGGGCCGCGGGTCCGGCTCCGCCGGCCCGCAGGCGCAGCGCCCCCTCGGGGCTGGTGCCTGCGGCTCCGAACCTGCTTGGGCAGGTTTGGACAGGCATCAGAAGCGAAGCCTCTGACGAGCGGCGGCCTGCAAGGTGCAGCGCAGTACGCGAAGCGACAAGCGTGGGGAGCCCTATTTCAATCTTTTAATCAGGCTGGAAGTGTCCCAGCGCTGGCCGCCCAGGGCCTGCACATCGGCGTAGAACTGGTCCACCAGCGCGGTGACTGGCAAGCGGGCGCCGTTGCTTTTAGCTTCGTCCAGCACCAGGCCCAGGTCCTTGCGCATCCAGTCCACGGCAAAGCCGAAGTCGAACTTGTCGGCCACCATGGTCTTGCCTCGGTTGTCGAGCTGCCAGCTTTGCGCCGCACCCTTGCCGATGACTTCCAGCACCTGGTTCATGTCCAGCCCGGCCTTCTGACCGAAGGCGATGGCTTCGCTGAGCCCCTGCACCAGGCCAGCGATGCAGATCTGGTTGACCATTTTGGTGAGCTGGCCGGCGCCGCTGGCGCCCATCAGCGTGAAGGCTTTTGAAAATGCCATGCCGGCCGGTTTGACGGCGTCGAAGGCCGCCGCATCACCGCCGCACATGACGGTGAGGGCGCCGTTTTGCGCACCGGCCTGACCGCCGGAGACTGGCGCATCGACAAACTGCAGTTTGAGCCCTTGCGCCGCCGCATACAGCTCGCGCGCCACATCGGCCGACGCGGTGGTGTGATCGACAAAGATGGCGCCCGCCTGCATGCCGGCAAAAGCACCGTCTTTTCCGAGCGTGACACCGCGCAAATCATCGTCGTTGCCAACGCAGCAGAACACAATGTCTGCGCCCTGCGCCGCCTCGCGCGGCGTTTTGGCATGTTTTTGGGCGTCAGCCCTTGCGTACTCTGCGCACCACGCTATTGATTTGATAGCGGTGCGGTTATACACCGTGACCTGGTGACCGGCCAGTGCCAGGTGGCCGGCCATGGGGTAACCCATCACACCCAGGCCGAGAAAGGCGACTTTGCGGGAGGGGGCGGGTTCGCAGGTTTTGGGGTGGGTGCTGGTAACTGTCATGAATTAAATGATAGCCATGTTTTCTGTGCCGGCCGCCAGGTCTTGCGTCTTCGCCCGTTGCGAGTTGAGCTTGATCTGCAGCCGCAGGTCGTTGACTGAGTCGGCGTTGCGCAGCGCGTCCTCATAGGTGATCGTGTTGGCCTCAAACGCATCGAACAGCGCCTGGTCAAAAGTCTGCATGCCCAGGTTGCGGCTTTTTTTCATGATCTCCTTGATCTCGGAGACCTCGCCCTTGAAGATCAGGTCGGAAATCAGCGGCGTGTTCAGCATGATTTCGACAGCGGCCACACGGCCCTTGCTGTCCTGCTTGGGCACCAGGCGCTGCGAGATCATCGCTTTCATGTTCAGCGACAAGTCCATCAGGAGTTGCGCGCGGCGCTCTTCCGGGAAAAAGTTGATGATGCGGTCCAGCGCCTGGTTGGCGCTGTTGGCATGCAGGGTGCACAGGCACAGGTGGCCGGTTTCGGCGAAAGCGACCGCGTGCTCCATGGTTTCGCGGTCACGCACCTCGCCCATCAAAATCACGTCGGGTGCCTGACGCAGCGTGTTTTTCAGCGCCGCTTCCCAGCTGTCGGTGTCCAGCCCGACTTCGCGCTGTGTCACCACGCAGTTTTTGTGCGGATGCACAAACTCCACCGGGTCCTCGATGGTGATGATGTGGCCGAAGGACTTTTCATTGCGCCAGTCCACCATGGCCGCCAGCGTGGTCGATTTGCCCGAGCCGGTGGCGCCCACCAGGATGCAAAGGCCGCGTTTGGACATCACCACGTCCTTGAGCACCTGCGGCACGCCCAGGCCGTCGATGGTCGGCAGCACGGCCGGAATCACCCGCATCACCATGCCGACCTTGCCCTGCTGGATGAAGGCGTTAACACGGAAGCGGCCGACACTGGGCGGTGAGATCGCAAAATTGCATTCCTTGGTGCGCTCGAACTCGGCCGCCTGCTTGTCGTTCATGATGGCGCGGGCCAGGGCCAGCGTGTGGCTGGCGTTGAGTGGCTGCGGCGACACCTTGGTGACCTTGCCGTCGACCTTCATCGCGGGCGGAAAGTCCGCAGTGATGAACAAATCGCTGCCGTTGCGGCTGACCATCAGCTTGAGAAGGTCATTGATGAATTTACTGGCCTGGTCGCGTTCCATTTTTTCTCCAATTGACTACTTCGCAAGCGAGCGGCTGCGCAGCATTTCGCCGATCTGCAGGTTTTCCATCTAGCCGGGGAAATTTTCCGGAATTTTGGCTTTGCTGCGGGCCTCGGCTGCCGAGATCACATTGCGCTTGACGAGATCGGTCAGGTTCTGGTCCAGCGTCTGCATGCCGACGCTGTTGCCGGTCTGGATCGACGAGTACATCTGCGCCACCTTGGCCTCGCGGATCAGGTTGCGGATGGCGCTGGTGCCCAGCATGATCTCGTGCGCCGCCACGCGGCCCTGGCCATCCTTGGTTTTGCACAACGTTTGCGAGATCACCGCCTGCAGCGACTCCGACAACATCGCGCGGATCATCTCTTTTTCTTCGGATGGAAACACGTCAATGATCCGGTCAATGGTTTTGGCCGCGCTGGATGTGTGCAGGGTACCGAACACCAGGTGGCCGGTTTCAGCGGCCGTCATGGCGAGGCGGATGGTTTCCAGGTCGCGCATCTCGCCGACCAGAATCGCGTCCGGGTCCTCGCGCAGCGCAGACTTGAGCGCCGCGCTGAAGCTCAGGGTGTGCGGGCCGACCTCGCGCTGGTTGATCAGGCATTTTTTCGATTCGTGCACAAATTCGATCGGGTCTTCCACCGTGAGGATGTGGCCATATTCGGTTTCGTTGAGGTAGTTGACCATCGCCGCGAGCGTGGTCGATTTGCCTGAGCCGGTGGGGCCGGTGACCAGCACCATGCCGCGTGGCTTCATCGCCAGGTCGCCAAAAATCTTGGGTGCGCCCAACTGTTCCAGGGTCAGGATCTTGGAAGGAATGGTCCGGAACACTGCTCCTGCGCCACGATTGTGGTTGAAGGCATTGACGCGAAAACGCGCCAGTCCGTCAATTTCAAACGAGAAGTCGATCTCCAGGAATTCCTCGTAGTTCTTGCGCTGGGTGTCGTTCATGATGTCGTACACCATGGAATGCACCTGCTTGTGGTCCAGCGGATCGACGTTGATGCGCCGCACGTCCCCGTGCACACGGATCATGGGCGGCAGTCCCGCCGACAGGTGCAAATCTGACGCCTTGTTCTTGACGCTGAAAGCCAGCAACTGGGTAATGTCCATCCCGGGAGTTCCTCTGTAGTCTAGGTTTACAGTTCGATTATGACCATGATTGTTGACAATCTCCAAGCTGTGCACGCGCGCATTGCGGCAGCGTGTGCGGCCTGTGGGCGCGAGCCGGGCAGCGTGCGATTGCTGGCGGTTTCCAAGACCTTCGGTCCGGATGCGGTGATGGCGGCGATGTCCGGCGGGCAGCGCGCGTTCGGCGAGAACTACATTCAGGAGGGCGTGGAGAAAATTCTCGCGGTTCGCGAATGGCAAGCCGATGGCTCAGCTCCGCCAGATTCCAGCCCCCCTGAGTGGCATTGCATCGGCCCCATCCAAAGCAACAAGACGCGGCTGGTGGCCGAGCACTTCGACTGGGTGCAGTCGGTGGACCGCCTGAAGATTGCACAGCGCCTGAGCGAGCAGCGGCCGGCGCATCTGCCGCCGCTGCAGGTTTGTCTGCAGGTCAACATCGACGGCGGCCCGACCAAGGCCGGTGTGGCGCCGCAGGAGGCGCAGGCGCTGGCCGCAGAGGTGGCGCGGCTGCCCCGGTTGCAATTGCGCGGGCTCATGTCGATTCCCGAGCCTGCTCCTGATTTCATAGCTGCTTGCGCGCTCCACCAAAGGGTCAGAGCCATTTTTGACCAAATAAACAAGACGGGTGTGTTGCCGCAGCCCATGGACACGCTGTCGCTGGGCATGACGGCCGACCTGGAAGCTGCGATTCACGCGGGCAGCACCATGGTGCGGGTGGGGACGGCCATCTTCGGCGACCGGTGAGTCCCACGCTTACTCAGACCACCACGAGCGGTGCCTCAGCTAGACCAATCAAGCGGGGGCTGCGGAAGTGGCTTCGCCAGACCGCAGGCGCAGCGGCCCCCTCGGGGGGGGCAGGGAGCTACACGCAGTGAGCGACCGTGGGGGCTATTTCTTGGGCACAGCCACCGGCTTGACGCTGGAAAAAATCAGCGCACGAAACGTCCGCCACGCCCGATGATGGTCAAGTCGGTGTAACGCGAGCCTTCGTGGTTTTTTGGACTGTAGTTGACGCTGAAGCCGCCCATGTTGAAGTCGCGCAGGGACTCCAGCCCGGTCACCAGGCTCTCGCGGGTCAGTGTTTTTCCGGCCCGGCGCACGCCCTCGACAAATACCTTGGCGGCCAGAAAACCTTCCATGCTGGAGAAGTCAAAGTCTTTGTTGCCCGCTTCGGTCATGCGCTGCTGGTACTCCCGCACGACGGCAGAGGAGGGGGTGTAGGGGAAAGGCACCACCTGCGAAATCGTCACACCGACACCGATGTCACCCAACTCGGCCGACAGCGCGGTGGAGCCGACAAAACTCACGTTGAAAAACTGCCCGCCATACCCTTTGGCCCGCGCCTGCTTGATCAGGGCCGCGCATGATTTGTAGGCACTGATTTGCACCACGGCCTCGGGTGATGTTTTCAGAATTTCGGCCAGCGCTGCGGCCACGTCCACGGTATTGCGTTCGACCGTTACGGTGGCGGCGGGTTTGAGGTTGCGTTTGGTCAGGGCACGCGTCACGCCCTCCAGCCCGGCCTTACCGTAAGAGTCGTTCTGGTAAAACACCGCGATTTTCTTGATGCCCAGCGTGCTCAGGTGCTGCACGATGTTTTCGGTCTCGTCAAAGTAACTGGCGCGCACATGAAACAGGTTGCGGTTAAACGGTTCGCGCAGGGCCTGGGCGCCGGTGAAGGGGCCGATCAGCGGAATGCCGGCCGCGTTGATGGCGGGCACTGCCGCCAGCGTGGTGGGCGTACCGACTGAGCCGACCAGCGCAAACACCTTGTCTTCCTCGATCAGCGCCTTGACCGCAGCTGCGGCCTTTTCCGGCTCATAGCCGTCATCGCGTGAGATCAGTCGGATGCTGCGGCCATTGATGCCGCCTGCCGCGTTGACCGCTTTGAAGTGCGCCAGCATGCCGATCTGCAGGCGTTTGCCCAGTTCTGCCGCAGGCCCGGTCTGGGCCGCAAACTGGCCAACCAGAATTTCACGGTCGGTGACCCCGGTTTCTGCCGCATGGCCGGGTGCGATCAGAAGGGTTGCCAGCAAGGCGAAAATGGCCCATGGGGAGTGCGTATTCATCGTGAATTTTTCCTTAAAGGTGTGCCATGTGAGCCAAAATCTGCTTGCCCGGCGCGTATGTAAACCAGGACATAGCGCACTTGAACTTAGTCCAACTGCGGCCCAGTGACAAGGCGCTTGCACCGAACGCTGCGAACTAGGGGTCAAATAACCCAATAGACCTTGCTGGGAGCTGTTTTTCTGTTGCTGTTTCTACACACCCAGCGCCAGTTGCATGCTGTTCTTGACTTCTTCCATCACTGCATAAGTGCGTGTTTCGCGCACGCCGGGCAGTTGCCACAGCCCGGTGCCGGCAAACTGGCGGTAGGCCGCCATGTCGGCCATGCGGGTTTTGAGCAGGTAGTCAAAACCGCCGGCGACCATGTGGTGCTCCATGATTTCGGGATACACCTGCACCGCCGCCTTGAAGGCGTCAAACACATTGGGCATGGTGCGGTCCAGCAGCACTTCGACAAACACCGTCATGCCGGCGCCCAGCTTGAGCGGGTTCAGGCGCGCCTCGTAGCCCAGGATATAGCCGTCGCGCGTGAGGCGCTGTACCCGCGCCAGTGCCGCAGGGGGTGACAGCGTCACCGCCTCGGCCAGCGTGAGGTTTTGATTTGAATTTAGCGTTAAATTTTTAACAACTCAAGACAACATGGGCATATTCACCAATTCAAGGAGTTTTTATGACCCGCCCGCAACGCCTGCCCGATCCCTGCCGCTCCGAAACCGACATCGTGACGGGCCATTTGCAGCAGCTCGCCGGCGCCCTCGACTGGGCGGCTGCGGTGCCGCTGGCACTGCCCTGGGTGCAGGCGGTGCGCGAGAATCCGCCGCCCTTCTGGGCCATGGAAAGCCTGCTCAGGGAGTACCCGATCAGCAGCAACGAGGGCCTGGCTTTGATGCGCCTGGCCGAAGCCCTGCTGCGTGTGCCCGACGCCGAGACGGCGATTGCGTTGACCGCTGACCAGCTCGGCCGTGCCGACTTTGACGGCGCCAGCGATGGCGTGATGGCGCGCCTGTCGGCCTCGGCGATTGCCCTGTCCAAGAAATTTCTGCCGGACCCTTCGACCCCTTCGACAGGGCTCAGGACAGGCAGCTCAGGGCGAACGGATTCGGAGCCCGGCCTCATGCGCAAGCTCGGCGCGCGCACCGTGGTGGCCGCCACGCTGCGAGCCGTGCAATTGCTGGGCCGACAGTTTGTGCTGGGGCAGTCAATCGGCGAGGCGATGGACGAAGCGCGTGATGCGCAAAAAAAAATGGCCAACCTGCGCGTTCCGCCGCCGGGCCGCCCCAAGGCGGAACAGCCCCCTGAGGGGGCAGCGCAGCCCGCAGGGCAAGCGTGGGGGCTCAGATTTTCGTACGACATGCTGGGCGAGGGCGCGCGCACCGATGCTGACGCGCAGCACTACCTGGCCAGTTACACCCATGCGATTGAATCCATAGCTGCTGGCTCAGACCCGACAAGGGCTTGTGAGCAAAATGATGGCATCTCCATCAAGCTCAGCGCGCTGCACCCGCGTTATGAGGACGCCCAGCATGCGCGCGTGATGGCCGAGCTGGTGCCGCGCGTCTGGGGCCTGTGCGCGCTGGCGGCCCGCGCCAACATCAACCTGACCATCGACGCCGAAGAGGTGGACCGGCTGGAGCTGTCGCTGACCGTGTTTGAAGCGCTGGCCGCTTTGGTGGCAAAGCAGCACCCGCAGTGGAAGGGTTTCGGCCTGGCGCTGCAGGCCTACCAGACGCGTGCGCTGGACCTGGTCGAGCATGTCATCGCCATCGCCCGCCGCCACAAGCTGCGCCTGATGTGCCGGCTGGTCAAGGGCGCCTACTGGGATTCGGAAATCAAGCGCGCGCAGGAGCTGGGCCTGCCGCATTACCCGGTGTTCACGCACAAGCAGCACACCGATATTTCTTACCTGGCCTGTGCGCAGGCGCTGCTGGCCGCGCCCGATGCGATTTATCCGCAGTTTGCCGGGCACAACGCGGGAACGATTGCGGCGATTCTTCAGATGGCTGGCGCGCAAGCCGGGCAGCCCTCACCCCTGCCCTCTCCCAGAGGGAGAGGGAGTCATGCGGGTTCGGCTCTGCCCTCTCCCGGAGCAACAGTGAGTCATGCGGGCGCGGTTTTACTCCCTCTCCCCCTGGGAGAGGGCGGGGGTGAGGGCTCTGCGCGTCCACCGGCAAGCCAATTCGAGCTACAACGCCTGCACGGCATGGGGGAGGGCATTTACCGCGAGGTCCTGAAAAATCCGCACATTGCCTGCCGCGTCTATGCACCCGTGGGCGCACACCGCGACCTGCTGGCCTACCTGGTGCGGCGGCTGCTTGAAAACGGCGCCAACTCCTCCTTTGTGCACCAGCTCGCCGACGCGTCTGTTGGCATGGACCAGTTGCTGGGCTCGCCGCTGCATCTGGCGCCGGAGCCGTCCTTGCCGTTGCCGCCTGATCTGTACGGCTCCGGCCGCCGCAACAGCGAAGGCCTGGACCTGACGGTGGCCAGTATGCGTGCGCCGTTGCTGGCCGCGCTTGCGACCACCGCTGTGCCGATGGTGCCTGAATTTGATGCCAAATCGGCCTCCAGCCCTTTAACTACGGGCATAATCAGCTATCAAAAGTGGAGCAAGGTGGCGGTGGCCGAGCGCGCTGCGGTGTTGCGCCGCGCCGCTGATGCGCTGCAGCAGCAGATGCCGCATTTTTGCGCGCTGCTGGTGAAAGAGGCCTTCAAGACCTGGGGCGATGCGGTGGCCGAGGTGCGCGAGGCGATTGATTTTTTGCGTTATTACGCCAACGAGGCCGAACGCATCATGGCGCCCGTCGCCCTGCCGGGGCCGACGGGAGAAACCAACTCCCTGCGCCTGACCGCGCGCGGTGTCTGGGTCTGCATCAGCCCCTGGAACTTCCCGCTGGCGATTTTTACCGGCCAGGTCGCCGCAGCGCTGGCCACCGGCAACGCGGTGCTGGCCAAACCGGCCGAGCAGACCCCCGGCGTGGCGTGGGAAGCGGTCAAGCTGCTGCACGCCGCCGGTGTGCCCGAAGGCGCGCTACAACTGCTACCCGGCCCCGGCGAAACCGTGGGCGCCGCGCTGGTGGCGGCGCCGGGTATTGCCGGCGTGGTCTTCACCGGCTCGACCGACGTTGCCAAAACCATCAACCGCGCGCTGGCCGCGAAGGACGGACCGATGGTTCCGCTGATCGCCGAGACCGGCGGCATCAACGCCATGCTGGTCGACAGCAGCGCCCTGCCCGAGCAGGTGGCCGATGCGGTGGTGCAAAGCGCCTTCCGCTCGGCGGGCCAGCGCTGCTCGGCGCTGCGCCTGCTGTGTGTGCATGAGGGCATTGCCGACAGGGTGATAGGCATGATCCAGGGCGCGATGCAGGAGTTGACTCTGGGCGACCCAGCCGATCTGGCCACCGACGTGGGCCCGGTGATAGACCGCGCGGCCTTTGACAACATCGGCAAGCACCTGCAGCGCCTGGATTCAGCATCAAAAGTGCTTCTAGCCCATACCGGGCGGGCAAGAACAGCTCCTGATTTAATAGCAAATTTGGTTTCGCCCAAGGCCTTCGAGATCGGCAGCATCAGCGACGTAAAACACGAAATCTTCGGCCCGGTGCTGCAAATCGTGCGCTGGTCCGGTGACCCGGCGGCCGTGATCGCCCAGATCAACGCCCTCGGCTACGGCCTCACACTGGGCATTCAGACCCGCATCGATACACGCGCGCAGGCGCTGGCGGCGGCGGCCCATGTCGGCAACATCTACATCAACCGCAACATGATCGGCGCGGTGGTCGGCGTGCAGCCTTTCGGTGGCGAAGGCCTGAGCGGCACCGGTCCCAAAGCCGGCGGGCCGCATTACCTGTACCGCTTTTGTGCCGAGCAAACGGTGACGGTCAACACCACGGCGGCGGGTGGCAATGCGGCGCTGCTGGCGGGGGTCTGAGCTTCTGGCCGGATTTGACGCCCTTGAATTCATGCGGCATGATGGCATGAATATTTGAAGGAGCGCACCATGCTCAAAGAGGTCGGTGCCAGCGGCCAGATATCGCTGGGTAAAAAATACGCGGGCCAGTTGTTTGATGTCGTCTTCTACCCGGATGGCCGGGTAGAACTCGTCCCCATGAAGGCCGTGCCTGCCGTCTACGAGACCCAGGCCGCATCTGTGCCTGCCAGCATGCAAGAAGAGGCCAGTACTTACCGTGTCGGCGATGGCTGGCTCACGCCCGAGCGGCTAGCAGCGCGCAAGGCGGCGTTGGAGCGCAGCCCGGAGGAAATCGAGCGATTAGCCGTGCAGTGGGAGGCCGAAAACAAGGACACGATTGCTGCCTATAACGGTCGCATCGAGCGTGAGGGCAGCATGGGCTGGCGCCTTTACGAATGGCGCAAGAAACAGGCTGCCCTCAAGGCCCCGGGCGCGGAGCCCGGCTGATGGCGCAGTTCGATGTTTATCCGCATCCCGTGGAAGAGTGGCGTGACCAGTCACCTTATGTGGTCGATATACAAAGCGACCTGGTGCGTGGCGTGCGCAACCGCCTGACCATTCCCCTGACGCATGTCTGGGTGGAGTCGCCCACTGAACGCCTGGCGCCCGTCGTCCAAATCGAAGGCAAGGCCCTGTTCCTGGATACCCTGGGTCTGCTCGCTTTTTCATCCGCTGACCTGCGGGGCGCGGTAAGTAACTTGCGCAGCGACGCGCCACGCCTCTGGTCAGCCCTTGACTACGCTTTGCACGGCTACTGAAAAAATATGACCTCCCAAAACCTTCATCGCCAAATGAAACCCGGTGGCCCGGCCTTTCACCTCAACGAGGCCACGGAGCGAGCGTTGGTTGACAGTTTGTAATCCATGGATTACAGTTTATGTTTGAAATAATTCAAAGCGTAAGCTTCAATCGCTGGCGGATGGCGCTTAAAGACCGGCCAGGCGGTGGCACGGGTCAATGCCCGTATTCGCCGTCTGTCCGAAGGAAATCCCGGTGATGCAAAACCCGTTCGGGAAGGTGTCAGCGAGTTGCGGATTGATCACGGTCCAGGCTATCGGGTTTATTTCACACGGCGCGGCCCGCTGGTCATCGTGCTTCTGGTGGGTGGGGACAAGCGCTCTCAGGGCGCCGACATTGAGCGTGCCATTGCGATGGCAAAAGACTGGAAGGATGGAGTCATGGCTGAAAAAATCGGGACAGAGCAATTTATCCGATGGGACCCTGTGGATGACCTGAAGACGGACGAAGACGTGGCGCTGTACTTTCAGGCGTGTGTTGATGAAGATCCAGGCGACGGTAGTCTTGTTCGCGCAGCATTGGGCGACATCGCCCGCGCGCGCGGCATGAGCCAACTGGCGCGCGACACGGGCCTGGCGCGTGAGGGGCTGTACAAAGCCTTGTCGCCCGAAGGTAACCCGGAGTTCGCCACAGTGATGAAGGTCATCAAGGCGCTCGGGCTCAAGCTGGGTGTGCCGTCAGCGTAGGGCCATTGTCCGCACCACGGTGGCGGAAATGACGTCGTTAATTTTTAGTCAAATCGGCCTCTAGCCCATACGCAGCGGGCGCAAGTAGCTATTAATTCAGGAGCATTCAAACGACGGCAAGCGCCTGCTGGCGCTCTGCCCACGGCGCGGGGTGTTGCACGCTTGTCGCGACACGGATGCGCAAAAAGCCGTTTAACCTTACTGACTCGGCTAACATCGCGCAAACCTCTCTCAACCCATGCGACCCTCAACCTCTCTAGACTCAAAGCGAATGGCCGTGCGTGCTGCAGCAGCCCGCTTTCGCACAGCCAATCCGCGTGTGTTCGGCTCGGTGGTGCATGGCAATGATGCTGACGGAAGCGATATTGATTTGCTGGTGGATCCGCTGCCGGGTACCACGCTGTTTGATCTGGGTGGGCTGCAGGTTGAGCTGGAAGAGTTGTTGGGTGTTCAGGTCGATCTGCTCACGCCGGACGATCTGCCAGCCAGGTTCAGGGCGCAGGTGTTGGCTGAAGCGCTCCCGGTATGAGTGCGAGCCGCGTTCCTGACTACCTGGACCACATGCTTGAGGCGGCCGTTCAAGCCTGCGCTTACGTGGAAGGCCTCTCGAAACAGGACTTTCTTGCCGATAAGCGGACACAGCAGGCCGTGATTCTCAACCTCATTCTGGTCGGTGAAGAGGCCACCAAGCTGCTCAAGGATGACGAGGCTTTCGCAGACCTGCATCCTCAGGTGCCGTGGCGCAGCATGAAGGGTATGCGTAACCGTATCGCGCATGGTTATTTTGAAATCAATCTTGAGACTGTTTGGGACACCCTGAAGACGGCGCTGCCCAGCTTGATTGAACAGTTGCCGGAGATTCGTCGCGACTTCCGATGAGCGTGAGGCTCCGTCAAAACCGCCGCCATTCTTGATCAAATCAGCCTTCAGCCCATACTCAGCAGGCGCAAGCAGCTGCCAAATCAATAGCAAACTTTCGCTGCCCGCCATGCTGCTCAGACCGAAGTTTGCGGCAGGCCCTGGATAAAAACCTCCAGCTCCTGAATCGGCAATGGCCTGCAAAACAGGTAGCCCTGGTAGCAATGGCAGCCGTGGCGCGCCAGGAAGTCGCGCTGGGCTTCGGTCTCCACGCCCTCGGCCATCACGCCCAGGCCCAGGCTTTGTGCCAGGCCGATGATGGTGCGCGCTATCGCCGCATCATTGGGGTCGGTCAACACGTCCTTGACAAAATTGCGGTCAATCTTGAGCTGGTCCAGCGGCAGGTATTTCAGGTAGGACAGTGCCGAATAACCGATGCCAAAGTCATCGATGGACAGCGTCACCCCGGCGCTTTTCAAAATCCCCATCTTGGCGATCGTCACGTCCATGTCATTGGCCAGCAGGCTCTCGGTGAGCTCGAGCTGGAGCCGGTGCGCGCTGATGCCCGCTTGCTCGATGGCTTTCATGACCATCTCCACAAACTCGGGGTGGCGGAACTGGCGCACGCTGACATTGATGGCCACCGAGAACTTTTCCGTCTCCGGGCGTTGGGCCCACGCCGCCAGCTGGGCGCAGGCGGTTTCCAGCACCCATTGGCCCAGCGGCAGGATGAGTCCGCTGTCTTCGGCCTGCGTGATAAAGCTGTCCGGTGCTACCAGACCGCGCTCCGGGTGGCGCCAGCGCACCAGCGCTTCGGCGCCCACCATGCATCCCTCGCGCCCGACCTGCGGCTGGTAGTGCAGCACGAAGTCCTGGTTGCGCAGGCCTTGCCGCAGC
The DNA here is from genome assembly GCF_030689685.1 of Polaromonas sp. GTDB lineage: Bacteria > Pseudomonadota > Gammaproteobacteria > Burkholderiales > Burkholderiaceae_C > Polaromonas. Next base: position 13,850 of record NZ_JAUYEY010000044.1, on the reverse strand, counting down.
TCGGAGGTCAGGGCCGCGTTGGCGGTGACCAGAGCTTGCATGCCGGGGTCGAAAAAGCAGATCGCGTTGCGCCCCGCAGCTTTGGCCTGGTACATCGCCAGGTCGGCCTGCTTGAGCAAGTCGCCGACGCTTTGCTGATGCTGGTTGAACAAGGTGATGCCTATGCTGCAGGTGCCGTCGTAGTCGTAGCCAGCCAGATCGCAGGGCTCGCACAGCGCACCGAGGACTTTCTGGGCGACGATTCTCGCTTTGGTCGAGGCGAGTTGGGGGTCGTCACCCAGGTCTTCGAGCAAGACCACAAATTCATCGCCGCCCAGCCGGGCCACGGTATCGCGCAGCCGCACACAGCTGTTCAGGCGGGCCGCCACTTTTTGCAGCAGCAGGTCGCCCGTGGCATGCCCACGGGTGTCGTTGAGCACTTTGAAGTTGTCCAGGTCGATAAACATCAACGCCCCGTTTTTGTCGGGGTTTGCGGTATGCGACAGGGCCTGGCGCAGGTTGTTCATCAGCAACTGGCGATTGGGCAGTTGCGTCAGTGCATCGTAAAAAGCCAGGTGCTCGATTTCGTCCTCTGCGGCCTTGCGCTCGGTGATGTCGCGCGCCACGGCGACCCAGTGCGTGAGCCCCCGGTTGAAATAGTCCACCGGCACGATGTCCAGCTCCATCCAGAACTGGGTGCCGTCTTTTTTGTAGTTGATCAGTTCCGCGCGCACCGGCTGCGCCTGTCGCAGCGCCAGCCGGATGCGGTCGAGCTCGGCGCGCTGCGTGCGCTGGCCCTGCAGCAGGCGCGGCGTCTTGCCGACCACTTCGGCCCGGCTGTAGCCGGTATGCCGTTCAAACGCGTCGTTGACAAACACAATGTACGGGCCGGGTGCGTCGACAGCGCCGGCTTCGGTGATAAGCACAATGTCGTTCAACCGAGAGATGCTGGTTTGCAGCAGCAGCAATTGCTCTTGCGCCTGGCGCTTTTCGGTGACATCGCGCAGGTACATGGCCAGCCCCGCCTCAAAGGGGTAGACCCGCAGTTCCAGCCATTTGCCCGGCACCGCGCAGAAAAGTTCAAACTCCAGGGGGGTGGTGTTTGTCAGGGCCGCAGTCAGGTTCTGGCGCAAGGGTTCTGGCCGGTTGTCGTCCAGCGCTTTCCAGATGGGTTGGCCCAGCAGTTCCCGGCTTTCGCGGTGTAACAGGCGCTCGCTCTGGGGGTTGACATAGGTCAGCAGGCCGTCCCGGTCCAGCGTGACAAAGGCGTCGGTGATGCTGGCCAGCGTCGTGCCCAGCCGCATGGTCAGGCTTTGGGTTTCCTGCTCGGCGCGTTTTTCGGCGCTGAGGTCTTTGATAACCCCCGAGAGATGCACCAGCGCGCCCGACGCATCGTGCACGGCCTGGCCCAGCGCGCGCACCGACAGGAGCCGGCCACGCGCCGTGAGGACTTGCACTTCCTCGTCAAAGGCGGTGCTGTGGTTCAGGCAGGCCTGCAGCGCCGCAGCCATGCGCTCGCGTGAGCCGGGGGCGAAGATCTCGGGGAAACGCTCCCAGTCGAGTGCTGGCGTACCAGGCAGCTCCAGCAAGCGTGTCAGTTGCGTGCTCCACAGCAACTGGCGCTGCGGCAGTGCCAGTGCCCAGGTGCCTGCGCTTGTGGCCTGCTCCAGCAGCGCCAATGCGGCAGACGCCAAAAGCGGGTCGCCCGAATGTCTGGCCAAGGCCCGCTTGCGGGGGGGAGGGGTCAACGGTTGCATACAAAGCAAGTTAACACGCGCGTCGGAGGCGCCACTTGCCCAGAAAGCCCGTCAGGGTGTCAGACGTTGACTGCGTTCCCGCTTCAGTGCGGCGTGCAGCTTGTCCATTTCGGTGACGCAGTCCAACACCACGGCCTGCACCAGGCTGGACGAAAGCTCCGCTGAAAGCTCGGGCATGTGCGGCAGTTCACCGTGGCGCTGGCCCACAGTGCGCATCAACCTGGACCGTACCGCGTCAAACATCATGTCCCAGTCTTCGACGTCGATACTCGGGTGCTGGCCGGGTGGTGCCGCAGGTGCGGGGCTTGGGTATCCGGGGGAGGCAGTTGCTGGGCCTTTGTCGTGACCGTTGTGCGCGCCAAGGGCTGCCGCCATGCCGGTGACGCCCGCGCCCCGAGGCGCACGCTCGCGCAGTCTGTCGCTGAGCATGGCCAGCTTGTTGACCATGGACATGTCAACAGCCGACATGCCGTTGCTCGAATTAACAATCGATGTCATGGCGCGGTCCTCGTTTTCAACAGGGTGAGCTGGACGCAGCTTTTGTGATCAGGGCTGCCTTTGGAGGACGTTTGCCGTGCTGTCACGTTGCGCCTTTTCCCTGTTGTAAAGACTCGCTAGCGCTTCGTCGGTACGCTAGCGCACGGACAAGCCTGTATGGCCCTGAATTTGTGTGCAGGCACAGCACTTTGCTTCTGTGGCGGCGGACGTGAAAAAATGCGTAACACTTGTGTGCGCTACCGCGCAAGGGAACAGGTTTAACCCAGCAGTTGCGCGTAGATCCGCAGGTCGGCGGCATAACAGGCGCAGGCCGCAGCTTCGAGGCCGGGGCGGTTGAGCACCGTCAGTTCACCGCGGTGGTATTCGATCAAACCGGCCCGTTGCATGGCGCTGGCAGCGGCCGTCACGCCGACGCGTCGCATGCCCAGCATGTAGGCTAAAAATTCATGCGTGACATGAAAGCTGTCCGAGTGTGCCCGGTCCTGGCTCATCAGCAGCCAGCGTGCCAGGCGCTGCCCGATCAGGTGAAAACGCAGGCAGCCGGCCGATGCGGCCTGCTGGGCCATCAGCACGTACAGGTATTGCTTGAGCCCGCGTTGTAGCGCCGGGCTCAGGGCCAGTTCACGTTTGAAGGCCGCCGTGCTGATGCGCCAGGCGGCGCCCTGACCCTGCACCAGCGCGCGCCAGGGCGCTTCGGCAACCCCGAGCGCAAGCTGGGCGCCCAACATGCCTTCGCGGCCCACCATGCCAACTTCCACCCCCGGACTGCCTTCAACCAGCGTCACCAGAGAGATAAAACCATCGGTCGGAAAATAAACTTGGCGGGTCGGTTTGCCGGGCTCGCACAGAACGTCTGACAGTGTCAGTTGCACCGGCTCACAGGCGGCCAGCAGGCGCTGCCGGTCTTTGCGCGGAAGCAGTTCAATCAGGTGGTTTTCAACTGGGGCCATGCAGGCTCTCCGGTGGGGTGGCACCCCCTTGAACGGGGACAAGATCAGGCCGCGCTACTGTCGAAACCAGTTCAAATCGGTGTCCCAGTATGCGCTAACTTACGCCACCCCTCTGTGTGCCAGCCCACATAAGCCCTGCGAGCTGCCGGCGCTTGCTAGGCCACCATCTTCTCTGGCAGCAGCCGGTCGTACTCTTTTTTGACCACGCGATAACACTCGCAGCTGCGTTTTTCCAGGCCCGGTCGGTCCAACACGGTGATGCGACCCCGCGAGTAGCGAATCAAGCCCGACGCCTGTAGCTGGAGCGCGGCTTCAGTCACACCTTCCCGGCGCACGCCCAGCATGTTGGAGATCAGCTCCTGCGTCATCACCAGCTCGGTGCCCTGCAGCCGGTCCAGGCTCAGCAGCAGCCAGCGGCACAACTGCTGGTCCAGCGTGTGGTGGCGGTTACACACGGCGGTTTGCGACATTTGTGTGATCAGCGCCTGGGTGTAGCGCAGCAGCAGGTGCAGCACGGGTGCCCGCTTGAACTCGTCCTTGATGACCTGCGCGGGCAGCCTCAAGCCTTTTCCGGCACTTTGCACCACGGCCCGGCTGGGTGTGGATTCACCGCCCATGAACAGCGAGATACCCACCAGCCCTTCGTTGCCGACAACAGCAATCTCGGCCGATGAGCCATTTTCAAGCACATACAGGAGCGAAATAATGGATGTGGTCGGAAAGTAAACGTGGCTCAGGGTGCTGCCTGATTCGTACAGCACCTGGCCCAGGGGCATGTCGACCCATTCAAGCTGGGGCAACCAGCGCGCCCACTCGGCATCCGGCAGGGCGGCCAGCAACTGGTTTTTTTTCGGGTCGGGGGAAACGGCCATCAACAAAAGCTCCGAAGCAATCCTGAACCCGAGCGGCGCCTCTGGCAGAGGTTTCGGGCCAGCCTTAAATAGTAGGCTGTTCAAAGCGGTTTGTATGTACGCTATCGAACAAACTGACGAACGGTGGTCCCGCCGCCCCCACCGGGGCCAGCTAAGGGCCGAGGATGCTAAGGGCCCGTTCAGGAATAACTTGCACATTTGACTCGCCAGCTTCGGGCGCGCTGCGTTGTTGCGAATCGCTTGTGTGGCATAGCCACACGGCACGCTTCGCGCCTAGCATTGCATCCCGAATCCGACGGCCAAATGCACAACTTATTCCCGAACGGGTCCTCAGAAAAGTCATCTGCCAGCACGCTTGGCTGTAGGACGATGCGGGCAGCTGGCTGCATGGCGTCGGTTTGTTTCTATGTTTGGGCTTGTGTGCGGCAACGCACAGACAGGTTTGGGACGTTCTGCGAGCTTTATTGCAAAGCTGTGACCAGGCCTTTGCGCGGGATTGCCCCCTTATTTAAGGGGCAATCCCGCCGCTAGTGGTGCGACGGTGGCGTCCTACATCGAGGGGCGATATTTCCCCAGGTAAACCCTAAAACGGGCTTTCTATATTGCATAAGGACTGAAATCAACAACACCCACAAAGCTTCACGCTTATTACAGCCATGCATCACGAATTCGATCAACTCAACAACTTTGCCGACATCAACGCGCTCAAGCCAGCGCTCCATTCGCTGTGTTCGCGTTATGGCTCCGTCGCCCGGCTCGACATCCTGGCGGCCAGCCAGGCCGGCAAGCGCCAGGCCCTGTGTTTTTTGCGCATGGGCTCTGCCGAGCAGGAGCATCACCTCATGAGCGAGCTGGGGGTGGGACGCTTTGGCGGCGACCTGGTGGTGATTGTTGACTTGCAGACGCCGGCCACCGCGAGCCGTCCGCACCAGATGGCGCAGGCATCATGAGCCGCCGGGCCGTTCCCATGGTGCCTACCGCAATTCGCCGAGCGAAGGATATCCAATGACCGCCGCCGTGCCTGCCGCTGAAAAAGCAATTCACAACATCCTTCTGGTCTCGGGCACCCGTCCTGAAATAATCAAGCTGGCGCCGGTTTACCACGCGTTGCGGCAGGCGCCCTGGGCGCGCGTGCAGTGGTTGCACACCGGCCAGCATGCGGACATGGCGGACCAGATTTTGGCTTGTTTTGACGTGGTGCCTGACATCACCCTCACGCGGACCGGCAGCAGCTTGCTGGAGTTCAGCGCCGGTTGCCGCCAGCAGCTCGAAGCCGCCATACTCCAGCAGGACTGGTCGCTGGTGATTGTGCAGGGCGACACTGAAAGCGCTTTTCAGGGGGCCTTGGTGGGCTTTTACAACCGGGTGCCAGTGGCCCATGTGGAGGCCGGGCTGCGTACCTACAACCTGGCCCGCCCCTTCCCTGAGGAAGGCCTGCGCCAGATGATCAGTCGGCTCGCGCGGTTTCACTTTGCGCCCACCCAGCGCGCCCGCGTGGCGTTGCAGACCGAAGGCATTGCCGATGAGTTTATCGAGCTCACCGGCAACACCGTGATTGATGCCCAGCAGTGGACCTGTGCTCACCGTGGCGTCAAACGTAGCGTGCAGGGTCGCGGACATCTGCTGGTGACAGTGCACCGGCGTGAAAACTGGGGCAACGATGTGCAGGAGATTTGCCACGCAGTGGCAGACATCGCGCGCCAGCAGCCCGATCTGCAGGTGCTGTTTCCGGTGCATTTGAATCCGGTCATTCAGGGCCCGGTCAATGAAATTCTGGGTGGCATCAGCAACGTCACGTTGACGGCGCCGCTGGACTACACCGGCATGCAGCAGGCACTGGCCGACGCCTGGATGGTGTTGACCGATTCTGGCGGCCTACAAGAAGAAGCGCCCACCTTTGGCGTGCCGGTGCTGGTGCTGCGCGACGAAACCGAGCGGCCCGAAGCCATTGAAGCGGGATGCGCGCTGCTGACGGGCGCCACACGCCACGCGATTGTCCAGGAGGTCAACCGACTCACCCACGACAGCGCGGCTTATACACGCATGGCGCAGGCCGGCAACCCGTTTGGCGATGGTACGGCTTCGGCGCAAATTGTGGCCGCGCTCCAACGCAGCCTGGTTACCGCTTCCGTGCCACAGCCGGTTCTGGCCTGATAGTTTCTGGAGGGATCTATATGTTGCATTTCTTTCGTGCCTTGCCTTTGAGAATTTTCGGGTTGACGCTGCTCACCGGCGCATTGCCGGCGTTTGCACAGCCGGTGTCAGAAGGCCTGGTACCCTCGTTCAAGGACTACCCGGTGGCTGCCGTGATGGCCTCGTTGCTGGTGCTGATCGTGGTGCTCATGACGCTTTACGGCATCCGGCATTTCATGTTCACCATGAATCGCCTGACGGGCGTGCAGCGCCACCCCTACATCGACATCGCGGTGGCGCGCTGGCCGATGATCACGGTGTTCATCGCCGCCCACAATGAAGAAAAAGTCATTGCCGGCTGCATCGAAGCGTTGCTCAATACCGACTATCCCGCCGACCGTCTCAAGATCATTCCGGTCAATGACCGCTCGAAGGATGCGACCGGGGCGATCATCGACAGCTATGTGGCGCGTTACCCGGCACGTATCTCGCCGTTTCACCGGGTGGACGGCAAGGCCGGCAAGTCGGCCGCGCTCAAGGACGCGCTGCATTTTGCCGAGGGCGACATCGCCATCATCTTTGATGCCGACTATGTGCCCGGCCGAGGCTTGCTCAAGCAGCTCATCGCGCCGTTTTTTGATCCCGAAGTCGGCGCCGTGATGGGCCGCGTGGTGCCGGTCAATAGCGGCACCAACCTGCTGACCCGGATGTTGGACCTGGAGCGCTCGGCCGGCTACCAGGTGGACCAGCAGGCGCGCATGAACCTGAACCTGCTGCCGCAATATGGCGGTACCGTGGGGGGCGTGCGCCTGTCCGCAGTCGAGGCCGTCGGTGGCTGGCATGACGACACGCTGGCCGAAGACACAGACATCACCTTCCGGCTGATGTTCAACGGCTGGAAAACCGTCTACACCAACCGCTCGGAATGTTATGAAGAAGTGCCGGAGGATTGGAGTGTGCGCATCAAGCAGGTGACGCGCTGGGCCAAGGGCCACAACCAGGTCATGGCGCGTTATTGGTGGCAGTTTGCCAGCAGCCCTTATTTGACCTTTGGGCAACGCGTGGACGGCCTGCTGCTGCTGTTTGTTTTTGTGATCCCGCTGGTCATGCTGGTGGGCTGGTTTCTGGCGCTGGGCCTGTATTTTCTGAACGCCGGCTCCCTGCTGTCGCAGGTGATCCCGATTTTCGCTTTGATGATTTACGGCACCTTGGGCAACTTCGCCGCCTTTTTTGAGATCGTCGTCGCGGTGCTGATCGACGGCAACCGCCGGCGCTTGCGGCTGTTGCCTTTCAACATGCTGGGCTTTCTGGTAAGCCTGTTTGCGATCTCGGGCGCCGTCTGGAGCCTGATTCTGGACCGGGTGCTCAAACGCGACATGGTCTGGGACAAAACCATTCGTTATCGCGGAACCTCGGAGGTGTCCAAATGATGCCGTCAAGTTATCTCACTTATGCCGTGTTCGCGCTGGTCTGTCTGCTGCTGCTGACGTTGCCGTTTGTACCAGCGTTTCGCGAGTGGCTGCGTCCAACCGATTTGGCGGCGCTGCCGATATCGCCCAACTACACCAGCGACATCGACCACTTCGCCCGGCGCTTGCATGCCGACGCTGTGGCCAAACTGGGGCAGGGCGTGGCCACCGGTTATGAAGATTTTGATTTTGTGCCCAATCCCTCCGAGGGGGTGGACTGGCGCAGCGCGACCAAACGCCTGATTTCGCGAAACAGCCTGAGCAGTCCGTCGCCGATTCAGAGCACCCAGCCGCTGTATGTGCAGGGTGACCTGAGCGGTGGCCCTGCGTCTGCCTTTTCGGCGCTTTACGCCACGGGTGACATTGCGCTGGACGCGGAAAGCGAAATCCACGACTGGGCGCATGCCGGTGGCGTGTTGCGTTTGGGGCGCAAGGGCATCGCCCTTCGGCGAATTTCGGCCGGCAGCGCTATCGAGCTCGGCAACGAAACCTGGTTTGAGCGCCTGCATGCCCCATCGCTGTACTTTGGCTCCCGTGACGCGCCTGCACCCGCGCCCTATCCCCGTACGCCTACAGAGGCCAGTTATGCCCAATTGCCAGACGTGGTGCAACAGACGCCGCTGCTGTTTTTGATCCGCGGCAACTGTGCGCTGCCGCCGGACAGCATTTTTCGCGGCTCGCTGGTGGTGACGGGTTTTCTGACCATCGGCATGGGTACCACCGTTGTCGGTGACATCAAGGCGCGTGAAGGTGTGAGCATGGGTTACGGCGCCGAGGTGCACGGTGCAGTCACCTGCGAAAAGCGCGTCTATGTGTTCAAGCAGGCCCGTGCCTGGGGGCCGCTGGTGTCGGAGAGCGACGTCCTGATCGGCGCCGGCGCAGTGATCGGCTTGCCTGATGCGCAGACCACGGTCAGTGCCAACAACATCATTGTGGAAGACGGGGTCACGATCCACGGGACCGTCTGGGCGCATGAAGTCGGTATGGTGAAAGCGGCATGATGATCAAACGGTTTTTTATGAGCTGCGCGCTGGGTATGTGCTTGGGCCAGGCTGCTGCCTCAGGTGCCGCGCCCGTGCTGGATCTCACCGGTTATACCGATACCGGCGGCGCCATCACCGTGCTGCACGGCGGTGACTCAGCCGACCCCTACTTTGCCATGCAGGCTTTGCTGCTGGCCTATGACAACGGCATGAACATCGCGGCTCCGTCCGAAAAGTTCGTCAACTGGCTGCTGCCCCACCAGAAGCCTGACGGCACTTTTGACCGGTTTTGCCGCAATGCCGCAAAAAAATGGATTTCCTGTAAAACCGCTGATGCGGACGACTCGTTGCTGGCGATGTGGATGCGTTTGATCGACACCATGCCAGACAAGTTGAGCAACAATCCGGCCTGGCAAAAAAGCCGCTCTATCGCTCAAGCTTCTCTGGCCCATTTGTTTCAGCCTTCGCTGGGCATCTACATGGTATCGCCGGTGGTGCTGCACGGCCTGTTCATGGACAACCTGGAAGTCTGGTCGCTCAAGGTACTGGGCAGGCAACCGGCGCAGCGGGCCGAAGCCGAAAAACTGGCGAGCGCCATCCACGCTACGTTCTGGAACCCGGTAGACAAGCGGTATTTGGTGTCCACCCAGCTTGAGCAGCGCTCGCGCAAGCCGGCCTTTTATCCGGATCATGTGGCGCAAATTTTCCCGCTGCTGGTGGATTTTCCGCTACTGCCTGCCACCGCGCGGCAGCATTACCGTGATTGGATGCGTTTGCATCGCTCGGAATGGTTGGCGCACGGCAAGGCCGACTATCCCTGGGGGGTGCTGGCTGTGCTGGCTTTGCGGCAGAACGACAAGGCAAGTGCGAGCTGCTGGCTGCGCGAAGCGGCGCCCATGCGGCACTCCGCGCGTTGGGCCGTGACCGATGAGACTGCCTACCAGGTGCTGGTGGCCAAGGGAGTGGGCGCAGCGGGCGCGGGCACCAATTGCAAATAAGCATCAGCCGTTGGTTCGTATTTTCAAATTCAAAACGATTTTTTACAGGAGGTTTCATGATCAGAATCAGTCCCGTTGTTGCCCTGCTGGGCTTGCTTTTACCCATGGCCACCGCCTTTGCTCAAACTCAAACTCAACCGGCTGCACCCAGCCGGGTCGGTGTGATGCCGGCGCAGCCCGCCCCGAACGGTGCACCCATGCAGCGCAATCTGGAGCTCAGCGCGGGCGGACAAAATCTCTCGGGGGGATTTGGCAACTGGCGCGATGTCACGTTGCGGGGGACCTATGGCTTGCCTTCCCATGTGCTGCAGGGTGAGTTGTCCCAGAACCACCGATTTGGTGTGGATGGCACCTTTGTTGGCCTGAGCGACACCTACACCTTCAACGAGGACTGGCACGGTTCGGTGGCGGTGGGCGTGGGTGATGGCGCTTTTTATCTGCCGAAGTTTCGGGTTGACGCGACGCTGTACCGGAAGTTTCTTCAGGGGCGTAACCTGGTGGGCTCTGTGGGTGTGGGCTACTACGATGCGCCTACGGGTTATACCGACAGGAGCGTGTCGCTGGGTGCGACCTATTATTTTGAGGCGCCGTGGATCGTGGAGGGTGGCGTGCGCATGAACACCAGCAACCCTGGTTCGGTCAAGAGCCAGCAGCAGTTCGTGGCGCTGACCTATGGCCGACCCAAACAAAACCTGGTGACGGGACGTTATGGCTGGGGCAGTGAAGGTTATCTGGCGGTTGCCACCGGCGCGCAGCTGGTCAACTTCAACAGCCGAGAGGCCAGTCTCACCTGGCGCCACTGGGTGAATCCGAACACCGGTGTGTTGGTTGGCGTCAACCGCTATATCAATCCGTCGTACCGCCGCAGCGGCGCGATGGTCGGCATCTTTCACGACTTCTGATTGACGCGTATGAACTCCAAAACTATTTCCGTGTCGGACGAGGCACGTGAACACGACCGGCTTTTCCATACGTCTTTCTCGATGGTCAAGGAGGCGAGGGCGCGCAATGTGAAGGTGCGTCCGCACCGTTCGATCACGCCGCTCAAGGTCACGCCCTGGCTGCTGACGCAAGCGATTGTTCTGCCGTTACTGTTATGTGGCCTGCTGTTGTGGGCTAAGCCGCTGCTGCTGGAGTTCTGGCGTTTCATCATTTTGTTCTGGTCTGCCGGGTTGAATCTGCCTTTCAGCCTGTCCACCCGGCTCAACGAGGCGGGGCAATATGCGCTGGTGTTGACCAATGTGTCCGAAGACACGCTGATGCCGGGCACAACCACACTGGTGGTCACCACGGTGGTCACCTTGCTGGGGCTTGTGTTGTCCTTGCGCATGCACAACGCGGCCTTGCCGTTGAAGTACCCGCTGCGTATTGTGTGCGTGGTGCAACTCATCACGCTGGTCTATTTCTGGCTGACGCCTTTTGCCTTTCCCTACAGCGTGGCGCGTCACAGCGAGGAGTTGATGACCATTGGCTACGTGGTGATGCTGGCCACGCCGGTGATGCTGGCGGTGGGGTATTACATCCTGAACCAGGGGCTGCTGGTCAAGCTGTTTCACACGGCGCTGATTTTGCTGTTCCTGGCCATCATGGTGCCGCACCAGGTGCTGGCGCAGGCCTTCATCATGCAACACCTGTCGGTGCTGTTCATGCCGGTGCTGTACATCTGCTTCGGCGCGGTCTTTGACGCACTGGTGTTTGTGGCGCTGTATTCATGGGCTGTCAGCAAGGCACCCATGAATGCGACGGTGTAAGCAGGTATCAATACCGGACGTTGCAGACTTCCAGCGCGTTGAGCCCGTGGTCGGTGATCACATAGCCGCCGCTGCCATCGGCGTCCAGAAAACCGTGCTTGTGCAGCGATGCCACGGTTTTAACGCCATGTGCGCGGGTTTTGTGGGGCTGCGGCTGTTTGCGGTCTGACGGCGGCACGCCGACGATGCGAAAGCCATAACGCGCGTCTTCCAGGCACTCGTACTGCTTGTAGGTCAGGATTTTGAGCGGCAGCGCGCCAGTGGTGGTGCCGCTCCATTCAAACTCGGGTGGCGCATAACTGATGTTGTAAGCGCTGTCTTGCGGCGGGGCGGTCAACGTTTGTGATAGCTCGGCTTTACTCCGGTTCATGCGCACCCACGCAAAGCCGAGCAATCCCATCAAGGCCAAAAATACAAGCATAAACACCACCAATTCCACAATGCGCCTTTCAATCAATCAATTATCGGCAAAAAACCCGAACCCTATGGAGGACGGCGTCAGCGGTCACCGATGGACAGCTCGAAATGAGCGTCGCCCATGTAGCGCTCTGCGCCAAACGCCGCCTGGGTGGCGGCCAGCTCCGCCGCTTCCCATTGGTCGGCCAGCAGTTGCTCTGCCGGGCTCAGGTCCCAGGGTCTGGCCTCTTCGCCGTGAGCCTGCAACAGCCGCAGCCAGGCGCGGTAGACTGGTGCCACCAGGCTGGCGTCGCCCAGGGAGGCTTCGAGTGCCGCACGAAACCGCTTGACGGCCTGCGCGCGATCCGCAGGGGAGACATCCTCGCTGTGAAAAATTTTGACGGTGTAGACCATACCGTGAGTCTATAACTGCGCCCGAGCACCGGCGATGGCGCAAAAGATTTTCGTTACTCATCTTGCATTCGCGGTGGAGACTTTTGGAAAGTGCCTCCGTACTATCGGTTTCTTTTGAAGGAATCCACATGGCACTGCAATCACCGTTCTTCGGCAAGCGAGACAGCGAACCCACCAGCCTGCGCCACGGCAGTCCCAACCCCAACCCCTACAGCAATGGCGCATCGGCGGCAGGCACCAGCGCTGCGCCCGTTAGCGCGCAGGCGACACCCGCTTCGGCGAGCACGGCATCGGCCAGCAGCAGCACGCGCGAAGGTGGCAGCAAGCTGACGGTGGGCCCCAACATCAAACTCAAGGGCGTCGAGATCACCGACTGCGACACCCTGGTGGTCGAAGGCCTGGTTGAAGCCACCATGGACTCGCGCGTGATCCAGATCGCCGAGCACGGCGCGTTCAAGGGGTCGGCCGAGATCGATATCGCCGAGATTCACGGTGAGTTTGACGGCAACCTCACGGTGCGCCAGAAGTTGGTGATTTACGCCACCGGCAAGGTCACCGGCAAGATCCGTTACGGCAAGCTGGTGATTGAGGAGGGCGGCCAACTCGCCGGCGAGATTCTCTACGGCGCGGTTGCCGGCACCAAGGCTGCCCTGGTGGGCAAACCGGGTCTGCAGGTCGCCTGAGCCAGCCTGTTTTCGCCCGCCCGTGAGGCGGGCGTTCTGTCACCGGCTTGACGGGGCGCTTGCTCGTGGCGGCGCACAATCGCCGGATGAGCGCTGTCCATTCTCCCCTACAGGCCCGTATAGTTCAGTGGGCCGTTGCGCCCGGTGACTTCATCCAAGCCGGCGACCTGCTGCTGATTCTCGAAGCCATGCCACACTGCATGCTGCCCCGGCCGGCGTTCTTCCGCCTGCGTCCGCAGTCACGCCAGGCCCTGCGCCCACGGCGCTGCGCCCGGATCTGCAGCGCGTGCTCGACCGCCACGCCACCACACAGGACGCCAGCCGTCCACAGGCCATGGCCAAACGCCATGCGCTCGGCCTGCGCAGCGCGCGCGAGAACATCGCCGATCTCTGCGACGAAGGCTCCTTCATCGAATACGGCGCGCTGGCCGTCGCTGCGCAGCGCAGCCGGCGCAGCGAGGACGACCTGATCGCCAACACGCCGGCCGACGGCATGGTCACCGGCATAGGCAGCATCAACGGCGCCCTGTTCGGCGCAGAGACCCGCCGCGCGGTCGTCTTGGCCTATGACGCCACCGTGCTGGCCGGCACCCAGGGCATGCGCAACCACCAGAAGACTGACCGCATGCTGGGCATCGCGCTGCAGAGCAAATTGCCGGTGGTGCTGTTTGCCGAAGGCGGCGGTGGCCGGCCCGGCGATACCGACATGCCCATCGTCGCCGGCCTGCATGTCAGCACCTTCGCCAGTTATGCACGCTTGTCAGGCCAGGTGCCAGTGGTCGGCATTGTGGCCGGGCGCTGCTTTGCCGGCAACGCGGCGCTCCTGGGAGCCTGGGCGGCAGAAGGGACGTCGGCTGCAAAGCGGCCGCGACGGTCCATTTTTCACCGGCTTTTTGCCCCATAGCTACGGCTATGGCGCTGCAAACCCGGCAAAAACTGTCCTCGCCGGGGCCACTTTTCGCTTCGA
>NZ_JAUYEY010000012.1 GCF_030689685.1 Polaromonas sp. | reverse complement strand
ATCCATCGTTGTGGCTTGCGAGATCGCTATTTGCGCAATTTCGATCGTCTCATCATCCCCGGTAACTGGACGTGCCATGACTTTCTCCATCAAGTATGATGGAGGATATTATTGCACTAATGTTGTGGAAATGGAATAAGAGACTCCTAAAGATCGAGCAGATTTGTTTGGTGTTTGTAAAGATTAACAGGTTACATAACGGGAGTCGCTGAACTCGAAGTGGATAAGGGTTTGGCGCGAGCGCGCAACGCTGCACTGAAACCGATCTATTCGGCGGGGGGCCAGGCACTGACTTGTTATTGACAAAGCTGCTGCGACCATCCGCCACGGCTACAACAAGCGTGCAGATTGACCTTGCGCCGTGAGCAGCGCAACCGCTTGCTTATCAAAGGAAACGAAGGTTTCCCCACCTAGCCAGCGCCCCTCGTAGGCAATCACGCCATCGGCGAAGTCCCCGCCCGCACTGAGCACTGACAGGCCCGCTTCAACCGCAGGCCGGTTCACTTGCACATTCGCAGCGGCGAGCAAGGCCTCGATGGCTGCCGAGACGTCGGTGGACTGAAAGCCGTAAAGCTTGCGAAGCACCCAGACGAACTCGCACAAGCACGGCAACGCGACCGCGATCAATTCGGCATCCATCAAGACCCTGGCCGCCGCGTTGGCTTGCTCTGGGTCATCACGCACCACAGCGCGAACAAGAACATTGGTATCCACCGAAACCTTCATTTTTTGCCCGCCCAACCCTGGGCAGCCGTATCGTTCATTTCTTCGATGCTGGCGACCCGGCTTGTCTTGCCGGCAAGAAGACCCAGAAAGTGATCTATCGTTCCGGCCGGTTGCGCGGCCTTCAACGCGGCGCGGCCATCGGGCAACAAATCCAGCTCTATCTTCTCGCCGGGCTTGATGCCAAGGTGCTGCAGCACCTCCTTGCGAAAGGTGACTTGGCCCCGCGCGGTAACGGTCAATGTGGTCATGGAGAGGTCCTTTGAGGTTGCATGTGCTTAATAATGCAATATTACCTTACTTTTTTCGTCAAGCCTTGCTTGAGCGCTGGCTGTGAGGCCAAATCGGCCTGCAGCCATTGCCGGACGTGCGTGAGCAGCTAGTAGAAAAGTAGCGTGTCCGGCCCCTTAGCCGGCCACCCGCCGTTTGATCCAGCGCATCAGGCTGCCCAGCAGGGGCAGTTTTTCATACAGCTCTTCGGCCGCATCCCAGTAGTCACAGTGATACTCCACCTGTCCGGCGCTGTTGAACTTCAGGTGGGAGGCGCCGCGAATCGTCTGCAACACCGCGTTGCGGCGGCCCCTGAAATAAAACTCGAAATCCCAGGTCAGAAAACACTGCTGACCATCGATGATGCGTTCGGTCACCACAAAGCGCGGTCGGTCCAGCGCCACGTACATGTGGCTGAAGATGTGCTGCACCTGGGCCAGGCCCTGCACCTCGTTGAACGGGTCCTTGAACCACACCTGGGGCGCGTAAAACTCGCCCATGCGTGCCACGCGGGCGGGGTTCAGGGTTTCAAAATACTGCACCAGTCGATCAACGGTTTGTTCCATGGGTGTGCTCACAGTCCAGTGAATTTGCGGATCGCCGGAAAATACAGCGCATAGGGCAACACGCGCAATGTCTTCATCCAAAGGGTAAAACGTTTCGGAAAATGGATTTCAAACTCGCCGTCGGCCCAGCCTCTCAGTATTTCGTCCGCAGCCTTGGCCGGGCTGATCAGGGCCGGCATGCTGAACCGGTTCTGCGCGGTCAGCGGTGTTTCTACAAAACCCGGGCTAACCAGGCTCACACCCACGCCGCTGGCCTGCAGGTCCAGGTACAGGGTTTCAGCCAGATTGATCAATGCCGCCTTGGTCGGCCCGTAGGCCAGGCTTTTCGGCAGGCCCCGGTAACCGGCCACGCTGCCGACCAGGCTGATGTGGCCCGTACCGCGCTGGCGCATGGCTGGCAGCAGCGCATCCAGCAGGTACAGCGCGCCGGTGTAGTTGACCTGCTGGTGCTTGAGCATCTCTGCCAGGTCAAATTCTGCAGCGCGCATCTCGCGGTAATGCCCGGCGCAATACATCATCAGGTCGATCGGGCCCTGGGCCAGCACGGCTTGCGCCGCTACGGCCACCGCAGCCGGGTCGGCGGCGTCCAGTGGCAGCGCGACGGCGCCGGCATGGCTGCGCACGAAGTCATCGAGCGCGCCGGCATTGCGCGCCGACACCACCACCCTGGCGCCGCGCGCGTGTAAGGCATGGGCGGTGGCTTGACCGATGCCGCTGGACGCACCCACCAGCCACACGGTTTTTCCGTGCCAGTCACGAAGGGGAGGGTTATAGGCCATGGTTCAAGTTGTTATAAAAATGATAGCTGCTTGCGCATATGCAGTAAGGGCTGGAGGCTGATTTGGCTTCTGACTGGAGGCGACTCAGGGTTTCACGAAGGTCAGGGTGACTTCGCCCAGCCGGATGCCGAACTTGCTCATGACTGCTTTGTTGAGCATGACTTTGTCGTTCATCAAATACATCCAGTCGTCAAATTGCACTTCCACAATTTTTCCGTCCACAGGCAGTTTCAGCGTGTAGCCCCAGCGAAAGGCATTGCCTTTTTCTTCCCCTGCCGCTTCGCCCAGTACGTCGGCGGCGGTACCGGTATAACGGCCATCGGCGCTGCGTTTGAGCGTCCAGACGCGACGGTCTGTGCTGCCATCTGAATAGCTAAATGCTTCATCGAGTACACCGGTCTCAAAACCCGGTGGGCCTTGCCAGCTACAGGTCATGACGACGGTGAAACGTTTGACCACCTTGCCGGACCGGTCGGTGAACACGCCATAGGCATCAACGGTGCCGTTGAAGTACTGGCGCATGTCGAGCACCGGCTGTTCGGCGGCGTAGTCGCTGATCTGCGGGCCGGCACAGCCCGCCAGGCCTGCAAGCAAGGGGATGCACAAGGCCAGCGCGGCAGTGGTTCGGAGGAGAAAACGGTTCACGGCTGGACCCCTTGTGGATGTTTGATGATCAAAAAATAAAGACAGGCAGCGGCCGCCAGCTTGAGCAGGCAGGGCAACACGCAATACGCCACCAGCAAGGCGTCCAGCGCCTGGGCATCACGCGCGCCGGGGGCATAACCAAACAGGGCGAGTAGCGGCAGCGCCAAGCCGGCGGCCAGCGCCAGATTGAGTTTGATCGCAAAATTCCACCAGCCGAAGTAAGCCCCCTCGGCGCGCCCCGACTGGCCGTTGGTCTGGATCACGCCGGCCAGCAGCGCGCCGGGCAGGGCCAGGTCGGTGCCCAGCGCGATGCCCGACAGCGCGCAGACGATCACAAAGGCGGTGGTCTGCCCGGCGCCGACCTGCGTGGCCCAGCCGAAGGTGGCAATTGCCAGTCCCATGCCGAGCAGCCAGGCCGGCGCCAGGCCGATGCGTTTGACCACGGCCAGCCACAGCGGGATGGACAGCGCGGCGCACAGGAAGTAGCTGCCGAGGAACAGCGGCTCCATGTTTTTCGACGCCTGCAGCCGGTCCTGGATGAAAAACAGCACCAGCGTGGCCGGCACAGCACTGGCGATGCCGTTGAGCATGAAGACCACCAGCAGCCGGCGAAAGCCCGCATGCTGAAACGGCAACCAGATCGACGTGCCTTGGCCGGCGTGCAGCGCCGGTTGCGGCAGGGGCCGTTCGGCGCGCGTCCAGGCCAGCCAGCCCAGCGCCAGCACGCCAAAAAACAGCGCAGTGGTGACTGACAGGCCGAAAGCCACCGGCGTGACCGAGGCCAGCACCACGCCGATCAGGCCCAGGCCTTCGCGCCAGGCCACGATGCGGCTGCGCTGGCGTTCGTCGCCACCCAGCATCGCGCCCCAGGACTGGTGCGACACGCTGAGCGCGCTGTAGCCGGCATAGGTCAGCATCAGCGTCACGCTGGCCCAGACCACCAGCGCCGCCGACGTGCTGACCAGCGGGAAGAACAGCAGCGCAAAACCGACAGCCAGCAGCAGCGCGGCGACAGCGCCCATGCCAAGCACGGCGCTTGGTGAACGTGCAAACAGCCGGTCGCTCAGGCGGCCCAGGAGCGGGTCGATCAACGCGTCGAACAGGCGCGCGCCCAGCAGCACTGCGCCCAGCGTGGCCAGCGGCACGCCGAATTCGCGCGCGTAATGGTTGGGCAAAATCACATACAGCGGCAGCGCCACAAAAGCCAGCGGCAGGCCCAGCAGGCCGTAAGCCAGGCCGTTGCGCGTGCCAAAAGGGTTGCGAGCGCCAGGGCTCAAGGGCCCGCTCCCGCCAGCAGCGCGTTGCGCAGGCCGGGCTCCGAGGTGACGGGGGCCAGCCAGATGCCGAAAAACAACTTGGCAAACGCGGCGTCCCGGATCTCGCCCGTGGCTTTGCCGTTGATCCAGAACGAGGCGCCGACGCCTGGGCGATGCACGCCCATGACGCGGTCGCCCTTTTTGACATTGGGCAAGACCCTGGCCATCGCCGCCATCCACCTTTCAGCTTGTTCGTCGCTGATGGGTGCGGACCGGCGCATCTCGGTGATCGAGCGCTCGGCCACCGCCTGGCTTTCAAAGCCGCGCAGGTAACTGAGTTCCAGCGCCAGCGGCAGGGTCGCAAAACCGTCGGTTGTAAAGCCCGGATTGGCCCAAAGCCGCGCGTCGTAGACCTGGAAACCCCAGAAGGTCAGGCGCCCCTGACCCACCAGCCTGGCCTGCGGCAGGGCCTCCTGAAGCTCGGCGCGTTGATTGACATCGGCGGCCTGCGCCCATGCCGCGCCGGCCCAGCCGGTCAGCGGCATCAGGGCAGTGATCAAGACTTGCGCAGCGTGTATTGCACGACGTCGGTATTGACCTGGGTGAAAGCCGCTTCGCAGTAGGCCAGATAGAACTCCCATATGCGGATAAACCTTTTGTCAAACCCGAGTTGGAGCACCCGTGACTCTTGCGCCATGAACTCTTGGCGCCACAACTGAAGGGTGCGGGCGTAGTCCTGGCCGAACGAAAACTCATCGACCACCTCCAGCCCGGCCGCCTTCGCCTGGGCCCGGAATTCCTTCGGGCAGGGCAGGCAGCCGCCCGGGAAGATGTATTGCTGGATGAAGTCGGTGGACAAGATGTAGCGCTCAAACAGGTTGTCGGCGATCACGATGCTCTGGATACAGGCGCGGCCGCCGGGCTTGAGCAGGCGAGCGACGGTCTGAAAGTAGCCGGGCCAATACTCGCGGCCCACGGCCTCCACCATCTCGATCGAGCAGATGGCGTCGAAGGGCTCGTCGCCGCCGGTTTTGCCGATGTCTCGATAGTCCTGCAGGCGTAGATCTGCCTTGTCAGCGACGCCCACGCGGGCCAGGCGCGCCTGGGCCCAGGCCAGTTGCTCGGTGCTCAGCGTGACACCGACGACGGCAGCGTCGAATTCGGTGACGGCCATTTCGGCCAGCGCGCCCCAGCCGCAGCCGATCTCGAGCACGCGGTCACCGGCCTTGACGCCGGCCAGGTGCAGCGCGCGGCGCACCTTGGCATCCTGCGCATCCTTCATCGAGGTCTCGGGCGTCGCAAAAATCGCCGACGAATAGTTCATCGTGCCGTCCAGCCAAAGCGCATAAAAAGCATTGCCCAGGTCGTAATGCGCGTGGATGTTTTTTTGACTGTTGGTTTTCGTGTTGCGGTTCAGCAGGTGCTTGATGCGGTAGGCAAAACGCCCGAGCCAGGTGCCGTAGATCACGTCTTCGACTTCCTGGCGGTTGCGGATCAGCACGCTCAGCAGGTCATTCAGGTTCTGCGTGGTCCAGTCCCCGGCGATGAAACTTTCGGCAAACCCGATGTCTCCCGACTTCAGGGCTGCGCCGCAGACATTCCAGTTGTGCAGGCGCAAACTGGCTACAGGCGCTTCGCCGGAGCCGAAGTGCCGAATCGATCCGTCGGGCAGTTGCACATGCAGCGTGCCGTGTTTCAGGCGCGTCAGCAACTGCAGCACCGTGCGCGCGGCGGCTGGGGCGCCGCCCGGCGGCGCCAGTGACGACAGCGTTGAGGACACACATGAAGCGGTGGAGGAGGAAGGGTTGCTGGCTGTATTCATCGGGTGACAAAGCGTTGGGGGGGCTCGGGTTTGCGGACAAAAGGGATACGTTTGCACCACAGCCTGAAGGCCTGCCAGTGAATGCGCGCAACGATGCCGAAGGTCATGGCCGGGTAGCGCCACAGGGCGCGGCGCAGGCTTTGGGTACCGACCGGAACCAGCGTGCCGCTGACGCTGGTTTCCAGCAGCGGTCCGTCAGCGTCGTCATAGTCAATGCGGGCAACGGTTTTTTGCAGGCCGTCGTTGTGGATGCGCATGAAGCGAAAGCGGTAACGTCCTTCGAGCGTGCAGAAGGGCGAGACATGAAATACCTTGTCCGCGCTAAGTTCCTGGCCGTACTGCGGACGGTCCAGCAAATAACAATGGCGCTCGCCAAAGGTGTTGTTGACCTCGACCACGATGGCGCGCAGCCCGCCGTCGATGTGGTGGCAGTACCAGAAACTCACCGGCTTGAAGGTGTGGCCGAAGATGCGCGGGTAGGTGTGTAGCCAGAGCTCGCCACCTGCATCGCGGATGCCCTCGCTGTGCAGCAGCTCATCGAGCCAGCCCACGCAATCGGCGCGGCCGTCGCCGTGATCGCTGTCAAAAAAGCTCAGTGCGCTGCGGCGATTGCGCGCCAGCGCGCCATTGCCGTTCGCCTTCATGCTGCGCAGCGGCAACATCAGAAAATACGTGGGGTAAGCAAAGGCGTTGCGGGCCGGCTTCAGGCGCGTGTGCCGAACATTGCCGAAGCCAATCAGTGGGACCCCCACGCCTTTCACGTCGTCTAATGCGCTGCCCCCCGAGGGGGCTGTGCTTGCTTGGAACGGCCCTGCGCTGCGCACCGGCGCCCCCACGCCTGTTGCCGGGGTGTTCATGCCGCAAATACCCGCGCAGTCGCCCAGCACCCGCCGCGCCGCTTCGAGGCCTGACTTCAGACCATCTTCATGAAAACCGTAGCCGGTCCAGGCACCGCAGAAATAGCTGTGCTGCCGGCCTTGCAGGCCGGGCAGGGCCTGCTGGGCGCGTATGGCTGCGGCGTCAAACACCGGATGTGCGTAGTCAAATTCACCCATGACCAGATGACGCGCTATGGCTTGTATCGGATTCAGTGAGACCACCACCGGCTGCTCGAAAGGCAGCGGTTGCAGCATGTTGAGCAGGTAGTGCAGGCAGACCTGCGTCGACTCGCGCCGGACATCCCGAGCGCGTTCGTAATTCCACGCCGCCCAGGCCAGCTTGTTGGCCGGCAGCACCGAGGTGTCGGTGTGCAGCACCGCACGGTTCGGCTGGTAGCTGATGGACCCGAGCACGGCGCGTTCATCGGGGGCGGCATCGGCCAGCAGGGCCAACGACTGGTCGGAGTGCGTCGCCAGCACCACCTTGTCAAAGGTTTCGACCTGGCCTTTGGCGACAATTCGCACGCCGCTGCGCAGCAGGCTCTCATCGCGCTCAATACGTTCCACAGGCGTGTTCAGGCGTTTGTCGGCGATATTGGCGATGATTTTTTCAACGTAATTTCGCGCGCCACCAGCCACCGTCCACCACTGGGGCCGGTTGGCCACCTGGATCAGGCCGTGGTTGTGGCAGAAGCGGATCATGGTGGCGACCGGGAACTGCAGCATCTGGTCGGTCGGGCAGGACCAGATGCAACCGAGCATGGGCAGGAAGTACCAGTCGCGAAACTCG
Organism: Polaromonas sp.; assembly: GCF_030689685.1. Lineage (GTDB taxonomy): Bacteria > Pseudomonadota > Gammaproteobacteria > Burkholderiales > Burkholderiaceae_C > Polaromonas. Next base: position 65,796 of record NZ_JAUYEY010000012.1, on the reverse strand, counting down.
TCTGAAAACTTGCCTTCTCTGAGGAAGTCTGCCAGCGGCTGCAGCATGGCGGCCTCGGCGCGGCTTTCGGCCAGTGCGCTCGCGAGGTGGTTGAAACGCATGATGTCGCGCAACATGCGCAAAAACTTCCAGTTCAGCAGGTTGCCCCGCTGCGCGAACACCGTGTTGAGGCTGGAGCCGCTCCATTCGAGCGCACGGCCTCCGAGGGCACCCGGCACCTTGACCGAAAACGACATGTCTGATTTGGCGGTCGCCACGCCCAACTCTTCGAACAGCCGGATCAGGTTCGGGTAAGTGTGCTCGTTAAAAACCAAAAAACCGGTGTCCACGCCATGGGTGACGGCGCCTTGTGATGTGGGCAGGGTGACATCCACCGTGTGGGTGTGCCCGCCAAAGTAGGCGCCGGCTTCAAACAGGGTGATGTCAGCCTGACCTTGCAGCGCATGTGCGGCAGCAAGGCCAGAGATGCCGGAGCCGACGATGGCGACCCGTGGGCGGGCGGGTGAAGAGAGGCTGGGAGAAGCCATCTCAGCCGCCGGAAGATAAAAATGCTGCGAAGCGCCCCGACGCGAACAAGGGAGGGAGGGAGGAGGAGGAGAACCGCCCCGGGATTGCATCCTGACCAAAAGGGCCTGGAAGTCTTCGCAACAAAAAAACGGTGTGACTGGAACGGCCTTTCAGGCGCTGCCCCGACTTGAGTCTGAGCTGATTCATATGCGCGCAGTTCCCCAATAATGCAAATGCCATCGCGTAAAGATTTGTTAATGAGGTCGCTCGCATGGTGTACAGCAGTCTGGCAAAAGTAAGGGAAAGGCTTAAATATTTAAAAATAATACCTATCAGTCAAATTATTACCGATTGGTAATTATTTTGCCAGCAACTTTTTCTCGATTTCTCTCAAAAAGGCGGCATTGCTGGGATTGACGCTGCTGCCGAAGCTGCTCACTTGCTGGCCATCGCGGGATATCAGGTATTTATGGAAATTCCAGCGCGGCGCGCTGCCCGTCAACTCGGCCAGTTGTTTGAACAGGGGGTTGGCGGTTTTGCCGCTGACGCTGGACTTGGTAAACATCGGGAAATTCACGCCGAAGGTGCTCTCGCAAAAATCCGCGATTTCCTGGTTGCTTCCGGTTTCCTGAGAGAAGTCGTTGGAAGGAAAGCCCAGCACCACCAGGCCTTTGTCGCGGTATTTGGCATACAGCGCCTCCAGGCCTTTGTATTGGGCGGTGAAGCCACAAAAGCTCGCGGTGTTGACCACCAGCAGCACTTTGCCGCTGTATTGACACAGGGCTTGGAGCTTTTCATCCTGGAGCCGCAAAAAGTTGTGCTGCAGCAAAGGCTCGCATGAAGCCGTCGTTATTGTTGTCGGCTTGGTTGCAGGAGTCGCGGCATGCGCTGATGTCAGCAAGGTGTCACCCAGCATGGCCGTGGCCAGAATGGCCTTGAGTAAAACTGTGTTCATGGTGTTGTCACCTTTAAAAGGCGAGGTGTCGAGATAGGAGCGTGTAAAAAATACGCGGCATCGGCCTGATCGGATTCATGGGGCAGGTGGTTTATACGCGCGCGGGATTTTGGCTGCTACCCAAGCCGACGCAAACCGTGTAAAACAATTAAAGAGGCTAAACAGCCATCAACCCGCATGAAGTGGCAACAAAAAACCATTTTGGGCGATTTGTCATATTCACCGCCTAAAATCGGCCTGAATCTAAGTCGGCGAGTGCCGCGTAAAGGAGTCTCATGCTTTACCCAGAACTTTTCAAACAGCTCGAATCTGTCCGCTGGGACATGGACAAGGATATTCCGTGGGCCAGCTTTGACGCCTCCAAGCTGACCGACGAGCAGGCGCAGACCATCAAGATGAATGCCATCACCGAGTGGGCTGCCTTGCCGGCCACCGAAATGTTTTTGCGCGACAACAAGGACGACAGCGATTTTTCTGCTTTCATGTCGATCTGGTTTTTTGAAGAGCAAAAACATTCGCTGGTGCTGATGGAATACCTGCGGCGCTTCCGCCCCGAACTGGCACCCACTGAAAAAGAGCTGCACGAAGTGCGTTTTGAATTTGAGCCGGCGCCCGCGCTGGAAACGCTGATGCTGCATTTTTGCGGCGAAATCCGCCTGAACCACTGGTACCGGCGCGCCAGCGAATGGCACACCGAGCCGGTCATCAAGCAGATATACACCCAGCTCAGCCAGGACGAGGCGCGCCACGGCGGCGCCTACCTGCGCTACATGAAACGCGCGATCAACAACTTTGGCAACGATGCCAAAGCCGCCTTCACCAAAGTGGGTGTGTTGATGGCCAGCGCCCGCCGCACGGCGCAGGCGCTGCACCCGACCAACCTGCACGTCAACAAGGGCCTGTTTCCGCGCGACACCATCCAGTCGCGCCTGCCGGACCCGGAGTGGCTGGAGCACTGGCTGGACAAGCAGATCAAATTTGACGCGGTCTGGGAAGGCAAGGTCGTCGAGCGCATTCTGCACAACATGAGCCTGCTGATGAACCAGAGCTTCAAGACCGTGCAGGAGCTGAACCGCTACCGCAAGGAGTTGAGCCGCGAGATCGCCGCCTCCATCGTGCCTGAGGCCAAACCGCAAGCGGTGTGAGCGGCCCCGCGTTTTTATCCAAGCTGGTCGCGCGTGAAGATGCGTCGGCGCGTGTCGCCGACCTTCCCCGTCCGGTGGTGTTTACCAACGGCGTGTTTGACGTGTTGCACCGGGGCCATGCCACTTACCTGGCCAACGCCCGTGCGCTGGGCGCCAGCCTGGTGGTGGCACTCAATACCGATGCATCGGTGCGGCGGCTGGGCAAGGCGCCCGACAGGCCGCTGAACAACCAGGAAGACCGCGCCGTGCTGCTGGCGGCACTCGAATCAGTCAGCCTGGTCACCTGGTTTGACGAGGACACACCGCTGGCGCTGATCACCGAGCTGCGGCCCGGCATTCTGGTCAAGGGCGGCGACTACGACATGGACAAGCTGGCAGAGACCGCCGTGGTCAAAAGTTATGGCGGCAAAGCCCTGGCGCTGCCCTTTGTGGACGGCTACTCGACCACAGCACTGGTGCGAAAGATACGCCAGGACAGCTGAACCCCGCCTCTCAATTTCATTTGCACCCTCAAGGCGCTATGAAATTAATAGCTGCTTACGCCCGCCACATAAGGGCTACGGGCCAATTTGACTGATATTGGCGGCACCCCGCCCACGTATCCGGTCCACCAGCCGCTTGAAGCCCTGCTCAAAATCATCAACATAGGTGAACACCGCCGGTATCACCAGCAGGCTCAAAAAGGTGGAGGTGATCAGCCCGCCAATCACGGCCACCGCCATCGGTGAGCGAAAGCTGCTGTCTGCCGAGCCCCAGCCGAGGGCAATCGGCAACATGCCCGCGCCCATGGCAATCGTGGTCATGACAATCGGGCGGGCGCGTTTGTGGCAGGCATCTAGCAAGGCATCGAGGCGTGACATGGGCGCTTGTGCAGCTTGGCTTTCGGTGGCGGCGCGACCACGTCGCGCTTCAATCGCGTATTCGACCAGCAGGATGGAGTTTTTGGTGGCCACACCCATCAGCATGATCAGGCCGATCAGCGAGGGCATGGAAAAACTTTTCTGCGCAATCAGCAGGCCGACAAAAGCGCCGCCCAACGACAAGGGCAAAGCGGCAAGAATCGTCACCGGGTGCAGGAAGTTCTTGAACAGCAGCACCAGCACAATATAAATACACAACACGCCGGTCAGCATGGCCAGGCCAAAGCTGGCAAACAACTCGCCCATCACCTCGGCGTCCCCAATCACCACCTGCTTGACGCCCGCCGGCAGATTCACGATGGCCGGCAGCTTCTGTACCGCAGCCGTCACATCGCCCAGGGCCCGGCCCGACAGCTCGACTTCAAACTGCACGTTGCGCGAGCGGTTGAAGCGGTCAATCACCGCCGGGCCGCCGGCCATGGTCACGCTGGCCACCTGGCCCAGCATGACCGGACCGAAGCCGGGCTTGCTGCTGGGCACCATCAAACGCTCCAGCGTGGCCAGGTCCGACTTGGCATTGTCAGCCAGGCGCACCACAATCGGTATCTGGCGCTGCGACAGGTTCAGCTTGGGCAGGGCGGCGTTGTAGTCGCCCACCGTGGCGATACGCAGCGTTTCGCCAATCGCAGCGCTGGTGACGCCAAGGTCGGCCATGCGTGCAAAGTCGGGCCGCACCGTCACTTCGGGCCGTACCAGCGAGGCGCTGGATGCGACCGAGCCCAGGCCGGGGATGGTGCGCAGGTCTTTTTCCAGGGCTGCGGCTGCGCCCGCCAGTGCCAGCGAGTCTTCCCCGGTCAGTGCCAGAATGTATTTTTCGCCAGAGCCGCCCAGGCCCACCTTGCTGCGCACCCCGGGCAGGCTTTCCAGCGCCTTGCGGATGTCGTTTTCAATGCCCTGCTTGCGCGGGCGCTCGCCGCGCTCGGTCAGCAAAATGGTCAGTGTCGCCTTGCGAGTTTCAGCCGCACCGCCGGGCGCAAACGGGTCACTGCCGGCAGCGCCACCGCCTATGGTGGTGTACACGCTGGTCACGTTCGGCACCCTGGCAATCAGGCCACGCGCCATCTCGGCGGCGACTTTTGTCTCGGCCAGCCGGGTGCCCGGCGGCAGCTCCAGATAGACCTGCGTCTGGGAGTTGTCGTCGGGCGGAATGAATCCGGTTGGCAGCAGGGGAATCAGCAGGAGGGAGCCGACAAAAAACGCGCCTGCCGCCAGGCCGGTGATGAACCGGTGCTTGATGCACCAACGGCTTGCGCGCAGGTACCAGCGCATCACCGCACCGTCTTTTTCAACATAGTTGACGATGGGTTTGAGCAGATAGGCGGACATCATGGGGGTGAGCATGCGCGCTACCACCAGCGAGGCAAGCACGGCCAGTGCCGCTGTCCAGCCGAATTGCTTGAAAAACTTGCCCGCAATGCCGCTCATGAAAGCCGTCGGCAAAAACACCGCGATCAGCGTGAAGGTGGTGGCAATCACCGCCAGGCCGATTTCATCGGCGGCTTCCATCGCCGCCTGATACGGCGTTTTGCCCATGCGCAGATGCCGCACGATGTTTTCTACCTCCACAATCGCGTCGTCCACCAAGATGCCGATCACCAGGCTCAGCGCCAGCAGGGTCACCACATTGATGGAAAACCCCAGGTAATACATGCCGATAAAAGCCGGTATCACCGACAGCGGCAAGGCTACGGCAGAGACAAAAGTGGCGCGCCAGTCGCGCAGAAACAGCCACACCACCAGCACCGCCAGCAGACCGCCTTCGATCAGCAGGGTCAGCGAGGCGCTGTATTCTTCTTCTACCGGTGTCACGAAGTCAAAGGCCTCTGTCAGCTCGATGTCGGGGCGGCTCAGCTTGAGCTCTTGCAGAGCGGCGCGCACACCGCGGCCGGCTTCCACCTCGCTGGCGCCCTTGCTGCGCGCCACTTCAAAACCCACCACCGGCACGCCATTGAGCAGTGCCGCAGAGCGCTGTTCGGCCACGGTGTCCTGCACATCGGCCACCTGGTTCAGGCGCACCTTGCGGCCATCGCCGACAGCCAGCTCGATCAGGCCGAGCTCGGCGGCGGACTGCACGGTGGCCAGCGTGCGCACCGGCTGCTCGCCGCTGCCTACGTCGGCGCGGCCCCCGGCGGTGTCGAGCTGTACCTGGTTGAGCTGGCGCGAAACGGTCGCGGCGCTGACCCCGAGCGCCGCCATTTTGGCGCTGTCCAGCGCAATCCGCACCTCCCGGCTGACACCGCCCACGCGGGTGACGGCGCCCACACCGGGCACCGCCAGCAGGCGGCGCGTCAGGGTGTCATCGACAAACCACGACATGGCTTCATCGTCCAGCACCTTGCTGCGGATGGTGTAGGCCAGCACCGGGGACGACGCCAGGTTGATCTTGCTGACGATGGGGTCGCGCACATCGGCGGGCAAGTCGGCGCGTACCTGCTGCACCGCCGAGCGCACTTCGTCGAGGGCTTCCTGGGTGGATTTTTCCAGACGGAACTCGGCGGTGATGGTGACCGCACCGTCCTGTACCTTGGTGTAGATGTTTTTCAGGCCCTGTAGCGACGCGATGGCGTTCTCTAACTTGCGCGCCACATCGGTCTCCAGTTGCGCCGGCGATGCGCCTGGCAGGCTGGCCGATATCACGATGTTTGGCACATCAAGGTCGGGAAAGTTTTGCACCTTCATCGCCTGGTAGCTCAGCACGCCGGCAAAACACAGCATGACAAAAAATAGGATGGCGGGAATCGGGTTGCGGATGCACCAGGCGGAAACGTTCATGCTTTTCTCCGGCAATCTGCTATTTATTTAGTAGCTGCTTGTGCAGGACTGGCAAGGGCCGGAGCCGTTTTTGGCTCTGTAGTTGCGGCAACGGTCGGCGCCAGTTGTACGGTGTCGCCATCGGCCAGAAAAGCCGCGCCGACGGCCACATAACGCTCGCCGGGTTGGGCGCCCTGAACAATCTCTACCGCGTCGCCCAGGCGGCGACCGGTTTGCAGTTTCACCTGCACCACCTTGTTGCCGGGCTCAATCCGCATGGCGTAGCTGAAGCCGTCGCGCAGCACCAGCGCCTGCTGCGGCAGCGTCAGCGCATTGACAGTGCCCAGGGCAAATTCACCGTGGGCGTACATCCCGGCTTTGACCCCGGCGTTGCGGGGCAGATCGACATACACCAGCGCATTGCGCGTCAGCGGGTCCACCGTGGGTGCCACCATGCGCACGGTGCCTTTGACTTTGTCGCCGCTGGCGGCGGTCACCATGGCGGTGGCGCCAGGTTTGATGCGGGTGATTTCGTTGCTGGTGACCTCGGCACGCCACTCCAGCCGGCCGCCGCGTATCAGGCGAAACAACTCGGTGCCGCTGCCGACTACCGCGCCCACCGTTGCGCTGCGTGCAGAAATAACGCCGCTGTCGGGCGCCACGACCCGCGTGTTGTTGCCGCGCAGTTGCTGCGCATCAAGCACCGCCTGCGCCGCTGCCACCCGTGCCTGGGCGGTCTGCTCGGCGGTGGTGTACTGGTTGATCTGCTGCGTGCTCAAGGCGCCGGAGTTTTGCAGCGTGCGGGCCCGCGCTGCGTTGCTGGCGGCGTCTAGAGCGGTGGCCTGCGCCTCGACCAGGCTGGCTCTAGCCTGCGCCACATCGGCCTGCACGCTGTCGCCGGAAAACCGCGCCAGCAACTGCCCGGCCTTGACCGTGTCGCCGACATTGACCAGCACCTGCGTCAGGCGCAAGCCGCTGGACTCGGAGCCAATCACCGCCTCTTGCCAGGGGGTGATGTTGCCATTGGCATTGAGCGTGACCGGCAAGTTGGTGGGGGTCGGTTGCGCCACTGCCACCGTCAGCGCCGGTTTGGGGGCTGCGCTGGTGGCCGGGGTTTTGTCGCCGTTTCCCATTGAAAAAACGGCGACCGCCACTGCCGCAGCAACGGCGATCAAGACAAGGGTAACGGGTTTGGGTTTGTTGGTGGTCATGGTGGTGGTGTCGGTCAGATCTGATCAAGGGCTGGCGTACTTCAGGGGCGGGCGGCTGTGGCTGGCGCCGGGCCGCCGTCTGCGGCGCTCCAGCCGCCACCGGTGGCCCGGTACAGCGCCACCCAGGCGTTGGCGCGTTCGCGCTGGAGCGACAGCAGCCCGGTTTCTGCGGCCAGCAGGGTGCGGCGCGCATCCTCCAGTTCAAACAGGCTGCCCAGGCCGCTTTTGTAGCGCGCCTCGGTGCCAGTGAATGCCGCGCGGTAACCTTCGGCGGCCAGGCGCGCGTCTTCGCTGCGCGCCGCCGTGCTTTGCAGGTTGACCAGCGCTTCTTCGACCTCGCGCACGGCCTGGCGCACACGGGCGCGGTACAGCGCCGCTGCTTCTTCATAACGTGCCACCGCAGCATCCACATTGGCGGCGCGGCGGCCGCCGTCAAACAGCGGCAGCGTCAAGGCCAGCGGGCCGATCGACCAGGTGTCCAGCGTGCTGGACACGCCAGCGGCGCGCACCCGCGTGTTGCCGATGGAGCCACTCAGGCTCAGGCGCGGGTAACGCTCGGCCTGCGCGCTGCCGACCTCGGCACTGGCAGCCGCCACTTCGCGTTCGGCGCTGAACACGTCGGGCCGTTGTGCCAGCGTGTCGGCAGGCAAAGACGCTATGAAAATCATAGCTGCTTGCGCAGGTGGGACAAGGGCTGAGGCCACTTTTTGCCTGATATCCGGCTCCGCCAGGCCGGTCAGGGCGACCAGCGCCTTGATATCCAGCTCGCACAGCGCGCGTTGTTGCGTGGCGCGGCTGCTGGCTTCTGCGGCGCTGGCGCGTGCCAGCGCATCGGTGGCCGGTGCGGTGAAACCGGCACCAGTGCTCAGGCCCGACAGGCGGGCTGTCTCAAAGCGCGAGACGGCGTCGGCCGCCGTCACGGATGCAAGCTGGCGGCAGGTGCGCAGGCTGTGGTACTGACTGGCTACCTCGGCGGCCACTGAAACGCGGGCGTCATGCCATAAGGCCTGGGCGCCGGCCAGGCGTTCGCTGGCGGCGTCGCGGCCGGCCAGTTTGCCGCCAAACAGGTCGATTTCCCAGCTGGCCTGCAGGCCCGCCTGGCTGCTGGTGCTGATAGGCACAGGCCCCGGTCCAGCGCCTTGTTGCGAACGGCCCCGGCTGACGCTGGCCGAGGCATCCAGCGTGGGCAACAAGGCGGCGCCAGATGCCACCCGGGTGGCGCGCGCCTGCTCAATGCGTGCGCGCGCGCTGGCGACCGTCGGGCTGACCGCCTGCGCCGCTGCAATCAATTCCACCAGTAGCGGGTCGCCCTGCTGCTGCCACCAGCGCGTCAGGTCGGTCAGCGTGCCCTTGTGCGGCAAGCCAGCGACTGGCTGCGGCGCAGGCAGTGGCGCAAACCATTGCGACGGGGTTGGGGCAGCCACCGATGCGGGCGGCGTTTGCAGCGCACAGGCGGGCAGCAACAGCGGCAGCGTGGTGCAGGCGAAGAGTCGGGCAGCTTTCATGGCTTGGTCTTTTTCAAAGTGGCAAGGCGCCGGTTGCGCTCCACCGCGACCATGGCCTCGGCAAAGTCCACCAACCGGCGGGTCCACAGGTCTATGGCTTTGGGCGAGGCGATCAGCTGCGGCCGCACCGCCTCCATCACATCGTGGCTGACATACATCTGCATCGCCAGGCCAGTGATTGAAAAAGCCAACCGCTGGACATCGTCGTCGGCTTTTGCGACACCCAGATGGCGGCACAGCACTTCAACCAGCGCCGCATGGGCGGGCTTGATGTGGCTGTCGATCTGCTCAGCCCAAAGACCGGTTGGCTCCAGCATTTCACGAAAGTGCAGCCGGGTGAACTGCTGGGCCAGTTCGCCCTGCTTGAGTGGCTGCAAAAAGCCGTCCATGAAACCCGCCAGGGCTTCGCGCAAGCTCAGGTGAAGCGGCTGGTAGCGGGAGATGTCGTCACAGGGCTGGCCCAGTGACTCGTTGAAGACGGCGCGGTAGAGCCCGGCCTTGTCGCCAAAGTAGTAGCTGATGGCGGCGATGTTGGCCTCGGCCGCCTGCGCTATTTCCCGCGTGGAGGTCTTGGCAAACCCTTTCTCGGAAAACAGCCGCAGGGCGGTGCCAAGCAGGTGGGCCCTGGCTTGCACACCGTCGGAGCGCTGCTTGCGCGCATCGCGGCCGGTGGCAGGGGGCGCAGCAGGTGCGGTGGATTTCATGCGCCCGATTACAGCACATAAATCAAACGATTGATTTAGTTAAGCCAACTGTTTCGACTTCATACACATGGCCGGCACAGCGGGCAGGCTGGCTTCGGCGCCAAGATTTACGCTGCTTTCATGTCTTGACCGCCGCCACTTCGCCGTGCTCGCCGATGCCAGGCACTTGATGTGTGAGCGTGACTTTCGCCAGGCGCTGGCGGGTTGTGGCGACGCGCTCTGTGTCTGGCAACTGTTTGCACAGTGGCCGCTTTATCGTGGCCTTCAGGCGTTGGGGCAGACGGCGGCGCGGCCCGTGTCTGCGCGCATGCAACAATCCAACGCCAGCCCCTAACCACCCGATTGCCCCATGCCTGCCCATCGCATCGTTGACGCGGCGCCCCGCGAGGCCGGCAAGAAAGCGTCGCCCCGAGGGATGCTCCCCCCGCTGGTCCACTGGGCCAGCCCGGTGCAGAGGCATGGGTGGGCGTATGCGCTCGCCGTGGTGTTCGTGTGCACCGGCATCTGTGCGCTGATGACGCCCTATTTTGATCTGGCCAATCTGATCATGGTGTATCTCGCGGGCGTGGTTTACGCGGCCCTGCGTTTCGGGCAGTCGGCTTCAGTCGTCGCCGTGTTGTCCAGCGTCTTCCTGTTTGACCTGATCTTCGTGCCGCCGCGCTGGTCCTTGAACCCGACCAACACGCAGCATGTTTTCACCATGGCCGTGATGCTGCTGGTCGGCCTGCTAATCAGCCGCCTTGTCGCGCACGCACGTGACCAGGCGCTGGTCGCCGATGAGCGGGCTGGAAGGGAACACGCCTTGAACGAGCTCGCCCACCAGCTAGCGCTTGCGCGTTCGCCGGAAGCGGTCGCAGCGGGGCTGGAGGTGGCGGTCCGCTCCACCTTTGGCGCGTCGAGTGCGCTGCTGTTGCCCGACGCCTCGGGACAACTCTGCGATCCCGTAGGTTTTTGCCGGAATGTCGGGGCGGTATCGCATTCCCCGGGCACAAGTGTGCACTCGCCAGTGGCGGCAGCTCAAGGGGTCTTTGATCAGGGCCACAACCTCGATGACGCTGTGCGGGAAGGGACGGGCTCACCACACACGCTTTACGTCCCGCTGCGTGGTGTCAGCCGTTCGCTCGGGGTGTTGGCCATCGATTGCCTGCCGGGCCGCTTTCACACGCCGCGCCAGTCCGATCTCCTCAAGGCCTTTGCCAATCAGGCTGCGTTGGCCCTGGAGCGCGCGATTTTCGAGCGCAAGAGTGCGGATGCTGCGGTGGAGGTGGAAACCGAGCGCCTTCGCAGCACGCTGCTGTCTGGCATCTCGCACGATTTCCGCACGCCGCTGACGACGATTGTCGGTGCAGCGACCAGTCTGCTGCGACAGGATCGCCTGCTGGACAACGACAGGCGGTGTGCGCTGACGCAGTCCATCCTCGATGAATCACGGCGCATGCATGCCCTGGTCAGTGACCTGCTTGACCTGACCCGCATGGAGGAAGGCGGCGTCCAGCCGGCCTATGAATGGTGCCCCGCCGACGAATTGATTGAAGAGGCCAGAAAAACCGTGGGAGACCGGCTGCTGACCCACAAGCTGCAAACGCGGGTCAGCCCGGACGCGGTGGTCTGGTGTGATCCGCGCCTTCTGGTGCAGGCCATGAGCAACCTGCTGGACAACGCGGTGCGTTACACCCCGGCCGGCAGCACCATTGTGGTCGCGGTTGAGGTGACGGCAGACCGCTGGCAGCTCAGCGTGTCCGACAACGGACCCGGCCTGCCCGTGGGCCACGAGCGGGACGTTTTCAAGAAGTTCTACCGCAGCCGGTCTGAGCCTGCTGGCGCCGGTACCGGGCTGGGTTTGGCCATCTGTACGGCGGTGGCCCGCCTGCATCAGGGCAGCATTGAGGGTGTGAACCACAATGGCGCCCGGATTGCGCTTTGCCTGCCGCAGCCGGCCCATCAGGGCCTGCCGCCGGACGAGGTGAGCTGATGACCTCGGGCGCACCGGTCATGCGTGTCCTGCTGGTCGAGGACGAGGAGCCTATCCGGCATTTTCTGATCACCACACTGGAGGCGGAGGGCTACGAGGTTTTTGCCGCCGCCACCGCCCAGGAGGGCGACATACTGGCGGCCAACCGGCGGATCGATGTGTTTCTGATCGATCTGGGGCTTCCGGACCGTGACGGGGTGGAGTTGATCCGGCAGTTGCGCGGCTGGACACAGCGGCCCATCATCGTGTTGTCCGCGCGCTCGCAGGAGCGGCACAAGGTGGACGCTCTCGACGCCGGGGCCGATGACTACCTGAGCAAACCCTTTGGCGTGGACGAATTGCATGCACGCCTCAGGGTCGCGCTGCGCCATGCGGCCCAGACCACCCAGGCAGGAAAATCAGTACTGAACCTTGGGGACGTGCGGATCGATCTGGAAACCAGAACGGTTCTTCGGGCCGGCCAGGTCGTGCGCCTGACGGCAACCGAATGGCGTTTGCTGGAGGCGCTGGCAAAACGTGCTGACCGGGTTGTCACTTCGCGCCAGCTGCTGCAGGAGGTGTGGGGCCCGGGGCATGCCGAGCAGGGCCACTATTTGCGCATCTATATCCGCCAGTTGCGCCAGAAGCTGGAGCCGCTGCCCGCCCGCCCGGTGTTGCTGCTGACAGAAACCAGCGTGGGTTACCGCCTGCTTGTGCCATTGGCCGACCCGGCGCTGGCACCCGACTCGCTTCTCTGACCCCGGCCCGGCTACCTGGCCGTCAGCTCTCTGTCAGTGCCCGAGGCGGTTCTTTACAAGTTTTTTACGCCCCCGTCGCTAAAGTTCGCCAGTCGTTCCCGACAGGTTCCGGAGGTTCCCGCATTGAAGACGCTTCTTTCCCTTGCCCATCTGATTGACTGGGTCAATGACCGGTTTGCCAGCGTTGCCAAGTGGGCGGTCATTTTGGCCTGCGTCATCAGCGCCGGCAACGCCATCCTGCGCTACAGCTTTGACATCAGCTCCAATGCCTGGCTCGAAATCCAGTGGTACATGTTTGCCGCGTGCGTGATGCTGGGTGCTGCCCAGGTGCTGCGCGTCAATGAGCATGTGCGGGTGGACGTGATCTACGGGCAGTTCTCCAGCCGCGGCCAGGTCTGGATCGATTTGTTTGGCCTGGTCTGCTTTTTGTTGCCGGTGATGGCCTTGATGATTTACTACTCTGCGCCCTTGTTTCTGCGCACCTTCATCTCGCAGGAAATGTCGAACAACGCCGGCGGGCTGATGCGCTGGCCGGTCATCCTGATGATGCCACTGGGTTTTACGCTGGTCATGCTGCAAGGCCTGTCCGAAATCATCAAACGCATAGGCTGGCTCATGCATGTCTATGAGATGGACCTCCATTACGAAAGACCTCTGCAATGACTTTCCACGCTGGCCCGCGCTGCCAGGGCAAAGCCGCCTTTTCCGCAACCACGCTGCGCCGGAGGACGGCATGAACATGCAAGACTTCGCACCGCTGATGTTTGGCGGGCTGATCGTCATCATGTTGATCGGTTTTCCGGTGGCGTTTTCACTCTCGGCTTTGGGCCTGCTCTGCGGCTTCATCGCGATTGAGATGGGCTGGTTCCCGGCGGCCTTCATGGCCAACCTGCCCTTCAATGTGTTTGGCATCCTGTCCAACGAGTTGCTGCTGGCGATTCCCTTTTTCACCCTGATGGGCTCCATCCTGGAGAAGTGCGGCCTGGCCGAAGACATGCTCGATTCGATGGGCCAGCTGTTCGGGCCGACGCGCGGCGGACTCGGTTACTCGGTCATCATCGTCGGCTTTATCCTGGGAGCCATCACCGGCACCGTGGCCGGCCAGGTGATTGCAATGGCCATGATCTCGCTGCCGGTCATGATGCGCTACGGCTACAACATGCGGTATGCCACGGGTGTACTGGCCGCGTCTGGAACCATCACCCAGCTGGTGCCGCCTTCGCTGGTGCTGGTGGTCATGGCCGACCAGCTGGGGCAACCGGTCGGTGACATGTACAAGGGCGCCTGGGGGCCGTCCATCCTGCAGGTGCTGATTTTTGCCCTGTACACTTTTTTATTGACGCGCATTCGGCCTGCCGACCTGCCCGGTGTGCCCGCGTCTGCCCGAACGCTGGACGGCTGGGCCTTGTGGAAAAAATGCCTGCGCGGCATCATCCCGTCGGCCATTCTGATCTTTGCGGTGCTTGGCAGCATGGGCGGCTTGCCCGGCATCAACACGGCGATTGCCACACCCACCGAAGCCGGGGCCATGGGCGCGGTGGGTGCGTTTATCCTGGCGGCGCTGCACCGGCGGCTGTCGTGGCCCATGATCAAGGAAGGCATGACGGGCACCATGCGCATCACCGCCATGGTGGTGTTCATCCTGATTGGTTCGCGCGTCTTTTCGCTGGTTTTTCAGGGCGTGGATGGCGCTGTCTGGATTGAGCACCTGTTGACCGGACTGCCGGGGGGTCAGACGGGTTTTCTGATTGTTGTCAACATCTTCATTTTTTTTCTGGCGTTTTTCCTCGACTTTTTTGAGATCGCCTTCATCATCCTGCCGATGCTGGGGCCGGTGGCCGAGAAGATGGGCATCAACATGATCTGGTTCGGAGTGCTGCTTTGCGTCAACATGCAGACCAGCTTCATGCACCCGCCCTTTGGCTTTGCCCTGTTTTATCTGCGCGGCATTTCCGACACGCTGTTTAAAAACGGGGCTATCCCGGTCAAGGTGGAATCGAAAGACATTTATCTTGGCGCGATTCCGTGGGTGCTGCTGCAACTGCTGCTGGTGGTGATCGTGATTTTTGCGCCGCAGACTGTGACCGTGTTCCTGGACAAGAAGGTGAAGATCGACGTCGACAAGGTGCAAATTGACATGCCGGCCCAGGAAGAAAACAATGCCAGCGCCGAGGACGAGCAGAAAACCGTCGATGAACTTTTCCGGAACGCCGCCGGACCGGGTACCGCCACGGCCCCCGCCTCGGCGCCCGACAGTGGCCAGAAATAAGATGCAGGCAAACCAGCTACCACGGGGTTTGGATGTCGCTGAAGGCGCGGCTTTCCCCGTGGCAGTCAAGCTGCTGGCCAGCGTGCTGATCGCGGCGTTGGCCTTCTGGGGCGTGAGGGCGTTCGATCAGATGACGGGGGCCGGGTGGTCCACCTCTGCCGCCGTGTTCATGGGCGTGACTCTGTGTGTGATCGGGCTTTGTTACTACTGGATTTTGCGCAGCCGAACCGTCATTGATGAAGACAGCATCCGCCAGAGCTGGCTCTGGCCTAAAGAGGTGGCGCTGGCCGATATCACCCAGGCCAAATTCATCTATGTGCCGTATCTGCAGTGGCTGATCGCGCCTCGCTTGATGGTGCGCGCCAAGGGTCGGGGTCTGTTTGTGTTCCACGCGGCCGACCCGCAGGTGTTACAGCGTTTTGCCCACCTGAGTCTGGGGCTGGGGCCCGCCGCTGGCGCGCCGGTGCTGCCGGACAAGTAGAAAGATCGACCGCGCCTCAGGCTCCGAACACGGCGCGCCATACTGCCAGGATGGCCTCGCGCTCATGCTGCAGCGCGGGTAGCGTGAGCTGTGTGGGCTCTTCGTTCAGGCGCGCCCGGTGCTGCACCCGGCGTAACTCGCGGTAGGCGTCGGCGGCGGCCTGGCCCATGCCTGCGGGCAGCAGGCCGGCCGCCTCTGCCCGCTGCAGCAGTGCAATGTTGCCGACGTTGTCCGCCAGTTGCGGATGGCGGGCGGCCTCGGCGAGAACGAGGAATTGCACCACAAACTCGGCGTCGACCATGCCGCCGGGGCTGTGTTTGACGTCAAACCTTTCGCTGGCTTTTTCACTCCCGCGCGCCGACAGGCCGTCCCCAGGCGCGGGGGTCTCCGGACGGGGCAACGCAGCGTGGGGGCGTTTGATCGGATGCGCGGCGCGCACCTTGTCTCGCATTGCCACAATTTCGTGGCGCAAGGCCGGGATGTCGCGCGCTGCGCTGATCACTGCCAGTCGGACGCTGTCAAAACGCTGACGCAGCGACGGGTGCCCCAGCACAAAACGTGCACGCGTCATCGCCTGATGTTCCCAGGTCCAGGCGGTGTTGCTGCCGCGCTGCTGCTGGTAGCTGGCAAAGGCTTGAAAACTTGTCACCAGCAGGCCCGAATTGCCGTTGGGCCGCAAGGCGGTGTCAATCTCGAACAGGTCGCCTTCAGCGGTCTTGATGGTCAGCCAGTTGATCAGCTTGCGCACAAAGGCGGCGTAGACCTCGGGCGCACGCTCGTCGTCGTCTTCGTAAACGAACACGATGTCGAGGTCGCTGCCGTAGCCGAGCTCCTTGCCGCCCAGCTTGCCGTAGGCAATGATGGCGAATTGGGGCTGTTCGCGGTGGCGGTTTTTCAGGTGCTGCCAGCACCAGCCGGCGGTGACCTCGAGCACGGTCTCGGCCAGCGCGCTCAGGTCGTCGGCCACCTGTTCGACCGTCAGCGCGCCCTCGACGTCGCGGGCTAGCGTGCGAAACACCTCGGCATGGTGGGCACGGCGCAGCAGGTTCAGGCAGCTTTCCTCGTCGTCCTCGCCAGTGCGGCGCAACGCGGCCAGGCGTTGCTGGAGTTCCTCGCCAAACGCCGCCGCATCAAAGCGTTCATGCAACATCGCGTCACTGGCGAGCTCATCGATCACGCCCGGATGCTGCAGCAGGTAACGCGCCGGCCAGCGGGCCGCACCCAGCAGGCGCAGCAGGCGTTCATGCACGGCGGGGCGCTCAACCAGCAGCGCCAGGTAACTCTCGCGCCGCAGCAGCGGCTCGATCCAGTCGATGATGCGCACCGCAGCTTCTTCGCCAGCCTTGCCCTCGACCAGCCACTGCGCAGTGCGCTGCACCAGCCGTGTGAGGCGCGCGCGCGCATCGTCGCGCAGGCCGAGCACGCGCGGATGCCCGCGCCACAGCTCTAGCCGCGCGCGAAACTTGTCGGGCCACTGGGCCGCCAGTTTTTCCAGCAGTTCATCGAGATCCTGCGGCGCGGCTGGCGCCGATTTGCCGCAGCCTTTGCAGTCGGTTTTTTGACCGAGCAGGGTGTCGAACTCCTGAGCCACCAATTCCCGGTGCGCGTCGAGCTCGCTCAAAAACGGGCAGCAACTGCTGTAACCCATGGTCTGCGCAATCCAGGCCAGGTCGTCGTCGCGCGTCGGCAACACATGGGTTTGCTGGTCGTCCAGGTACTGGATGCGGTGCTCGACGCGGCGCAGAAAATCGTAGGCGCGTGCCAAGGCTTCGGCGGTGGCTTGGGCCATCAGCCCGGCGCTGGCCACGCGCTGCAGTGCATCCAGCGTGGGCCGGGTGCGCAATTCCGGGAACTGGCCGCCGCGCACCACCTGCAGCAATTGCACCGTGAACTCGATCTCGCGGATGCCGCCGCGAGACATCTTGACATCGTTGGCGCGCTCGGGGTGGCCGGCGGCGCGTTTGGCCGCGTGTTCGCGGATTTGCCGGTGCAACACGCGCAGCGCGTCGAACACGTTGTAGTCGAGGTAGCGCCGGAACACAAAAGGAAGCACTGACCCGCGCAAGGCTTGGGCCGAGCCGCTCTGGATACATTCCAGCGGCGCCACCACCCGGCTCTTGAGCCAGGCAAACCGCTCCCATTCGCGTCCTTGGGCCTGAAAGTATTCCCCCAGCGCATTGAGCGAGACCGCCGCCGGGCCAGAGTTGCCGTTGGGCCGCAGCGCCAGATCCACCCGGAACACAAAGCCGTGCTCCGTGGTGTCGCCGATCAGGGTGTGGATGGCCTTGACCTGCTGCGCAAAATACTCGTGGTTGGAGATGACACCCCGGCCATTCTCGCGCCCGGACGTTTCGCCGTCGTGGTCGTAGATGTAAATCAGGTCGATGTCGCTGGAGACGTTGAGTTCGCGCGCGCCCAGCTTGCCCATGCCAATCACCCATAGCTGGGCGCGACCGGTTGGTGCACCTTCTGACGCCGGCGCCTGAGGTGGTCCATACAGCGCGTCCAGCGGCGCGCGCGATTCGCAGATGGCGATGTCCAGCGCCAGCTCGGCCAGTTCGGTCATGGCACGTGTCACTACCGCCAGGGGAACGCCTGCGGTAGCTAATGAGACGGGCGTAGGGGCGTGTCTTTCGCCAGCCGGGGCCGCAGGTCCGGCTTCGCCGGACCGCCGGCGCAGCGCCCCCTCGGGGGGCAGCGACGACACTTCAGTGCGGAGTGTGGGGGCCTCATGTTCAAGCGTGGGGGCCGTATCACAGTCAAGAACCACCAGGCGTTCGAGTACCAGCTGGCGCAGGATGCGCAGGCGCACACCGGTATCCGTTTCCAGCGGCAGCAGGGCCTCGTAAGCGGTCTGCATGGTGGCGCGAACCGGCTCGCCGGCCGGCAGCAGCGCGAGTTGGCCAGCATAACGCCGGCGTATGCGCTGGACAAAACGGGAATGGTCCGATGCGGCCGTGAAAGCGGTCAATGAAGCAGGCATGACACTGGTTACCAAACTTCCCTGTGGGGCATTGAACGGACGCAAGCGCTGAAGGTCATAATTCTCATGTCAATGGATCAATCGACCTCCTCCCAGCAAGTGCTTCCCACCCGACGTCTGAAAATTGCCGCCACGGCTGCACGCATCGCTCTGGGGCTGGTTCTGGCTTTCTGGGTCCTGTTCGGTGCGGCCTGGGCCGTGCTCCACGGCTGGATTGTGCCGCGAATCGCCGACTTTCGCCCGCGCCTTGAAACGGCAGCCACTCAGGCGCTGGGGGTGCCGGTGCGTATCGGCCAGATCACCGCCCGCTCCGGGGGGCTGATTCCCTCGTTCGAGCTGCGCGACGTCACCCTGCTCGATGCCCAGGGCCGGGCTGCCCTGAGCCTGCCGCGTGTGCTCGCGGCCGTCTCGCCTTCGTCCCTGTGGCGGCTGGGGTTCGAGCAGCTGTACATCGACCAGCCCGAGTTGGACATCCGGCGCACCGCCAACGGAAAGATATACGTGGCCGGCCTGGATGTCTTGCAAAGCCGCAACGACGGCAAGGCTGGTGCCGACTGGTTTTTCTCGCAGACCGAATTCGTCATTCGCGGCGGTACGGTGCGCTGGACGGACGACCTGCGGCAGGCACCGGTGCTGGCCCTGACCGAGGTGGACTGGACGA
Source organism: Polaromonas sp. (assembly GCF_030689685.1). Taxonomy (GTDB): domain Bacteria; phylum Pseudomonadota; class Gammaproteobacteria; order Burkholderiales; family Burkholderiaceae_C; genus Polaromonas. Next base: position 46,995 of record NZ_JAUYEY010000012.1, on the reverse strand, counting down.
CACGTAATCCTGGCAAACGCCACCTGATGCGTTTGGATGCAACGCCGCCACCGGCCTGGGGTGAGCGCTTCAGTGTGCGCGGGGTTTTCCGCGAGCCGTTTTTGTCCGGCGGCGCCGGCCGCTGGCAGCAATGGGCAGGCCAGTTCTATGCCGAGTTCAGCCGCGTCGACGCTTCCGAGGTCAAGCGTTACGTCAGCCTGGACCAGCTGGGCATTGATCTGAAAGCCGGCACCGGTGCTCTGCGCGCCTGGGTGGACGTGCATGACGGCCAGTTCACTGGCGGCACCGCAGACCTGGCCTTGCTGGAAGTTGATGTGACGCTGGGGCGGGCGCTGGAACCGCTGGCCTTGCAGGCCGTGACCGGCCGCATCGGCGGCAGGCACCTGGCCAATGGTTTCGATGTGGCCACGGAAAACCTGCAGTTCCGCACCCGCGACGGTCTGCAGTGGCCGGGCGGCAACGCCGCCATTGTCTACACCGGCGCCGAGGGCAAGTCGCCGGTACGCGGCGAAGTCAAGGCGGACAAACTGGACCTGGCGGCCCTGGCCTTGATTGCCAACCGACTGCCACTGGGCAGCGCCACCCACGGACTGATCGCTGCGCTGGCGCCCAAAGGGCTGGTGGAGACTGTCGAAGCGAAATGGCAGGGTGCGCTGGACGCGCCCAGTGCCTATTCCGCCAAAGGCCGCGTGGCCGGGCTGGAGCTGGCGTCACAGGCGGCGCCTCCCGGCGCGGGAGGACCGGGAAGCCAGGCGTCCATCGGGCGGCCCGGCGTGCGCGGCGCGCTGATGGACTTTGACCTGACCCAGCAGGGCGGGCAGGCCAAGGTCAGGATCAACAGCGGCGAGCTGGACCTGCCCGGCATTTTTGAAGACCCCCGCCTGCTGCTCGATCAATTCTCGACAGATGCTCAGTGGAAGCTGGCCGGCCCGAAGATTGACGTGCAGTTGCGCAATATCGCGTTTGCCAATGCCGACGCCCAGGGCACGGCGCAAGCCCGCTGGCACACCGCCGATGCGCCGGCCGCCGGCACGGCCGGTGCCGGGCGCGACAGCCGCTTTCCGGGCGTGCTCGATCTGCAGGGCGTCCTCAGTCGCGGAGATGGCAGCAAGGTCCATCGCTACCTGCCGCTGGTCTTGCCGGACACGGTTCGTCACTATGTGCGAGATGCCGTGATGGCCGGTGCGCTCACGGATGTCAAGTTCAAGGTCAAAGGCAACCTGAACGAGTTGCCTTTTGCCGACCCGAAACTCGGTGAATTCCGGGTCTCCGCCAAGGTCGCCAACGCGTCCTACGCGTATGTACCGAAGTCCATCCAGCCTCGCGATGCCGCTGTCTGGCCGGCCTTGAGTGAACTGTCCGGTGAACTGGTGTTTGACCGCGCTTCGCTGCAGGTCAATGGTGCAAGTGCACGAGTGACCGGCCTGCCCGGCCTGCAGGTGGTCAAGGCCGATGCGCGCATTCCGGACCTGATGCATTCAGCCACGGTGCAGGTCAATGCGGAGCTGAAGGGCCTGCTCAGTGATGCCCTGGGCTTCGTCAATACCTCGCCGCTCGGCGAGATGACCGGCAAGGCCTTGAGCAAAACCGTGGCGGGCGGCGCTGCCGACTACAAAATCCAGCTAACCCTGCCGCTCGCCAAGCTGGACAACACGCGTGTGCAGGGTACGGTCAGCGTGCCGGGCAACGATGTCCAGTTCACGCCCGACACGCCGCAACTGATGCGACTCAAAGGGCTGGTCAGCTTCAGCGAAAGCGGGTTTGCGATTTCCGGGGGGCAGGCACGCATGCTGGGCGGAGACATCCGGCTGGAAGGCGGCACCCGTGCCGCGCCATCCGGCGCCGCGCGCTCTGTGGCCGGCACTCAGGAATTCCCGGATGCTGCCGTGGTGATTCGCGCCCAGGGAACGCTCAGTGCCGAAGGCTTGCGCCAGGCGAAGGAGCTCGGCATGGCGGCGCGCCTGGGCGCCCATGCGAGCGGCGCGACAGCCTACACCGCCAGCCTGGGGTTCAGGAAGGGCATGACCGAGATCAGCGTGGCCAGCAATCTGCAAGGCATGGCCCTGAGCCTGCCCGCGCCCTTGACAAAAAACGCCGAGACCACGCTGCCGCTGCGGTTTGACAACATGGCCATGCGCGAGACCGGCGGCGGCGCAGGCCAGCCGACCCAGGACCAGGTGTCGCTCAGCGTGGGAAGGCTGGCGTCGGTGCTGTATGTGCGTGACATCAGCGGCAGCGAGGCGCGGGTGCTGCGTGGCGCCATGGCGATCGGGTTGGAAGCGGGCGAAAGCGTCCCGCTGCCCGACAACGGGGTCGCGGCCAATATCAACTTGGCCCGTGTGGACATGGATGCCTGGGAGAAAGTGCTGGATGCCTCCGGCGATCCGGCCCCCGCAGCGGTCCCCGGCCGCCTGACGCCGACCAGTGCCGTGCTCAATTACCTGCCGACCAGCATGGCGATCCGGGCCAAAGAGCTGCTGCTGCAGGGGCGCACGCTGCACAACGTGGTACTTGGCGGCTCGCGCGACGGCCTGACCTGGCGCGCCAACATCGATGCGACCGAACTCAATGGTTATGTCGAGTTCCACCAGCCCGGTGGAGCCGGGGCGGGCCGGCTGTATGGGCGCTTGGCGCGCCTGAGCCTGGGCCAGGGCACCGCCAGCGAGGTCGAGGCGATTTTGGACGAGCAACCGGCCAATATCCCGGCGCTCGACATCGTGGTCGAAGACCTGGAACTGCGCGGCAAAAAACTCGGGCGTGTGGAGATTGAGGCGATCAACCGCGGCGCCGGCACCGTGGCGCGCGAGGGCGGCGTGCGGGAGTGGCGGCTCAACAAGCTCAACATCATCTTGCCGGAGGCCACACTGACCGCCAACGGCAATTGGGTGGCCGTCAACGCGCAGCAGGCACTCGGTGTGGCGACCGGCTCGGGGCTGCGCGTGGCCACCGAGCGGCGCCGCACGGTGATGAACTTCCGGCTGGATATTGAAGATTCGGGCGAGTTGCTCAAGCGTTTCGGCATGGCCGATGTCATCCGCCGCGGCAAGGGCCGACTGGAAGGCCAGATCGCCTGGATCGGCTCGCCCCTGAGCCTGGATTACCCGAGCCTGAACGGCCAGTTCAATGTGAATGTGGCCTCGGGCCAGTTTCTCAAGGCCGAGCCGGGCATTGCCAAGCTGCTCGGCGTTCTCAGCCTACAGGCCTTGCCGAGGCGGTTGACCCTGGATTTTCGCGATGTTTTTTCTGAAGGCTTCTCGTTTGACTTTGTGCGCGGTGATGTCAGCATTACCCAGGGACTGGCGTTCACCAACAACCTGCAGATGAAAGGGGTCAATGCCGCAGTGTTGATGGAAGGGTCCGCCGACATTGCGAAAGAAACGCAAAACCTGACGGTGGTGGTGGTGCCGGAGATCAACGCGGGAACTGCTTCGCTGATCGCTACCGTCATCAACCCGGCGATAGGCATAGGCACCTTTCTCGCGCAGTATTTCCTGCGGCGTCCGTTGACGCAGGCGGCAACCCAGGAGTTTCACATCGACGGCACCTGGACCAACCCGAAAATCACCAAGACGGAGCGCAAATCCGTGGTCGGCGCGAAGGCTGGCGAGGACACCGGAGAGAAATAAAGATGCACGTCGCCGCGCTTCAAATGGTTTCCGGCACCAGTGTTCAGGCCAACCTGGAGGCGGCCAGGCAGTTGCTCGGGCAAGCGGCCGCGCAAGGCGCCGAGCTGGCGGTGTTGCCAGAGTATTTTTGCCTGATGGGCTGGAAAGACAGCGACAAGTTGGCTGTGCAGGAAAGCGCTGGCCAGGGTGTTATTCAGGATTTTTTGGCCCAGTCGGCGCGTGAACTCAAGCTCTGGATTGTCGGCGGCACCGTGCCGCTTCGCGCCAGCGACAGCCAGCATGTACGCAACAGCGCGCTGGTGTATGCGCCGACGGGCGAGTGTATTGCGCGGTACGACAAGATTCACCTTTTCCGATTCGACAACGGGCGCGAACAGTACGACGAGTCGCGTGTCATCGAAAGCGGGGCGGCGCCGGTCACGTTTGATTTGCCGTCCATTGACGGCCACAGTTATCGGGTGGGCCTGAGCATCTGTTACGACCTGCGTTTTCCAGAACTCTACCGCGCGATGAAGGCCGATCTGCTGCTGGTGCCTAGCGCCTTTACCTACACCACCGGGCAGGCGCACTGGGAAACCTTGCTGCGAGCGCGAGCGATTGAAAACCTGGCATATGTGGTGGCGGCCGCCCAGGGCGGTGTGCATGAGAACCAGCGTCGCACCTGGGGCCAGAGCCTTATTGTCGATCCGTGGGGACAAATCCTTGCGCAGCGCGCTCAAGGCCTGGCGGTGGTCATGGCCGAGTTGCGGGCCGAGCGCCTCAACGCCGTGCGTTTACAGCTCCCCGCGCTGAAGCACGGGGTACTGTGAGCGCGTTGCCAAAAGTGTTCAACAAGCGCGCGGGCCGGCGCTGGAGCCGCCGCTGGGCGCTGTGGACCCTGCTGGTTGCCCTGCTTGCCGGCTTGTTGTCCACGCTGGTCTGGCTGGCCGGGCGGTATGAAGCCAGCCAGGTACAAAGCCGCCTGGAGCAGGATGCAGCGCAGATGGTCACCGATATCCGCGCAGAGCTGACGCGCAACGTGCAGAGCTTGCAGGCCTTGCAGGCCAAAAGCCCGAGCACGCAGGCCTGGCGCGTCCCAGCGGCCGAACTCCTGCACGAAAACCGCGAGATCATGCGCCTGGAATGGCGCGACCTGGCGCTGGGTCTGATGTCTTTCACCGAGACGCCTTACCGCACCTCGGTGTTCGAGCGCCTGGGCCGCGACGGGACGCAGACCGATGTCGGTTTTGCCTGCGCGGCTGCGCGGCGCTTCAGCGGCCCGGCTTACTCGATCAGCTATTTTCTGCCGCAGGCCGATGGCCTGGGCCTGGAGGTGTTGGACATGTGTGTACCGGTGCTGACGGCCGGCCGACAGGCGGGCTACCTGGTGGCAACCTACTCACTGCCCGATATCCTGTCCGAACTGGTGGGTCGGCAAGTGGCGCGCGGGCAGGGCCTGGCTTTCACCGAAGCCGACGGCACACGGCTGGCGATGTACGGCAACCCAACGCGCGGCAGCCAGGCTCACGTGGCCCAGCAACTGCTTGACCTGCCGGGCAACACACTGGTCCTGCGGCTGGAGAGTCGGCGCGGGACACCGGCCCTGTTTCCTAACCTGCTGACCGCCCTGGTCACGGCCATGTCGATGGCGCTGGTGGCGGTGCTGGCGCTGCTGGGTCGCGACATGCGGCGACGACTCAGGGTGGAGCACGACCTGGCCGACGCGCTGGCTTTTCGCAAGGCCATGGAGGACTCGCTGGTGACCGGTATGCGCGCCCGCGATCTGCAGGGGCGCGTGACTTACGTGAACCCGGCTTTTTGCCAGATGGTTGGCCTGGAGGCCGGCGAGCTGCTCAACCGTGACATGCCCCCGCCCTACTGGCCGCCCGAGCAGGTCGAGGAATACGGGCAGCGCCAGGCCCGCCGCCTGGCCATAGGCGCACATTTGCCGCGTGAAGGCTTCGAGTCGGTGTTCATGCGGCGCGATGGTTCACGTTTTCCGGTGCTGATCATTGAGGCGCCGCTCATCAACGCCGTGGGCAAGCAGACCGGCTGGATGAGCGCCATCCTCGATGTCAGCGAGCAGCGACGCATCGAGGAGTTGTCGCGCGCCAGCCAGGACCGGCTTCAGGCCACAGCGCGGCTGGCCACCGTCGGCGAGATGGCATCGCTGCTCAGCCACGAGTTGAACCAGCCGCTGGCGGCTATTTCCAGCTACGCCACGGGCTCGCTCAACCTGCTTCAGAGCGCTGCGGCGGACAGCAGTGCGCCGGGCAACAGCGATGACCTGCAATTGGCCATGCGCCGGATTGCCGAGCAGGCCGAGCGGGCCGGCAAGGTGATCAGGAGCGTGCACGATTTTGTGCGGCGACGCGAGCAGGTACGCGAGCCGACCGCACCACGTGCCCTGCTCGATGCAGTGATGCCGCTGGTGAGCCTGCAGGCGCGCAAGCTCGGTGTGCGGGTGCTGATGCAGGTGGACGCCGGTTGCGGCCCGGTGCTGTGCGACCGGACCATGGTTGAGCAGGTGTTGCTCAATCTCGCGCGCAACGGCATGCAGGCCATGCAGGGGCTGGACAAAAACCGCCGTACCGAAAAAGTGCTGACCTTGCGCGTGCGGCCGGCCGCGTCCAATGCCTACAGTCGCTGGGTGGAGTTCGCCGTGATCGACCACGGCGAGGGCATCTCGGAAAAAGTGGCCCAGCAGCTGTTCACGCCATTTTTCACCACCAAGGCCGAAGGCATGGGCCTGGGTCTGAGCCTGTGCCGCACGGTGATCGAGCAGCACGGCGGCTTCCTGGGCTTTGAGGCGGTGTCGCCTCAGGGTACGATTTTCACGTTCACCCTGCCGGTGGCGGTCAGCGCCAGCGAAGCGCCGGAGATGGCCGCGTTGGCGGCGTCAGCGTCCTAAAGGAATGTCATGGAACCAATACAGAATGCCACTGTCTACATCGTCGACGACGATGCCAGCGTGCGCGAGGCCCTGGCCTGGCTGCTGCGTTCGCGGCGCCTGCCCAGCGAATCGTTTGACAGTGCGGAAGCCTTTGACGAGCGTATTTCCGGGGTGTTTCAAGTCACTTCTCCTTCATGCGCGCTGCTCGACGTGCGCATGGGCGGCATGAGCGGTCTGGCGATGTTTGAAAAACTGATTGCCTGCGGGCTGTTGCCCACGCTGCCGGTGATCTTTCTGACGGGCCATGCCGACGTGCCCACCGCTGTTGATGCCGTCAAGCGCGGCGCCTTCGACTTTTGCGAGAAACCGTTTTCCGACAATTTGCTGGTGGACCGCATCGAGCAGGCGCTCGCGCAGTCGGCGGCGGCGCTGGCCCAGCACAGCGAACACATCGGCCTGCGCGCCCGCCTCAACGGCCTGACCGAGCGCGAGCGTCATGTGATGCGGCTGGTGGTGGAGGGGCTGCCGAACAAGCTGGTGGCCGACCAGCTCGACATCAGCGTGCGCACGGTGGAAGTTCACCGCGCCCGTGTTTTTGACAAAATGAACGTAAAGTCGGCGGTGGAGCTGGCTAATTTGCTGCGTAATTCATAGCAAATCGTCCGTTTTTTTTGTTGCCGAATCGGGCTCGGCGTCTTTCTTCAGTTCACCGTTCTTGCGACCGGAAAACATGGTCCACCAGACAATGAACACCAGTATCAGCAAAGCCCCCAGGGCTTCAAGTAAAAGTAAGGCCATGACTGTTTTTTCCCGGGCAACACACACCGCTATCATTATCGCCTTCATGGGGCTGCTTGCCTCTTGCGCTACGGCACCGCTGCCTTCGTCACCGACCTCCCGGCCCCCGACCGCAGCCGACACCGCACGCCCCGGCGACGGCACCGGCCTGCCACCGGCAAGAACGCAGGGCAAAAGTCGCTGGGTGCCGGTGCCCTGGTCCGAGTTGCCGGGTTTTGAAAACGACGCGTTGTTTGAGGCCTGGAACGCCTGGCTTAAGAGTTGCGAACGGCCCGGCCCGGTGTTCGCGCCGCTGTGCGACGAGGTGCGGCGCCTGAGTATCGCGAGCTCCGAGGAGCAGCGCGCCTGGATGATGAGCCGTCTCCAGCCCTACCGTGTCGAAACCCCGCAGGGCGCGGCCGAGGGCTTGCTCACGAGTTACTACGAGCCGGTATTCAAGGCCAGCCGCAAGAGTGGCAACGGCTACACCGTGCCGCTGTACCAGCTGCCCGCTGGCCTGGCCAGCCGCAAACCCTGGTACACGCGGCAGGACATCGACATCCTGCCCGAGGCGCAGGCGGCGTTGCGCGGCCGCGAGATCGCCTTCATGGCCGACCCGATTGATGTGTTGATGCTGCACATCCAGGGCTCCGGCCGCCTGAATTTGACCGAGGCCGACGGCAGCCAGCGCATGGTGCGTGTCGCGTTTGCCGGCTCCAATGAGCAGCCCTACCGCAGCGTGAACCAGTGGCTGTTGGAGCAGGGCGTGACCAAAATCAACCCCTGGCCCGACGCGACCAAGGCTTGGGCGGCACAAAATCCGCAGCGTCTGCCACAGCTACTCTGGAGCAATCCGCGCTACATTTTTTTTCGCGAGGAGGTGCTGACTGAGCAGGATGCTTCGTACGGCCCGCGCGGCGCGCAGGGCGTGCCACTGACGCCGGGGCGCTCGATCGCGGTGGACCGCGAGAGCATTCCCTACGGCACCCCGGTCTGGCTGGCATCGCGCGGGGCGGCGGCTGATCTGCAAAAGCTGGTGATCGCGCAGGACACCGGCAGCGCCATCGTCGGGGCGGTGCGCGCCGACTACTTCGCCGGCACCGGTCTTGACGCCGGACTGCTTGCCAGCCGCGTGAACCAGCCCCTGCGGCTGTGGGTGTTGTGGCCCCGGTGAGCGTGCGCTGACAACCGCGCTGCGGCCCCGACGCGGCTAACTTGCTATTAAATCAGGAGCTGATCGCGCCCGCCACATAAGGGCTGGAGCCCTAAAACGCTTGAAACCTGGGATAAAACACCTTCCGGAGGCAGATAGACCCGTCAACTCGGAGGTTTCTTGAGGTGGCCCAGCGGCAGGGCACTGCTGGCCTTGACCTCGCCCAGCGAGAAGCTGGTGTGCATGTCCTTCACGTTCGGCAGGTTCAGCAGGCTTTTCAGCGCAAAACGCGAGAAGCTGTCCAGGTCGCGCGCCACCACCTGCAGCTCGAAAGTGCCGGTGCCGCTGATGTAGTGGCATGCAATGATTTCGGGCAACTTGCGGATGGCTTCTTCCATCACGCTGGTGGCGTCGCCGGTGTTGCGGTCGGCGTCCAGCCGCACAAAAGCCAGCACACCCAGGCCGATCTTGTGTCGGTCGATCTCGGCGCGGTACCCCTTGATGAAGCCGCTCTCCTCCAGCGCCCGCACACGCCGCCAGCAAGGCGCGGCACTCAGGCCGACACGGCTGCTGAGTTCAGCATTGCTGAGGCGTCCGTCGGTTTGCAATTCATTCAGGATGGCGATGTCAAACTTGTCGAGTGTTCCCATAATTGGCGATTATGAGCAAGAATCTTTCTGTGAGCTAGAGAAACAGGGCATAGAAAGCAAAGACTTATCTGTTCATCGCGCCTACACTTTGTCTCTATAAAGAAGCAGCGCCCTATCCCGGTGAACAGCCTTTCCCCGCCCACAAGGCGGTTTCAGCCCCACGACTGGAGACAAGATGAACGCCCCCCTGCCTGAACACATTCGCAAGGCCCTCGAGACTGTCACGCTCGACGACAAATACAGCCTGGACTATGGCCAGGCCTTCATGAGCGGCGTTCAGGCGCTGGTCAAGCTGCCCATGCTGCAGCGCCAGCGTGATGCCCTGCAGGGTAAAAATACCGCTGGTTTCATCAGCGGTTACCGTGGCTCCCCGCTGGGCGGCTATGACCAGTCACTCTGGAAAGCTTCCAGTTACCTGAAGGCACAGAACATCGTGTTTCAGCCCGGTGTCAATGAAGAACTCGCCGCCACTGCGCTGTGGGGCACGCAGCAGCTGGGTTTTTCACCGCCCGGCACCAACAAGTTCGACGGTGTGTTCGGCATCTGGTACGGCAAGGGGCCCGGCGTGGACCGCTGCTCTGACGTGTTCAAACATGCCAACATGGCTGGCACCACGCCCTGGGGCGGTGTGATTGCGGTGGCCGGCGACGACCATGTTGCCAAAAGCTCGACTGCGGCGCACCAGAGCGACCACATCTTCAAGGCCTGTGGCCTGCCCGTGTTTTTTCCGGCCAATGTGCAGGAAATTCTTGACCTGGGTGTGCACGCTTTCGCCATGAGTCGCTTTTCCGGCGTCTGGGCGGGCATGAAGACCATCCAGGAAATTGTGGAGTCCAGTGCCACCGCGATGATCGATCCTGAGCATGTGCAAATCAAGCTGCCGACCGACTTCCAGATGCCGCCCGGCGGCGTGCACATCCGCTGGCCTGACGCCGCGCTGGATCAGGAAGCCCGCCTCTTCGACTACAAATGGTATGCCGCGCTGGCTTACATCCGTGCCAACCGGCTCAACTACAACGTGATCGAGGGCCCGAATGACCGCTTCGGCATCATCGCCAGCGGCAAGGCCTACAACGACACGCGTCAGGCTCTGATCGACCTGGGCCTGGACGACGCGGCCTGCCGCCAGCTCGGCATCCGCCTGCACAAGGTCGGGGTGGTCTGGCCGCTGGAAGCCCAGGGCACACGCGAGTTCGCGACCGGCCTGCGGGAGATTCTGGTGGTGGAGGAAAAGCGCCAGGTCATCGAGTACCAGCTCAAGGAAGAACTCTACAACTGGCGCGCCGACGTGCGTCCCAACATCTATGGCAAGTTCAACGAGGTCGAGGGCGACTTCAGCGGCGGCGAGTGGTCCATGCCGAACCCGACGGCCAATACCCTGCTGCGCGCCAATGCAGACCTGTCGCCCTCATTGATCGCCAAGGCGATTGCGCAGCGCGTGCGCAAGCTGGGCCTGGACAGCGCCATGACGGCCCGCCTCGATGCGCAACTGGCCATCCTGGAGGCCAAGGAGCGCTCGCTGCAAGTGCTCGAAATCAAGGCCGACCGCCAGCCCTGGTTTTGCTCGGGCTGTCCGCACAACACCTCGACCAAGGTGCCCGAAGGTTCGCGCGCCATGGCCGGCATTGGTTGCCATTTCATGGCTTTGTGGATGGACCGCAGCACCTCCGGCTTCACCCAGATGGGCGGTGAGGGCGTGCCCTGGGTTGGCCAGCAACCCTTCACCACCGACCAGCACATTTTTGCCAACCTCGGTGACGGCACTTATTTTCACAGCGGTTCACTGGCCGTGCGCCAGTCGATTGCGGCCGGTGTCAACATCACCTACAAGATTCTCTACAACGACGCAGTCGCCATGACTGGCGGCCAGCAGGTCGGCGAGCGGCCCGAGGGCCACTCGGTCGTGCAGATTGCCCAGTCCATGCGTGCCGAAGGGGCGGCGAAAATTGTGGTGGTGACCGACGAGCCGGAGAAATACGACGCCCTTCGACAGGCTCAGGATGCACGGCTTCCAGACGGCGTGACCATCCACCACCGCGACGAACTTGACGCCATCCAGCGGCAGTTCCGCGACATCAAGGGCACGACCGTCATCATTTACGACCAGACCTGCGCCACCGAAAAGCGCCGCCGCCGCAAGCGCGGCAGCATGGTCGATCCGGCGCGCCGGGTGGTCATCAATGAGCTGGTCTGCGAAGGTTGCGGCGACTGCGGTGTGCAGTCCAACTGCCTGAGCGTCGAGCCGCTGGAAACCGAATTCGGCCGCAAGCGCCAGATCAACCAGTCCACCTGCAACAAGGACATGTCCTGCCTCAAGGGCTTTTGCCCGAGTTTTGTGACCGTCGAAGGCGGCCAGCTCAAGAAAAAGGCCAAAGGTAAGGCCGCGTCGTCGTTCGAGATGGGCGCCCTGCCGGAGCCGCGCATCCCGAGCGCCGAAGGTGTCAACGGCAAGGTCTGGGGCATCGTGGTGGCCGGCGTTGGCGGCACCGGGGTCATCACCATCGGCCAGTTGCTGGGCATGGCCGGACACATCGAAGGCAAGGGCATCGTCACGCAGGACGCCGGTGGCCTCGCGCAAAAAGGCGGCGCCACCTGGAGCCATGTGCTGATTGGCGCGACGCAGGACGACATCCGCACTACCCGCGTCGGCATGGCCGGCGCCGACCTGATCATCGGCTGCGACCCGATCGTGGCGGCCGGCAAGGAGACGGTGCTGCGCATGCGAGAGGGCCGCACCCATGTGGCGCTCAATTCATACAGCACGCCGACAGCCGCCTTCGTGCACAACGCCAACTGGCAGAACCCGGCCGAGGCCTGTGCCGCTGAAATCGTCAAGGCGGTGGGCGTGACAGGTGTGGGCGCCTTCAATGCCGATGCGGCGTCCACCCAACTGATGGGCGACAGCATCTACACCAACCCCATGATGCTGGGCTATGCCTGGCAAAAGGGCTGGATCCCGCTGGAATACGCCTCGCTGATGCGCGCCATCGAACTCAACGCCGTGGCGGTGGACAACAACAAGACTGCTTTTGAGTGGGGCCGCCGCGCTGCCCATGACCCGGCGTCAGTGGACCGGCTGTCGACATCCGCGCAGGTGATTGCCATGCCGGCTCCGCGCCATGGCCTGGCCGAATGGGTGGCACGCCGCGTGGCCTTTCTGACCGACTACCAAAATGCGGCCTATGCAAAGCGCTATGAAAGCTTCGTGGGCCGCGTGCAGCAGGCCGAATCGGCGCTGGGCAAGACCCAACTCACCCAGGCGGTCGCCAGATATTTGTTCAAGCTGATGGCTTACAAGGATGAATACGAGGTCGCGCGCCTGCACACCGACCGCAGCTTCCATGACAGAGTCGGCGCGATGTTTGAAGGCGACTACAAGCTCAACTACCACCTGGCTCCGCCCCTGATTGCCAAAACCAACGACAAAGGCGAGCTGCAAAAGCAGAAATTCGGCCCCTGGATGCTGAGCGCGTTCAAGGGGCTGGCCAGACTCAAGGGCCTGCGTGGCACCGCGCTGGACCCGTTTGGTCGGACCGACGAACGCCGGATGGAGCGTGCGCTGATCGTTCAGTACGAGGGCAGCATCGAAGAGATCCTCAAGAGCCTGGATGCTGGCAATCATGCGGCGGCCGTGGAAGTTGCACGTATTCCGGAACTCATCAAGGGATACGGCCATGTGAAGGCGCGTCATGTCGACCTTGCCCAGCCGCAATGGGCCGAAGCGCTGGCCGCTTTCCGGCGGCCGACTTCGGGCAAACAGCAAATGGCCGCCTGACCCCGGCTGAGCCCATCGCTGGGGCTTGAGCCAAAAAGCGCTGGTTTTTGCCGGCGCAGCCTGACGCCGCTCATAGAGTCCCCCTCTTCACGCGGGTTACAACTTTTTACCTGCGGCCGGCCGCATACAATCAGGCTCTCTGCGTCCCGTGGTGTGACCTGGGGTGCCCGATTATTGTTGTGGAGTTTGCCGTGTTTATTTCTTCCGCGTTTGCCCAAACCGCCCCTGCCGTAGCTGCTGAGGGCGGCATGATGTCTTCTCTGACCAGCATGCTGCCGCTGGTGCTGATGTTTGTAGTGCTGTATTTCGTGATGATCCGCCCGCAGATGAAAAAACAGAAGGAGCATCGCGCCATGATTGATGCACTGGCCAAGGGCGACGAAGTGGTGACGGCCGGCGGCCTGCTTGGCAAGGTCACCAAGATGGGCGATGCATATCTGGGTGTAGAAGTCGCTACTGGCGTTGAAATCCAGTTGCAGCGCAGCGCCATCGTCCAGATTCTGCCCAAGGGCAGCATCAAGTAAGCAGAAGACAGAAAACGTTTTTTCAGGGTGGGCAGGCGCCGACCCTCCAGTCCCTTCGTTTCCCAGGAACAGCACGCTCATGAATCGTTATCCGGTCTGGAAGTACGCGATCATCGTCGTCGCCTTGTTGATTGCCGCTTTGTACACGCTGCCGAATTTTTTTGGCGAGGCGCCTGCCGTGCAGGTGTCCAGCGCCAAACCCGGCGTGAAGATCGACAGCAGCACCGTCGCGCGCGTGGAGCAGGCCTTGAAGGACGCTGGCATCCCCCCCGATGCGGTGACTTTTGACGCCACCTCGGTCAAGGCCCGTTTTGGTGACACCGACACGCAGCTCAAGGCCAAGGACGCCATTGAAAGGGCGCTGTCTCCCGACCCGGCTTCGCCTTCCTACATCGTGGCCCTCAATTTGTTATCGCGTTCGCCCGCCTGGCTGACCGCGCTCAATTCCCGTCCGATGTACCTGGGGCTGGACTTGCGCGGCGGCGTGCATTTCATGCTGCAGGTGGACATGCAGGCCGCGTTGACCAAAAAAGCGGAATCGCTGGCTGGCGATTTGCGCCTGGTGTTGCGTGAGAAGAACATCCGGCACGGCGGTATCAACCGCAATGGCCAGACCATCGAGGTCAAACTCCGCGATACGGCCACGTTGGAGGCCGCCAAGCGGATTCTCCTGGACCAGTTTCCCGATCTGCAATCGGTCGATACACCGGACGGCGCGGAGTACAAGGTGGTTGCGCGTATCAAGCCGGAGGCGGCCCGTTTGGTGCAGGAGCAGGCGCTCAAGCAGAACATGGTCACCTTGCACAACCGCATCAACGAATTGGGTGTGGCAGAACCGGTGATCCAGCAGCAGGGCCTGGACCGCATCGTGGTGCAGCTACCTGGTGTGCAGGACACGGCCAAGGCCAAGGACATCTTGGGCCGCACGGCCACACTGGAAATGCGCTTGGTCGATGAAAGCAGCGAAGGCCGCGCCGCCGAGCTGGGTTCCGGGACCGTGCCTTTCGGTTCGGAGCGTTTTCTTGAGCGTGATGGCCGGGCCGTGATCGTCAAAAAGCAGGTGATCATCACCGGTGAGAGCCTGACCGACGCTCAGCCCGGCTTTGACTCACAAAGTCAGCAGCCCAAGGTGGACCTCACGGTGGATGCCAAAGGTGGCCGCATCATGCGCGACACCAGCCGCGAAAACGTAAAAAAACGCATGGCCATTGTGCTGTTTGAAAAAGGCAAGGGCGAGGTGCTGACGGCACCGGTCATTCAGAGCGAGTTGGGTAACCGCTTCCAGATTTCTGGTTCCATGAGCGTGGTTGAAGCCAATGACCTGGCACTGTTGCTGCGCGCCGGTTCGCTCGCCGCCCCTATGGAAATCATCGAGGAGCGCACCATCGGCCCCAGCCTGGGCGCAGAGAATATTGCCAAGGGTTTCAACAGCGTGACCTGGGGTTTCCTGGTGATCGTGGCCTTCATGTGCGCGTATTACATGTTGTTCGGGCTGTTTTCGGGCCTGGCCCTGGCGGTGAACCTGTTGTTGCTGGTTGCGATTTTGTCCATGTTGCAGGCAACGCTGACCTTGCCGGGCATGGCCGCCATGGCGCTGGCCCTGGGCATGGCGATCGACTCCAACGTGTTGATCAACGAGCGGGTGCGCGAAGAGTTGCGCAACGGCGCGTCGGCGCAGGCCGCCATTCATACCGGTTATGAACGCGCCTGGGCCACCATTCTTGACTCCAACATCACGACGCTGATTGCCGGCCTGGCTTTGCTGGCCTTTGGCTCGGGGCCGGTGCGCGGGTTTGCGGTGGTGCATGTGATCGGCATCCTGACCAGCATGTTCTCGGCGGTGTTTTTCTCGCGCGGGCTGGTCAATCTCTGGTACGGTCGGCAAAAGAAGCTCAAATCCGTGTCCATTGGAACGGTGTGGCGGCCGGCCGGCAGCGCGGGTGTTCCTGCCAAGTCCGGCAAATCGGCGTCATCAGCGAGCTAGACAACAGAACAAGAAGGAGAGGACGCCATGGAATTTTTCAAGATCCGCAAGGACATCCCGTTCATGCGGCATGCCCTGATCTTCAACGTGATTTCATTCACCACCTTTGCCTTGGCGGTGTTTTTTCTGTTCTCGCGCGGCCTGCATCTTTCGGTGGAGTTCACCGGTGGCACGGTGATGGAAGTCAGCTACTCGCAGCCCGCCGATGTTGAAAAGGTCCGCAGCACCGTGGCCGGCCTCGGTTTCACAGATGTTCAGGTGCAAAATTTCGGCACAGCGCGTGACGTGATGATTCGCCTGCCGGCGCAAAAAGGCGTGACAACCGCGCAACAAAGTGACAAGGTGATGGAGGCCCTGAAGGCCGGGGACCCGCAGATCGTGCTGCGCCGCACGGAATTTGTGGGTCCGCAGGTCGGGGAAGAACTGGCCCAGGATGGTCTGAAGGCGCTGGCCATGGTGGTGGTCGGCATCATGATTTACCTGGCTTTTCGCTTCGAGTGGAAGTATGCCGTATCCGCCATCATTGCCAACTTGCATGACATTGTCATCATCCTGGGCTTTTTTGCATTCTTCCAGTGGGAGTTTTCGCTTTCGGTGCTGGCGGCGGTGCTGGCGGTTCTTGGTTATTCGGTCAATGAGTCCGTGGTGATTTTTGACCGCATCCGCGAAAACTTCCGTCGTTACCGCAAGATGGACACCACCGAGATCATCGACAACGCGATCACGTCGACCATCAGTCGCACCATCATCACGCATGGCTCCACCCAGATCATGGTGCTGTCGATGCTGCTATTCGGTGGACCGACGCTGTTTTATTTTGCGCTGGCGCTGACCATCGGTATTTTGTTTGGTATTTATTCTTCGGTGTTTGTGGCTGCGGCCATCGCCATGTGGCTGGGCATCAAGCGGGAAGACCTGGTCAAGCCTGCTGCGGGGAAAAAGGACGACAACCCGAACGATCCCAATGCCGGAGCGACGGTGTAATCAGCCTGTTTTACAACTGACACGGCTGTGGCTACAAACAACAAAGAGGATCTTCGTCTGGCTCGCCAGGCGCGTGAGCAGTTTGTTGCCTGTGCCGCAGGTGTGATGCCGACGCTGGCCGCAGACATCAAGGCCCGCTTGTCCGCGGCGATGGATGTGGCCGGAAACGCCCGCGAGATGCAAGACCGCCGCGACGGCTGGATGTCGTTCCAGGAAAACGAAACCATCTGGGTTGACGCCACAATGGCGGCCTGGAAGAAAGCGCTGGTTGCACCAGTGGCTACTGCCTCCATGCCGCTGGACAGCGGAAAATTCGAGTTGATGGGCAATGAGGTGATGGAGAACAAGATCCTCGCCTCGCGGCTGGCCCTGCGTCTTCTGGACAGCGCCAGTTGGGAGCTCAACGATCTGCGACTGCGCATTCAGGGGCTGGAGGGGGTTCTCGAACTGGCCAAGGAAGACATTTTGCGGCCCGAAGTCCTGTCGCAAAACCTGGTCGAACAATGGACGCTGGCCCCCCTGTCGCGGGAGCTGTGGCTCACGGTGCAGGACCTGATCCAGCAACGCCTGACCGCACATCTGCTGGAGGCCTACCGAGCCGCCAACGAATTCCTGATCAAGGAAAACGTCATGGTGGACATTGACCGCCGGGCACTGGTCAAACGCACACCTTCTGCGGTTCCGAATGCGCCTGCGGCCAAGCTGTCCAGGCCTGCGGGCATGGCGTCGGGCGAGCGGACCTCCACGCCCTCGGCTCCCGGCCGACATCCCGATGACAGCCCCGGATACGGTGGGCCAGGTGGCTCCGGCGGACAGCGGGGCGAGCTTGAAACCGGCTGGGATGCAGCGAGTGATTCTGTATCTGCTCCAACAAATGGGGCTGGCGCCGGGCGTGCGGGCGGGGGAGGTGGCGCGAGCAATTTCGGCGCCGACTCCGCCGAACGGCCTGGACGTGGGTCCACAGGCGTTGGTAGTGGTAGTGGTAGTGGTAGTGGTAGTGGTAGTGGTTCCAAGGCTGGTCGCGAGGGGACAAGCTCGGAAAAGGCTGCGGGCAGGCGCGACATCCAGGATGAAACCCGTATGCAAACCGGCACCTCGCCGCTGGCGCGGGCGCGAATGCGGGCGCAGGGCGTCATGGGTCACCTCAAGCGGCTGTTGTCCGACCATGCCGTCGAGTTCGACCAGACCCGTGCCCAGCAGCCCTCGCCGCAATTGGCCCAAGCCCTGGCCAGGACGTCGTCCGGCGGTGGCAACAGTTACGAAGGCACCATGGTCGATGCGCCGGACCAGATTTATGGTGTGGCGCAGGTCGAGCAGGCAGCGGGTGCCTTGCGCCAGCACACCAGCGTGCTCAAACAGGCGGCATCCACATCGAGCGAAAAAGCCACCATCGAAATCGTGGCGTTGATGTTTCAGAGCATTTTGGCGGAAGACCGGATTCCGCCCGCAGTCCGGGTGTGGTTTGCCCGGCTGCAGATGCCGGTGCTGCGCGTGGCGATTTCCGAGCCCGAATTTTTTGGCTCCCTGCAGCACCCGGCACGCCGCCTGATTGACCGCATGGGCTCCTGCGTCCTGGGCTTTGACGCGACGGTGTCGGGCAGCGCGCTTGAAATCGAAGTCAAACGTGTGGTGCAGGTGATCGAACAGTATCCCGAGACCGGCCGGCGTGTGTTTCAACTGGTCTACGACGAATTCCAGAAATTCCTGTCAAAGTTTCTTTCCGAGCAGGGCAGTGCCGCGCGTGTGGTCACGGTGGCCCAGCAGCTAGAGCAAAAAGAGACCATGGCCATCCAGTACACCATTGAGATGCGTAACATGCTCAATGACATGCCGGTGCGCGAAGAAATTCGAGAATTCCTGTTCAAGATATGGGCTGAAACGCTGGCCATTGCCGCCATGAAAAATGGCCCCCAGCACAATGACACGATCACGCTCAAGCAGGCTGCGGCCGATCTGGTCTGGGCTGCCAGCGCAAAGCCGAACCGCAATGACCGGGCGCGCGTGATTGCCGATTTGCCCAAGTTGCTTCAATTGCTGCGACAGGGCATGTCCATGCTGGGCATGGCGACGCTAGTGCAGGACCAGCACCTCAAAATCATCAGCGAGACGCTGGCTGACGCCTTCATGTCCAAAACCGATGCCATCTCACTCGAGCGTATCGACGAGATGGCCAAGCGGCTGGCCAACCTGGAAGACTATCTGTCGGACGAGGATGTGGGCGACCTGCCGCTGGACACTGAAAACCTGGTCATGATGATTGGCATCGATGCCTCCGGCCTTGCGGTCATTGCCGATGGTGGCAGCCGGCCCAGCGAGGCCATGCGCGCCTGGGCGCAGGAGCTTCAAGTCGGGGCCTGGTTCAGTCTGGACCACAATGGCCAGGTCAGCCATGTGCAGTTCGCCTGGCGCAGTGACCGCAAGCAGTTGCATTTGTTTGCGTCCGCCGACGGCCGCAACTTCCTGATCCAGGCGCGCCGGCTGGCGGCTTATTTGCAGGCCGGCCTGTTGGTGCCGACCGAAGACGAAGCGCTGACCGTGCGTGCGACGCGCGATGCACTGGCCAAACTGGATGCCAATCCCGAGCGCTTGTTAGGCTGAATATAGCCCCCACGGTCGCTCACTGCGTGTAGCTCCCTGCACCTTGCAGGCCGCCGCTCGCCAGAGGCTTCGCTTCTGATGCCTGTCCAAACCTGCTCAAGCAGGTTCGGAGCCGCAGGCACCAGCCCCGAGGGGGCCGCTGCGCCTGCGGACTGGCGAAGCCAGATCCGCGGCCCCGGCTGGTGAAGAGACCGCCCGTCAAGCGCTTGGCGAAGGCAAGCTTCTTCCGGCTACACGCAGTGAGCGAACGTGGGGGCTTTAATCAATGCGCTACACGAAACTCCGCGTCATCGCAGAGTTCGTCGAGCACCAGGGCATCGGGCTCTTCGCCAAAGCTCCAGTAGACCATCAGCACAATGACTTTGAGGTCGTCCAGCGCGAGCGGGTCGCCCGGCGCGGCCATGGCGCGGTCCATGACAATTTCCCGCATGTGCGGCGGCAACACGCCCGAGGATTCCAGGAAACTCACGAAACCCAGGGCTTGCGCGCCCAGGTGTTCCTGCTCGGCCACCGAGTACACGCGCAGGCTGGCAGCGGACTGGGGCTGAAATCCTGTTGCGGCGATGGTGGTCTTCACGAGCTGGCTGCCGGCCACGCAAGCGGTCTCCGGCAGGCCAATCTGGGTGTTCTGGGCGGCAATGTTCAGGCCATTGAGCCAGACCAGAGCTGCCTGAATCTCTTCGGCTTCAAAGCCGACCGCCGTCAGTTTGCGGCTCAGTTGGTGCAACTCGGGGCAGGCGTCGCCCTGCCAATAATTTTCGTAAACATACACCAGCACTTCAAACATGCGTCCAATATAACGCAGTTGGGCGCCGCCCCCGCAGGTCTGGCAGTGCCTGCCGGACTCAGCCCAGGGAGATCCGCTGAAACAGGCCTCCGGGCAAGCGCGTGATCACATCGGCCAGTTCCAGTTCCAGCAACTGGCCTTGCAATTCGGACGTGGGCAGCCCGGTGCGTGCCTGCAGCGCGTCCAGGCTGACAGGCTCGAAACCCATGGCGGACAGCAGCGGCGCTTCCTCCGGTTCGTCATCGCTGTCAGGGCTGGCGTTCGCTGTGGTCGCCGGATAGGGCAGACGGAGTTCTTCCAGAACGTCCTGCGCCGACTCGACCAGCTTGGCCCCCTGCTTGATCAGCGCGTGGCAGCCGCGCGACTGCGGGGAGTGGATGGAACCCGGAATCGCAAACACATCCTTGCCCTGTTCGGCGGCCAGCCGCGCGGTGATCAGTGAGCCGGATTTCAGCGCCGCCTCGACCACCAGCGTTCCCTGCGACAAGCCGGAAATAAGGCGATTGCGCTTGGGAAAGTTTGCGGTCAGCGGTGGCGTGCCCAGTGGAAACTCGCTGATGATCAATCCGCCCTGTGCAATCCGGTGTGCCAGGTCCCGATGCTTTTTCGGGTACACCCGGTCCACGCCAGTGCCGACGACCGCAATCGTTGTTCCACCGCCCAGCAAGGCGCCGTCGTGGGCCGCCCCGTCCACGCCCAGCGCCAGGCCGGACACCACGCACAGATCGGCCGCGCCGAACACTTTGGCAAATTGCCGTGCATTGCTCTCGCCTTGCGGCGTCGGGTTGCGGCTGCCCACCATGGCCAAACAAAGCGCTCTGTTTTTAATAGCAGCTTGCGCTTGTGTACCAAGGGCTCCAAGCATATAAAGCATGGAAGGCGGGTCTTCGATGTCGAGCAGTGCTGCGGGGTAGCAGGAATCCCCCAGCGTGACCACCTGCCGGTTGTCGCCCGCCTGCAACCACTCTAAGGTGGCCTGCAACTGGGCGCCCAAAGTGTCAGGCACAGTCTGCAGGGCATCCGCCAGTTTGTCGGAGCCTAGCTGACGCAGGGTGCTGGCGGATTGCTCAAAAATGGCCTGTGCTGACCCAAAAGCCGCCAGCAGCTTGCGCGACGCGGTGTTGCCCAGTCCGGGCGTCAGCGTCAGGCGCAACCAGGCGCCAAGTTCAGCGGCTTCCATGGCGGGTCGCTGGGCGTTGTCGAGGTCGGCTTGTTTTAGTTCGGATTGACGAAGCGGTCACCCACTTTGGCGCCGTCGCTGACCTGCAAGACCAGGGCATAAGACAGTTTTTCAAAGGTGCGAAAAACGATCAGCAAGCCATTGCGCTCGTTCGGCAGTCTGATCTGGCTTCGGGCTGAGTCGGTACGGTCGGGCACCCGGGCACCACTTTGCTGAAGCGCCATCACATGGCCACGCTCCAGACCGTCTCGGGCACCGCGATTGAGCACGACCACCTGGTTGCCGGCGGCAAAACGCACGGCGCTGCCATAAATCGACACAATTTGTCCGTCGATCTGCGTGGTCGGCGCGCGCGGCACGTAACTCAGCAGTTCGCGGGGAGGCTCCGCAACCAGTCGGTCGCCGACACGCATTTCTTCTTTGGCTACGACGATGTCGATGGTCGCCGGCACAACCTCCGTCGATACCTTGCCGTCCTTGCCGGTGAGGTCGGCCGTCGTTTCGCCGCGGATCAACTCAGCCTTGCCAACAAACTGGGCCTCGTAGCCAAGAATTTCACCGGTGCTCGGGTCTTTCAAGGGCGTGGCATTGCGGAAAACGCGGTAGTCCACCGGTTCGCCTTTGGCGGTGCTCAGGGGTTTGCCGCCTTCCCTGCTGCTGTAGGCGCCACGGGCATAGGCGCGGTCGCCTCGGCTGAGCAAGACGCGGCCCTCCTGGGTGGCCACGATGCGCGGTGCCAGGGCAAAAGTTGCCTCATCAACAATCAGCGCTTCGGAAAGAAAGGGCTCGATGGCCTGCGGCGACAGGGTGGGAACCGCAGCGTCAGCCAGCGACTCATAACGTGTGCGTGGCGATACCCGCACCGTGCCGCCTGGAGCGCCGTCGGCCCCTCGGCGGGTGCGCAGGGTCGCGCGGCCGTTGGCCTTGTCCAGATAAAGCTGCTGGCCGGGGTAAATGCGGTGCGGGTTGCGGATGTCTTCCAGGTTCATGCCCCAGAGTTCGGGCCAGCGCCACGGGCTTTTAAGGAACATGCCGGAGATGGCCCACAGGGTGTCACCGCGTTTGACGGTGTATTCGTCCGGTGCATTGGGCACCAGGTCGACCAGCGGCACGCCGGTCTGGGCGACCTGATGGGCCGTGGCCCGCTGGCCGGGCGTGATCGGGAAATTCTGGGCATGCAAACCTGCCGTGCCCACCAGCAGGGCTGCCGCCATTGAAATTTGACTGAAACGACCAGACATAGTTTGCATCTTGAGGCCCTTGGGGCTGGCATGGCCTGTGGTGAAGGGGCCGGATGCCGCGTTTGTAACTTGATAAATCACTAGCGATTTTGTACTTAAGCCTTTGATTAGGCAACGAATATGCGGTTTCGCAACGACCCGAGTGCTGAAAATTAGCGAAAATTAGCGAAAATAGCGACATCTGATTGCTTGCGACCATGACCCAACTGACCATTCTTCGCTACCCCGATCCGCGCCTGCATACCGTGGCCAAGCCGGTGCCTGCCGTGGACGCGCACATCCGTGTCCTGGTGGACGACCTGCTGGAAACCATGTACGCGGCCGAGGGCATAGGCCTGGCCGCCAGCCAGGTCAATGTTCATGAACGCGTCGTTGTCATTGATGTCAGCGAAAGCCGTGACCAGCCGCTGGTGCTGATCAACCCCGAGCTTGTCTGGTCCAGTCCCGAGACCCAGATCAATGACGAAGGCTGTCTGTCGGTGCCCGGCGTCTATGACGGCGTGGAGCGGGCCAGCGCCATCAAGGTCCAGGCGCTGGACCTGGACGGCAAGCAGCAAACCCACAGCGCCGAAGGGCTGCTGGCCGTGTGTGTGCAGCATGAGATGGACCACCTGATGGGCAAGGTCTTTGTCGAATATCTGTCGCCGCTCAAGCGCAACCGCATCAAGACCAAGATGATCAAGCAACAGAAGTAGCCCCCACGTTCGCCCACTGCGTGTCGCTCTCTGCACCTTGCAGGCCGCCGCTCGTCGGAGGCTTCGCTTCTGGCGCCTGTTCAAACCTGCGGCCCGGCAAAGCCGGTTCTGCCGCCCCTGCTTGAAGGAAGAGCCCCCACGGTCGCTCGCCGCGCCTGCGGTCCGGCTGCGAAATCTTGGCGAATGAAAATTTCCTTGACGCCGCGTTCACCTTCAACCGTCGGCGAAAATGCCAGATGCGCATTATTTTTGCCGGTACCCCTGAATTCGCCCGCGTGGCGCTGGCGCAACTCCACGCCGCCGGTTTTGACATCCCCCTGGTGCTGACACAGCCGGACCGCCCGGCCGGCCGCGGCATGAAGTTGCAGGCCTCGGCCGTCAAGCAGTTTGCGCTGGAAAACAACCTGTCCCTGGTCCAGCCGCGCAGCCTGCGGCTCGACGGCAAAACCCCGGAAGATGCGGCTGCCGCACGGGCTGCGATTCTGGCCGCGCAGGCCGACGCCATGGTTGTGGCAGCCTATGGCCTGATCCTGCCGCAATGGGTGCTGGATCTGCCCAGACTGGGCTGCTTCAACATTCACGCTTCGCTGTTGCCGCGCTGGCGCGGCGCGGCGCCGATTCACCGCGCCATCGCGGCCGGCGATAGCGAGACCGGCATCACGCTGATGCAGATGGATGCCGACCTGGACACTGGCGACATGCTGCTGGTTGAAAAACTCGCGATTGCCGCTACGGACACTACCGGCTCACTGCACGACAAACTCGCCACCTTGGGTGGGCGTTTGATGGTCGAGGCGCTGGAGCTGGCAGCTTGCGGCGGGCTTAAACCCGTTCCGCAACCAGAGCAGGGCATCAGCTATGCGCACAAGATAGAAAAATCGGAGGCGCTGATTGACTGGCGCCAGCCCGCCGAAGTGATAGGTCGGCGCATCCGGGCCTTTGACCCCTTCCCCGGCGCCTACACCACTTTCGGCGGCGAAATCATCAAGCTCTGGAAGTTTGACACCGGCGGCAGCCCGGAGCAGCCCGGCCAGGACGGCGGGACCATTTTGTCTGCCGATGAGGCCGGAGTGCGGGTGGCCTGCGGCCAGGGTGTGCTGCGCCTGACCGAACTCCAGCGCGCTGGCGGCAAGCGCCTGGGCGTGGCTGATTTTCTGCGCGGGTTTGACTTGAAGCCCGGCATGGCTTTCGGAAAGTAAGCCCGGTGTTTCTGCGTCCTGCCCATTACCGCCATCCTGAATTTCGTCAAGGTGCCCGCGACATGTTGGCCGTGGCGCCGGGCATCGCCGCCTGGGGCCTGATGACCGGCGTGGCCATGGCCAAGTCCGGCATGAGCGTGCTGGAAGTCATCTTGATGACGGTGTTGGTGTACGCCGGCAGCGCGCAGCTGGCCGCCATTCCGCTGCTGGCGGCGGGCGCGCCAATGTGGGTGATCCTCGCCACCGCTGGTTGCGTGAACCTGCGGTTTGTTGTGTTCAGCGCGCACCTGCGTGTTTACATGATGCATTTGCCCCGCTGGGAGCGCATGCTCACCGGTTTTCTGACTGCGGATCTGACCTATGTGTTATTCACCCGCCGTTTTCCCGACCCCAGCGACGACCCGGCTCAGCGCCTGGCGCAACAGGCGTACCTGGCGGGCAATTGCGGCCTCGGCTGGTGCAACTGGGTGAGTTTCAGCCTGCTGGGCATGGCTCTGGCCAATTTCATTCCGGGCGCGTGGGGCTTGGGGTTTGCCGGCATCCTGGCGCTGCTGGGCATCGCGTGCTCCTTGACCTCCACCCGCTTGCGCGTTGTGTCTGCCGGTGTGGCGGGCGCGGTGGCCGTGGCGGCTTTCGCGCTGCCGTTCAAGCTTAATATTCTGGTGGCCATTGCGGCGGCGGTGGCTGTTTGCCTGCTGCTGGAAAAGCCGGCAACACCGCCGACACCGCGGTCCAAACCGGGGGCCGCAGCATGACGGACGGATGGACCGTGCTGACCATTGTTGGCCTGGCGCTGGTGTCTGTGGTGACGCGCTCATTCTTTTTTATCTCAAGCAAACCCTGGTCCTTGCCGGACTGGGCGCAGCGCGGCCTGCACTACGCACCGATTGCGGCCCTGTCGGCGGTCATCATCCCGGAGATCGTGATGACCCAGGGCGCGCTGATCAGCACCTGGCAGGACGCGCGCGTGTTTGCTGCGCTGGCGGGTGCCGGCTGGTTTTTCTGGCGCAAAAGCGTGTTGGGCACGATCCTGGCCGGCATGGCGGTCTACCTGCCCTTGCATGTCGGACTCGGCTGGTAAAGGACGGCAGGCTTGCGGTCTGCTTCTACAATTATTTTCACAGCACCGATCACTTTCCACTCTCTCTTTGCGAGCTTGCCATGAAATTCATCCGCTTTTCCGATCTCTGCGCCCAGGGCCTGGTCCAAGGCCGGCGCGTGTTCATCCGCGCCGACCTGAACGTGCCGCAGGACGATGCCGGCAAGATCACTGAAGACACCCGCATCCGCGCCTCGATCCCCTGCATACAAATGGCCCTGGACGCCGGTGCGGCGGTGATGGTGACCTCGCATCTGGGCCGGCCGACCGAAGGCGTGTTCAAGCCCGAAGACTCGCTGGCGCCGGTGGCAAAACGCCTGGGCGAGCTGATGCAGCGCGAGGTGCCGCTGAAGTCCGGCTGGGTCGATGGTGTCAATGTCCAGCCCGGTGAGCTGGTGCTGCTGGAGAACTGCCGGGTCAACAAGGGCGAAAAGAAAAACGACGAAGCACTGGCCCGCAAGATGGCCGCACTCTGCGACATCTTTGTGCATGACGCTTTCGGCACCGCACACCGCGCCGAGGCCTCGACCTACGGCATCGCACAGTTCGCCACAACCGCCTGCGCCGGCCCGCTGCTGGCGGCAGAAATGGACGCAATCTCCAAAGCGCTGGCCAACCCAAAACGCCCGCTGGTGGCCATCGTGGCCGGCAGCAAGGTCTCGACCAAGCTCACCATTTTGGAGGCGCTGGCCGGCAAGGTGGACCAGCTGATTGTGGGGGGCGGTATTGCCAACACCTTCATGCTGGCCAGCGGATTGCCGATTGGCAAAAGCCTGGCCGAGCGTGAGCTGCTCGACGAAGCCCGTGCGGTGATGGCAGCGATGAAGGCGCGCGGCGCCGAAGTGCCGATTCCCACCGATGTGGTGACTGCCAAGTCCTTCAGCGCCGACGCCACAGCCACCGTCAAGTCTGCTGCTGATGTGGCGGACGATGACCTAATACTCGACATCGGCCCGCAGACCGCGAAACAACTGGCTGACCAGTTGATGGCTGCTGGCACCATCGTCTGGAACGGGCCGGTCGGCGTGTTCGAATTTGCGGCCTTTGAAGGCGGTACAAAAACCATCGCCGAAGCGATTGCCGCCAGCAGCGCCTTCAGCATCGCTGGCGGCGGCGACACGCTGGCCGCGATTGCCAAATACGGCATCGAGAAAGATGTGGGTTACATCTCCACTGGCGGCGGCGCTTTTCTGGAAGTGCTGGAGGGTAAAACCCTGCCGGCGTTCGAGATTTTGCAGCGGCGTGCCTAAGACCAGGGACCCGCGACGCTCCTGATTTGATAGCTGTTCGTTCCCGTTCGCATTGGGCTGGCAGCACTTTTTGTATGCGCTCGCCGGACGACACGGCATACGGCCATGATCTGGATCAAAGCGCCGCGCCGCGCGGGTCGATAAGCTCCAGAAGCACTTTTGGAGAACCTGCATGGCCCACCTCGAATGGTCTGACGCCCTGTCGCTCGACCTGCCCCTCATGGACGATACCCACCGGGAGTTTGTCGACCTGCTTGCCCAGGCCCAGGGCGCTGGCGACGACTGTCTGGCCGCCGCCTGGCAGGACCTGATCACCCACACCGACGCGCATTTCGGACAGGAAGACCGCTGGATGCTGGCGACCCGTTTCGCCTCGACCAACTGTCACAGCATGCAGCACAAGGTGGTGCTGCAGGTGATGCGCGAAGGCGCTGCGCAGGCCGCCGATGGCAAGCTGGGCGCCCTGCGTGCCATGGCCAGTGAACTGGCGCTGTGGTTTCCGCAGCATGCGCAGAGCATGGACGCGGCGCTGGCGCTGCACTTGCGCCGCGCCGGCTACGACCCGCTCACCGGTGTGGTGAACCGTCCTGAGGACCTGCCTGCCGGCCTCGTCGAAGGCTGCGGTAGCGCCGCCTGTTCAGACGCACTGCCGGCCTGAGGTCAGGAGGCGCGGGTCCTCACTGCGCCGGGCGCAGTGCGCTGGTGGGCCGGCCCGCAAAGTCGGTCCAGCAGTTGCGCGTGAAGTCATACAGCTTGCAAGCGCGCGCGGTCTCGAAGTACCAGCGCCAGGAAAAACGCTGGATCACGATGCGGCCTGGCAACAAGTCTTCCAGCATCTTCTGCGCTTCCTTGAGTTTGTACAGCGGGATGCTCATGTCCACGTGGTGGGCGGTGTGCTCCATGATGTGGTGTAGCATGGCGCCTATCTGCAGCGGAAAGGTCAGGTGCACCGTGGTCGAGACAAAGGGCTGGGCGCGCTGCCAGGCGGCGCGATCATCGTGCCAGGACACCTTCACATGGGTGTGGTGGCCGTAGATGACAAAGCCCATCATGTTGAACCAGAAAAACAGCGGCAGGGCAAAGCCCAGGGCCAGCAGCCAGGCCACCGATTGCTGCGTGGCCAGTGCGGCCCCCACCAGGCCGCCGATCCACAGCACGGCAAAAAAGCTGACCAGCAGGCAGTCCCAGGTGAAAACGGCGCGGCGCGTGTTGCTCAGACTGCCCTGGCGCGGAAACATCATCTTTTTCCACCAGATCTCGACCATGTAATACAGACCCGGCCCCCAGCCACTGCGGTAAATGCGCTGCATCAGTCGGCCCGGTGGCGACAGTGCGGCGAATTCCTGCTGCGTCAGCGGCGCCCACACAAAATCCACGCCCTTGAGGTTGGTGAAGCCGTGGTGCACCACGTTGTGGCCCACATCCCAGAGGCTGTAGGCGGTCAGCGAAGGCAAAAATGCGATGCGCGCCAGCCAGCGGTTGAGCTTGCGCGAAGGCGTCAGGCTCTGGTGGCAGCCGTCGTGACCGATCACAAACAGCCGGCCGATGACAAAACCGGCGGCCAGCCCGCAGGCCGCCATGGCCCAGACCGAATCAAACAGCACCACCCCGGCGATCAGCAGGGCCAGCAGACTGAAATCAACAGCCAGCAGCGCCAGCGCACGCCAAGTGCTGCGCTGGCCCAGCGGCAACAGCCAGCCACGGATGACCTTGCGGTGCGGCAAGGGCGTGTCTGCCGCCAGCGGAGGTGGAAGGGTCAATGGGTGTACTGTGGTTTCAGGCAGGGGTGTCATGGACAAAACTTGCGGCGGGTTAATACATTGCCTCGCGGGCGCCGCAGGGGCGCCGCGTGGGTGGCTATTTGATTCTGCGGGCCGCGCCGGCAGCGGGCTCTGACCAGGATCAATACACATTCAGGGAGTGCGACAAAGTTTGTACCATGCCGTTCCGCGCGCCGGCTGGGCCATACCCCGGTCGCACAGAGGGCGTTGGTAACCGGCATGTAACCTTTTCGTGTGAAAATCAGAAACTAAATTACAGGAGACAGCCATGAACATGCAGCGCCGCGGAACCAAAATTGTTGCCACGCTGGGCCCCGCGTCCAGCGACCCGGCCCTGCTTGAGCAAATGATCCGCGCTGGTGTCAATTGCGTGCGGCTCAACTTCAGCCACGGCACGGCGCAAGACCACATCGACCGTGCCAAGCTGGTGCGCGAGGCGGCCACACGCGCTGGGCGCGAGGTCGCCATCATGGCCGACCTGCAGGGGCCGAAAATCCGCGTCGGCAAGTTTGCCGAAGGCAAGGTGCAGCTTGAAACCGGCATGAAGTTTGTGCTGGACGCCTCCCGCACCGAGCCGGGCGACATCAACGGCGTGGGCCTCGATTACAAGGAGCTGCCGCGCGACGTGAAAGCCGGCGACACCCTGCTGCTCAACGACGGTCTGATCGTCATGACGGTGGACGCGGTGCGTGGCGAGCAGGTGCACGCGACCGTGAAGATAGGCGGCGTTCTGTCCAACAACAAGGGCATCAACAAGCAGGGCGGCGGCCTGACGGCGCCCGCGCTGACGGCCAAGGACATGGAAGACATTCGCACCGCGATGAGTTTCCAGGCCGACTATGTGGCGGTGAGTTTTCCGCAGAACGCCAGCGACATGGAGATGGCGCGCCAGCTCTGTAACGTGGCCGGCGCCGAGTACCGCCACAAGCCGGGGCTGATCGCCAAGATCGAGCGTGCCGAGGCGATTCCGAACCTGGAATCCATTTGCCGTGCCAGCGACGGCATCATGGTTGCGCGCGGCGACCTGGCCATCGAGGTTGGCAATGCTGCGGTGCCGGCGCTGCAAAAACGCATGATCCGCATGGCGCGCGAGCTCGACAAGGTGGTCATCACCGCGACCCACATGATGGAGTCCATGATCACCAACCCGGTGCCCACACGTGCCGAGGTCAGCGACGTGGCCAATGCCGTGCTCGACGGCACCGATGCGGTGATGACCTCGGCCGAAACCGCCGCCGGTCGTTACCCGCTGGAGACCATCATCGAGATGGCCAACATCTGCGCCGAAGCCGAGAAGGCCGAGGACGTCAAACTCGACGCCGACTTTACCGGCATGACCTTCGCACGCATCGACCAGTCGATTGCCATGGGCGCGCTGTTCACGGCCTACCACCTGGGCTGCAAGGCCATCGTGGCGCTGACCGATTCTGGTTCGACCGCGTTGTGGATGAGCCGACATCGCATCCACATTCCGATCTACGCCCTGACCCCCAAACTGGCGACCCAGCGCAAGATGGCGCTGTACCGCAATGTGCGCCCCTTGCTGATGGACCAGAGCGTCGAACGCGACACGGCGCTGGGCGATGCCGAGGCGCACCTGAAAGAGCGCGGCATTGTCGCCAGCGGTGACATTTACGCCATCACCTGCGGTGAACCCATGGGTGCACCGGGCGGCACCAACATGCTCAAGATCTGCCGGGTTGAGTGATCAAACTGGGCTTCAGCCCATATCCAGTGGGCATAGTCAGCTATCAAAAACATAGCTGTTGTACAAAACCAGAAGGTCGGCGATTTTGAATCTGACGGCGCCCGTGCGGCGTAGTCAGAAGATGACTCTCCGAAACCCCCTTCTTTCGCGTCGTGGCTGGCTCGGTCTGGCGTCGGTGCTTGGCCTGGTGGCGCTTTCCGGCTGCTCGGCATCGGGCGCGCTCAATGCCCTGGTGCCCAGCGACAGCTACAAGCTGCGCACCGATGTGGCTTATGGCCCGGATGCGCGCCAGCGCCTCGATATGTATTTGCCACTGGTGCGGCGCACGCCCGGTCCGGTCGTGGTGTTTTTTTACAGCGGTAGCTGGACCACGGGTGACCGTGCCAGTTATCGCTTTGTCGGCGAGGCGCTGGCTTCCCGCGATATTGCGGTGGTGGTGGCCGACTACCGGCTCAGCCCCCAGGTGAAATACCCGGTGTTCCTGCAGGACAGTGCGCAAGCGATGCGTTGGACTTTTGACCATCTGGGCGAACTTGGGGCCGGCCCGCGCCAGGTGTTTGTCATGGGCCACAGCGCCGGCGCCTACAACGCTGCGATGCTGGCGTTGGACGCGCGCTGGCTCACCGGCGCAGGGCTCCAGCCCGCCCAACTGGCCGGCTGGATCGGCCTGGCCGGACCCTATGACTTTTTGCCCATAGGCAACCGCGACGTGCAGGTCGCCTTCGAGTGGCCGGGCACGCCCGACGATTCGCAGCCGTTGGTGCATGCCTCGAAAAATTCGCCGCCGGCACTGCTGTTGGCCGCGCGCGGCGATACCACGGTCAACCCGGTGCGCAACTCTGAAGCCCTGGCCCGCCGTCTCAAAGCCGCTGGCGTGCCGGTGGACTTGCAGATGTACGACCGGGTCAGCCACGTCACGCTGGTGGCCGCGCTGGCCACGCCGCTGCGTGGCCTGGCGCCGGTGCTCGACGACATCACGCGTTTCATCGCCCAGCCAAGGGCTTGAACGCGCGCGGGCTTCTGCAGGCGATGCACGGTGTGCCCACACCCTGCGGGTAAAATGGGGGGAGTCACCCTCCGGTTACCTCCGGGTTACCTGCAACTTGTCATCTAAGGAATATTTCTATGGCACTTGTTTCCATGCGCGAGCTGCTGGACCACGCAGCAGTTTATGGCTACGGCATTCCGGCTTTCAACGTCAACAACCTCGAACAGGTGCAGGCCGTGATGGAGGCCGCCAAAGAAACCGGCGCACCCGTCATCCTGCAGGCCAGCGCCGGTGCACGTAAATATGCCGGCGAGGCTTTCATCAAACACCTGATCCAGGCTGCCATCGAGATGTACCCGAACATTCCGCTGGTCATGCACCAGGACCACGGTCAGAGCCCGGACGTCTGCCAAGGCGCGATCAACCTGGGCTTTTCTTCCGTGATGATGGACGGCTCACTCGAAGGCGACGGCAAGACGATTGCCAGCTACGAGTACAACGTGGATGTGACCAAAAAAGTGGCGCAACTGGCGCACAAGGTGGGTGTCACGGTGGAAGGCGAGCTCGGCTGCCTCGGCTCGCTGGAGACCATGAAAGGCGACAAGGAAGACGGCCACGGCACCGACGCGACCATGACGCGCGAGCAGTTGCTGACCGACCCCGAGCAGGCGGCAGACTTCGTCCGGCAGACGCAGATCGATGCGCTGGCGATTGCCATTGGCACCAGCCATGGCGCCTACAAGTTCACGCGCAAGCCCACCGGCGACATTCTGGCGATTGACCGCATCAAGGAAATCCACAAACGCATCCCCAGCACGCATCTGGTGATGCACGGCTCGTCCTCGGTGCCGCAGGATCTGCTGGCCATCATTCGCCAGTACGGCGGCAACATGAAGGAAACCTATGGCGTGCCGGTGGAAGAAATTCAGGAAGCCATCAAACACGGCGTGCGCAAAATCAACATCGACACCGACATCCGCCTGGCCATGACCGCCGCAGTGCGCAAATTTCTGGCTGAAAACCCGGAAAAGTTTGACGCACGCGAATGGCTCAAACCCGCGCGCGAAGCCGCTAAGGCGATCTGCAAGCAGCGTTACATCGAGTTCGGCTGCGAAGGCCAGGGCGCCAAAATCAAGGGCGATACCCTGCAGGTGGTGGCTGCCAGGTACGCCAGGGGCGAGTTGGCGCAACTCGTTCACTGAGCGAAGCGATGGCATAATTGGCGTACACATCAGAGGTGTATAGCCATGAACACACGAACCAACATCGTTTTAGACGACGACCTTGTTGCCCAGGCCATGATCCTGGCGCGGGTGACGACCAAGAAGGCTGCGGTTGAAGCCGCCTTGCGTGCCTACGTGCGCAAGCCTGATTACTCGGGCATCCTGGCCTTGAGCGGCAAGGGTTTGATTGATCCTGATTACGACCCCAAAGGCTTCTTCGGTTTGACGCAAGAAGCTTTGGCGCGCCGCGGTTTGCACACCTTTGAAGATGCACGCATTGCACATGAAAATCAGTTGGATGGTTTTCATAAAAAAACTTCAAGACCTGCCAAGTCGGGCGTGACGCGCAAACGCCCTGCGCTTGACGCGGCGTGATTGTTGATACATCTGCCTGGGTTGAGTTTTTGCGTGGCACGGGTTCACGCTCCGACCTGGCACTTCGCAGGGCATTCAGAAACAGCAGTCCCTTGTGGATACCAGAAGTCGTGTACCGCGAGGTCTTGCAAGGCGCTGGCAGTGTGCGGCATTTCATGCAGTTGCAAGCCGCTCTTGATGAGATACGACCGTACATCAGCCCAGAGCCTCTTGAATTGGCGCGAAGTGCCGCTTTGCTTTACGCCCGTTGCCGCTGGCAAGGCATCACGATTCGCAGCCCGAACGACTGCCTGATCGCCGCCTGCGCTATCGAAGCAGATGTAGCCCTGCTGCACGCCGACCGTGATTTTCTGATCCTCGCCTCCATTGACAAGCGCCTGCAACTTTTATGACGACTGTTCACACCTCCTCTCTCACTTCCCTGCCGCTGCTTGCCAGAGGCAAGGTTAGAGACAACTACGCCGTCGGCAAAAACCGCCTGCTGATGGTGGCCAGCGACCGCCTCAGCGCCTTTGACGTGATCATGGGCGAGCCGATTCCGGGCAAGGGTGTGCTGCTGACACAAATGGCTTTGTTCTGGTTTGACAAACTGGGCCACCTCTGCCCGAATCACCTGACCGGCGAAGCGCCGGAAAGTGTGGTCACACCCGCCGAGGTGCCGCAGGTCACGGGCCGCTCCATGCTGGTCAAACGCCTGAAACCGATTCCGGTCGAGGCTGTGGTGCGCGGCTACCTGGCCGGCAGCGGCTGGAAGGAATACCAGGACAGCCAGGCGGTCTGCGGTGTGCCGCTGCCGCCGGGGCTGAAAAATGCGTCCAAGCTGCCCACCCCCATCTTCACGCCGGCGGCCAAGGCGGCGGTGGGCGAGCACGATGAAAACATCAGCTACGAGCAGGTGGTGAAAGTCGTCGGCGCTGAGCTGGCCGCGCAGATCCGCGACCTCAGCATCCGCATTTACGAAGCGGCGGCGGCCTTTGCGCTGACCAAGGGCATCATCATTGCCGACACCAAGTTCGAGTTCGGCCTCGATGAAAACGGCACGCTGACCCTGATGGACGAGGTGCTGACGCCCGACTCCTCGCGCTACTGGCCGGTCGAGGGCTACGAGGCTGCTTTTGCTCTAGGGGCCAACCCGCCCAGCTACGACAAGCAGTTTGTGCGCGACTGGCTGGAGCAGACCCTGGTCAATGGCAAGCCCTGGGACAAAACCCCACCGGCACCGCGTGTGCCGCAGGACGTGGTCGAAAAAACCGCCGCCAAGTACCAGGAAGCACTGGCGCGGCTGACGGCCTGAGCCGCTGGCCCACGCCTTGGTCTAAAATACCGCCAACCCAAGGAGCGTTGCAGCGAAACAGTCGTTTCGTCAGGCTTGGGTGACAGCAGGCCTGCACCGGCTTGCCTTTGCAACGGCGCTCACCTTTGATTGCCAAGGTGAGTGATGTCTGAAATCCAGGTTCCCCCCATGAAGTTGTCCGGCCTTGAGCCGGTCGCCATAGGCGCGGGCACGCTGTTCGTCAACATCGGCGAGCGTACCAACGTCACCGGCTCCAAGGCCTTTGCCCGCATGATCCTCAACGGCGAGTATGAGCAGGCGCTGGTCGTGGCGCGCCAGCAGGTTGAAAACGGCGCGCAGATCATCGACATCAACATGGACGAGGCCATGCTGGACAGCCAGGCCGCCATGGTGCGATTTTTGAACCTGATCGCCAGTGAGCCCGACATCGCACGTGTGCCCATCATGATCGACAGCTCCAAGTGGAGCGTGATCGAAGCCGGGCTGCGCTGTATCCAGGGCAAGGGCATCGTCAACTCGATCTCGATGAAAGAGGGGCTGGAGCCTTTCAAACACCAGGCGAAACTGCTCAAGCGGTACGGCGCTGCCGCCGTGGTCATGGCCTTTGACGAAAAAGGCCAGGCCGACACCTATGAGCGCAAGATCGAAATTTGCGAGCGCGCCTACCGCGTGCTGGTCGATGAGCTGGACTTCCCGCCCGAAGACATCATCTTCGACCCCAACATCTTTGCGATTGCCACCGGCATTGAAGAGCACAACAACTACGCGGTGGACTTCATCAACGCCACGCGCTGGATCAAGCAGAACCTGCCTGGCGCCAAGGTGTCGGGCGGTGTGTCCAACGTGTCTTTCAGTTTTCGCGGCAACGACCCGGTGAGAGAAGCGATTCACACGGTATTTTTGTACCACGCGATTCAGGCCGGCATGGACATGGGCATTGTCAACGCCGGCATGGTCGGCGTCTACGATGATCTGGAGCCGACGCTGCGCGAGCGGGTCGAGGACGTGGTGCTCAATCGAACGCCGGTTTACAAGGACGGCGAAGAACAGCTGAGCCCCAGCGAGCGCCTGATCGAAGTGGCGGAAACCGCGAAAAGCGGCGCCAAGGACGACAGCAAACGCAATGAGTGGCGCGCGCTGCCGGTGCGCCAGCGCCTGTCGCATGCGCTGGTGCATGGCATGAACGAACACATCGTGACGGATACCGAAGAGGTCTGGCAGGCGATCAAGGCCGAGGGCGGCCGGCCACTGCATGTGATCGAGGGCCCGCTGATGGATGGCATGAACATCGTCGGTGACCTGTTTGGCCAGGGCAAGATGTTTTTGCCGCAGGTGGTGAAAAGCGCACGTGTGATGAAGCAGGCGGTGGCGCACTTGCTGCCCTACATAGAAGCCGAAAAACTGCTACTCGAAGCGGCAGGCGGCGACGTCAAGACCAAGGGCAAGATCATCATCGCCACCGTCAAGGGGGATGTTCACGACATCGGCAAAAACATCGTCACCGTGGTTTTGCAATGCAACAACTTCGATGTGGTCAACATGGGCGTGATGGTGCCCTGCCACGAGATCCTCGCGCGCGCCAAGGTCGAGGGTGCCGACATCGTCGGCCTGTCCGGCCTGATCACACCCAGCCTGGAAGAGATGCAGTACGTGGCCGGAGAGATGCAGAAGGACGACCATTTCCGCATCAAAAAGATTCCGCTCATGATAGGCGGGGCGACCACCAGCCGGGTGCACACAGCAGTCAAAATTTCGCCGCATTACGAAGGCCCGGTGGTGTATGTGCCCGATGCCTCCCGCAGCGTCAGCGTGGCGCAAAGCCTGCTCTCCGACCAGGCGACCAAATACATTGACGAGCTCAATGCCGACTACGACAAGGTGCGCACCCAACACGCCAACAAGAAGCAGACGCCGATGTGGCCACTGGCGAAAGCCCGCGCGAATGCAACGCCGATTGACTGGGCGCATTACACGCCGCCGCAACCGAAATTCATTGGCCGCCGGGTGTTCAAGAATTTTGACCTGGCCGAGCTGGCGAACTACATCGACTGGGACCCCTTCTTCCAGACCTGGGACCTGGCCGGCCCCTTCCCGGCCATCCTGAAAGACGAGGTGGTGGGTACTGAGGCGGTGCGGGTCTATGCGGATGCGCAGCGCATGCTCAAGCGCCTGATTGAAGGCCGTTGGCTCACCGCCAGCGGAGTGATCGGTTTGTACCCGGCCAACAGCGTAGGCGACGACATCGAGATCTACACCGATGAGTCGCGCAAGGAGGTGGCCATGACCTGGTATGGCCTGCGTCAGCAAGCTGAGAAGACTGCGCTCGACGGCGTGATGCGGCCCAGCCGCTGTCTGGCTGATTTTGTGGCGCCGAAAGTGCTGTCTGCAGAAACCAAGGCCGTGCGGGCCGGACATGCCGGCGCCGAAGGCCACAACACCTTCATGCTGCCTGACTACATTGGCTTGTTTGCCGTGACGGCCGGCTTGGGCGCCGAGAAGAAGGAAAAATACTTCAACGACGACAACGATGATTACTCTTCGATCATGCTCAAGGCGCTGGCCGACCGGCTGGCCGAGGCTTTTGCCGAAGCCATGCACAAACGCGTGCGTCAGGATTTGTGGGGTTATGCCGCTGGCGAAACCCTGAGCCCCGAGGACATGATCGCCGAAAAATACCAGGGTATACGCCCGGCGCCCGGCTACCCCGCGTGTCCGGACCACAGCGTCAAGAAAGACATGTTCGATCTGCTGCAGGCCGGCGACATTGGCATGGCCCTGACCAGCAGCCTGGCGATGACCCCGGCTGCCAGCGTCAGCGGTTTTTACCTGAGCCATCCGCAAAGCGTGTATTTCAATGTCGGCAAGATCGGCGACGACCAGCTACAGGACTTGGCGAAGCGCCGCGGCGAAAAGGCCGAAGACCTGCAGCGCCTGCTGGCGCCCAATTTGTAGGCGGAACACACATGTCCGTTCGCGTTTGGCAAACCGGGACAAGGATGGATGGGGAGCTGCTGCAATGACACGTCATCACGCCCTTGCTTTGGCGATCGTGCTGTCTGGCGCGTCAGGTGTGAGCGCGCAAACCGACATGCAAACGGTCGGTTCTTTCAGTATCGACCGCACCGAGGTGTCGGTGGAGCAGTTTCGCCAGTTTGTGGATGCCTCCCGAACGGTCACAGCGGCCGAGCGGGCGGGCGGCGGCAGCACCTTTGAGAATGGATGGGAGCAGCGCAGGGGCTGGACCTGGCGGGCGCCGTTTGGCACGCCAGCCGCCCCTTTGGAGCCTGCGGTGCACGTCACCTACGATGAGGCCGCTGCCTTCTGCAAGTGGTCAGGCAAACGCCTGCCGCGTGATGCCGAGTGGGGCGAAGCGGCCTACACCGAGCGCCGGACCAACCCGCCCGCCGGTTTTGTCACCGGCAAGACCTACGCCTATCCCACCGGGGACGAACCGCTTGGCGCCAATTGCCTGGGTGACTGCGGGGTGGTTCAGACGGTGGCCGCTGCGGTTACATCGCGCGGGCGTGGCCATGCGCCGACCGGTACGACCCGGCAAGGCGTCAATGGCTTGTTCGACATGGGCGGCAACGCGTGGGAATGGGTTGACAGCGGCGGCGCCGGTGACAAGCGCACGCGCGGCGGCTCGTGGTGGTATGGCGCCGCCAGCATGCGCGACGATCATCGGCAAAGCAAACCCCGAGACACGGCGGTGGTGTACATCGGCTTCCGGTGTGCCAGGGATCAGTGAGCGGCGGCAATATGCCGCAGGGCTCAGGTCGCCGCCTTGAGCACACGTCGGTATTGCACCGCCTCCGCCACATGCGTGAGCTGGACGGACTGCGCGCCGACCAGATCGGCAATCGTGCGGGCCACTTTCAGGCAGCGGTGGATGCTGCGGCCCGACCAGCCCAAACGCGCTGCCGCCGTGTTCAGGAATTTGGCGGCAGCTTCGTCAAGCCGGCACTGGCTGTCGATGGCTTTGCCCTGCAGCGCCTGGTTGCTGCTGCCCTGGCGGGCCAGGGCGCGTTCGCGTGCGGCGACCACGCGTTGCCGGATCGCGGCGGTGCTTTCGCCCGGCGGGGTGTTGATCAATTCGTCAGCCGCCAGCGCGCCCACTTCGACGTGCAGGTCGATGCGGTCCAGCAACGGGCCGCTGAGTTTGCCCTGATAACGCGAGACCTGGTCGGGCGAGCAGCGGCAGGCGCGCAGCGTGGAGCCCAAATAGCCGCAGGGACAGGGGTTCATGGCTGCGATCAGGTGGAAACGCGCCGGAAACTCCGCACGCTGGGCGGCGCGCGAGATCGTGATGGTTCCCGACTCTAGCGGCTCGCGCAGGGCTTCCAGCGCGGCGCGTGGAAACTCCGGCAGCTCGTCAAGAAACAAAACGCCGTGATGGGCCAGCGAAATTTCACCCGGCTTGGGCGGTGAACCGCCGCCGACCAGGGCGACGGCGCTGGCGGTGTGGTGCGGCGAGCAGGTCGGGCGCTGTGCCCAGCGGTCCAGCGAAAAGCGGCCGCCCAGCGAAGCGATGGCGGCGCTCTGCAACGCCTCTTCGGTGCTCATGGCTGGCAGCAGGCCCGCAAAGCGCTGCGCCAGCATGGACTTGCCGGAGCCCGGCGCGCCCATCATGAGCACGCTGTGTCCGCCAGCGGCGGCAATTTCGAGCGCGCGTTTGGCCGCCGCCTGTCCCTTGACATCCGACAGGTCAGGGTAGGCCGCATCTTTGTGCGCCGCGCTGGCCTGCAAGCGTTCCCAGCCTGCCATGGTTTCGGGCGGCGTGTCACCCGGCAGGAACTGGCGGACCACGTCGAGCAGGTGAGTGGCGCGATACACCTCGGTGCCCGGCACCAGCGCGGCTTCTTCGGCGCTGCCTTCGGGCAGCACGAGTTTGGGTTTGGCAGCGCCAGCATCCGGCCCCGGCAGCGCCAGGCTCATGGCCAGCGCGCCACGGATGGGGCGTAACTCGCCGCCCAGCGACAGCTCGCCGGCGAACTCGTAACCATTGAACTTGCGTGTGTCGAGCTGGCCGCTGGCGGCCAAAATACCCAGCGCAATCGGCAGATCGAAACGGCCCGAGTCTTTGGGCAGGTCAGCCGGCGCCAGATTGACGGTAATGCGTTTGTTGCCGGGAAACTCCAGCCCGGTATTCTGAATGGCGGAGCGCACGCGCTCGCGAGCCTCCTTAACCTCAGTTTCTGCCAGCCCGACCAGGGTGAAACTCGGCAGACCATTGGCCAGATGCACTTCGACACAGACCGGGTGCGCCTGCATGCCCAGCAATGCGCGGCTTTGCACTAAAGATAAGCTCATGGACCTGTTTTCTCCCTGTTTGCACCAAAATCGAGCGTTTTTAGATGCACTACGTCGGTGCGTTGTTGTCTGTGGCGGCCCCGTGACCCTACCCCATCTATGCAAGTAGATCGGCGCTCAACCTAGAAGCCTGTCAACTTTGGCACGCTCTGTGCTAATTGAAACCTCGTGAAAAACCTTTATCAAGCAGTTCCACTTTAACCACCTCTGGAGTTCCCATGAAATTCGCCGCAAAAAAAACAATGTTGGGTATGGCGCTTGTGCTGGCTGGTTCGGCCTTTGCCCAGACCCCAGTCCCCACACCGGATTACACCCTGTCTTACAACGTCGGTGTTGTTTCTGACTATCGTTTCCGGGGCATCACACAGACATCCGGCAAGCCGGCCTTGCAGGGAGGTGTCGATTTTGCGCACAAAAGCGGCTTTTACCTGGGCGCCTGGGGCTCCAATGTGAAGTGGGTCAAGGAAGTCAATGGCGCGACCAAGGGCTCTTATGAAATTGACCTGTATGGCGGCCTGAAGGGCGAAGTCACCCCCGGCCTGGGCTTTGACGTTGGCGCCATTACATACCAGTATCCCGGCAACAATTCAGGCGTAGCCAACCGGACTTACACCAACGCCGTTGCTGCTGGTGTCTATGGCAACGCCAGCACCAATGAGTTTTACGGCGCGCTGACTTACAGCATGGTGACCGTGAAATACAGCCGCAGTGCAGGCCGCTTCCTGGGCAACCTGAACAGCTCCGGCAGCAGCTATTTTGAAGTCAATGCCAGCTTTGACCTGGGCAACGGACTGACGCTGTCGCCGCACGTGGGTTACCAGCGCATCCCGAACCAGAACAACACCAACGCCATCACTGGCCAGGTCAAAACCGGCGACGCTGCCAATTACACTGACTACGCCTTGACACTGGCCAAAGACCTGGGCAACGGCCTGACGCTGAGCGGCACCATCATGGATACCAATGCCAAAAAAGGTGGGTTTTACACTGATCTGAAGAACCGCTTTATCGCTGACAGTCAGCTGGTGGTTGGCCTGAAATACGCCTTCTAAAAGCAACCCCAATCGAGGAGAACTTATGAAACTAGTAACGGCCATCATCAAACCGTTCAAGCTGGACGAAGTGCGTGAAGCGCTGTCCGGTATTGGCGTGCAGGGCATCACTGTGACCGAGGTCAAGGGCTTCGGTCGCCAGAAGGGCCACACCGAGCTGTATCGCGGCGCTGAATATGTCGTCGACTTTCTGCCCAAGGTCAAGATCGAAGCGGCTGTGTCCGACGAGCTCGTTGACCGTGTCATCGAAGCGGTTGAGGGCGCAGCCCGCACCGGCAAGATCGGCGACGGCAAGATCTTTGTCTACAACCTGGAGCAAGTAGTGCGCATCCGCACCGGCGAGACCGGCAAAGAAGCGCTGTAAGGCCCTACCCATCAAGAGAACATCAATATGAAAAAACTACTTGCCTCCCTGGCTTTGGGTTTGAGCCTGTTCACCGGCGCTGCCGCTGTTCTGGCCCAGGCCCCTGCCGCCGCGCCCGCCGCGTCTGAAGCTGCTGCACCTGCTGCGGCAGCCACACCCGCTCCTGCCGCAGCGGCCGCACCGGCTGCGCCTGCGGCCGTTCCCAACAAGGGCGACACCGCCTGGATGATGGTGTCCACCATGCTGGTCATCTTGATGACCATTCCCGGCCTGGCGCTGTTCTACGGCGGCCTGGTACGCAGCAAGAACATGCTGTCGGTGTTGATGCAGGTCATGGTCACCTTCTCGATGATTGTGGTGCTGTGGTTCATCTACGGCTACAGCCTGGCGTTCACAGAAGGCAACGCCTTCTTCGGCGGCTTCGACCGGCTGTTCATGAAAGGTGTCTGGGACAACGCCGCCGGCACCTTCGCCAACGCGGCGACCTTCAGCAAGGGTGTAGTGATTCCTGAAATCATCTTCGCAGCCTTCCAGGCCACCTTTGCCGGCATCACCTGCGCACTCATCGTCGGCGCTTTTGCCGAACGCATGAAGTTCTCCGCTGTGCTGATGTTCATGGTCATCTGGTTCACCTTCAGCTATGCGCCTATGGCCCACATGGTCTGGTTCTGGATGGGGCCTGACGCCTACACCGCCGCTGGCGTGGTCGACGAAATGACGTCCAAAGCCGGTTACATCTGGCAGTCGGGTGCGCTTGATTTTGCCGGCGGTACCGTCGTGCACATCAACGCCGCTGTGGCCGGTCTGATGGGTGCCTACATGGTGGGCAAGCGCATTGGTTACGGCAAGGAAGCCATGGCGCCGCACAGCCTGACACTGACCATGGTCGGCTCCGCCCTGCTGTGGGTGGGCTGGTTCGGTTTCAACGCCGGCTCTGCCCTGGAAGCCAACGGCTTCGCCGCCCTGGCCTTCATCAACACCCTGGGTGCCACGGCAGCCGCAGTGCTGGCCTGGTGTGTCGGTGAAGCGCTGATGCGCGGCAAGGCGTCGATGCTGGGCGCAGCTTCCGGTGCGGTGGCGGGTCTGGTGGCGATCACGCCGGCAGCCGGCAACGTCGGCATAGGCGGCGGCCTGATCATCGGCCTGATCGCTGGTTTTGCCTGCCTCTGGGGTGTCAATGGGTTGAAGAAAATGCTCGGTGCGGACGACTCGCTCGATGTGTTCGGCGTGCACGGCATCGGCGGTATTCTCGGCGCGCTGCTGACCGGTGTGTTCAACTCGCCAAGCCTGGGCGGCCCCGGCTATGTGGCCGACTGGGTCACAGTGACCATGGTCACGGCGGCGGACTACTCCATCGTCAGTCAGGTCTGGGTCCAGCTCAAGGCAGTGCTGATCACCCTGGTGTGGTCCGGTGTGGTGTCCTTCATCGCCTACAAGGTGGTGGACCTGACCATCGGCTTGCGTGTCAGCGAGGAAGACGAGCGCGAAGGCCTCGACATCACCTCCCACGGCGAAACGGCCTACAGCCGCTAAAAACGGTACATGCCGTAGCTGCTAGCCAGTTGCGGCAGGATGTTGAAATAGCGAGAGTCTCCTTTGGATGTTTGGCCCGCCAGAACTTCGGTTCCTGCGGGCCATTTTTTTTGCGTGGCGGCGATGCACAATGGCGCCATGAGCCCTGCTATCACCCTGTCCGGCGCCGGACTGCGTTGCGAGATCAAGCCAGAGCTGGGCGGCTGTATTGCCGGCCTGTGGCTGGACGATGTTCCCGTGTTGCGCTCCACCGCCGCCGCAGAACTTGCCACGGTGCGTCTCGCGGGCAGCTACCCGCTGGTGCAGAACAACGGACCCGAGCCGCATGCCATCCACGGCATCGGCTGGCAGCGGCCATGGCAGGTGCTCGATCAGGGCGATGACCTGCTGCTGCTGGCCTGCGAGCACCGCGCCGACGCGGCCTGGCCGTTCGCCTTTGATGCCTCGCAGACCTTTTGCATCCGCAGAGATGTGCTGGAGCTGACGCTCAGCATGACCAACCAGTCGGCCGTGCCAGCGCCGGCCGGCCTCGGCTGGCACCCTTATTTCGTCAAGCGGGCCGGCAGTCACATCGCCTTTGATGCCACCGGGCGCTGGGAGATGAGCGGCGAAAAATTGCCTACCCATTGCCAGCCATCGGCCGGGCTGGCCACCGATTGCGCCAGCCTTGACGTGGACCATTGTTTTGACGGCTGGAACGGCAGCGTCACCTTGCGCGATGAGTTGCTGCACACCCGCATCAACGCCAGCCTGAGCCGGCTGGTGGTCTTTACCAACACCACGCGCGGCTTTGTGGCCATCGAACCGGTCAGCCATGTCAACAATGCCGTCAACCTGTTGCAGGCCGACGCCGCACGCGCCGAGGACCTGGGGCTGGAGGTGCTGGCGCCGGGCGAATCGATGAGCGCGCAAATGAGTATCCAGGTGGAGCGCGCGCCGTGAGTGCAGCCTGGCAGGTGGTTTCTGCTGCGCCCTGCGAGGTCGGCGAGTCGCCTTTCTGGCATCCGCACGAACAACTCCTTTACTGGGTCGACATTCACGGGAAGACCATTCACCGCTGCAATGTGTTCATGGGCAGCGTCGAAAGCTGGGCCATGGCCGCACCGCATGCGCTGGAACCTGGCTGCATCGCGCCCGTCGCAGGTGGGGGGCTGGTGATTGCGCTGCGCGACGGCGTCTACCGAGCGAAAAGCTGGGGCGG
This sequence comes from Polaromonas sp., assembly GCF_030689685.1. GTDB lineage: Bacteria > Pseudomonadota > Gammaproteobacteria > Burkholderiales > Burkholderiaceae_C > Polaromonas. Next base: position 3,772 of record NZ_JAUYEY010000012.1, on the reverse strand, counting down.
GGCCTTAGAACGGCTGGCGACGGCTGGCCACGACAGCGCGACCACCCGCTTCAACGACGGCAAATGCGACCCGCACGGTCGCTTCTGGGCCAGCACGATTTATGAGCCGCGCGATGCGCGGCAGGCCGCGCTGTACTGCCTGCAGGGCGGCTTGCTGGTCCGCATGGCGAGCGACGCCACCGTGGGCAACGGCCTGGCCTGGTCAGTCGACAGCCGCACCCTGTACTGGTCGGACACCACCGCCCATGTGATCCGCGCCTGGGGCTGGGATGCGGCCGGCAATGTCCTGTCCGCGCCACGCGTGTTTATGCAGTTTCCCTTCAAGCCCTCGGGCTGGCAGCCCGGCCAGCCTGGCTACGGCGGACGGCCCGACGGCGCGGCGGTGGACAGCCAGGGCAACTACTGGGTGGCCATGTTTGAAGGCGCGCGGGTGCTCAAACTGTCGCCCGCCGGGGAGCTGTTGGCCGAGATTGTCACCCCGATGATGTGCCCGACCATGGTGTGTTTTGGCGGCGACGACCTGCAGACCCTGTACCTGACCAGCGCGCGCCATGGCCGACCAGCCGCCGAGCTGCAGGCCATGCCGCTGTCCGGCGCCGTGCTGTCCCTGCGCGTCGATGTGCCGGGGCTGCCGGTCAATTTCTTTGCCGGTTGACGGTGCCAGCGTAAAAAACCGAACACCCGCCGTTCAAAAAAATCAAACTGCTGTCTCCCGGCCCGCCTTACCATCACCGCCATGGATTCAGCGCTTCAATTGATCATCAACCAGGTGCGGGCGGCCGCCGCAGCCAGCACCGTGCTGCGCATTCGCGGTGGCGGCAGCAAGGAATTTTATGGTGAGCCAGCCGCAGGCGAGTTGCTGGACACCCGCCCGCTGACCGGCATCACCAGTTACGAGCCGAGCGAGCTGGTCGTTACCGTGCGCGCCGGCACCCCGCTGGTCGAACTCGAAGCCGTGCTGGCCGAATGCGGCCAGTGCCTGCCGTTTGAACCGCCGCATTTTGAAGGGGGCGCAACCGCAGGCGGCATGGTCGCGGCGGGGCTCAGCGGGCCGGCGCGTGCCAGTGTGGGCGCGGTGCGCGACTACGTGCTGGGCGTAACCTTGCTCAACGGCAAGGCCGAGCTGCTGACCTTCGGCGGCCAGGTCATGAAAAACGTCGCCGGTTACGACGTGTCGCGCCTGATGTGTGGGGCGCTGGGCACGCTGGGCCTGATCACCGAGGTCAGCCTCAAGGTGTTGCCGCTGGCCCCTAGCGAAGCCACCCTGAAATTTGAGATGAGCCAGGCCGAAGCGCTGGCGCAACTCAATAGCTGGGGTGGCCAGCCACTGCCACTCAATGCGAGTTGTTGGGTTGACGATGCGGGCTCGCCCACGTTGTACCTGCGCCTGCGCGGCGCTGTCGCGGCGGTGGACGCTGCCTGCAAAACATTGGGCGGTGAACGCCAGGACAACACCGCGACGGCGCCCGACTGGACGCTGTGCCGCGACCAGCAACTGCCGTGGTTTCTGGAACGCGGCGCGCGCGACCTCTGGCGCCTGTCGGTGCCGCAGACAGCGCCGCTGCTGGACCTGCCTGAGCCACCGCTGGTCGAGTGGCACGGCGGCCTGCGCTGGGTGCGTGCCATGCCCGAAGACGCACCCCGCCTGCGTGCAGTCGCCGCAGCTGTGGGTGGAGGCGCTACGCTTTTTATAGCTAGTGATGCCTATCCAGAAAGGGCTGGAGGCCGATTTGATGCTTTAAAACCACCACTGGACCGGATTCACCGTCAGCTCAAGAAAGAGTTCGACCCCGCCGGGATTTTCAATCGCGGCCGGCTGTATCCCGATTTTTGACGGGAGCCCTTCATGCAAACCCATCTCGCCCCCGAATTCAAAAACAGCGCCGACGGCCAGGCCGCCGAGGCGATTTTGCGCAAGTGTGTGCACTGCGGTTTCTGCACCGCGACCTGCCCCACCTACCAATTGCTCGGTGACGAACTCGACGGCCCGCGCGGGCGCATCTACCTGATCAAGCAGGTGCTCGAAGGCGAAGTGCCGACGCGCAAGACGCAGATGCATCTGGACCGCTGCCTGACCTGCCGCAATTGCGAAACCACCTGCCCCAGCGGCGTGCAGTACGGCCACCTGGTCGACATTGGCCGCAAGCTGGTGGATGAACGGGTGCCGCGGCCGGCCAGTGAGAAGGCCCTGCGCTGGGCACTGAAGGCAGGGCTGCCCTCGCCGCTGTTCGCGCCGGCCATGAAACTCGGCCAGGCCGTGCGCGGCCTGCTGCCGGCGGCGCTGCAGGCCAAGGTGCCGGCGCCGCAGCCGGCCGGGGTCTGGCCGCAGGGCGAGCACCCGCGCAAGATGCTGATGCTGGCCGGTTGTGTGCAACCCGCCATGATGCCCAACATCAATGCGGCCACCGCGCGCGTGCTTGACGCCGCCGGCATCCAGACGGTGCTGGCGCCCAAGGCCGGTTGCTGCGGTGCCGTGAAGTTTCACCTGAACGACCAGGACGGCGGCAAGGCCGAGATGAAGAACAACATTGATGCGTGGTGGCCGTTTGTGGAAAGTGGGGTAGAGGCCATCGTCATGAATGCGTCTGGCTGTGGCGTGACCGTCAAGGAGTACGGTTACCACCTGAAGGGCGATGCAGCCTATGCGGCCAAGGCGGCGCGTATCAGCGAACTCACGCGCGACTTGAGCGAGTTATTGCCCGAGCTGGTGGCGCCGCTGCATGCGAAGGTATCGGCCCACACCGGCGCTGTCGCCTTCCACCCGCCCTGCACCCTGCAGCACGGTCAGCAATTGCGCGGCGGTGTTGAAAAATACCTGGGCGAGCTCGGCTTCAAGATCAGTACATCACCGAACGAAGCGCATCTGTGCTGCGGCTCGGCCGGCACTTATTCGGTGCTCAATCCGGAGATTGCAACGCAGCTACGCGACCGCAAGCTCGGCCATCTGGACGCGATGGCGCCCGAGGTGATTGTGTCAGCCAACATCGGTTGCATCACTCACTTGCAAAGCGGCACAGCCACGCCGGTACGGCACTGGGTCGAGCTGCTGGACGAGGCGCTTTTCAGTACTGCTTAGCTATCAAATAGATAGCTGTTATCGCTTGTCTGGCATGGGCTGGAGCCCGATTTGACCTTCAATCAGGCGGCCAGCGCAGCTTCCACGTCTTTCGCCAGATCCGCCGGCTTGTCGGTCGGTGCATAACGCCGGATCACCTGTCCGTCCTTGCCGACCAGAAACTTGGTGAAATTCCATTTGATCGCCTTGCTGCCGAGCAGGCCTGGAGCCTCGGCAGACAGCCATTGGTAAAGCGGGTGCGCGGCCGGGCCGTTGACGTCGATTTTGCCCATCATCGGAAAACTCACGCCGTAGTTGACCTGGCAAAACTCGGCAATTTCGCCATCAGCGCCAGGATCCTGCGAGCCGAACTGGTTGCAGGGAAAACCCAGCACCACCAGCCCTTTGCCGGTGTAGCTTTTGTGCAGCTCTTCCAGGCCGCCGAACTGCGGCGTGAAGCCGCACTTGCTGGCGGTGTTGACGATCAGCATGACCTTGCCCCGGAATTCCGAGAGTGCGATGTCCTTGCCATTGATATGCTGGGCCTCGAAGTCGTAAATGCTGCTCATGGTGTGCTTATATGGATGCCTCCCGGGTAGCAAGAAGAATTTGTGTCGTGTTGCGAAGAAGTCGGCTGCTTACTTATATCCGGCCTTGATTGCGTGGTCCGCCTGGTTTCCCAGACTCGCCCGCTGGCCCCGATGCATATCCGCTGAC
>NZ_JAUYEY010000011.1 GCF_030689685.1 Polaromonas sp. | reverse complement strand
ACGCGCCTTGCCTCGCGCGCCACCCTCGAGTGCAACGTCCAGGCTTGGCAACAGCGCCGCAACAGCGAACACCGCCCCATCGACTGGACTTTCACCAGGCAGGTCGCAGATGTCAAGCTTGGACATAGATATGTATCGTAATTTATGAGTCACAATACTAGTGCAAAGATGGATCCAGGCTCAAGGCCGGGATGACGGTGCCTGAGACAGGCACCCACTCGTGTATTTAAGGCCTCCAGACCACTGAATACGGGCGCAAGCAGCTACTGATTTAATAGCAAATTAGCACGCTCACTGCAAACTGCGCACCACCTCCAGCGCCTGCTCAATGCGCTCTACCGCATGAATCGTCAACCCCTCAAAAGCTTTGTCGTTCTTTTTCGGCGCGTTGGCTTTGGGCACAACGGCGACGCTGAAACCTAATTTTGCCGCCTCTTTCAAGCGCTCCTGTCCGCGCGGCGCGGGGCGCACTTCACCTGCCAAACCAACTTCGCCAAAGGCGATAAAACCCTTTGGCAAAGCCCTGCCGCGAAGGCTTGAAGTGATTGCCAACATCACGGCCAGATCAGCCGCAGGTTCGCTGATACGCACGCCGCCTACCGCATTGACAAACACGTCCTGGTCCATGCAAGCCACACCGGCATGGCGGTGCAGCACGGCCAGCAGCATGGCCAGGCGGTCGCGGTCCAGGCCGACCGACAGGCGGCGCGGGCTGGGTCCGCCGCTGTCGACCAGCGCCTGAATTTCAACCAGCATGGGCCGCGTGCCTTCCAGCGTGACCAGCACACAACTGCCGGGCACCGGTTCGCTGTGCTGGCTCAAAAAGATGGCGCTGGGGTTGGTCACGCCTTTCAGGCCTTTTTCGGTCATGGCAAACACACCGATCTCGTTGACCGCACCAAAGCGGTTCTTGATGGCGCGTACCAGCCGAAAGCTTGAATGGGTGTCGCCCTCAAAATAGAGCACGGTATCCACCATGTGCTCCAGCACACGCGGGCCGGCCAGCGCACCTTCCTTGGTGACATGGCCAACCAGGATGATGCAGACGCCGCTGGACTTGGCGGCGCGCGTCAGGTGGGCGGCACATTCGCGCACCTGGGCCACCGAGCCGGGTGCGGACGTGAGTTGGTCTGAATACACGGTCTGGATCGAATCGATCACTGCCACCGCCGGCCGGGTTGCTTCCAGTGTGGCGAGGATTTTTTCGAGCTGGATTTCGGCCAGCACTTTGACCTGCGAGCCGTCCAGCCCGAGCCGGCGTGAACGCAGCGCGACCTGGGCACCGCTTTCCTCGCCAGTGACATACAAAGTGTCGAGGCCGGCGCGCTGCAGCGAATCCAGCGCCTGCAGCAGCAGGGTCGATTTGCCGATGCCGGGGTCGCCGCCTATCAGCACCACACCGCCTTCGACAATGCCGCCGCCCAGTACGCGGTCCAGCTCCTCATGGCCGGTGGGTGTGCGCGCCATGTCGGTGGCTTCTATATCAGCGAGGGTGGCGACTTCTGAGGGTTTGGCCAGCGAGGCAAAACGGTTTTTGACGGGTGACTGGCTCTCCGCCACCGACTCGATCAGCGTGTTCCAGGAACCGCAATGCGGGCATTTGCCCAACCACTTCGGGTTGATGCCGCCGCAGTCGGTGCAGGTGTAAATCGTCTTGTCTTTGGCCATGAAGCGATATTACTGTAGTTATTCACAGTGCGGGAATTCTCTCAGAGAGACTGGCCCCGCCTAAACTTGGGCACCGCGTTCGGACTACGACCAACGGGTTATTTTGATCAACTTGTTTTGAGAGCCTGTCCATGCAAACACCCATCAACACCTTCAAACAAGCCCTGCAAAACAAACAGACGCAAATCGGCCTCTGGCTCGGCCTGGCCAGCCCCTACAGCACCGAGATCTGCGCCGGCGCCGGTTTTGACTGGCTGCTGATCGATGGCGAACACGCGCCCAACGACCTGGGCAGCATCCTGGCGCAATTGCAGGTGATTGCCGGTTACCCGGGCTCACACGCGATTGCCCGGGTCCCCATGGGTCACGGCCATGTGGGCGAAGCGCTGATCAAACAGTACCTGGACATCGGCGTGCAGACGCTGCTGGTGCCCATGGTCGATACCGCCGAACAGGCCGCCGCGCTGGTGCGCGCCACACGTTATCCGCAATACGATGCGCAGGGCCAGGGCATCCGCGGCATACGCGGCATGGCCGGCGCGCGCGCCTCGCGCTGGGGCCGCATCCCGGGCTATGCGCATGAGGCCAATGCGCAGATTTGCCTGCTGGTACAGGCCGAGACCCAAACCGCGCTGAACAACCTCGACGCGATTGCTGCCACCGAGGGTGTGGACGGCGTCTTCATCGGCCCGGCCGACCTGTCGGCCTCGCTGGGCCATGTCGGCAACCCCGGCCATCCGGAGGTGCAGGCGGCAATCGAATCGGCGATCAGGCACACCCTGAAGGCCGGCAAGCCGGCCGGCATCCTGACCACCGACGAAAAACTGGCGCGCCACTACATCGCCCTGGGTTGCACATTTGTTGCCGTCGGCCTGGACACCAACCTGCTGGTGCGCCACACCAGCGCGCTGGTCGCCACCTTCAAGGCCGGCGTCACCGTCGCGCCCGCCGGCAAGACCTACTGACGCGCCATCCATCCGGAGCCCACACCATGAACGCTTTTCTGAACCCGCTAGCCGCCGCCATGCATCCCGACGAGTGGACAGCCCGCCTGCAGTTGGCGGCCTGCTACCGCGTGTTCGCGATGCTGGGCTGGACCGAGATGATCTACAACCACATCACAGTGCGGCTGCCGGACAGCGTGACCGGCGGTGACAAGCAGTTCCTGATCAACCCCTTCGGCCTACATTACTCCGAGGTGACGGCCAGCAAGCTGCTGAAGATCGACCTTCAGGGCAAGAAACTCGACAACAACCCCTGGCCCGTCAACCCGGCCGGCTTCACGGTGCATGCGGCCCTCCACAACGGTCTGCCCGATGCGCATTGCGTGATGCACACCCACACCACCGCCGGCGTGGCCGTGGCCTGCACCCAGGGCGGCCTGGCGCAGAACAATTTTTACTCGGCGCAACTGCACGGCCTGGTGGCCTACCATGACTTCGAGGGCATCACCATCCATGCCGACGAGGCGCCGCGCCTGCTCAAAAACATCGGCGACAAGCCGGTGGTGATCCTGCGCAACCACGGCTTGCTGGCCTGGGCGCCGACCTTGCCACTGTGTTTTGTGCGGCTGTGGACGCTGCAGCGCGCCTGCGACATCCAGTTGGCGCAGGCGGCGATGGGGCCGGCGATTGCCGTGCCCGAAGCGGTGGCAAAAAAAACAACCCACGACTCCTTCCAGTTCGACGCCCGGTTCGGTGCCGGCCAGGACGTCTTCGATGCGCTGGTGCGGCAGGTCGACCGGATCGACATCAGCTATCAAAATTAGAGCAGCGTACGCCCGTTTGGTATGGGCTACAGGCCAAAATGACTCATAAATCCATTCAAAAAACATGTATTTACGGCGCTGGCGCCATCGGCGGCTGGATAGGCGCCGGGCTGGCTGCTGCGGGTTGTAGCGTCAGCGTGGTGGCACGCGGCGCGACGCTGGCGGCAGTGAGGCAGCACGGCCTGCGTGTGGTCGACGGCGACGTCACCCGTGAGGCCGCCGTGCAGGCCAGCGCAGACCCGGCCGAACTCGGCGTGCAAGACCTTGTTGTCGTCGCCGTCAAAGCCCCGTCGCTGCTCGACGTGGCACGCCACATTGCCCCATTGATCGGCCCCAGCACCCTTGTGCTGACCGCCATGAACGGCGTGCCCTGGTGGTTCTTCCAGGGCTTTGGCGGCAAATACGTCGGCACGCAACTGAGGGCGGTCGATGCCACCGGCGAGATTGCCGCAGCCATTCCTGCGGCGAACATCATCGGCTGTGTGGTGCATGCCAACTGCTCGGTCGATGCGCCCGGCTTGATTCGCCACCATTTCGGCAACGGGTTGATCATTGGTGAACCGTCGGGCGGGTCAAGCGCACGGGTGCAGGCACTGGCAGCCCTGCTGGTGCGCGCCGGTTTTGCAGCCAGCGTGTCCGCGCAGATCCAGAAAGACGCCTGGTACAAGCTATGGGGCAACATGACGGTCAACCCGATCAGCGCCTTCACCTGCGCCACCACCGACCTGATTCTGGGCGACGACCTGGTGCGCGACTTCATCTCGAAAATCATGCTTGAAGCCAAAGAAATAGGTGCGCGCATCGGACTGCCGATTGACCAGCAGCCAGAAGATCGGCATGCGGTGACGCTCAAACTGGGCGCCTTCAAGACCTCGATGCTGCAGGACGTGGAAGCCGGCAAGCCGGTCGAGCTGGACGCCCTGGTGAGTGTGGTGCGGGAGCTGGGGCAACTGACGCGAGTGCCCACTCCGTTTACCGATGCGCTGCTGGGCTTGAGTCGTTTGCATGCGCGAGGTTTGGGCTTGTATTGATTCATTTTTAGCTTCACAATGGCGCCATCAACACATTTTGGAGCCAAAATGCCTAATTTATCTATTAAAGACGTTCCAGAGACATGGGCGGAAGCGTTGCGAACCCGGGCAGCGCTGAACCACCGGTCGTTGCAAGGCGAGCTCATGGCTATCGTTGAGCAAGCCATCGCGGCAACGCTGGTTGCCTCGCCAAAGCCTGCGGAAGACCGCAGCAAGCCGCGCATCGTCGGCTACGACAAAGCGGGCTACCCCATCGTGCGGCAGGGTTGGAAAACCGTCGAGCAGGTGGCTGCTGACCTTCGTGCCCGGTATCCCACCCCGATCAATTCAGGGCCGTCAAGCATCGAGATCATTCGTGAAGACCGGGACTCACGATGATCGTCGCATCGCCGCCCTCACTGCATGTCGCGGAACCGCCGGCCCAATACCTATTGCGGCCACCCATCGTGGTCGATTGCAGCGCCCTTGCCGGCATCCTTTTTCAGGAAGAGTGGAAGGCACTGGGTGAGCAGCGTATCGCCCAGCGCGACCTGCATGCGCCGTATTTGCTGCAGGCCGAATTCGCCAACGTCGCCGTCAAGAAAGCCAAGCAAGGCGCCGCGCTGGCGGCGAGGGAAGGAGTTGAACAGTTCAGTCAAACCGACATAGAGTTTCATCGCATCAATGTCGAGCAAACGGTGGCGCTGGCGCAGCAGTACGGACTGTCCGCCTACGACGCCGCCTACCTCTGGCTCGCGGCAGATCTCAAATGCCCGCTGGCCACCTTTGATGACAAACTGGCTGCTGCAGCCAAGGCGCATCTGGCCGGGCTACCGTAAATGGCAACGCCCGCAGCAAGCGCCCGCGCGCTCAGCCTGGGCGCCTTTGCCACCCTGCTGCTGATCGCGCTGATGATGGGCGCCAACCATGTGGCGGCACGGATTGCCTTCAACAACGGGGTTGATGTGGCCACCGCAGTGGTGTTCCGCAGCGCGGTCACTGCTGCCGTGATTGTGGCTATTCTCATGGTGCAGCGCGTGCGTATCACTTTCAGCGCACGCCACAAGCGCATGCTGCCGCTGATTGGCCTACTGATCGGCATTCAAAGCCTGTGCCTGTATTCCGCGGTGGCGCGTCTGCCGGTGGCGCTGGCGCTGCTGGCTTTTAATACCTACCCGATCTGGACGGCGCTCTGGGCGTGGATCGTTTACCAGCAAAGGCCGGAGCGCGCGATGCTGATCGCGATGCCGGTGATCCTGGTGGGCCTGGCGCTGGCGCTGGACGTGCTGGGCGCCGCGTCAGGCCTGGGCGCCTCTGGCCAGTGGAGCCGCATCGGCACCGGTGTGGCCTTTGCGCTGGCTGCGGCGGGGACTTTCGGGCTGGCACTGGTACTGACCCAGCAAGAGGCGGGCGACGTCGATGGCCGGGTACGCACCGCCACCACGATGCTGGTGGCAGGCCTGATTGCGCTCATCACGGTGGGACTGCAAGGCGGCTTTCATTTACCGCAGGCGCCAGCGGGATGGGGCGGCCTGGCGGCGCTGACTTTTTTGTACGGCACGGCCTTCACCATCATGTTCACCGTGTTGCCCAAACTCGGCGTGGTCGGCAACTCGGCCATCATGAATGTGGAGCCGGTGTTTGCACTGGTGCTGGCCTGGCTGATCCTGGGCCAGGCAATTGCGCCGGTGCAGGTGGCAGGGGCTTTGCTGGTGGTGGGCGCGGTGATGGTGCTGGGTTTGCGCAAACGGTGAGTCTGCCCGACCTCAAAAGCCTTCAAGGCGTACAAGAAGTACAATTGCTATACATGTATATCAGAGATCGCCATGCTTGCCATTCGACTGCCTGAGCCCATCGAACAGCGCCTGAATGCCCTCGCGCAGGAAACCGGGCGGACCAAAACCACCCTCGCCAGAGAAGCCATTCTTGAGTTCATCGACGACCTCGAAGACTACTACCTGGCCGAAGCTCGAGCGCGCAAGAACCGCAAAACCATCCCTTTGGCCGACGTGGAGCGCCAGCTTGGCCTGGGCGGTTGAATTCGATCCCGACGCGGTCAAGGACCTGAAAAAGCTCGACAAGCAGATTCAGGCGCGCATTCTCGAATTCCTGCGTGATCGTCTGTCCCGCCTGGACAATCCGCGCGAACTCGGCGAGGCACTGAGCGGCAGCAAGCTAGGCAACTATTGGAAATACCGCGTCAGCGATTGGCGCATCATTTGCGATTTGCAGGATCGGCGTATCGTCGTGCGCGTGCTTCGTGTGGGCAATCGGCGTGAGGTTTGCCGCTAGCTGTTAAATATCGCGTCCGGGTTCGGGCAGCGGCAGCCCTTGAACGCGCAGAAAACTCAGCTTGTCCCAATAGCCGCGCTGAAAGACGATCTGCCCTGCGAGCACATGAAAAAAACCGCACCCGCGCAGGCCCAGCGGATCACGCCATTCGAGCATGCCCCACTCACCATCGGCAAAAATGTTCTCGGGGATGCACACCATGTTGGCGCTGGCAAATCCATCGATAAACATCTGACGGATGGCCGCCCGCCCCTGGACCGGCAACTCCGCCACCTGATGATTCACCGCGTCCTCGGTGTAAAAAGCGGCCAGGGCGTCGGCATCAGCGCGGTTGAAAGCCTCTACCCAGGCCCTGACCAGTTGACGTGGCTGCATGGCTGTTGACATGGCTCAATCCCCGACCACCACCGGCACGCGTTGCGCCAGCGCACACATCAACTCATAGGCCACGGTACCGGCGGACTGGGCAATCTCGTCAATCGGCAGAACAACGTCGTTTGACGCGCGCCCCCACAAGGTCACTTCGCTGCCAATGCCGGCGTCAGGCACCGGCGTCAAATCCACCGTGACCATGTCCATGCTGACGCGCCCAACCATGCGGCAGCGCTCACCAGCGACCAGCACCGGCGTGCCGGTGGTGCAGTGCCGGGGGTAACCGTCGGCATACCCACAGGCCACGACACCGATGCGCAACGGCCCGTCAGCGGTGAAGCTGGAGCCATAACCCACGGTGTCACCGGCCTGCAGTTGCTGCAGGCCAATGATTTTTGATGACAGGGTCAGGGTCGGTTGCAAGCCCCAGTCGGCGGCGCTGTGCTGCGGGTAATCGGGGGCGCTGCCGTACACCGCGATGCCGGGCCGGACCCAGTCGGATTTTTCGTCCATGGCCGCTGCATGGCGCAAGGTGGCGGCGCTGTTGCCCAGCGTGCGTTCGCCAGGCAGGTCGTGCGTGACCGCTTCAAAAGCCTGCAGCTGCGCTGCAATGCCTTTGGCGCCATCGGCGTCGCTGAAATGTGTCATCAGCGAGATTTCTTCGACCTGTGGCAGCGCGTTCAGGCGCGTCCACGCCGCGCGATAACGCTCCGGTGCAAAGCCGAGGCGGTTCATGCCCGAGTTCATTTTCAGGAAAACCCGGTGCGGTAGCTGGGTCTTGTGCGTGGCCAGCATGGCTATCTGCTCGTCGCAGTGCACCGTGTGCCACAGGGCCAGGCGCGAGCACAGCTCCAGGTCGCGCAGCTCAAAGCAGCCCTCAAGCAAAAGAATGGGTCCGCGCCAGTCCAGCGCGCGCAGCCGCTGGGCCTCGGCCAGATCAAGCAGCGCAAAGCCGTCGGCACTGCGCAGTGCGTCAAACACGCGCTCAATGCCGTGACCATAAGCATTGGCCTTGACCACGGCCCAAACGCGCGCGTCAGGTGCCGCTTTGCGTACACGCGCCAGATTGTGCGCAAGCGCGGCGGCATGAACAGTGGCAAGGATAGGGCGGGGCATGTCAGGGTTCTGGCTGTTTGAAATCAAAAGGCAGGACAGCGTGGGTTAACACCCAGCTTGTCAAGGTCTATTTCTGGATTTTGCCAGCTTGCCGCATGCTATAAACCGTTCAGGTCAGGAGACATTCATATCTATCGTGCCGCATCAGGGCTCCTGATGTATTTGCACAGCGATCAAAACGGTTCAATGAAGCTGAAGCGCGGTTTTTACACGATCATGGCAGCCCAGTTTTTCAGCTCGCTGGCTGATAACGCGCTGTTTGTGGTTGCCGTGGAGCTGCTCCGAACCAGCGGTGCGCCCAAGTGGCAACCGGCCGCACTGGTGCCGATGTTTGCGCTCTTCTACGTTGTTCTGGCGCCGTTTGTCGGGGCTTTTGCCGATGCAAAGCCCAAAGGCAAGGTGATGTTTGTCAGCAACGCCATCAAGGTGGTGGGTTGCCTGATGATGCTGTTCGGCACGCACCCGCTGCTGGCCTACGCGATCGTCGGCCTCGGTGCCGCCGCGTATTCGCCCGCCAAATACGGCATCCTGACCGAGCTGCTGCCGGCCTCACAACTGGTCAAGGCCAATGGCTGGATCGAGGGACTGACGATTGCGTCCATCATTCTGGGTGTGTTGCTTGGCGGCCAGTTGGTCGGGTATTCAGTGTCGCATTTGCTGCTGTCGTTTGACTTCCCCGTGTTCACCACCGGCATCGACACCGCGCCCGAGGCCGCGATCAGCGCTTTGATCTTGCTGTATGCCGTAGCCGCCTGGTTCAACACCCGCATTCCGTTGACCGGCGTCGAAATGCGGCCCATGCCGCGCAACAAGCTCGAGTTGTTGCCCGATTTCTGGAACTGCAACTCGGCGCTGTGGCGCGACAAACTGGGGCAGATCTCGCTGGCCACCACCACGCTATTCTGGGGTGTTTCAGGCAACCTGCGCTACATCGTGCTGGCGTGGAGCGCGGCCGCGCTGGGCTACAGCACCACACAGGCGTCTTCGCTGGTGGGTGTGGTGGCGATTGGCACGGCGGCTGGAGCCATTCTCGCGTCGATGCGCATGCGGCTGGAGCATGCCACCAGCGTGATGCCACTCGGTATTGCCATGGGCTTGCTGGTGATTTTGATGAACTTCATCTCCAACGTCTGGGTGGCTGCACCGTTTCTGATTCTGCTCGGCGGACTCGGCGGTTTTCTGGTGGTACCGATGAACGCGCTGCTGCAGCACCGCGGCCACAACCTGATGGGCGCCGGCCGCTCGATTGCGGTGCAGAACTTCAACGAACAGGCCTGTATCCTGGCGCTCGGCGCAGGCTACAGCCTGTCCACCGGCATGGGCCTGTCGGCCTTCGGCGCCATCACCACCTTCGGCGTGGTGGTGGCAGGCTTCATGTGGCTGATCCAGCGCTGGCACAAGAGCAACTGCATCAAGCACAAGGAGCAGGTCGATCACCTCTTGAGCATCGCCCGCAGCGACAAGTCGCATTGATGCAGGCCAGCGCGATGGTTCAGGCGCCTGCGCGCAGTTTTCAGCATGTGGCCGGGGCAGCACCGTGAGCCCCCGCGCAACCGCCCTGGCCGTCGGCGCGCTGGTCTGCAACGCCTTCGTCTGGGGCGTGTCCTGGTGGCCGTTTCGCGAGTTGCAGTCGCAGGGGCTGCATCCCCTCTGGTCCACGGCGCTGATCTACTTCTTCTGCCTGGCCTGCATCGTGGTCTGGCGGCCAGGGGCCTGGCGCAGCTTCGCGCGGTATCCGCAGCTCTGGTGGCTGGCCGTCGCCGCTGGCCTGACCAATGTCGGCTTCAACTGGGCCGTCACCGTCGGCGACGTGGTGCGTGTGGTGCTGCTGTTTTACCTGATGCCTGCGTGGTCGGTGCTGCTGGCATGGGCGGTGCTGGGTGAGCGGCCCACACGCGCTTCGCTGCTGCGCCTGCTGCTGGCCATGGCCGGCGTGCTGATTGTGCTCAAGGAGCCCACGTCGCCCTGGCCGGTGCCGCAGGATGCGGCCGACTGGCTGGCGCTGATGGGCGGCCTGAGTTTTGCCGGGACCAATGTGCTGCTGCGCAAGCTGGAATACACGCCCAGCGCGGCGCGCATGATGGCCATGTTCGGCGGTGGCGCGATGCTGGCCACTGGCGCGGCGCTGCTGGGGCTGGCCGGCGGCATCGTGAGCGCGCCGCTATGGAGCGGCGCCTGGCTGCCGGTGGCGCTTGGCCTGAGCCTGGCCTTTCTGGTCAGCAACATGGCGCTGCAGTACGGTGCGGCGCGGCTGGCCGCAGGCACAACGGCAATTGTGATGCTGACCGAAATTCTGTTTGCCAGCGGGTCCGCCGCCCTGCTGGGCGCGGCCGAATTCAGCCCACGCACCCTGCTGGGCGGCAGCCTGATTGTGCTGGCCGCGTTACTCGCAGCTGCGGCACCCACTCCGCCCAAAAAGGCGTTAAATCCGTAAGCAACCAAACATCACCCGACAGAAGATGCTATGGATGCCTCCCTGCCCACGGGCAAGGAATTGAGACTGTTGAACGCCAAGGGCATGAACAGCCGTCGATCAGGAAGAGAGACTTCGAGTAATCGAGGTGGATCCTCTGATGGATACGGCATCAAAGTGCCCAAGGTGTGATAGACCACGGTCTTCACTAACACCATAGAGGATCCGCCATGAATCGTAATACAGGAATGAACGCAGGACAAATCGTCGGCACCATGAATGGCTTGCAAGTCATTGGGCTGGACATCGCCAAACACGTGTTTCAAGTGCACACGGTGGACATGGGCACGGGCGAAATCGTCAACGTGCAGATCAAGCGTGTCAAGGTGCTGGAGCACTTTGCCAATAAACAGCCTTGCCTGATTGCGATAGAGGCCTGTGGCGGCGCCCACCACTGGGGCCGAGAGCTCAGTGCCCAAGGTCACAGCGTGCGGCTGCTGCATGCAAAGATCGTTCGTCCCTTTGTGAGCGGCAACAAGACCGATGCCACCGACGCGCGCGCCATCTGGCTGGCCGTGCAACAACCGGGCGTCAAGTTTGTGGGCATCAAGACTGCGGCGCAGCAAGCCACGCTGACCCTGCACCGCCAGCGCGAACTGCTGATGAAGATGCGCACCATGCAGACCAACGCCTTGCGCGGTTTGTTGTATGAATTCGGCGCCGCCTTTGCCCAAGGGCGCAAAGCCTTGTTCAAAGACATCGAGCAGACACTCGAAGACCTCTCGTCGCAGCTGCCGCAAATGGTCAGGGACAGCCTGCGCGAACAGGTCGCGCGCATCAAGGCCATGAGCGAAGACATGCTGGTGATCGAGAAACGACTGGGACTGCAACTCAAGGCCGACCCGCAAATGCAGCGTATTGCCCAGATTCCAGGCGTGGGCCTGCTCACGGCCACTGCGGCAATAGCCACCATGGGACAGGCCAGCGCCTTCAAGTCGGGCCGAGAGTTCTGTGCCTGGCTGGGGCTGGTGCCCACACAAACGGGCACCGGCGGCAAAGTGCGCCTGGGGGGCATCTCCAAGCGCGGCGACACCTACTTGCGCACCTTGCTGATTCACGGTGCCCGAAGTGTGCTGGCCCATGCCAAAGAGCCTGGCCCATGGCTTGAACAACTCAAGCGGCGTCGCCCGGCCAACGTCGTTGTCGTGGCGCAGGCGGCCAAGATGGCCAGGACGATCTGGGCTGTGACGGCCAAGGATCAAGATTACCAACGGGGCTTCAAGAGCGTCAGGCCGCTGGCGGCGTGACCACTGAGGGCCAATATTTATCAACCAACCTTTGAAAGGATATGGTCAGTCTTTGTAGGGTAGTGAGGCAGTAAAGAGTCAAGTGATGTGAAACAGGTCAGACCGGGACGAGCTAAACCTGCATGGTGTGTCGGACATAAACAGTCCGCTCCAGGAGATGAGGCGCTTGTCAGCGGATATGCATCGGGGCCAGCGGGCGAGTCTGGGAAACCAGGCGGACCACGCAATCAAGGCCGGATATAAGTAAGCAGCCGACTTCTTCGCAACACGACACAAATTCTTCTTGCTACCCGGGAGGCATCCATATAGGAAACACCATGAACAAGCACCAAGTTGAAGGCCGGGTTGACGAAGCCAAAGGCAAAGTTAAAGAAGTAGCCGGTCGCGTTGTCGGGAATGAAAACCTGAAAGCCGAGGGCCTGACCGACCAGGTCAAGGGCAAGGCCCAGTCAGGCTACGGCGATGCCAAGGAAGGCGCCAAAGACAGAGCCAAGAAGGCCATCGACAAACTCTGAGCCGCGCCCAAGAGGCCTATCTGAAAGGAGATTCACCATGACTACCCCTTCCAATCCGTCTGGCGCAGTGCGTCGTCCACTCGCGGCCGCTGTCTGTTCAGTGGCTGTTTTAGCGGCCCTGGCGGCCTGCGGAAAAACCGACGACGGAAAAACTGTCGGCCAGTCGATTGACTCAGGCATTGCGAAAACCGAGCAGGCGGCCAAGGATGCAGGCAAGGCCATGAAAGATGCGACCAAGGACGCGCAGGCTTCGGGCAGCCAGGCCAGCGCCACCATGGGCGAGAAAATTGACGATGCCGTCATCACGACCTCGGTCAATGCCAGCTTTGCCAAGGACCCCGACTTGAGCGCGATCAAGATCGATGTCGATACCAAGGACGGTGTCGTCACGCTCAGCGGCCCGGCTCCTACGGCTGCAGCCAAGGCCAAGGCGACCGACCTGGCCAAGCAGGTCAAAGGCGTCGCTTCGGTGAACAACCAACTGGTGATCAAGGTCAGCTGATCCGCTGTATGAGCCGCCAGCAAACGCCCTTCGGGGGGCTTTTTTGTCTGTCACCACTGGCGCCGGAACTGCTGGAGCGTGAGCTGCCTGACCATGCAGCCATAAAAAACCCGGCGTATAACGGCCGGGCTTTTTGATGATTCGGCGCTTACTTACGGGCGAACGACGATGTCGTTGCGCACGGCGCGCACGTTCTTGGTGTTGCGTGCAATGGTTTCAGCCTGTGCTTTTTCAGTGGCTGACTTTGCAAAACCGGACAGTTGCACCGTACCGTTCAGCGTCTCAACGCTGAGGGCGGTAGCCGAAACTGTCTTGTCTTCTGCAAACTTGGCTTTGACAGTGGCAGTGATAGCGGCGTCATCCACATAAGCGCCGGCAGTCTGCTGACCACGCCCCACGGCGCAACCGGTGCTGATGATGGTGATGCCGGCGAGGGCGGCGAAAGCAATGGCGCGAGCGTATTTCATGATTTTTCCTTGAGGTGTATAAATTTTTGTTGGTGCGTTGAGTTGAAAAGCTGGCCGACTGACGGCACCACGCCAGTCGGTTTGCGCAAGGGTTTTATCGAGGGCGGCGGTGGGGGTGGCTGCGGTCTGGTTCATGCGGGCCGAGGATCAAGGACTGCACCACGCCCGCCAGTTGTGTCGACTTGAGCAGCGCAATCGCTACACCGGTCAAGGAAATCAAACGCCAGGGCCGCAGCACCACCAAGGCGATGCCCGTTCCTGCAGCTATCCCCAGCAACTTCAGCGGCCGCTCTTTGGCGTAGGTCTGCATCATGGGTTTGGCAACATCCACCGCCAGGCGCGCCGGATGAGACCGCCACCAGGATTGGCCCACCTGCTTGACCAGATCCCAGGAGCTGGACGAGGCGTCGATTCCGGTTTCGCTGATAGCGGATTGGGCATCAACATCAGCATCAACATCCGCCAGTTGACCGATCTCAGGGTTGTCCCGGTGCATGTCTCGCACGATGGCCTGGCGGCTGGCTGCCAGGCGCTGTTGAGCGGTGATTGTGGTCGTTGTCATGCGGGTCTTGTCATGTGGCTGAACGCAAAGCCTGCGCGTCGCGATCAACCTGCGCCTTGACTTCAGCAAAGTGGCTTGCCAGCGATGGCTTGCGGGCTCGCAGCAAGGCCACGACCATCAAGATCAGAACCGCCAACGGAACCGCGACCAGTGCCCAATGAAACGGGGTGGTCACCATCGCAAGCATCAAAGCGACGCCGGTCAGTATCAAAAATACGACGGCGAACACGGCAACCATCACCCATGCAATAACCCTGCCAAGAAAGTCAGCGCCCGCTTCAGAGGCCTCATCACGAATCAACTCTGCATACCCCGCCAAATGGTCAATCAAAAGATGGGGTCGGCGGATCAGGGTGGAGATAAACGGGTGCAGCATGGTTGATGGTTACAACGCGGTTTTGTTAACGATGGGCGGCAAATCAGCGCGAGTCGCGATGACGGGTGGAGGCGACCAGCAGTGCGACCGCAGCGCCAACGGCTGCAGCAATCAACACGGCCTTGACCGGCTCATTGGCGACGTAACGCGTCGTCGCATCGGCATAACGGTGTATCGAGCGCTGTGCCCGGTCGCTGGCTTCAGCGGCCATGTCCATGCTTTGGCGAGCAAGTTTTTGGGCTTGGGTAGCCAGCTTGTCGACGATGGGGTCAATGCTGCCGCGTAACTGGCGAACCTTGCTTTCGGCCTTGTCCAAGGTCTCGTTGGCCAGGCTGCGGCTGCTTTCAACAGCGTGCTCAGCGCCACTCAGCATCTGGTCGGACAGGTGGCGCGCACCGGTCAGCGCTTCTTGAGTGGACGGGATGTTAGCGCTTGGGTTTTTCATATTGAGTTCCTTGAAGTTGAAAAAGGCGGGATACAGGACCGGTAAGGCAAATGATAAAGGGATAGCGGCGAGGGCATCTTGGTCAACGAGCAAGTAATGCCCGGCCGTTGCGCCGTCGTCCGCGACGGGTCGACGAATGGGGTTAGTTTCTTTTCATCAAGCCAACCACGAAGCTGACGACCGCGAATATCGCGAAGATGAAAAACAAAATCTTGGCAATTTCAACCGCACCAGCGGCGATACCGCCGAAGCCGAACACGGCTGCAATCAATGCAATCACCAGAAAGACAACGGAATAGTGCAGCATGTCGATCTCCTTGCAGGGCGGCGCCCATGGGTTGCGGCGCTCGCAATTGAAACACCTGTAGCAAGGTTAAAGGGGACGCTTAAAAGCGTTCATCGGTGAGTGCCGGTTGGCCCTGTCGGGAAGTGCGATGACGCTGTGTAGGACGGGGCCGATTACCTGCTTAGAGGGGCAATTCCGACTTGCGTCGACTGATTTTCAGTCGACGGTAGATGCCGTCACGCCGCGTTGCTGCCGCAAGAAAATGCGCAGGAGCAATACTCAGGAGGCCGGTGCCACCTTGGGCAACACTGCAAATATGCGTGTGCCCTGACCGGGGCTGGACGCCACGGTCAGTCGGCCACCTGCGGCTTCCACCCGGTGCCGCATGCCGGTCAGGCCATGGCTGGCGATGCCGACATTCATGCTGTCAAAACCCTTGCCGTCGTCCTTGACTTCGACGGTGAGGTAGCTGTCGAAGTTGTGCAGGCTGATCTCGGCGTGTTTGGCCTCGGCATACTTGCCCATGTTGGTCAGGGACTCCTGTACCAGCCGGTAGATCGTGAGCTGCCCCGAGCCGCCGAGCTCCACCATTTCCAGGTCGGTGGTGATGACCAGCCCGGACCTGTCTTCGAATTCCCGCGCCAGGATTTCCAGCGAGGCGACCAGGCCCAGGTGCGACAGCGACGAAGGCCGCAAATCTTCGACGATGCGGCGTTTGAGCGCGATGCCGCTATTGAGCGTCTCAATCAGGTGCTGAATACGCTCGGTGGCTTCTGGCGTGATGACCCCCAGCCGCGACTTGATGCGGGCCACATCGAGTTTGGCTGCTGTCAGCAAGGCACCCAGCTCATCGTGCAGTTCCCTGGCCAGGTAGCCCCGCTCGTCCTCGCGCACCTGCTGCAGGTGGGTGGCCAGTTCAGCCAGCGTGGCGGTGCGCTCCCGCACCTCTTTGTCGAGCCGGTCGCGCTCGCGCTGCAGGGATTCCTGCTCGCGCTGGCCGGAGTTCAGCAGCGCCTGGGTCTGGCGTAAATACTTGTAAAACGCCAGCAAGCCGGCCAGCGCCATCAGTGCAATGCCCAGGCGCGATAGCTGCAGTGAGCGGGTAATCTGGGTTTGCGCTGCCTGCATTTTCAAATTGCTCGACTGAACCAGTTTGTTGATCTGGCTGCGGATGGCGCTCATTTGTTCCATGCCGACATCGGTGGTCAGCACAAACTTCCAGGCTTCTGCGTTGCCCTGCTTGCGCATGCGCACGCTCAGGTCCATCTCGGCGAGCTTGCGTGACACGCTGTGCGACAGCACGCCAAACTCGGCCAACTCTGCAGGGTAAGGAGCGTAGAGCCGGCGCAAAGTATCCGACGTCTGGGTAACATCGGTGGATGCCGCGTCGTAAGGCGCCAGGTACTGGGGATCACCCGTGAGCAAGTAACCCCGTTGCCCGGTTTCGGCGTCGAGCATGTGTTGCAACAACTTGGTGACGAAGCTCCGCGTTTCCTGGGCCTCCTCAATGCGGGTGGCCGCTTGGGTAGACAGGCGAAAACCGGCTTCGTTGATGGAGATCAAAATGACGGTTGCAAGCAATGCCAAAGGCAGGCTGATCGCCATTTTGGGTAGTGCAAACCATCTCATCGTGATCTCCGGTCCGTATTTCAATCGATAATTCGTGAATAATCGCTTTTGGGGCAAAAAAGCCGTCGTAATTGCGCGACGCTGTGTTGAAGCATTGTGCCGCGTTGAAACGCCGGCCTAAAAAAGGAAAAGAAATGATCAAAATCGGAATTGTTGATGACCATGCCATCGTGCGTTCGGGGCTCAAACAGTTCTTTTCCGACCAGGTCGATTTGCGGGTGGTTGGCGAAGCGGCCAGTGGCCGTGAAGCTATAGACCTGGTGCGCAACGTCGAGCTTGACATCCTGGTGATGGACCTGTCCATGCCCGGCCAAAGTGGCATCGACGCGCTGGCCATGATCCGCGCCAAGGCGCCTGATGTGGGCATCCTGATCCTCAGTGGCTATCCGGAGGAGCATTACGCAGTGAACCTGATCCGTCAGGGTGCCAGCGGCTACCTGAACAAAGAGTGCGACCCGATGGAGATCGTCAACGCGATTCGCGTGATCTCGCTGGGCAAGCGCTACATCACGCCGGCCGTGGCAGAGTTGCTCGCGCAACAGCTCAATCGCAAAAATGACGCCACGCCCCATGAGCAACTTTCTGAGCGCGAGTTTCAGGTTTTCCTGAAACTGGCCAAGGGTGAAACCGCTGGTGACATTGCCAAGGCGCTGTCGCTGAGCGTGAAGACCGTCAGCACCTACCGGACCCGTGTGATGGAAAAAATGAGTCTTGCTTCCAACAGCGACCTGACTTACTACGCGCTGAAGAACAAGCTGATTGGTAACTACTCAGCCCAACTTTAGGCAGACGTACTGGATTCAGCCGAAGCGGGGCTGAGGCGGTGCACCCTTGAAGGCGGCGACAAGGGAGTCAAAGATGTTCGCCCCTTGCTTGTGCATGGTCGCGGCATATGAGCGG
>NZ_JAUYEY010000003.1 GCF_030689685.1 Polaromonas sp. | reverse complement strand
GAGTCCCGCGTGGCGGTCAGCATGCCCGAGTCCCTCGGACAAATGAGAGATGTAACGATTGAACTCCTTGGCTGCGTCCATAAAGCCTCCGGTCAGAATTGATGCTATTGAAATAATAGCATATTTTATGACACAGTAAGACTATGAGTCTGGGCGACAGAAGGCGTCGAGAGCGAAAATCGGCCCCAGCGAGGACAGTTTTTGCCGGGTTTGCAGCCTCATAGCCGTAGCTATGGGGCAAAAAGCCGGTGAAAAATGGACCGTCGCGGCCGCTTTGCAGCCGACGGTCCTTCTGCCGCCCAGACTCCTAGTCCGACACGTTGCAGAAAACCTGTTACCTGCCTGCGCAGGCGGGCATTTCAAGGTTTTTACACATCAGAACGGCCGACAGCCCATACCCTGCGGTCGCAGGCAGCTATAGAAACGATAGCGTTTGCTCCGCCGGAAATTACCCCACAGCGCGGTCAAATCGGAACACGCCAGGATCGAGGACCGGGTCCACATCCACCGGGATCACACTCTTGGGCGGGAAGCGTCCTTCCAGCAGCAGCTTGCTCAACGGGTTCTCGATGCGCTGCTGAATCGCACGTTTGAGCGGCCGCGCGCCGAACACTGGGTCAAAGCCGACCTTGGCCAGTTCGGCAATCGCGGCCTCCGACACCTCCATCGTCAGATCCATCTTCTGTAGCCGTGCCATCAGCACCTTGAGCTGGATGCGGGCAATCGATTCGATGTTTTTCGCATCGAGCGAATGGAACACCACGGTCTCGTCAATACGGTTCAAAAACTCGGGGCGGAAGTAGTTTTTCAGCTCATCCGTCACCGCTTCCTTGACCTCTTCATACGGCTTGCCGACCATGGACTGGATGATGGGCGAGCCGATGTTGCTGGTCATCACGATGACGGTGTTCTTGAAGTCCACGGTGCGGCCCTGGCCGTCGGTCAGGCGGCCATCGTCCAGCACCTGCAGCAGCACGTTGAAGACATCCGGGTGGGCTTTTTCCACCTCGTCGAGCAGCAGCACGCTGTAGGGCTTGCGGCGCACCGCTTCGGTCAGGGTGCCGCCCTCCTCGTAACCCACGTAACCTGGCGGCGCGCCTATCAGGCGGGCCACCGAATGTTTTTCCATGAACTCGCTCATGTCAACGCGGATCAGGTGATCTTCGCTGTCAAACAAAAAGCCGGCCAGCGCCTTGCACAGCTCGGTCTTGCCCACGCCGGTGGGGCCGAGAAAGAGAAAAGAGCCCGTGGGCCGGTTCGGGTCACTCAGGCCCGAGCGTGAACGGCGGATCGCATTGGCGACCGCACCGATGGCTTCGTCCTGGCCGACCACACGCTCGTGCAGCTTGCCTTCCATCAGCAGCAGTTTGTCGCGCTCGCCCTGCATCAGTTTGCTGACCGGGATACCGGTGGAGCGCGCGACGACTTCGGCGATTTCTTCAGCACCGACCTGGGTGCGCAGCAAGGTGGGGGCGTTGGACTTGCCTTTGCTGGCCTCGGCGTCCTGCGCTTCCTTGAGGCGTTTTTCCAGCTCGGGCAGCTTGCCGTATTGCAACTCGGCGACCTTGTTGAAGTCACCCTTGCGGGTTTGCTCCTCGATCTGGAAGCGGATGCGGTCGATCTCTTCCATCACGTCTTTGGAGCCGAGCGCCTGGGCTTTTTCGGCCTGCCAGATTTCGTCAAGGTCGGATATTTCCTTTTGCAGCTTGACGATTTCTTCCTCGATCAGACCGAAGCGCTTTTGCGAGGACTCGTCTTTTTCACGGCGCACGGCCTCGCGCTCGATCTGCAATTGAATCAGCCGGCGATCCAGCTTGTCCATCACTTCAGGCTTGGAGTCGCGCTCGATGGCGATCTTGCTGGCGGCTTCGTCGATCAGGTCAATCGCCTTGTCAGGCAAAAACCGGTCGGTGATGTAGCGGTGGCTCAACTCGGCCGCAGCAACGATGGCCGGGTCGGTGATCTGCACGCCGTGGTGGAGCTCGTACTTTTCTTTCAGGCCACGCAAGATGGCGATGGTGGCTTCCACCGATGGCTCACCGACCAGAATTTTCTGGAAGCGGCGCTCCAATGCGGCGTCTTTTTCAATGTACTTGCGGTATTCGTCCAGGGTGGTCGCGCCCACGCAATGCAGCTCGCCTCTGGCCAGCGCGGGCTTGAGCATGTTGCCGGCATCCATCGCACCCTCGGCCTTGCCGGCACCCACCATGGTGTGCAGCTCGTCGATAAATACAATGGTCTGGCCTTCGTCCTTGGCGAGCTCCTTGAGCACGGTTTTCAGGCGCTCTTCAAACTCGCCGCGAAACTTGGCGCCGGCCAGCAGCGCGGCCATGTCCAGGCTCAGCACGCGTTTACCCTTGAGCGATTCTGGCACCTCGCCCGCAACGATGCGCTGCGCCAGGCCTTCCACAATCGCGGTTTTTCCGACGCCGGGCTCGCCGATCAACACCGGGTTGTTCTTGGTGCGGCGCTGCAGCACCTGGATGGCGCGGCGGATCTCGTCGTCGCGGCCGATCACCGGGTCGAGCTTGCCCATGCGCGCGCGCTCGGTCAGGTCCAGGGTGTATTTCTTGAGCGCTTCGCGTTGGCCTTCAGCTTCAGGGCTGTCCATGCCCTGGCCACCGCGCACAGTGTCGATAGCAGATTCGAGCGCCTTGCGCGTCAGGCCGGCCTCTTTGGCGAGCTTGCCGACCTCGGCCTTGCTGTCGGCCACGGCCAGCAGGAACAGCTCGCCGGCAATGAACTGGTCGCCGCGCTTGATCGACTCCTTTTCCGTCGCCTGCAGCAGCTTGGCCAGTTCGGGGCCAACCTGGATCTGCTCCTGGCCGGAGACCGTGGGCAGCTTCTTGACGGCAGCGTCGATGGCGGCCTGCAGGGCGGTCACGTTGACACCGGCACGCTGCAGCAAGGCCTTGGGCCCGTCGTCCTGGGCCAGCATGGCGGCCAGCAGGTGGGCCGGCTCGATGTAGGCGTTGTCATGACCAAGCGCGAGCGACTGCGCGTCGCTGAGGGCTTCCTGGAACTTGGTGGTGAGTTTGTCTTGGCGCATGGGGCGTCCCTTCAAAATGATTGCAGTTGATCTGGGGCTGCCACCGGCGGTTTTCAATAGCCCTTGCGCCGACCCGCAGATCCCGTCCGTCCTCATTCGCACTCCCGTATGAACGGGAACAGCTCTAAAATCGGTCTCATGAACATACACCAGGTGTCGCTCAGCTACGTCCACGAACAAGACCGCCTGTTGATTCGCATCAATGGCAAGGAAGGCGGTGAGCTGCGCGCCTGGCTGACGCGGCGCCTGGCGCTGGCGCTGCTGCCCCTCCTGAGCCAGAGCACAAGCGATCAGATGAAAAAAGTCGCGGCTCCGGCGGCGCCCGCAGTTACCCTGGAAGACCAGCGGGGGCAACTGCTGACGGCCTTTCAGAAAGAAGCGGCGCTGCGCACCGGGGACTTTGAGACGCCCTACCAGAGTCGCCAGGGCCAGCCAGGCGACCCGGTGCTGGGCCCCGAGCCGCTGCTGCTGACGGAAGTCAAGGTCACGCTGTTGAACAGCGGCCAGTTGCGGCTGCAGTTGTTTGAAAAGATGCCGGGCCGCGCGGCGATTCGCAATTTTCATGTCGTGATGGACCCGCAGCTCAGCAACGGCCTGCTGCAACTGCTGCACCAGAGCCTGAACGCCTCACAGTGGCTGCATTTGCCTGCGACTTCGCCATTGGAAGCGGTGGCCACCACAACCGAGCCGGCCGACTTGGGCCTGGATCTGGCCAAGCCCAAATACCTGAACTGAAGCGCCCCTCCGGGGTTCAGCCCACCTTGGCCGCTTCTAGCGAAAAGCCGGCGACTTTTTTGTAGTGCTCGGAGATCTCGCGCAGCTCCTGCTGGCTGATCAGCGCATCGATGTTGGCAAAAGGCTTGCCGCCGCTGAGTTCGTCCACCTTGATGTTGATGAAGTCGGGCGGCACCGAGCGGTTGGTCAGCACAATGTTGGCCGTGGGCGCCAGCCGCAGCTTTTCATAGGCCAGCAGCGCAGGGCGACCGTCCCCGCCGGCGCCAGCCAGTTGTTCGGCCAGCGTGCGCCCGTCGATGATGGCCTGCGCCGAACCGTTGGAGCCGCGCGGGTACATCGGGTGCGCAGCATCGCCCAGCAGCGTCACGCGGCCAAAGGTCCACTGCGGCACCGGGTCCTTGTCCACCATCGGGTACTCAAGAATCTGCTCGGCATTGGCGATCAGCGCGGCAACATCCAGCCACGGGAAACGCCAGTCCTTGAAGATGTCGAGAAAGTCCTTCACGTCGCCGGGGTGGTTCCAGTCGTTCATGGCTGCGTTGTCTCGTTGGATCTCGGCCACCCAGTTGATCAGCTGGTGTCCCTTCTCATCCAACCGGTCAACGATGGGGTAGATCACCATCTTGCCGGTGTCGATGGAGCCGATGCGCATGTAGCTCTTGCCGGTCAGGATAGGTTGGTGCCGCGTCACGCCGCGCCAGGTGTTGATGCCGGCAAACGCAACTTTTTCATCCGGGTAGAACTGGCGCCGCACGGTGGAGTTGACGCCGTCGCAAGCGACCACCACGTCGGCACGCACCGATGGCAGGGTCGCGCCGCTCGATGTCTGCGTGAACTGCACGGTGGCGCCGCTCTCGTCTTGCGTCACGCCAGTGCAGCGGTGGTCGGTGTGGATGGCGTGCGCGCCCAGCCGCTCAAGCGCCGCTTGGTAGAGCAGGCGGTGCAGCTTGCCGCGCGGAATGCCGATCTCAGGCAACGCATAACCGGCATGGCGGCCGCGCGGCTCCTTGTAGATAAACTGGCCGAAGCGGTTGAAAAAAACGCTTTCCTCATTTTCGATACCGACGGCTTCAATCGGTGCCTGCAGGCCCAGCGCTGCCAACTCGCGCATGGCGTGTGGTAGCAAGGTGATGCCGACGCCGAGCTCCTTGACTTCAGGCACGGTTTCATAGACCTCGCAGGCCAGACCGCGCTGGTGCAGGGCCAGCGCCAGGCTCAGGCCGCCTATGCCGCCGCCAACGATTGTTATCTTCATGTGTTCTCTTGGATTGACCGTTTTATGCATCAAATCGGCCTCTAGGAGCCTGGGTGGCAGAAGGAACGTCGGCTGCAAAGCGACCGCGACGGTCCATTTTTCACCGGCTTTTTGCCCCATAGCTACGGCTATGGCGCTGCAAACCCGGC